>NZ_JAMYPQ010000001.1:0-929253 GCF_040320455.1 Mesorhizobium sp. M0698 | reverse complement strand
CCCCGGGGGTTTGCGGGGCTCCCCCGTATTGTGGCCCTCGGAGGGGGGGGTGGGCGGTTTTGGGGGGCCCCCCAAAACCGGGGGCGGCCCAAAACACCCCGGGCCCCGCGTGCCCCCGGGGCCCCCGAGCCGGAAAGTTGAGATCGTGGACCGGGATAGCCGTCAGCTCACGCCGGCAAAAGTGCCTCGCATGAGCAGATCCGGCAGATAGCTTGCCGGCTTGCCGCCAACCGCCTGCCCACCGGTCAGGCCGCCTTGTATTTCAGGGCCGAAGAACGAATACGGAAAGGGCGTGACCGGCCGGCTCACCGCATCGAGCCGTGCCCGAAGATCTTCGGGAATGTCGAAATCAAGCGCGCCGAGATTGTCCTTGAGCTGGTCAAGCCTGGTGGCGCCGACGATGACGGACGCAATGCCTGGCCTGTTTGCCGTCCAGTTCAGGGCGACCTGGGCCATGCTGCGGCCGAGTTGGCCGGCAACCCTCTCCAGTTCGGCGACGATTTGCCAGTTGCGATCGGTGAATTTCTGGAAACCGGGATTGGTCGAACCACGCATTGTCTCCAGCCGGCCACCATCCTCGACGATTGTATCGAAACGGTATTTTCCGCTGAGCAGGCCGCTGGCCAATGGACTCCAGACCATGATTCCGGCGCCATAGCGCGTGCCGAACGGCACGAACTCGTGCTCGATGTTGCGCTCGGCCAGCGAATATTCGAGCTGAAGCGCCGAAACCGGTTCATAGCCGCGATGCTCGGCGACGGCCTGCGCCCGGCTTGCGTACCAGGCCGGCACGTCGGACAGACCGACATGCCGGATCTTTCCGGCGCGCACCAGATCGTCCAGCGTCCGCATCACCTCCTCCGGCGGCGTCAGCCTGTCCCAGGTATGGAGGATATAGAGGTCGATGTAGTCGGTGCCGAGCCGCTTCAGCGAACCGTCTATCGCCCGCAGGATGTTCTTGCGGCCGTTGCCCCCGGCGTTCGGGTTGCCCGGTTCGGCGTTGTAGGTGAATTTGGTACTGATCACCGCCTTGTCGCGCAGCCCACGCTCGGCGATGAATTCGCCGAGCCAGGTTTCGGCCGTGCCACCGGTATAGAGATCGGCGGTATCGAAGAAATTGCCACCGGCTTCGACATAGGCATCAACCAAGGCGCGCGCGGTTTCCTTCTCCGCGCCCCAGCCCCATTCCGTGCCGAACGTCATGGTGCCGAGCGCCAGGCGGGTGACACGCAGCCCGCTGTTGCCGAGCGTGTAGTAGGACATGGTCATGGATTTTCTCCTGAAGTTTGAAAAGCGGGATTGAGGTCTTGCCTGGGATACGCAGTCAGGCCTTGGCCAGCGCATCGACCACCACCTGGAAGCGGCGCGGATCGAAATAATCGTGGTAGGCGCTGATCAGACCGCTCTTGAAGTGGAAAATCGCAATATTGCTGTTGGTGTATTCAGTGCCGCCGATCAGCACCGCGCGGTTCTTGTACTCAACGACGATCGCGTCCGAATCCGCTGCCGGATAGATGGCTGTCAGCTGCGAATCGAAGGATTCGAAATTGCCGAAGAGGCCTCGGAAGGCCGCCAGGATCGCGGCCTTACCATCGATGCTGTTTCCAAATCCTGCCGGCGGGTAGAAGACAAGTATACGGCCATCTTCAGCCCAAAGGTCGCCCCATGCCTCAATGTCCTTGCGGTGCATCAGATCAAAGAATTTACGCACGGTCTCGAGATTACGGGTTCGTTCGGAATCGAGGTCGGTCATTAGACGTCTCCTTGGCTGCTCGGCGATTGCCATGTGATGCAGCCAAAGATGCGCCGTCCTTTCCCCACCGATAAGATTGCATTATCCGAATGGACTATGCGATATCATGCATGAATGGATCGCGATCTGCTTAGCCACCTACCTATAATCGTTGCCGTCGCGCGGCGTGGCGGCTTCGCGCCGGCAGCCGCCGAGCTCGGCATGAGCCCGTCAGCGGTCAGCCATGCGGTTCGGCTGGTAGAGGAGCGAATCGGCCAGCCGTTGTTTGCCCGCACCACGCGCAGCGTCTCGCTGACCGAGGCTGGCACCGCGCTTGTCGCTGCGGCGGAGCCGGCGCTGGAAGACATTGCCGACCGGATCGAACGTATCCGCTCTGTCATAGGCCGGGCAAGCGGACTGCTCAGGATCAACGCGCCGCGTTTGGCGCTGCCTCTGGCGCTGATGCCCATCCTGACGGCGATGGCGGAACGTTACCCTGACGTGACGGTGGAGATCGTCACCGACGAACGTCTGAGCGATATCGTCGGCGAGGGTTTCGACGCCGGCATCCGGCTGGGCGAGATGATCGCCGAGGATATGGTGACGGTGCGACTGACAGGGCCTTTCCGCAGCATCATCGTTGCCTCGCCGGCCTATGTCGGCCGGCGCGGGCGGCCATGGGCGTTGGCCGATCTCGCGGCGCACAACTGCATCGGCTATCGGCTGTTGCGATCACGTGCGCTCTATCGCTGGGATCTGTCCGATCAGGGCAAGGATATCAGCGTCGAGACACGCGGCAGCGTGGTCGTCAGCGATCCGCTGTCGGCAAGGGAAATGGCGCTTGCCGGCATCGGCCTCGCCTATCTGTTCGAGCCGCTTGTCAAGCCCGACATCGAGGCAGGCCGGCTGGTCGAAGTCCTTGGAGAGGCATCGATCGAGGAACCGGGACTGTTCCTCTATTTCCCGCGCCGCGCCGCGATGGCCCCGAAGCTCCGCGCCTTCATCGACACCGCGCAAGAAATCGGCCGGGCATCCTCGCGGATACCCGGCCGAAAAAGCCTTTCAAACGAATAGTTACTTCTTGACCGCTGCCGCGACTTCCGCCGCGAAATCGGTCTCTTCCTTCTCGATGCCCTCACCGAGCGCGAAGCGCAGATAGGCAGCGATTTTGGCTGGCGCGCCGATTTCGCTTTCGGCATCCTTCAGCGCCTTCTCGACGGTAATGTCGGGATTGAGCACGAAAGCCTGCTTGAGCAGCACGACCTCTTCATAGAACTTGCGCAAACGGCCTTCGACCATCTTCTCGATGATCGCTTCCGGCTTGCCGGACTGGCGCGCCAGGTCGGCGAAGATCGCCTTCTCGCGTTCCACTGCGGCCGGATCGAGCTCTTCGGTGGTCAGGGCCATCGGATTGGTGGCAGCGACATGCATGGCAACCTGACGGGCGAAGGCGTTGGCGGCATGCGCGTTGCCTGTCGTCTCGATGGCCACCAGCACGCCGAGCTTGCCAAGGCCGTCGGCGACCGCATTGTGAACGTAGGTTGCGACAGCGCCGTGCTCGATGGTGAGCTTGGCCGAGCGGCGGAAGCCCAGATTCTCGCCGATGGTGCCGACAGCGTCCTTGATGGTCTCGGCGACCGACTTGCCCGAGCCCGGATAGGGAGCGGCGGCAACGGCCTCGGTCTTGCCGCCATAGGCAAGCGCGACCTTCGCGACATTGGCGACGATCTCCTGGAACGCAGCATTGCGGGCAACGAAGTCCGTCTCGGAATTGACCTCGACGATCGCTGCCTCGCGGACGCCGGAATCTACGCCGATCAGGCCTTCGGCAGCGGTACGGCCAGCCTTCTTGTCGGCCTTGGAAATGCCCTTCTTGCGCAGCCAGTCGATGGCTTCTTCCATATTGCCGTTGGTCTCGTTCAACGCCGCCTTGCAGTCCATCATGCCCGCGCCGGTCAAGTCGCGGAGTTCTTTGACCTGTGCAGCCGAAATGCTCATTGTCGCCTCTTTGTCTAAATGCACTGACGCACCATCGATTTTCGATGATGCGCCTGGTGCCGGTAGCGCTTACCGCGCCAACATATTGGAAAGATGAAGGCCGCAGCCGGCCTTCGCTACTATGCTTCCGGGGTCTGGGCTGCCGGGCTCTCGGCGGCCGGGGTCTGATCGAGCGCCGGCTCGACCGGAGCCTCGACCGATGCGCCGATATCGACACCGAGCGCGCCCTGCTGACGGGCGATGCCGTCGATAGCTGCCTTGGCGATCAAATCGCAATACAGCTGGATGGCGCGGGCCGCGTCGTCATTGCCGGGGATCGGGAAGTCGATCTTGTCCGGGTCGCAGTTGGAATCGATGATGGCAACGACCGGGATGCCGAGACGCTTGGCCTCGAGAATGGCGATCGCTTCCTTGTTGGTGTCGATCACGAACATCAAATCGGGCGTCGAACCCATATCCTTGATGCCGCCCAGCGCCTTGTCGAGCTTCTCACGCTCGCGGTCGAGGTTGAGGCGCTCCTTCTTGGTCAGGCCCTGAGCCTCGCCGGCCAGCATTTCGTCGAGCTTGCGCAGGCGCTGGATGGAATTCGAGATCGTCTTCCAGTTGGTCAGCATGCCGCCGAGCCAGCGCGAGTTGACATAGTACTGGGCCGAGCGCTGCGCGGCATCGGCGACGATGTCGGAGGCCTGGCGCTTGGTGCCGACGAACAGCACGCGGCCGCCCTTGGAAACAGTGTCGGAAACCTGCTTCAGCGCCTGGTGCAGCAAAGGCACCGTCTGCGAGAGGTCGATGATGTGTATGTTGTTGCGGGCGCCGTAGATATAGGGCGCCATTTTCGGGTTCCAGCGGTGGGTCTGGTGGCCGAAGTGAATGCCAGCTTCCAATAGCTGGCGCATGCTGAAATCAGGCAGAGCCATTCTTATTTCCTTTCCGGTTAGCCTCCACGGACACAGGCATTTTTGGACTTTGTCCTCGAACGCCACCGGAGGTTTCAGCCGGATTTCTCCCGGGCAGACACCAAAGTCCGTGTGTGGAATGAGCGCGCATATAGAGGGGAAGCGAGACAAACGCAAGCGCTGTGGCGTCTTGCGGCTCAGCGTGCGGCGATCAGCGCACCGGTATCATCGCCGCATCTTCCCCCTCGGCACCCGCACACGCCGGAAAACGGCGACGATCTCCTCGCGGCTGCATTCGATGGCGCCTAACCGCACTGCGCGGTCACGCTCGAACCCGGTTATGTCATAATGCGGCGCCGATGTCTTGGGCGGCCCTTGATAGGACGAGCGCTTGATGCCGAGCTGCGCGGCGAAGCGATGCAGCTCGTCAGTATCGTCTGCCAGCAGATGACACCAGCGGTGGCCGATCCATTTCCAGATCGCCGCATCGACATAGACCGCCATGAGGCTTGCCGCACTCCTTCATCTTGCGCCGACCAACACGCCGCTAACGATGATAGAAGGGATTGGCATAGAAAATGAAGCCGCCGCCGGCCTCGAGTTGCGTCATCGTCCTGGTGACGGTCTCCTGCATCCGGTCGTGCAGTTCGGCGAGTGCCTCCTCGACGGAGCCTTGATAGGCGTGCAAGCCTAGCGGCTCCGGTACCCGGACGTAGGCGCGGCGTGGGCCTGCCGGCTGCGGCACGAAACGGTTGATCGTATCGCGCAGCGTACCCTTGCAATAATCGTTGCGGATCCGCTTCAAATGTTCGGCGATCTCCTCCTGCGTGATGCGCGGGTTGGCTGAAGCCCACGGCCCGACACGCTGCACGCGCTGGATTGTATCCGCCAGCATTCGGACCTGCTTCTGGCTTCCACTGCCATCCGTGTTTTCCCGCAGCCAGCGCCGCGAACGGCGCAAAAGGTCGGCATTGTCGAGCGTGCCGGCGTCGACCGAGACAAGTTCGGCAAGGCGACGGCCGAGTTCGGTCAACAGGTCCTTTTGACGTGCGTCATACGAAACCCGCTCATCGGACCGCAGGCCATATGCAGCCTCATCGCGCGACAGCAAGGTCGCATAGATATGATGGATGCGCTCCGGCAGCGAATCGGCGGCACGGCGTTCGATCTTCAGGCTGTGCTCGACATAGGCGCATTCCTTTGCCAGCGCTGCCTCGACATTCCCCGTGAAAGCAAGCTTCCAGATCACGGGCGCGATCCAAACCTTGAAGTCCGGATCCGTCAGGCGGCCGCGCTTCAGCGCCTCGAACCCCATTTCGACCGCGCCCGGCAGCAGCGGGGCAATGATGTTGGCATGCCAGCCGACACCGCCTTCGGGATGCAGGAGCACGCCGTGCCCCTTCAGCGCCCAGGCCACCGAATGTTCCTTGGCGGCCGCGCTGTTGCCCGGGATTTGCGCGATCAGATTGTTGGCCAACCAGAATTTCTGCATCAGCCGGCCAAGCCCGTTGACGACGCCGTGCGTGGCCCAGGATGCCGCCAGCGGGCTTACCCGCGAGACGACCTCCTTGTCGATCATCCAGTCGGTAAAGAATTCGGGATGGTTGGGCGTGATGAACGTCGCCTTGCCCGCGCCGCAACAAGCCTTCAGCCTTTGCCGGTCATTCTCCGGAAAATCGATGTGGCGGACATCGGCGACGCCGCGCAAACCGGCCAGACGGTTGAATGGCAACAGGTCGCGAAACCCCGGAACGCCGTGCAGCATGACAATCCGGTTGACGAATGTCATAGCGTTGATCAGCGTCGCATTGGGCCGCGGCGCCACAAAAACGTCGATCCTGCTCAACCTGCTCCCCCGCGGCGCATACCGTCATAAGACGTTGATAGGCAATTGCGGCATGCTCAAGTCGATGCGACTTGCCCCGCAAGATTAAGCGCTACCATCCCGGATAGCGGCCGGCGGCTTGCCGTTCACTCGAGCTTATTTAGACGGGCAGGTCTTTGGCTGATCGAACAGCGACAGATTGACCAATTTGCCGGTCATTGAGAACTCGCCATAGTCCATGACGAGATCGCGCGTGATGCCGTTCTTGTGCAGCTTGAAGCTGATCCGGTATTCCGGCACCTCCTCGCCGCCTTTGTCGGCATCATCGAAATAGGCGATGTCGACCGGCCAGTATTTGTCGGTGGCGAGCTTGGCCAGCGCCGGCGCTTCCGGATCGGCATTGTCGGCATCGGCTTGCTTGCCGACGACGACGGTGGTGGTCACCACCTTGTTGGCATCCTCAGAGCCGTCGAAAAGGTTGGTTTCGTAGAAACGCTCGCCCTTTTCCGCCTTGCCGATCATTTCGACCATTTGCTGGGTCGGGAACTGGGTCGGCGCGAGTTCCAGGCTGTTCTTCTCGGGCTTGTCGATATCGACCTTGAGACCGTTGGCTTCCTTCGTTGCGGTACCCTTGACCTCCTTGTCGAGGTTCTGGTCGACAAAGGATTTGTTCACGAAGGAGAAGGTCTTGCCCTCGGCATCCTCGAAGGTGGTCATCTGCTGGTCGGTCAGCCTGGTGTTGTCGCTGGTTACGATCTGGGTCACCAAACGGAACTTTACTGTATAGCCCTCGCAAGGCGAGCCGTTGAACTCGTAGACCATGCGGCCGGTGATGCCGGTAATACCGGAACGGTCTGAAGCCTTGTCGAGTGAAATGTCGTAAACAGCACGATGCGCCTGCAGCGCAGGCACCGCAAAAGCGGGAGCCGCCCAGGAAGCCGCTGTCAAGAGAACGGCGTTGAATGCGAGGCGCGTTGCGCGCATGGGGTGCTCCGATCATCGCGGCTAATGGCAGGCCGCATGGAAAGATGGTCCAGCTTAAAAAAAGTCGTGGCGGAAGCGAGGCAAAAATAGCAATTTCGGCCCGGCCTGCGCGGCACCTTCAAGCAATAGGGAAATAGCATGAGCGAAACAATCGAAAAGCGGCTAAGCGATCTCGGCGTGACGCTGCCGGCCGCCGCCGCGCCCGCCGCCAATTACGTGCCCTATTGCCGGACCGGCAATCTGCTGTTCACCGCCGGGCAGTTGCCGCTCAAGGACGGCAAGCTCCAGGCGAGCGGACTGCTTGGCCGCGATGTCGACACCGCGACCGGCAAGGAAGCCGCAAAATACTGTGCGATCAACATATTGGCCCAGGCTCAGGCGGCACTTGGCGATCTCGAGAAAATCCGTCGCTTGGTGAAGATCACCGTCTTCGTCGCCTCGGCACCGGATTTTGTCGAACAGCATCTGGTTGCCAACGGCGCCTCGGATTTTCTCGCCGCCGTGCTCGGCGATCGCGGCAAGCACGCTCGCTCCGCCGTCGGCACCGCCTCCCTGCCGCTTAATGCCGCAGTGGAAATCGAAGCGATCTTCGAAGTCGAATGACCGGGACTGCAACCATGACCGATCTTTCCTGGCTGACCGCCCGGCCCGTCGCCCATCGCGGCCTCCACGACATGAACAAGACGCGCTGGGAGAACACCCTTTCCGCCTTCGCTGCGGCGGCCGAGCGCGGCTACGCGATCGAATGCGATGTGCACCTATCATCCGACGGCGTCCCCGTCATCATCCACGATGGCGATCTGCGGCGGCTGACCGGCGAGGACGGCTTCGTGTGGCAGCGTACGGCTGCCGAGATCACGGCGCTGAAGGTCGGCGGCACCGCCGACCATTTGCCGACGCTGCAGCAGGCGCTTGATCTGGTCGACGGCCGTGTGCCGATGGTTGTCGAGCTGAAAGGTGCTGCCGGGCACGACGAAGGCCTGGTCGAAAGCGTCGGCAAGATGCTCAGGCATTACAAGGGCAAGACCGCGATCATGTCGTTCGACCATTGGCTGATCCGCGAGTTCCCGAAATATGCACCCGGCATACCCGGCGGGTTGACCGCCTACGGCAACGACAACCACCTGATCGAGGCGCATTTCGCCATGCTGGCGCATGACATCGCCTTCACCTCCTACGCTGCCGGCGACCTGCCGAACCGGTTCGTCTCCTTCGTGCGAGAGAGACTCGGCATGCCGGTGATCACCTGGACCGTGCACGACCAGCCTGCCGTCGACCTGACCTTCAAATATGCCGACCAGATGACGTTCGAAGGATTCGAGCCCGATCTGGTACGGCTCGCCTGAGCGGGCTTGTATGGGTCCGCAGCGAGCTTAAGTAAGCCTCATGGATCAAGGGGACGACTGCGAAAGACAAACGGCGAATGCGGAGCTGTCGATCCGCATCGCCGCAGGCATCGGCGCCTTTACCAGCGCTGAATGGGACAGCCTCGGCGGCACTACACGCGGCGATGCAGAATACGGCTACAACCCGCTTGTTTCATTCGCTTTTTTGAGCGCGCTGGAAGATTCCGGCTGCGCTGTTCGGCGCACCGGCTGGCAAGGCCATCACCTCAGGCTGGAAACCGCGCGAGGCAAGCTGCTCGGGGCGGTCCCCTGCTATCTGAAGTCGCACAGCCAGGGCGAATATGTCTTCGACCATGGCTGGTCGAACGCGTTCGAACGCGCCGGCGGGCGCTACTATCCGAAGCTGCAATGCGCGGTGCCGTTCACACCCGTCACCGGCCCTCGCCTGCTGGTCGGCAGGGGCGAGGACAGCCCCACCGTCAAGGCCGGTCTTGCGGCCGGCCTGAAGGCGGTGACGGATAAGCTCGGCGTGTCTTCCGCGCATGTTACTTTCGCGCCGGAGGACGACGTCCAGATATTGGCGGCGGCCGGCTTCCTTCATCGCACCGACCAGCAGTTTCACTTCTTCAACGAAGGCTTTTCGAGCTACGACGATTTTCTCGCAACGTTAGCCTCGCGCAAGCGCAAGGCAATGAAGAAAGAGCGGCGCGAGGCCCTCGCCGACGGCATCTCGATCGACTGGCTGACCGGCAAGGATTTGACCGAAAAGGCCTGGGACGACTTTTTCGCGTTCTACATGGATACCGGCAGCAGGAAATGGGGCCGGCCCTACCTCAACCGCGATTTCTTCTCGCTGATCGGCGAACGCATGGCCGACGACATCCTGCTGGTCATGGCCAAACGCAACGGGCGCTACATTGCGGGTGCCATCAACTTCATCGGTTCAGACGCGCTCTACGGCCGCAATTGGGGCTGCATCGAGGACCACCCGTTCCTGCATTTCGAGGTCTGCTACCATCAGGCGATCGATTTCGCCATCTCACGCAAGCTGAAGGTGGTTGAAGCCGGTGCGCAGGGCGAGCACAAGCTGGCGCGCGGCTACCGGCCCGTGACGATGCACTCGGCGCACTACCTCGCCCATCCAGGTCTGCGCAATGCAGTGGCCGACTACCTCCAACGCGAGCGGCGCGAAGTCGAGCGGATGAGCGAATATCTGGAAGAGCGCACCCCGTTCCGCAAGGACATGGCGGAGTAGAGCAGCGAGACCCACTCGCTCAGCCGAGCGGGCCGGCACAGCCGATGTCGACCGATCGTCTTGCCCGCCCGGAACAGCTTCGCTACACGAGACAGCGAGCCAAGAACCGGAGCGCGCGCCATGGCCGAAGCAACCTATGACAGCAGCAACATCTTCGCCAAAATCCTGCGCGGAGAAATCCCTTCGCATCGCGTCTACGAAGATGACGCGGTCATCGTCTTCATGGATGTGATGCCGCAAGGGCAGGGTCACACGCTGGTGGTGCCGAAAGCGCCGTCGCGCAACCTGCTCGACGCGGATCCGGCGGTGCTTGGCCCGCTCTTCGTTCACGTCCAGAAAGTTGCGCGGGCCGTAAAGAAGGCCTTCGATGCCGATGGCGTCACGGTCATGCAGTTCAACGAACCAGCTTCGGGGCAGACCGTTTTCCACCTCCATGTCCATGTCATTCCGCGCTTCGACGGCATTCCCTTGAAGCCGCACAGCGGACAGATGGAAAAGCCTGAAGTCCTGGCCGAAAACGCCGGCAAGATACGGATGGCGCTGGCAAGCTGAACCGGCGCAACCGCTCTGGCGGACGCCGGGCGGTTAACCGGAAGGTGTCATAAAAAAAGCCCCGTTGCCGGGGCTTTTTTGACTTGCGGATTCGTCAGTTCTTACGCGGCAGTTGCGGCACAAGGCTGCGCTTGCCGCCGTCCTTACCTTTGGGCTCCGGCTTCTGCGCCACCGCCTTTTTCGCGGCGGACTTCTTCGCCACCGCCTTCTTGGCCTTCGGCACGTCGTCCGGCTCTTCCTTCTTCGGCTTCACCGGCGCCTCGTCGGCGAGCGATTCGAGCTTCAGGCCGGTCTCGCCGGTTTCCTTCTTCTCGACGGTGACACGCACCGTGCCGCCCTTCTTGAGCTTGCCGAACAGCACTTCGTCGGCCAGCGGCTTCTTGATGTGCTCCTGGATGACACGGCCAAGCGGCCGGGCGCCCATGCGCTCGTCATAGCCCTTGTCGGCCAGCCATGCGATTGCATCCTGCGACAAGTCGAAGGTTACGCCACGCTCGGAAAGCTGCGCTTCCAGCTGCATGACGAACTTCTGCACCACCTGATGGATGACCGGCACCGGCAGCGAGCCGAACGGAATGATCGCATCGAGACGGTTGCGGAACTCCGGCGTGAACAGCCGGTTGATCGCCTCGACATCGTCGCCTTCGCGCTTGGTCGAACCGAAACCGATCGCCGCGCGCTGCGCATCGGATGCGCCCGCATTGGTGGTCATGATCAGGATGACATTGCGGAAGTCGATCTGCTTGCCGTTATGGTCGGTCAGCTTGCCGTGGTCCATGACCTGCAACAGGATGTTGAACAGGTCCGGATGCGCCTTCTCGACTTCGTCCAACAACAGCACGCAGTGCGGATGCTGGTCGACGCCGTCGGTCAGAAGGCCACCCTGGTCGAAGCCGACATAGCCGGGAGGCGCGCCGATCAGCCGTGAAACGGTGTGGCGTTCCATATATTCCGACATGTCGAAGCGGATCAGCTCCACGCCGAGCGAGGCGGCGAGTTGCTTGGCCACTTCCGTCTTGCCGACACCGGTCGGACCCGAGAACAGGTACGAGCCGATCGGCTTTTCCGGTTCCCGCAGGCCGGCCCGCGCGAGCTTGATGGCCGAAGTCAGCGCGGTGATCGCGGTGTCCTGGCCGTAGACGACGCGCTTCAACTCGATCTCGAGACCTTGCAGCACCTTCTCGTCGTCGGCGGAAACCGTCTTCGGCGGGATGCGCGCCATGGTGGCGATCGTCGCTTCGATCTCCTTGATGCCGATGGTCTTCTTGCGCTTGGCTTCCGGCACCAGCATCTGCGAGGCGCCGGTCTCGTCGATCACGTCGATCGCCTTGTCCGGCAGCTTGCGGTCGTTGATGTAACGCGCCGAGAGCTCGACCGAAGCCTTGATCGCCTCGCTCGTGTAGCGAACCTTGTGGAACTCCTCGAAATAGGGCTTGAGGCCCTTCATGATCTCGATGGCGTCCTCGACGGTCGGCTCGTTGACGTCGATCTTCTGGAAGCGCCGCACCAGCGCGCGGTCCTTCTCGAAGAACTGACGGAACTCCTTGTAGGTGGTCGAGCCGATGCAGCGGATCGCGCCGGACGACAGCGCCGGCTTCAACAGGTTCGACGCATCCATGGCGCCGCCAGAGGTGGCCCCTGCCCCGATCACGGTGTGGATCTCATCAATGAACAGCACGGCGCCGGGATAATCCTCGAGCTCCTTGACGACCTGCTTCAGCCGCTCCTCGAAATCGCCGCGATAGCGGGTGCCGGCCAGTAGCGTGCCCATGTCGAGCGCGAAGATGGTGGCATTGTGCAGCACTTCGGGAACGTCGCCCTCGACGATACGCTTGGCGAGGCCTTCGGCGATTGCCGTCTTGCCGACGCCGGGATCACCGACATAGAGCGGGTTGTTCTTGGAGCGGCGGCACAGCACCTGGATGGTCCGGTTGATCTCGCTCTCGCGACCGATCAATGGATCGATCTTGCCGGCCTTGGCCTTGTTGTTCAGGTTGACGCAATAGGCAGTCAGCGCGTCCTGCTGCTGCTTCTTCTTGCCGCCTTCCTCTTGCGGCTCGGCCCCGCTCTGGCCGCCTTGCTCGTCGTCGGCGCCGCGCGGCGTCCGCGTCTCGGAAGCGCCGGGGCGCTTGGCGATGCCATGCGAGATATAGTTGACCGCGTCGTAGCGGGTCATCTGCTGTTCCTGCAGGAAGTAAGCGGCGTGGCTCTCGCGCTCAGCGAAGATGGCGACGAGCACGTTGGCGCCGGACACCTCCTCGCGACCTGACGACTGCACATGGATCACCGCGCGCTGGATGACGCGCTGGAAACCGGCAGTCGGCTTGGAATCTTCATCGTAGCCGGTGACGAGGTTGTCGAGCTCGGTGTCGATATAGGTGAGGACCGTATGCTTCAACTCGTCGAGATCGACGTTGCAGGCACGCATGACGGCCGCCGCCTCGGTGTCGTCGATCAGGGCGAGCAGCAAATGTTCAAGGGTTGCATATTCATGGTGCCGCTCATTGGCGAGCGTCAGCGCTTGGTGAAGCGCCTTTTCCAGGCCTTGGGAGAAAGCCGGCATGTTACCTCACTTCTTCTCCATCACGCATTGCAGCGGATGCTGATTCTGTCGGGCGAAATCCATGACCTGAGCCACTTTGGTCTCGGCCACCTCGAATGTATAGACCCCGCACTCGCCCACCCCATGATTGTGAACATGAAGCATTATGCGTGTGGCGGCTTCGCGGTCCTTCTGGAAAAAGCGCTCCAGCACGTGGACCACGAATTCCATGGGTGTGTAGTCGTCGTTAAGAATGAGGACCCGATACAGACTGGGCTTCTTGGTCTTGGTTTTTGTGCGCGTGATGACGGCCGTGCCGCGACCGGCCTCATTGCCGTTGCTGCCGTTCTGCATTCGCACCACGTAGCTCGTGGCAGTCAAACCTGTAGTCACGTAGTCCTGCCTCTTTCGAATCCTCATGCATGCTCGACATGTAGGTGTTCGATGGACGATTTTAAGCCCTTCTGTTTAGCTGACAATATGGCTAGGTGGCCAAACTTGACCGATTTTTCAAATCGTGAAGACCGCAGGCCCCCGATTTCGAGCTGGCATGAAAAAACCCGGCCGCGCGTTCGCGACCGGGTCTGTCTTTGCAAGCCCAGGGGCCGGCTCGGAATGTTCGTCGAATTTACTTCGCCTTGGCGACGATCGATTCGAACGGCTTGTAGGCTTCCTTGGCGAGTTCGGCATAGAGATCGCCAAGCTTGGTGGCTTCGGTGACGAAGCTCTCATAGGACTGCTTGGCATAGTCGGACTGGATATCGATCGCCTTGTCCAGCGACTTGGCGGAAAAGAGCTTCTCAACAGCGGCGCTGCCGGCTTCGAAGCTTTTCTTGGTGTACTCGCCCGCCTCGGCGGCGATAGCCTGCGCACCCTTGGACAGCGAGGCGAAGCTCTTCAATCCGGTGTCCGCAAATTCCTTGCCGTATTTGCTGAAATCTTCATAGGTCTGGGTCATTTCACGCATTCCCTTGAACGGTTGCCTTGGACGATAGACGCGGCTTGTCCGGGCCGCGTTGTGCAATGCGTGTAAATATATTGTGCAGTGCACAAAAGTCAAGATTCCCGCGGCAATGCGGATCGTGAGCTGCCGGCAATCGCTAAGATTCGAATAAAGAGAAGCTCAATCCCACAGAAAATGGTGAACGCGGCGGTTACCATAAACGGATTGGTAACGCTGCCCGCGTTAGCGTGGCCGGAGGTGAGGCAGGACCCTTTGCCGCCTCCAAGGCAACGGAAATTCAAAGGAACTATCAGTGCGTAAGGCGTTGTCGGGCTTCGTTTCCAAATCCGCGTCCCCCCTCAAAACGATCATGATCCTCGCCATGGCGATGAGCTTCGTCGTCGCGGACGCGGCCTCATCCATGGCGGCCAAGTCGGCGGCCATCGTCATCGATGCCAAGACCGGCAAGGTGCTTTATTCGTCGGACGCCGATGGCCGGCGCTATCCGGCGTCGCTTACCAAGATGATGACGCTCTATCTGACGTTCGAGGCGTTGGCGAAGGGCAGGATCAGCAAGAATTCCCCGGTCGTGTTCTCGGCCAATGCCGCTGCCGAACCGCCGACGAAGCTCGGCGTCAAGCGGGGCGGCTCGGTCACGGTCGAGACCGCGATCCTGTCGATGGTGACCAAATCGGCAAACGATTCCGCAACAGCGCTTGGCGAGATGCTTGGCGGCAACGAAGCCAATTTCGCCCGCATGATGACCGCCAAGGCGCGGGCGCTGGGCATGAGGGGAACCGTTTTCCGCAACGCCAACGGCTTGCCTGATCCCGGCCAGTTCACGACCGCGCGCGACATGGCGATGCTCGGCATCGCCCTGAGAGAGCATTTCCCGCAATATTACGGCTATTTCTCGCAGCGCTCCTTTCTTTACGGGCGGCAGCGCATCAACGGCCACAATCGTCTGCTCGGACGCATCAAGGGCGTCGACGGCATCAAGACCGGTTACACCCGCGCCTCCGGTTACAATCTGGTCTCCTCGGTCTCGGATGGCGATCGGCGCATCGTAGCGGTGGTCATGGGCGGCAGGTCCGGCGGCAGCCGCGACAGCCAGATGGCCGGGTTGATCAATGCCTACATGCCGCAGGCGTCGTCGCGCGGCGGCGGCGTGCTGATTGCCAAGGCCGGCGGCGGCAATCCGATTTCAGCCTTGGCCAAGGTGCTTCTACCGAAGCATGACGCGCCGACACCGGACAGTAAGCCGGACGACGATGCCGTTGCCTCTCTTGTCGAGGAAAATGCGCCCGTCGTTGAAGAGACCGCTCCGGTCGTTCAGGCCAAGAGGGTCAAGACGACGGCTGTGTCGACGGTGGACGACGTGGCGACAGCCCGGGTCGCCGCAGCCTATGCCGAACCGGCGGCAGAGGTCGATCCGGTCAGCACGGCGTCGGTGCCATCCGGCTGGGCAATACAGGTCGCCTCTTCGCCAAAACAGGCCGAAGCGAAGGCTTTCCTCGACAAGGCGACGAAGCAGGCGCCCTCCGTTCTGACCGATGCCTCCGGTTTCACCGTCGCCTTCGACAAGGACGGTGTCACCTACTACCGCGCCCGGTTCGGTGGTTTCGGTTCGAAGACGGCTGCCTGGAAAGCCTGCAACGCTTTGAAAAAGAAGAACATCGAGTGCTACGCCGTCCAGCAGTAAGCGGCGCGCGAAACGATATCTTTCCCGAAGTTCTGCGTCGAAGGAGACTAGTTGTGATTGGAGAGCAAGACGTCCTTGGCTTCATTGATCCGCGCCGCCAGGAAAGACGTGCCACCGATATCGGGGTGCAGGCGCTGCATCAGGCGGCGGTGCGCCTTGCGGACATCCGCCGCGGCAGCCCCCGCTTCAAGACCAAGGATCTTGTAGGCCTCCTCCTTAGTCATGGCGCCAGAACCTGGCGCAACACCCAGCCCTTCGCCACCATTCGCATCAGCGTCTTTGCGCCAGATGGGAAATCTGCCGTCAAGATACGTCTCTAGCAATTGGCGGCTCTCCGGATCGCCGGAGAGTTCGCGATAGAGTTGCTGCAATTCGGCAAGCCCCATCGAGCCAAGCATCTTGCCTTCATGGCGCCCAGCCAGCACAAGGCCTTCGAGGCCGCCGGTATCGTGATCGAGTTCCATCTCAAGCGCCGCCGTACGAACTGTGGAACGCTTGCCTGGTGCCAGTTTTGCCGCCGGCCGATTCATGCGCATGGAGCCGTACCAGGCGAGCGCAGCCGACAGGATCAAGCCGCCGATGCCCTCGCGCCCGACCAGCAGCACGGCGACGCCGACCAGCCCGAGCAGCACAGGTCCAAGCGTCCTCATGCCGCCTGCAAGCTTCGCCGGATCGGCGCGCAGGAAGATGGTGAGCATGCCGAGAAACACCAGAAGCAATGCTACGAAAGCGATAATCGCGCCCATCAGTTTCCGCCGCCCCGCATATGCTCGATCATCAGCCGATCCTCCGGCCTGCCCCGGGCCTCCAGTGCTTTCAGCCCGCCGGTCGCAAACACGGCGACAGACGAAAGCAGGCCGGCCAACGTCGCGGCAGCCCGCTGATCGAACCGGAACCAGGCCCCTTTCGACAGCCGCGCAATTTCCTTGAACGCCTTTTCCGCAGCGGCATCATGGCCCTCCTGAAAGACGAAGACAGGAACGCCGTGTAGACCGAGGCTGCCGGCCTTTTCGGCCAGATCATCTATGTTTTCTTCCATCGCGTCGCCGATATAGACCAGTGCGTTGACCTTGGCCGCCGCCGTCTGTTTCAGCGCATGGGCGAGCACCTTGCCGATCTGGGTATGGCCGCTGCGGCAGTCGATGCGCGTCATCAGCTGCTTCAGAGCTTCGGTATCGGTGACGAATGCGGATGAGCGGCACTCGCCAAGGCCGCGAAAATAGACAAGTTGAACCTTGAGCGCCCCGGCCTTGCCGACGGCGTCGAACATCTCGGCCTGCAGCGCACAGGCGAGATCCCAGGTCGGCTGGCGGCTCATCGTCGCGTCGAGGGACAGGATCAGCCTACCTGAACCGGTGGCGGATGCAGCGAGCGTCCTTGCCTGACGGAGAAACGCGTCGATCTCGCCGGTGCTCGATTGAGACTCGACCGGCGCAGGATTGGCCTTTGCAGACACGGGCTGCTTCTTGTCGCTCATGACATTCAAGATGTGGCGTTGTTCCCCGGCTTGCAAGCCCAGATGAGGCGACCTGGAGGACCGGTGATGATGGCACCTGCGGACAACGCTTCGGCTGGTGGTCTTGGCGTTGCGTTTCTTGGCGTCAGAGCAGGCCGAGATCGGCAAGCTCACGCCTGAGCTTCGGCGGCATCTCGATCAGCCCGGCTTTGCCCTTGCCGAGATCGGCCGGCGCGTCCGCCGGCTTCAGGTAGCGCCACCCCTGGAATGCACGGCGCGGTTGCCAGTCAGTGCGCACGACCTCGGGATCGAGGATCAGATGGCAACGGCCGATGCCCTCGTCATCGGTGAAGGGCCGGATTTCGGTGATCAGCTGGCGGCATTGGACATTGCCCTTGATCACCCAGTAGAGCGAGCCGCCGCCGGTAATCTCGGCGCCACGCGTCGGCACCATGCGGGTGGTGTGGTAGTGCTCGGCCGGTTCGCCGGCGCGGCGCCGCTCGTCGAGACGGAAGGCAATCCACTCTTCCAGATCCTCGACGCTGTCACAGCCGACGCAAAGCTTTATGAGATTGAGAGACATCGTTTAAGGTTTAGTCCAGCACGCGAACGCGTCAACGGCCTGATCGACTTCTCCACAGTGGTGGTCCATGCCGCCAGATTGGCGCTCAACACTCCACGACATTGACGGCCAATCCGCCAAGGCTGGTTTCCTTGTACTTTTCGTTCATGTCGAGACCGGTCTGGCGCATCGTCTCGATCGCGGCATCGAGCGGCACGAAATGAACGCCGTCGCCCTTGATGGCCAGCGAAGCGGCGGTCACCGCCTTGACGGCACCAAGCGCGTTGCGCTCGATACACGGCACCTGCACCAGGCCGCCGACCGGATCGCAGGTCATGCCGAGATGATGTTCCAGCGCGATCTCGGCAGCATTCTCGACCTGCTCGGGCGTGCCGCCCATGACGGCGCACAATCCCGCCGCAGCCATTGCCGAAGCCGAACCGACCTCGCCCTGGCAGCCGACTTCCGCCCCCGAGATCGAAGCATTGGTTTTGATGATGCCGCCGACCGCCGCCGCCGTCAGCAGGAAATCGCGGATGCTGGGCTGGTCGGCTTCGGGATGGAAATGCAACCAGTAGCGCAGCACTGCGGGCAGAGTGCCGGCCGCCCCATTGGTTGGCGCGGTGACGACACGGCCGCCGGCAGCGTTCTCCTCATTGACCGCCATCGCATAGATCGACAGCCAGTCGTTGGCGAGCAGCGGGTTGGGCCGGTTCTGCTGCCATTGCTCCTGCAGCTTGTCGTGCAGCATCCGGGCACGGCGGCGCACCTTGAGTCCGCCCGGCATGATGCCGTCTTGCGACAGGCCGCGCTCGATGCAGCCCTTCATGGCGCTCCAGATGCCGTCGAGGCCGGCGTCGAGCTCCCCGCGCGACATCTGCGTCTCCTCGTTGACGCGCTTCATCTCGGCAATGGAAAGCCCGCTTTTCGCTGCCATGGACAGCATTTCGACGGCGTTCTTGAACGGATATGGAACCTTCTTGCCTTCGGTTGTCGCCGAGCCCCTCGCCTTCATCCGCTGCAATTCTTCCTCAGAAACGACAAAGCCGCCGCCGATCGAATAGTAGACGCGCCTCAGCAGCAACCGGTCGCCGGCATCATAGGCAGAGAAGGCCATGCCGTTGGCGTGACCCGGCAGTGGCGTCTTGCGATCCAGCACAAGATCCGTTGCCGGGTCGAAACGGTAGGACGAATGGCCGCGCGGCGAAATCCGCTTCTCGGCGGCGATGCGAGCGACGATGCCGTCTGCTAGGTCGGGATCCACCGTCTGCGGCGTCTGGCCGGCGAGGCCGAGCACCACGGCACGATCGGAGCCATGGCCGATGCCGGTATAGGCGAGCGAGCCATGCAGGCTGGCCGCGATCCGGTCGACCTTGGCGCCGGCCGGGCGCGGCCAGTCGTCTCCCGCAATCTCGTCGAGAAACCGCCGCGCGGCCGTCATCGGCCCCATCGTGTGCGAACTCGATGGGCCGATGCCGATCTTGAACAAGTCGAAAACCGAAAGGAACACGTGGGCGTTTTCTCCTGGGACCCTGTTGAGGTCTACATATAGGAATTCCCATGATGTTTTCCGCTGTTTTAAGGACCGCGGCGCTGCACCTGCCGACCTTGTTTGCTCCGGCAGCGACATTCCAGCTTCGACCATCGAAGCGCCCCCTCCGCCTGTGGTAAAAGCAACGCATGAGCGATTCCTTTCACCTATCGACGGCCGACCTTGCGGCGCTGGGGTTCTTCCTTACCGCGTGGGTGCTGCATACGCTCGCCGCCGACGGAATGCTGGTCAGCCGCATGTCGCTGACGAGGGCTATGAACGCGCAGCGCGAGGCCTGGATGCGGACCATGGCCGAACGCGAGATCCGCATCGTCGACACCGCTATCATGAGCGGGCTGCAACAGGGGACCGCCTTCTTTGCCTCCAGTTCGCTGATTGCGATCGGCGGCTGTTTTGCCCTGCTCGGCGCCTCCGATCAGGTTCTGACCGTGCTGAGCGACCTGCCGTTTGGCGCCACGTCCTCACGCGCGGCCTTCCAGACGAAGGTGTTCGGGCTGGTGCTGATCCTGGCCTTTTCCTTCTTCAAGTTCGGCTGGGCTTACCGGCTGTTCAACTATTGCTCGATCCTGATCGGCGCCGTGCCGATTCCACATGGCGAGGCGTCGCGCAATCCGGTCACCGAAACGGCGGTGTGGCGTGCCGCGCGCATGAACATGCTGGCCGGAAAGCATTTCAATTCGGGCCTGCGCGGCGTGTTCTTCTCGATCGGCTATCTTGGTTGGTTCGTCGATCCCACCGTCTTCGTGCTATCGACGCTGCTGCTTCTGGCGGTACTGGTGCGCCGCCAGTTTTTCTCGGCGGCGCGGCAGGCGGTGCTCGGTCAGCCGCCCGGTCCGGGGAAAGGCCGATCGATGCGGCCCGACAGCCAATAAGCGGTGAGCCCTATCCATTCGCGGATCGCAACAGTGGTGACCTCCAGCCAGTCGCCGGGATAAGGCAAGGTGCCGATGCTTTCCTTGCCGGAAGTGCGATAGTCGACCGGCCACGGAACGGTCGAAAAACCGGCTTTGTCGAACAGCGCCTTGGCGCGTGGCATGTGGAAGGCCGAGGTCACCAGCAACCAGGTCTCGCCCGGTTTCGGCGTCACCAGTTCCCTGGTAAAGACAGCGTTCTCGTAGGTGTTGCGGGATTTGTTCTCGAGGATCAGCCGATCGGCCGCCACGCCGAAAGCGGCAAAAAAACGCGGCGCGGTATCTGCATCGCCTTCGCCGCCGCGGAACGTTTCGATGCTGCCACCGGAGATAACGACTTTCGCTGTCGGGAACCGCCGCGCCAGCACGGCCGCCTCGACCATCCGGTCGCCGCTGGAGTTCATTTCATAGCCGCCACGCACCAGATTGACGGCGCCATCCAGACTGCCGCCAAGCACTATGATACCGTCAACCTTTTCCGGCAGCGGCGGCCTGGGGAAGCGTTCCTCCAGCCGATTGAGCATCATGGGGCCGAGCGGGCTCCATATCGAAACCGCCAGAATGAGGAAGGCAAGAGCGCTGCCGGCGGTCGCCAACCGTCGCCGCCCGAACATCGCCGCGATCAGCCCCGCCAGCAGCAGGAAGATCGCGAGATTCAACGGCTCGACGAAGAACCCGAGAACCTTGGAGACATAGAAGAACATCCCTCACCCCCTCAAGATGAGAAACGATCCTACCACCATTTTTCCGGCTGAAATGTGCCCGCCGCCTGTTCGATGACATGGGCGGTCTGGAACAGCGTTTCCTCGTCGAAGGGCCGGCCGATCAGCTGCAGGCCGAGCGGCAGCCCCTTGGCGTCGAGCCCGGCTGGAACCGCTATGCCGGGCAAGCCGGCCATGTTCACCGTCACCGTAAAAATGTCGTTGAGATACATCTTGACCGGGTCGGCGGCCATGTCCTCGTCGGCGATGCCGAAGGCAGCGGAAGGCGTTGCCGGCGTCAGGATGACGTCGACGCCTGCTGCGAACACATTTTCGAAATCGCGCTTGATCAGGTTGCGAACTTTCTGCGCCTGCAGATAGTAGGCATCGTAATAGCCGGCGGAAAGCACATAGGTGCCGATCATGATGCGGCGCTTGACCTCACGCCCGAAGCCGGCGGCGCGGGTCTTTTCATACATGTCGACAATGTCCTTGCCGGGCACGCGCAACCCATAGCGGACGCCGTCGTAACGAGCGAGGTTGGACGAGGCTTCGGCCGGCGCCACGATGTAATAGGCCGGCAGCGCATATTTGGTGTGCGGCAGCGAGATATCGACGATCTCGGCACCAGCATCCCGCAGCCAGGCAATGCCTTTCTGCCACAGCGCCTCAATCTCCGCGGGCATGTCGTCGACACGATATTCCTTGGGAATGCCGACCTTCATGCCCCTGATCGGGCGGCCGATCGCCGCCTCGTAGTCCGGCACCGGCAGGTCAACGGACGTCGTGTCCTTCGGGTCGACCGAAGCCATCGACTTCAACAGGATCGCGGCATCGCGCACGTCGCGCGCGATCGGCCCGGCCTGGTCGAGCGACGAGGCGAAGGCTACGATCCCCCAGCGCGAGCAGCGGCCATAGGTCGGCTTGATGCCGACTGTGCCAGTGAAGGCGGCGGGCTGGCGGATCGAGCCGCCGGTATCGGTGGCGGTGGCGCCGGCGCACAGGAAGGCCGAGACCGCTGATGCGGAGCCACCGGACGAACCGCCCGGCACCAGTTGGGCATTGTCCAACGTGCGCGCGGTCCTGGTGCCGCCCGCCGAAACGAAGCCGCCCTCGCCCTGATGCGTCGTCGGCATCACCACCGTGTCGAGGCGCGAACGCCGCCACGGGTTGATGACCGGCCCGTAATACGAGGTCTCGTTGGACGAGCCCATGGCGAACTCGTCCATGTTGAGCTTGCCGAGCATGACGGCGCCATCCGCCCAAAGATTGGCGGTGATAGTCGATTCATAGCGCGGCTTGAAGCCATCCAGCACATGGCTGCAGGCCTGGGTGTGGACACCTTCGGTGCCGAACAAATCCTTGATGCCGAGCGGGATACCCTCGAGCGACTCGCCCTCGCCCTTGGCCAGTTTCGCGTCGGAGGCCTTGGCCATGTCGCGCGCCTTGTCGTCGGTGACCACGACGTAGGCATTGAGCGCCGGATTGGCTCGCTCGACCGCCGATAGATAAGCCTCGGTGATTTCGGTGGCGGTGATCTCCCTGGAGCGCAATTTGGCGCGGGCCTGCGAAATCGTCAGCTGGGTAAGGTCGCTCATCAGGCAAGGCTCTTTTCGTAAAACACCGACCACTCGGAATCGGGATAATCCAGTACCGGGCCGCAACGCGAAAAACCGGCGCGTTCGTAGACGGTCCAGGCGGCGGGATGACGGTCGCCCGTCTCCAGCACCAGACGCTTAAGCCCTTCTTGGCGCGCCAGCGCCTCGATACGCTCGACAATCTTCGCGCCGATCTTGTGGCCGCGATGCGAAGGTCGCGTATACATGCGCTTGACCTCGCCTACGACAGCATCGTGGCGCTTCAGTGCGCCGCAACCGATGGCAAGGCCGTTGTCGCGGGCGATGAAGACGGTCGTGTCGCGGTCCGCCATCTGCTCGACCGTCAAATGGTAGCAATGCTCCGGCGGCGTCAGCTCCAGCAATGTGGCGTTGAGCTCCTCGACCAGCCCACGCACATCGTCCTGCAGCGGCGTCTCCGTGGCGATCTCGATTGCCATCGGCCAGCTACTCCACGACCTTAGGCACAAGGAAGAAATTCTCTTCGGTCGCCGGTGCATTGGCGACGATGTCGGCTGCCTTGCCGCCGTCGGTGACGACGTCCTGGCGCTTTTTCATTGCCATCGGCGTGACCGAGGTCATCGGCTCGACGCCGGAAACATCGACCTCGTTCAACTGCTCGACAAAGCCCAAAATGGCGTTCAATTCGCCGGTCATGCGCTCTGCATCCTCCTCGCTCACCGCAATACGGGCAAGATGCGCGACGCGCTTCACGGTTTTTATATCAACGGACATGTTTGTGCCTCGGGGAAAACCAGCGCTATAGCGGCGCGGCGCGTGCCGCGCAACATGCATCGTGCCTTCAACTGCCCTATGGCATCGCCACGCCGTCGCAGAGGAAATAACTGCCGCCGTTGCCGCTCTGCTCGCCTTCGTCGGCGGCAGGCCGAACCGATACCAAGTCGATCTGCTTCGGGCTCATCTGTGTCAGTGAGAGAACATCGGGAAAGACGTAGCCCGGCTCCTGGCATATAGCGGTCACCGCCCAGCTTGGTGAGCGTGTCGCTTTGGTGATCTGCAGGAATTCACAATTATATTCGATGCTTTCCAGGCCATTTGCCGACAGCACGATATTGCCGCCCTCGATCACCGTCTGCAGCGTATCCTTTTTGGCCTGCGCGCAGAGGTCCTCCGATTGCAGATAGACGCCCTCGATGAAATTTTCCGCGGCCAGCGTCGGCGACGCGGCAACCAGCATGGAAATGCAAAGAGAATTTCTCAAGCGCATCGTATCGTTCCGGACCGGCTTTCTTTACACCGTAATCGTCTCGCCGATCTTCGGCAACGCAACTTTCACACCCGATCCATCCAGCCCGGCCACGAATTTGTCGGCGGTCTGATCGATCATCGGAAATGTGCCGAAGTGAGCGGGAACGACCGTCTCGAACTTGAAGAAACGCTGGCAGGCAAGGGCTGCTACCGCGCCACCCATGGTGAAGCGGTCGCCGATCGGCACGATGCCGATCTTCGGTTCGTGCAACTCGTTGATCAGCGCCATGTCGGAAAAAATGTCGGTGTCGCCCATATGATAAAGCGTCTTGTCCTCGGGAAAGTGCAGGACGAGCCCACCAGGATTGCCGAGATAGGTATTCTGGCCACCCTCGCCCGGAAAGGACGATGAATGCAGAGCCTGAACGAAGGTGGTGGTGAAGCCGCCGCAATCGACGGTGCCGCCGATATTGCCGGGATTGATCTGCTTGTCACCGACGCCCTTGCCGACCAGGTACATGCAAATCTCGAAATTGGCGACCAGCATCGCGCCGCTCTTCTTGAGCACTTCGATGGCGCCGCTGATGTGGTCGCTGTGGCCATGGGTGAGCAACACGTGCGTGATCCCTTCGGCCGGCCCTTCCCAGCCGCCCGTCCATGACGGATTGCCGACCAGATAGGGGTCGATGAGGATTTTCGCGCCTTCGATTTCGATTCGGAATGCCGAATGTCCGTACCAGGTCAGTTTCATCAATGCTTTCCTCGATTTTTGCTTCGGTAGAGGATAGAACGCCGACGGCGAAATTAAAGTGCCGCGCACGCTTTGCGCGTATAGGACGTGCGGCGTCGCGGTCAAAGGAAAAGCCGTTGGGCATCATCACCATCGAGGAGTTGCCGGCCCGGCTTGGCGGCGGCAAGACCCTGGCCGGTCTCGACCTCGGCGACAAGACAATCGGCGTGGCGGTTTCCGACCGCGGCTTGTCGTTCGCCCATCCGCGCCCTGTCATCATGCGCAGGAAATTCTCGCTCGATGCCGCAGTGCTGCTCGCTCTGCTACAGAAGGAAAATGCCGGCGCCGTGGTGATCGGCCTCCCCATCAACATGGACGGCTCCGAAGGCCCGCGCGCCCAAAAATCCCGCGCTTTCGTGCGCAATATGGCTGGATTGACCGATCTGCCCTTCGTCTTTTGGGACGAACGACTGTCGACGGTGGCGGCCGAGCGGACGCTGATCGAGATGGATTTTTCCCGCAAGAAACGCGCCGGCAAGATCGATTCTGCGGCGGCCGCTTTTATCCTCCAAGGTGTTCTCGACCGGCTTCAGGCGCTCGGCGTCGATGCCTGGTCGAAATAGCGGTTGCGCATCGCCGTGATCCAGCCACCAATCGCCTTGCGGCGGCGAAATGCCCAGAACGCCACCAGCAGCAGCCCATCGAACACGCAAGCTTTCGCCACCATGCCCGGAATAAGCGCCGGATCAACTCCGAGCATCTGTCCATAGAGCTGGAAGACGAGATCGTGTAATTGGCGGCTCAGCATGACATAGCCGAAATTGATGTCGTTGAGCGACAGAAAGAACCAGCCCCAAAACAAGAGGAGCGGAGCCGCCCACAGCGCGAACAAGGTGCGCATCAGCGGTCATCCCTCGAATCCAGCCGGCCGGAAATGCGGGCAAGCGAGGAATTATGCGCCGCTGCCTTGGCCATGACATGCGCGGCCGCTCGGATTTCGCCGGTCCCTGGAACTGCCGCGGCAACGGTCGACCGCCGCTCCGCGAGCATCGCGACATAGGACGCCAGAAGTGCCGCCAATTGCACCGCGACAATCATGAACAGCCCATTGATGCCTTGCGCGGCGCCGCCGATGACGATCAGCGACAGCACGCCCAAGGCGGAAATGAAGGCGATTCGCGTGACGCTATCGGCGGAATCCGGGTTGGTCCTGTCGCTGGTCAGTGCTTCAACAAAGGCCCAGCAGAACAGCACCGCGACGACAAGCAGTGCCACGGCGAGCGGCGCCACAACGACGGCGTTTTCGAGATCGGCAAATCGAGTGTTCTGGACGGGAACGCCCAGTACGCCAAGGGCCGTCGCCACGCCTCGATTCCCGTCGATGCAAATGAACGCCAGCAGGGCGAAAACGGCCGCCCAATGCAATGCCAGAAAAGAGCTCAGAATATGCCGCATGACGCTCCTGCTTCGCAGGGCAAAGCCGCTCAAGCTGAACAATCCTTGCCTTAACCATAACACTGGGCTTTGCCACCGGCCGCCGCAATGGAAACCATTCGTTAAGGTTAACGGCCATCCACAGGGTCGCGAGAGCGGCAGCGAATTGGGCGACGGCCCTTAGTTGATCGGCGGGTAGAGCGTATCGATGATCATGCGCGCATCATGGCGGGAATCGATCATGCCATAGGTATTGCGCCACTGGCCGGCGAGGCGCGTTTCGACGAAGGCGTCGGCGATCCGCCCTGCCCCCAGCCTGCGAAGCTCTGCTGCCGCCGCCGACAATGCCAATTGCTCGGTCAAGAGCCGCGCCGAGCCCTCGTCGGTTGCAGCGACCTGCATTGCCGCCTTGAGCACGCCGACGGTGCCGCGTCCGCCGGCGCCGAGATCGCGGTCGATGCCGGCCAGCACGTCATCGAACAGGCCGGGTGCACGCCCCAGCACACGTAGCACGTCGAGCGCCATGACGTTGCCGGATCCCTCCCAGATCGCGTTGACCGGAGCTTCGCGATAGTAGCGGGCGAGCGGCCCCTCCTCGACATAGCCATTGCCGCCGAGGCACTCCATCGCTTCATAGAGCAGCGGCGGCGCAATCTTGCAGACCCAGTATTTGACGACCGGCGTCATGGCGCGGGCGAAGGCCGCCTCGCCGCGGTCGCCGGCCGCCTCGTCGAAGGAGCGCGCCAGCCGGAACGACAGCGCGGTAGCGGCGGCAACGTCGAGCGCCATATCGGCCAGCACACGCTGCATCAGCGGCTGCTCGATCAGATTGGTTCCAAACACCTTGCGGTGCCGCGTGTGGTGGACGGCCTCGGCCAGTCCGGCCCGCATGATCGCCGATGAGGCGACGGCACAGTCGAGCCGCGTCAGGGTCACCATGTCCATGATCGTCTTCACGCCCGCGCCGGGCTCGCCGACCATCTCGCCGATGGCATTGACGAATTCCACCTCCGACGAGGCATTGGATCGGTTGCCGAGCTTGTCCTTCAGCCGTTGAAAACGGAAACCGTTGCCGGATCCGTCGCCGAGCAAGCGGGGAACGAGAAAGCACGACAGTCCCTCCGGCACCTGTCCGAGCACCAGGAAGGCATCCGACATCGGCGCCGACATGAACCATTTGTGGCCGGTCAGGCGATAAAACCCGCTGCCGGCGCGCTCGGCCCTGGTGACGTTGGCACGGACATCGGTGCCGCCTTGCTTCTCGGTCATGCCCATGCCGAGCGTCAGCCCGGCTTTTTCGACCGGAGGCTTCTGGCTTTGATCGTATTTGCGCGTCGTCACCCGAGGCGCCCATTCGCGAAACAGCTTCGGGCTGGCCATCAGCGCTGCCAGCGAAGCGCTGGTCATGGTGATCGGGCAGAGATGTCCGGTCTCGAGCTCAGCCGTGAGGTAAAAGCGTGCAGCGCGCACCTGGTGGCGGCGGCCGATCTCGGCGTCGCCATTCTCCCAGACCGACGAATGCAGCCCGTTGGCAACAGAGCGGCGCATGAGCGCGTGATAGGCGGGATGGAACTCGACCTGGTCGATGCGCCGGCCCTGGCGGTCATGGGTCCTGAGCTTCGGCATCTCGACATTGGCAAGACGGGCCAGTTCCTGCGCCTCATGGGTCAGAACGAAACGGCCAAGCCCATCGAGGTCCTTGCGCACCGGATCGGAAAAGCGCTCGGCAAGCTGGATCAGCAACGGATCGCCCCGCCAGGCGTTGCCGCCGGCCAGCGGCGGCGGCTGGTTGGTCACGTCGTCAGTCACGCTTCGTCCTTATCACCTGAAGGCTGCGAATCCAAAGCCAAGGCGGTTTATAGCCTATGGCCAGCGGCGCGCGACGAAAATACCGGGGAGAACCAATCCAATCCCAAGCCGGTGCTTGCAGCCGCGGAGCCTCCCCCCTATAGCAGCGACTTGAGATGACCGACGCATCGTCCCTGCCGCTTTATCCCCACCGCCATCTTCTGGGCATCCGCGATCTTTCCCCTGCCGACATCGAGCTTCTGCTCGACCGGGCGGACAGGGCCGTTGCCATCTCGCGGCAGTCGGACAAGAAGACATCGACGCTGCGCGGCCGCACCCAGATCAATCTCTTCTACGAAGCCTCGACCCGTACGCAATCGTCATTCGAGCTGGCCGGCAAACGGCTCGGCGCCGACGTCATGAACATGTCCGTAGCGAGTTCGTCGGTGAAAAAGGGCGAGACGCTGATCGATACGGCGATGACGCTGAATGCCATGCGTCCCGACATATTGATCATCCGCCATCAATCGGCCGGCGCGGCAGCACTTCTTGCCCAAAAAGTCGGCTGTTCGGTGGTCAATGCCGGCGACGGCGCCCATGAGCACCCTACCCAGGCGCTGCTCGACGCACTAACCATCCGCCGCGTCAAGGGTCCGTTGCCGAAGCTGATCGTGGCGATCTGCGGCGACATCCTGCATTCGCGCGTGGCCCGGTCCAACATCATCCTGCTCAACGCGCTTGGTGCCCAGGTCAGGGTCGTCGCCCCTTCGACGCTTTTGCCCGCCGGCATCGAGAAGATGGGCGTCATCGTCACCCGTTCCATGGCCGAGGGTCTGAAGGACGCCGACGTGGTGATGATGCTGCGCCTGCAGCGCGAACGCATGGAAGGCGCTTTCGTACCGTCGGTACGCGAATATTTCCGCTATTTCGGCCTCGACGCGGAGAAGCTGAAGGCGGCCAAGGACGGTGCGCTGGTCATGCATCCCGGCCCGATGAACCGCGGCGTCGAGATCGCCTCCGAGATCGCCGACGGCCCGCAAAGCGTTATCCAGGAACAGGTTGAGATGGGCGTCGCCGTGCGCATGGCGGTTATGGAAGCGCTGCTCGACCCCCGTCGAAACCACGAGGGCCGCGCCTGATGAGCATAACGGTCTTCAGCCGGGCCCACATCGTCGACCCGTCGCGCGGCATCGATGAGGTCGGCACCGTCATCGTCGAAGGCCGCAAAATCGTTGCCGCCGGCAAGGCGGCTTTGAATCAGGGCGCGCCCGAAGGCGCCACCATCATCGACTGCGCCGGCAAGACTATCATCCCTGGATTGATCGACGCGCGCGTCTTCATCGGCGAACCCGGCGGCGAACACCGGGAGACCATTGCTTCGGCGAGCATCGCTGCGGCGGCCGGCGGCGTCACCTCAATCGTCATGATGCCCGATACCGACCCGGTGATCGACAATGTCGCACTGGTCGAGTTCGTGCTGCGCACCGCCAAGGACACCGCAATCGTCAACATCTTGCCGGCAGCAGCGATCACCAAGGGGCTGGAAGGCCGCGAAATGACCGAATTCGGCCTGCTGCGCGAGGCCGGCGCGGTCGCCTTCACCGATGGCCGGCATTCGATTGCCAGCGCGCTGGTGATGCGCCGCGCGCTGACCTATGCGCGCGATTTCGGTGGCGTCATCGCGCATGAAACCCAAGACGCCGACCTCGCTTCGGCCGGCGTGATGAACGAAGGCCTTTACGCAAGCTGGCTTGGCCTTGCCGGCATTCCGCGCGAAGCCGAATCGATCCCCCTGGAGCGCGATCTCGCGTTGGCTCGCCTGACCGGCGGCGCCTATCACGCTGCCAAGATTTCGACGGCTATGGCGGCAAACGCGGTAGCGCGCGCGAAAGCCGATGGCGCCAATGTCACATCAGGCGTGTCGATCCACAATCTGTCGCTCAACGAGAATGATGTCGGCGAGTACCGCACCTTCTTCCGGCTGACGCCGCCGCTGCGTGCGGAGGAAGACCGGCTGGCGATGATCGAAGCGATCAAGGACGGCACCATCGATCTCATCGTCTCCTCGCACGACCCGCAGGACGTCGACACCAAGCGCCTGCCCTTTGCCGATGCCGCGGCCGGCGCCATCGGCCTGGAAACCCTGCTAGGCGCAGCGCTGCGGCTCTATCACAATGGCGACCTGACGCTGCTCCGGCTGGTCGAGACACTCTCGACCGCGCCGGCAAGATTGTTCGGCCTGCCCGGCGGCACGCTGAAACCGGGGGCATTGGCCGACCTTTCGCTCGTCGATCTGGACGAGCCATGGGTCGTCAGCGAGAGCGGCATCCGCTCACGCTCGAAAAACACCTGTTTCGAAGGCGCACGACTGCAAGGCAAGGTCTTGCAAACGATGGTGGCGGGCCGCACAGTGTTTTCGGCCTAGGACGAAAACAGGCGTCACGGCTTAAAATCCGCTCAGCCAAGGAAAGTTCGGGGGAACAATGGCTTACAGTCCCGTCTTGGCATTGGTGTTCGGCTACCTTCTCGGCTCGATCCCGTTTGGCCTGCTGATCACCCGTGCCGCCGGCCTCGGCGACGTGCGCAACATCGGCTCCGGCAACATCGGCGCCACCAATGTGCTGCGCACCGGCAACAAGAGCTTGGCCGCGGCCACGCTTCTGCTCGACGCCCTTAAAGGCACCGCGGCGGTGCTGATCGCAGGCCGCTTTGCGCCCGAGCTCGGACTTTGGGCCGGCTTCGGCGCGTTTTTAGGTCATCTCTTTCCGGTCTGGCTCGGCTTCAAGGGGGGCAAGGGTGTCGCCACTTACCTTGGCGTGCTGATCGGCCTTGCCTGGCAGGCGGCGCTGATCTTCGCCGTCGTCTGGCTGGCGGTGGCCTTCCTGTTCCGCTTCTCCTCGCTTGCGGCACTGACGGCAGCAGTCGTGGTGCCCATGGCGCTGTATTTCCTGAGCACGCCGCAGATTGCCGGGCTTTTCGCGGCGATGAGCCTAATCGTCATCGTAAAGCACCGCGCCAACATTGCGCGGCTGCTTGCCGGCACCGAGGGTAAGATCGGGGCCAACGAGTGAGCGAGCCCGACGCCGGGCCGCGCCTCAGCGACCGGCAGCGGCTGAGCTGGCTTCGTCTGATCCGCACGCCGAATGTCGGCCCGGCTTCCTTTCGCGACCTGATCAACCGGTTCGGTTCGGCCGAAGCAGCGCTATCGATGCTGCCCGAGCTGATGATTTCGGGTGGCGCCAAAAAAATCGTCCGCATCCCGTCCATTGCCGAGACCGAGGCGGAGCTGGAGACCGCCCGGCGGGCTGGCGCCCGCTTCGTCGGCATCGGCGAAGCGGATTATCCGCCGCTGATGAAAAGCATGGATCATCCGCCGCCGCTGCTCGCGGTCAGGGGCAATAGCGCGGTGTTCCGCTTGCCAGCGGTCGCCATCGTCGGCGCTCGCAACGCATCGCTGGCCGGCATCAAGATGGCGCGGATGCTGGCGGCGGATCTCGGCCGCGACGGCTATGGCATCGTCTCCGGCCTGGCGCGCGGCATCGATACGGCCGCGCACCAGGGCAGCCTTGCGACTGGCACAATCGGCGTGCTCGCCGGCGGCCTCGATTTGCCCTACCCGCCCGAAAATGCCGGCCTGTGCGACGAGATCGCCGAGCGCGGCGGCGCCGTCATTTCCGAAATGCCGTTTGGCTGGCAGCCGCGCGCGCAGGATTTTCCGCGCCGCAACCGGCTTGTCGCGGGTGCTGCATTAGGGTTGGTAGTGGTCGAGGCCGCACAGCGCTCCGGCTCTCTGATCAGCGCCCGGCTTGCCGGCGAGATGGGCCGACTGGTCTTTGCCGTTCCCGGTTCGCCGCTCGATCCGCGCGCCGCCGGCGCCAATGGCCTGCTCAAGGACGGCGCCACCCTTGTCACCGAGGCCGCCGATATCACCAGTGCGATCGCCCCGCTGGTCGGCGCCTGGTCGCCAAGGACATCGCCGCTTGAGGAGCCGCCCGACTTTTCGGCAACGCCGCCGCCGCGCGAGGACGACCGCGACCGCGTCGTCGAGGCGCTCGGCCCGACGCCAGTGGCAGTCGACGAGATCATCCGCCACACCGGCCTGCATCCCGCTCAAGTGTTCATGGTGCTGCTGGAGCTCGACCTAGCCGGACGGCTCGAGCGCCATGCCGGCGGTAATGTCTCGCTGATTTGACCGAGAGCTTGCGCATGTCCCGGCACGCAATTCCGACGTGATCCCGATGGCCGATCCGAGCAACAAACCAAAGCAGACGCTGTTCACTCGCACGACGGCCCTCATCTGGTCAGCGCTGAGCGTCATGCTGGCGCTGCAATGGTCCGCCGATCTCGGCATGCTGGGTTTTCCTGATGGCTACATAACGCCCTTCGCAAGAGCGACCAGCACGCTTCGGGGCATTCTGACCGCAGCCTGCATGGCCCAGGGTCTCTACTTTTTCCTGGCCGGCGTGTTCGGCAGAAAGGTAAGCGCCGTCGGTCCTTGCCTGCAAATCCTTGCCGCAGCAGTTCTCACCGTGGCGCCAGTGCTTATCGTGAAGGATTGTCCGCATTCACAGCTGTGCAGCAGAGCCTATGAGGCGCTCACCGGCACGATGATGGACGATGGAGCGGGCGGCTAAAGCCACTGCATGCGTTCGGCACGAGGTTGTCACCCATGTCTTAGGTACAATCTGTTACCTATGTCTCCGGGTTGGGCAATCTTGATTTTGGTGAGCGCGATGGGATTCGAACCCATGACCTACTGATTAAAAGTCAGTTGCTCTACCGGCTGAGCTACGCGCTCCCGCGGGCTCAGAAAGGCCGCCCTCGAAATTGCGCGGAACATAGGGAGAGTGCCTCTGCCGGTCAACCGGAAAAAGACGGCTCGCAAACCGGACTGTCCTGCAGTGTCATCATGCCTTGCGGAGCGCTTCGGCGTCGACGGAACGGCCTCGTTCTCGCGCAAGACCGAAGCTCGCGCTTTGCGGGACAAGCGCAAGCAACGAATCGGAAGAACCTTTGCGGATCAGCAACTTGGGATTTTTGGCGGAACAATTTGCGCAGCCTGCCCGTTTCCCGCGATAAGGGACATGCGTTTCAAGGAGAAGACCATGAATAGGATCATGTCGGGCCTGCTGGCGACCACTCTTTCGATCTCATTCGCTGCAGCGGAGATCGTGCCAGTCAACGCTCAGCCCAGCTATGCGCCCCCGGCCCCGGGGCTCACCTCGAATGTCCAGACCGTCCAGTACGAGCCGTGGCGGAGGCACCGGAGTTTCAATCGCGATTTCTCGCGTCGCGATTTCTCCCGGCGCAGTTTTGCGCGTGACGACGGCATGTATTGGCGCGGCCATCGCGGCTATCGCGAATATCGTCGCGGCTATCGCCGTCACGGCGATTTCTGGTTCCCGCTGGCTGCGTTTGCTACCGGAGCGCTGATTACCGGCGCGATCGTCAACCAGAATCGTGTGTATCGTGGCGATGCCCACGTGCAGTGGTGCTATGACCGTTATCGGAGCTATCGCGCTTCTGACAACACTTACCAGCCCAACTACGGTCCGCGCCGGCAGTGCCGGTCGCCTTACTGAGTCCCAGATTAGAGGCTGCAAGCCCGCGCCCGAAACGGCGCGGGTTTTTCATTAGTGCGAATCCCGGGGCATCGGGGCATCCCTGCCTATTGCGTACTTAGCGTCCTGCGCACAGCGTGGCGCCAACCGGCCAGCTTGGCGGCACGTGTCGAAGCATCCATGTCCGGCTTGAACCGGCGCTCGAGCGCCCAACTCCTGGCGAATTCCCGCGCCTTCGGCCAGACACCCGCCTTCGAGCCGGCCAGCCATGCCGCACCAAGCGCGGTCGTCTCGAGAATTGTCGGCCGGTCTACCGGCGCATCGAGAATGTCGGCCAGCCGCTGCATGGTCCAGTCCGACGCCACCATGCCGCCATCGACCCTGAGCACGGTCTTGGCCGAGGCGGCCTTCCAGTCCTTGCGCATGGCGTCAAGCAGGTCGCGTGTTTGGAACGCAACGGATTCCAGTGCCGCGCGGGCAAATTCCGCCGGCCCCGAATTGCGGGTCAGCCCGAAGATGGCGCCGCGCGCTTCGGCATCCCAATGGGGCGCGCCGAGCCCGACGAAAGCAGGCACCAGATAGACGTTCTGCGTCGGATCGGCTTCCGCTGCCAATTTGCCGCTATGCTCGGCCTTGCCGATTACCTTGATGCCGTCGCGCAGCCATTGCACGGCGGCGCCCGCGATAAAGATCGAGCCTTCCAGAGCGTAGGTGGTCTTGCCGTTCAGCCTGTAGGCGATGGTGGTCAAAAGCCGGTTCTTCGAACGAACCAGATCGCTGCCGGTGTTGAGCAGCGCGAAGCAACCGGTGCCGTAGGTGGATTTCATCATGCCTGGCTCGAAACAGGCTTGGCCGATCGCCGCCGCATGCTGGTCGCCGGCCACACCGAGGATTCTGATCTGTGCACCAAACAGGCTTTTGTCGGTGATTCCAAAATCATCGGCACAATCTTTCACCTGCGGCAGCATTCTTGCAGGTATGCCAAGAATGGCCAGCAGCTCGTCGTCCCAGGCGTTTTGTTCGATGTTGTAGACCAGTGTGCGCGAGGCGTTGGTGGCGTCAGTGGCGTGGACCTTGCCGCCAGTCAGGCGCCAAATCAGGAAACTGTCGATGGTGCCGGCCAGCAGTTCGCCCTTCTCGGCGCGTTTTCTGGCGCCCTTCACCTTGTCCAGCATCCAGGCGATCTTGGTGCCGGAGAAATAGGGATCGAGCAGCAGGCCGGTCTTTTTCGTGAATTTCTTCTCCAGCCCCAGCTTCTTCAGTTTCTGGCATAGCGGCGCGGTGCGACGATCCTGCCAGACAATCGCGTTGTGGATCGGCTTGCCGGTCTCCTTGTCCCAGATGACGACCGTTTCGCGCTGGTTGGTGATGCCGATCGCGGCGACTTCCGCTGCGTTGCGGCCGGCTGTCTTCAGCCCGGCCTTCACCGTTTCCACGACGCTTGCCCATATCTCCTCGGGATCGTGCTCGACCCAGCCGGAGGCCGGATAATATTGGGTGAATTCCTTTTGCCCGCTGCCGACGACCATCATCTTGTCGTCGAACAGGATCGCCCGGCTCGATGTCGTCCCTTGGTCGATTGCAAGGATATATCCGGTCATTCTCTCTCCCGTCGAAGCGAGTTCAAAGGTGCTGCGATGTCTCGACCCCGGATGGCGCGGAGCCGTTCACGCAAACAGGGGAGACGGCAACATGCCGCCTCCCCTGAGCATGGCGATGCGGGCGCGGACGCCCGCATCAAACGGTCCTATTGCTGCCAGCTCTTCACCAGCTCGTCGTAGTTGATGGTGACCGGCTTTTCCTTCTCGTTCTCGATCTTGAGCTGAGGAGCGAGATTGCCCTTCTTGACCGCGTCCGCATTCCAGTAGGCGAGGTCATGCTCTTCGGCCATCTTCGGGCCAATATCGCCCTGGACGCCCGACTTCTCGATGCGGCTCATCACCTTTTCCTGCTCGGCGCAGAGCGAGTCCATCGCTTCCTGCGCGCTCTTGGCACCCGACGAGGCATCGCCGATCGCCTGCCACCAGAGCTGCGCCAGCTTCGGATAATCCGGCACGTTGGTGCCGGTCGGCGACCACTGGACGCGCGCCGGCGAGCGGTAGAACTCGATCAAGCCGCCGAGCTTTGGCGCACGTTCGGTGAAGCTCTTGTCGTGGATCGTGCTCTCGCGGATGAAGGTCAGACCGACATGGCTCTTCTTCACGTCGACCGTCTTCGAGGTGACGAACTGCGCGTAGAGCCAGGCGGCCTTGGCGCGGTCGGTCGGCGTCGACTTCATCAGCGTCCAGGAACCGACGTCCTGATAGCCAAGCTTCATGCCGTCCTTCCAGTAGACGCCATGCGGCGACGGCGCCATGCGCCACTTCGGCGTGCCGTCGTCGTTCAGCACCGCCTTGGCGCTGGCGTCGACCATGCTAGCGGTGAAGGCGGTATACCAGAAGATCTGCTGGGCAACCGCGCCCTGCGCCGGCACCGGCCCCGATTCGGAGAAGGTCATGCCTTGGGCTTCCGCCGGTGCATAGGCCTTCAGCCAATCGAGGTACTTCTGGATGGCGTAGACGGAAGCCGGGCCATTGGTGTCGCCGCCGCGCGCCGTGCAGGAACCGACCGGACGCGAATTCTCGTCGACCTTGATGCCCCATTCGTCGACGGGCAGACCGTTCGGAATGCCCTTGTCGCCATTGCCGGCCATCGACAGCCAGGCGTCGGTGAACCGCCAGCCGAGCGACGGGTCCTTCTTGCCATAATCCATATGGCCGTAGACCTTCTTGCCATCGATCTCACGCCCGGTGAAGAACTCGGCGATGTCCTCATAGGCCGACCAATTGACCGGCACGCCGAGGTCGTAGCCGTATTTGGCCTTGAAGTCCGCCTTGTTCTTCTCGTCGTTGAACCAGTCGTACCGGAACCAGTAGAGGTTCGCGAACTGCTGGTCGGGAAGCTGGTAGAGCTTCTTGTCGGGCGCGGTGGTGAACGAAGTGCCGATGAAATCCTTCAGGTCGAGATTCGGGTTGGTGACATCCTTGCCGTCGCCTGCCATCCAGTCGGTCAGGTTGCGCACCTGCTGGTAGCGCCAGTGCGTGCCGATCAGATCGGAATCGTTGACCCAGCCGTCATAGAGGTTCTGGCCGGTCTGCATCTGGGTCTGGATCTTCTCGACGACGTCGCCTTCCTGGATGACGTCATGCGTAACCTTGATGCCGGTGATGGCCGTAAAGGCCGGCGCCAGCACCTGCGATTCATACTGATGCGTGGCGATGGTTTCGGAAACCACCTTGATATCCATGCCGGCGAAAGGTTTCGCGGCATCGATGAACCATTGCATCTCGGCTTCCTGGTCGGCGCGCGAAAGCGTCGAAAGGGGCCCGATTTCCTTATCGAGGAAGGCCTTGGCCTCGTCCATTCCGGCATAGGCATTGCTTGCCCCGAGCAACAGGACAAGCGCAGTTGTTGATGTCAAGAATTGCCGTCGCATGTATTTCCTCCACTGTTAAAGTTCAAAGTGCGATCTGGATCGGCGGCCGGCACGCCGCCGTTCCAACAGTTTCCCCCTCTATACGTAGCGGAACACGCCGACGGCGTAGACCACGGAGAGAGCGAGAGCCCACCACAGATTGGGTCCGACTAGACCCAGCCAAGCGAGATGGATAAAGGCGCTGCCAAGCAGCGACAGGAACAGGCGGTCGCCACGCGTCGTTTCGAACCGCAGCACGCCGACGCGCGGATTGCCGCCCGGCGAGACGTATTCCCACGCCGCCATGCCGCAAAGCAGCAGAAAGATGGTTCCAAAGAAGGCCGCGGTCGGCCACGTCCAGGCCATCCACGAAAAATCGAGGTTGGACGAGAGGTTAAATCCCCACAGGCGGATATTGGCCGGATCGCTGAAGCCCACCGTTATTGCCACGAAATCGATTTGAAGTGCCACCCAGGCCACGACGACCAGGGCGAGAAGCAGCACGGCCCACCACCATGGGCTTCTGTCGACCTGCTCCATCATACCCTCCCCAGGGCAAAGCCCTTGGCGATGTAGTTGCGCACAAACCAGATGACGAGCGCGCCGGGAATCAGCGTCAGCACGCCGGCTGCGGCGAGCAGCCCCCAATCCATGCCGGCGGCCGAAACGGTGCGGGTCATGGTCGCGGCGATCGGCTTGGCATCGGTTGTCGTCAGCGTACGGGCGATCAAGAGCTCCACCCACGAGAACATGAAGCAGAAGAAGCACGCCACGCCGATGCCGCTCGCAATCAGCGGCATGAAGATCTTGATGAAGAAGCGTGGGAACGAATAGCCGTCAATATAGGCGGTCTCGTCGATCTCCTTGGGTACGCCCGACATGAAGCCTTCGAGGATCCACACCGCCAGCGGCACGTTGAACAGGCAATGCGCCAGAGCCACGGCGATGTGGGTGTCGATAAGGCCGAAGGCCGAATAAAGCTGGAAGAATGGCAGCGCGAACACCGCCGGCGGCGCCATACGGTTGGTCAGCAGCCAGAAGAACAGATGCTTGTCGCCGAGGAAGCGATAGCGCGAAAAGGCATAGGCAGCAGGCAGTGCCGCAGCCACCGAAATCACCATGTTCATAACCACATAGGTGATCGAGTTGATGTAGCCAGAGTACCAGGACGCGTCGGTGAAGATGGTGCGGTAATTCGCCAATGTCGGTGCGTGCGGGTAGAGCGTCAGCGACGAGACGATCTCGCCATTGGTCTTGAAGCTCATATTGATGAGCCAGTAGATCGGCAAAAGCAGAACGATGATGTAGAGCGTCGGCACGATCCACCACCAGCGCGACTCCTCGCCGCGACGGCGCATCAGCCGTGCGATCTCGTCCTGCCGTAGCGTGCTGGCAAGCCCTTCCGAAGCTGTCGTCTCGCTCACTCTGTCGGCTCTTTCGTCAGCGCGGCTCATCTCAGCGCTCCGCGTCGTAATTGGTCATCACGGTGTAGAACACCCATGACAACAACAGGACGATAAGGAAGTAGACCAGCGACATCGCCGCCGCCGGGCCGAGGTCGAACTGGCCGAGCGCCGTCTTGACGAGATCGATCGAAAGAAAGGTCGTCGAGTTGCCGGGTCCGCCGCCGGTCACCACGAACGGTTCGGTGTAGATCATGAAGCTATCCATAAAGCGCAGCAGCACGGCGATCAGCAGCACGCGGTTCATCTTCGGCAGCTGGATGTAACGGAACACCGCCCAGCGCGAGGCACCGTCGATCTTGGCCGCCTGATAAAAGGCATCCGGGATCGAGACCAGGCCGGCATAGCAGAGCAGAACGACGAGGCTGGTCCAATGCCAGACGTCCATGATGATGACCGTGACCCAGGCGTCATATGGGTCTTGCACATAATTATAGTCGATGCCGAGCGCGTTGACGTAATAGCCGAGCAGGCCAATGTCGTTGCGCCCGAACACCTGCCAGATGGTGCCGACGACGTTCCACGGGATCAGCAGCGGCAACGCCATCAAAACAAGGCAAACAGGCACGCCCCAACCCTTCTTCGGCATATTGAGCGCAATGAAGATGCCGAGCGGCACTTCGATCGCCAGGATGATGAAGGAGAAGACAAGGTTGCGGATCATCGCCTGCCAGAAGCGGCTGGAGGAAAGCAGTTCCTCGAACCATTCCGTGCCGGCCCAGAAGAAGACGTTATTGCCGAAAGTGTCCTGCACCGAATAATTGACGACCGTCATCAGCGGTATGACCGCCGAGAACGCCACCAGCAGCAGCACCGGCAGCACCAGGAACCAGGCTCTGTTGTTCCAGGTCTTTTCCACTTCAGGCTCCCATCTCGACGCGCCAGGAATCGGCATAGATGTTGATGCCGGCCGGGTCGAACCGCACCTTCGGATCAGCCGGAACTGTCTCGTCCTCGCCGATGACGGCGGCGATCTCGCGTCCTTCGAGATTGGCACGGACCACCTTGTGGCGGCCGACGTCCTCGACCTTGCTGACCCGGACGGCCATGCCCTGGCTGCCCAGGCGCACATATTCGGGACGGATGCCGAGCTCGATGGCGCCGCCGCCCGCCTTGGGCACGCCCGGCAGTTCGATCTGCTGCAAGCCCAGCTTCGCTGTCTTGCCGTCGATCGCCACCGGCATGACATTCATGCCGGGCGAGCCGATGAAATAGCCGACAAAGGTGTGGCGCGGGCGCTCGAACAGCTCCGCCGGTGTGCCGATCTGCACGATTTCGCCGTCATACATGACGACCACCCTGTCGGCGAAGGTCAACGCCTCGGTCTGGTCGTGCGTGACATAGACCATGGTGTAGCCGAAGCGGCGGTGAAGCTGCTTCAACTGCGAGCGCAGCACCCATTTCATATGCGGGTCGATGACGGTCAAAGGCTCGTCGAACAGGATGGCATTGACGTCGGAGCGCACCAGCCCGCGTCCGAGCGAGATTTTCTGCTTCTGGTCGGCGGTCAGTCCGCGCGCCTTTCGTTTGGCCATATCGGCCAGCCCGGTCATCTCCAGCGTCTCGCGCACCTTGCGGTCGACGTCGGCCTCCGGCACGCCGCGATTGCGCAGCGGGAATGCCAGATTGTCGTAGACGGTCATCGTGTCGTAGATCACCGGGAACTGGAAGACCTGCGCAATGTTGCGCTCTTGGGTCGACAGATTGGTCACGTCCCTGCCGTTGAACAGCAGTTGGCCATGCGAGGGATGCAGCAATCCCGAAATGATGTTGAGCAGCGTGGTCTTGCCGCAGCCGGATGGGCCGAGCAGCGCATAAGCGCCGCCATCCTCGAACGTGTGGTGCACTTCCTTCAGCGCGAAATCGGCATCCGTGCGCGGGTTCTGCAGATAGGAGTGGCGGATATGATTGACATCGATGCGCGCCATCGCTTCCTCCTAAGCCGCCAGCTTCGGCGCGGCCATCGCGCGGCCGTGCTCGTCGAAGACCATGATGTGGCGCGGGTCGATGAACACCTCGACCTCCTCGTCCGGCTCGAAGTCGCGAATGCCGTGGGTCAGCATGACCCAGCGCGCATCGGCAAAATCGAGATGGATGAAGCTTTCCGATCCGGTGATCTCAGTGATCGTCACCTTTGCGCGCACCGGCACTGCGGCGGCGTTGGGCCGATCGAGGGACAGATGATGCGGCTGGAAGCCGATCGTATAGATCGCATCGGCGATGCCGAAGAGTTCCGCCGGCACCGGCAATTTCACGCCGCCCTCGAGCAGGAAATCCAGGCCCTTCTTGGCAAGCACGATGGTGTTGAGCGGCGGATCGGCGAAGGTTCTCGCCGTCACCAGATCGACCGGTTTGCGGAACACTTCGATGGTCGGCCCGAACTGGGTGATGCTGCCCTCGGAAAGCGTTGCCGTGTTGCCGCCGAGCAGCAAGGCCTCGTGCGGCTCGGTCGTGGCATAAACAAAGATTGTACCGGCGGCCGCGAAGACTTTCGGCAGTTCCGCGCGTAATTCTTCACGCAGCTTATAGTCGAGATTGGCGAGCGGCTCGTCGAGCAGCACGAGGCTGGCATTCTTGACGATGGCGCGGGCCAGCGCGGTGCGCTGCTGCTGGCCGCCCGACAGACTGAGAGGCGTCCGGTCGAGATAGGGCGTTAGTTTGAGAAGGGCGGCGGCATTGCGCACCTCCCTGTCGATCGTTGCCTGATCCGTGCCGGCCACCCGCAGCGGTGAGGCGATGTTTTCGTAGACCGTCATCGCCGGATAATTGATGAATTGCTGGTAGACCATGGCGACGTTGCGCTTTTGCACCGGCATGCCGGTGACATCCTTGCCATCGAACCAGACCGAGCCCGAGGTCGGCACGTCGAGGCCCGCCATCAGCCGCATCAGGCTGGTCTTGCCGGAGAGCGTCGGCCCGAGCAGGACGTTGAGCGAGCCGTGCTGAAGCGTCAGCGAGACGTCGCGGATATGTTCCGCCGCACCCACCGTCTTCGTCACGTTTCTCAGTTCAAGCATGATGCCTCCTCCCAGGCTTTCTGCATCAGTCGGCCGTTCCTATTCGGCAGCCGCTACGTGCTGCCGGCTTATTCCGCGCATGAACTCGTCGAGCACTGCCGCCTGCTCACGGCTGAGACGCAGGCCGCGCTTGGTCCGGCGCCACAATACATCCTCGGCAGTCATCGCCCATTCGTTTTCGACGAGGTAGCGCACCTCGGCTTCGTAGAGATCGGCGCCGAAGTTACGGCCAAGATCGACGTTCGACTTGGCGAGGCCCAGCAGCTTCCTTGCGCGGGTGCCGTAAAGCCGGGTCAACCGGCGGGCCAGCCGGGCGTCGAGGAACGGGTACGCCGTTTTCAGTTTCGCCACCTCGGCATCGAAGCCGGTGACGGGAAAGTCACCGCCGGGCAGCGGCGCGTTTGCCGTCCATGGTTTGCCGCGCTTGCCGAGAAAACCCTCGATCTTCTCGAGCATCGATTCCGACAATCGGCGGTAGGTCGTGATCTTGCCGCCAAAGGCGTTGACGATCGGGGCGGCACCCTCGCCTCCATCGGCCTTCAGCACATAGTCTCGGGTGGCTTCCTGCGCCTTTGAGGCGCCATCGTCGTAGAGCGGTCGCACCGCGGAATAGGTCCAGACGATATCCGACGGCTTGACCGGCTGCGCGAAATATTCGCTTGCCGCAGCGCAGAGATAGTCGATCTCGGCGTCATTGATCCTGACGTTGTGCGGATCGCCGGGATAGTCACGATCGGTCGTGCCGATGAGCGTGAATTCGTCCTCGTAAGGGATGGCGAAAATGATGCGCCCGTCCTTGTTCTGAAAGAAATAGGCGCGTGGGTCGTCGAATTTCTTGCCCACGACGATATGGCTGCCTTGTACGAGGCGGACATTGTGCACGTCGTTCAAGCCGACGGTGGCCGACAGCACCTGATCGACCCACGGGCCGGCGGCATTGACCAGCAGCCGCGCCTTGACCTCCTCGGTATCGCCGGTCCGCACATTTTCAAGCCTGACCGTCCAGAGATTGCCTTCGCGGCGTGCGCTGACGACCTTTGTTCGGGTTCGAATGGTTGCGCCGCGCTCGGCAGCGTCGCGGGCGTTCAACACAACCAGCCGGGCATCGTTGACCCAACCGTCCGAATATTCGAACGCCTTTCGAAACAGCGGCTTCAGCGGCTTGCCGGCCGGATCCTTGGCCATGTCCAGCGTTTTCGTCGGCGGCAGCAATTTGCGCCCGCCAATATGGTCGTAGAGGAAAAGCCCGAGCCGGATCAGCCAGGCCGGACGCAGTCCCTTGGCGTATGGCAGCACGAAGCGCATCGGCCAGATGATGTGCGGCGCGTTCCTCCACAGGACCTCGCGTTCCATCAGCGCTTCGCGCACCAGACGGAATTCGTAGAATTCGAGATAGCGCAAGCCGCCGTGGATCAGTTTGGTCGAGCCGGAAGAGGTCCCGCTGGCCAGATCGTTCATCTCGGCAAGAAAAACCGAAAAGCCACGTCCAACGGCATCGCGGGCGATGCCGCAGCCATTGATGCCGCCACCGATGACGAAAATGTCATGAATCGGTGATGCGCTCAAAGAATCCTCCCTCGATTTCGCATTGCAGCATTTTTGGGTTCTTGCGAAACCGTAGAGGGATTATTTCGAAATGATAACGAATGTCAAACGAAATATGATGGGCGGAAGATGCCGCTACGGCATCTCTAGGAGAGCGACGTTTCGATCAGCTGAACTTCTGCCTCCTGGCAGATCTTACGCACCGACGGGATGTCGCAACGATCGGTGATAAAGGTGTTGACCTGCGACAGATGGCCGATGCGGACGGGCGCGGTGCGCTCGAATTTGGTCTGGTCCGACACCAGGATCACATGTCGGGCGTTGGCGATGATCGCCTGAGCCACCTTCACCTCGCGAAAATCGAAGTCGAGCAGTGCGCCGTCATGGTCGATGGCCGAGGCGCCGATCACCGCAAAATCGACCTTGAACTGCCTGATGAAATCGACCGCTGCCTCGCCGACCACACCGCCGTCGGAACCGCGCACGACACCGCCGGCGATCACGACCTCGATCGAAGGATATATGCGCATCCTGTTGGCAACATTGATGTTATTGGTGATGACCATCAGGCCGCTGTGATCGAGCAGCGACTTGCTGACAGCTTCCGTCGTTGTCCCGATATTGATGAACAGAGACGCGTTGTCGGGGATCAGCCGGGCTGCTGCGCGGCCGATCGCCTCCTTCTCCTCGGCGGCGATCTTGCGCCGAGCCTCATATTCCATGTTCTCGATGCCGGAGGGGAACAATGCCCCGCCATGGATGCGGGACAAAAGCCGCTGGTCGCAGAGATCGTTGAGATCCTTGCGGATCGTCTGCGGCGTCACGTTGAAATGCGTCGCCAGCTCCTCGACCAGTACGCGGCCATGGTCCTTGGCCATCTGGATGATTTCGGAATGACGCGGCGACAGATACATCTAGCAACCTCTCATTTTCGTTTCTCTCGTCTATAGCTGAAAACGAAAGCCATGAACAGGTATGGGCCCGGCTAATGAAAATCGGGCGACTGCAGAGAGAAAAGCTCCGGCGCAATCTCGACGAGGGTATCAACTCAGCCCCCGCGCGATCTCAGTGATGACCTCGAAAGCAGTATCGACGTCCGCCGCAGTCGTTTCGAACTGCCCGACCTGAAAGCGGATCGCCACCTGCCCGTCCACCCGGGTCTGCGTCAGGTAAATGCGGCCGTCATCGTTGATCGCGTTGACCAGCCGCAAATTGTGCTCGTCAAGGCCGATTCCCGCAGCCGCGAGATGGCGGAATGAGAATAGCGACAGCATCGGTTCCGTGACGATCTCGAAATCCGGTTCCCGAGCCAGCCGCGCGGCGAGGCTCTCGCTCCAGGCGACATGGTTGCGGATCATGTTCCGCAGATTTTCCAAGCCATGCGCACGCAGCAGGAACCAAAGTTTCAGCGCGCGGAACCTCCGTCCGAGCGGCACCGACCATTCGGAGTAGTTGATGACCCCGTCGCGGCCATGCGTTTTCAGGAATTCGGGCTTGATCGCCAGCGTGCGGACCAGGTCTTTCGGCTGGCGGATGAACTGCATCGAGCAATCGAACTGTGCCCCCAACCATTTATGCGGGTTGAAGACGATGGAATCGGCATTTTCGGCGCCGGTCCAGAAATGCCGGAACTCGGGGCAGATCATGGCGGAGCCGGCCCATGCGGCATCGACATGCAGGTAGAGCCCGTGCCGCTTCGCCACCTCGGCAACAGCCGCCACGTTGTCGGTGCCGCCGGTACTTGTGCCGCCGACGCTGGCGATGATGCCCGCCGGCAGCATGCCGTTTTCGCGGTCGGTAACGATCGCGGCTTCCAGAGCCGTCGTCTGCATGGCGCGGAAGCGTCCGGCGACCGGAATGCGCACGAGGTTCGCCTCGCCGATGCCCGACACCCAGATCGCCCGGTCGATAGAAGTATGGACTTGGTCGGAAGAATAGATCCGCACGACCGGCTGCCCTTGCAAGCCGTTCTTGTTGCCTTGCCAGTCGAGCGCGCGCTCGCGCATGGTCAGCACGGCGGCAAGCGTCGCCGATGAAGCCGAATCCTGCATGACGCCGGAAAATCCCTCCGGCAAACCAAGCGCCTGCCGCATCCAATCGACGACCCGCGTCTCGAGCTCGGTTGCCGCCGGCGAGGTCTGCCAGAGCATGCATTGCGCGGCCATCGCGGAAACCAGATACTCGGCCACGACGGAGACCGGCGCCGCATTGGCCGGGAAATAGGCGAAGAAACGCGGATGCTGCCAGTGCGTCATGCCCGGCAATATCTTTTGTTCGAAATCGGCGAAGATTGCCTGCATCGTTTCGCCGTCTTCCGGCGGCGCGGCATCGATGCTTTTGAAGATTTCGCCCGGCTCGACAAGCGGCCGCACCGGTCTTTCGCGAAGGCTGTTTCTGTAGTCGACGCCCCATTCAGCCGCTCGCAGCGACCACTCGCGGAATTCGTTGCTATTCATCTTCTTCGCCTCCGTGGCGCCTCATCGAGCCGCGGTCAAAGAGCACGAAAAACGAAGGTTTTCATTCGGGAAAATCAGGCAGACTGGCAAAGGCGGTCTTCAGCGCGTTCGACCAGCTATCCGAGATCGTACGATAATATTGATCGTCCTGGTTTATTCGCTTTTTGAGGCCGACCTTGAAAGTGTCCTTTTCATAGAACAGCAGGTCGAGTGGCAGGCCGACCGACAGGTTCGACTTCAGCGTCGAGTCGAACGACACCAGCAGCAACTTCACCGTCTCGGCGAAACTCATCGTCCTTTCATAAGCGCGGATAATGATCGGCTTGCCGTATTTGGTCTCACCGATCTGGAAGAACGGCGTGTCGTCGGTGGATTCGATGAAATTGCCTTCCGGATAGATCATGAACAGGCGCGGCGGGCTGCCCTTGATCTGACCGCCAAGGATGAAGGAGGCGTTGAAGTAGGAGTCCGCCTTTTCGCCAGCCGGCGACGAACTGGCGATGACCTCCTTGACGGTGTCTCCGACCAACCGGACTGTCTGGTACATGGAGGGCGTTTCGAGCAACGTGGCACGGCGCTCCGCCACTGCCTTGGTGCGTTCGTCGAGCAGGCTGACCACGGCCTGCGTCGTCGCCAGATTGCCGGCCGACATCAAAACGATGACGCGCTCGCCCGGCTCTTCCCAGACATGCATCTTCCTGAAGGTCGAGATCGAATCCATGCCGGCGTTGGTGCGCGTGTCCGACATGAACACGAGCCCGCGATCGATCTTCAGGCCGACGCAATAGGTCATCGAATCTCTTTGGCAACAATCTTGCCGGGGATTACTGCTCCACGGTGACGGTGACCGCAAGCTGTTCTTCCGCCTGTCCCAGCCGAATTCCAGATACCGGCATGGCGTCGCGATAATCGCGGCCGGTCGCCACCTTCACATAACGCTCGTCCGGAGAAATGCCGTTGGCGACATCGAAGGCGACCCAGCCGAGGCCCGAGACATGCGCCTCGGCCCAGGCGTGGCTTGCCACCTGCTCGATGGCCGCATCCATCATCAGGTAGCCGCTGATATAGCGGGCCGGAAAATCCATGGCACGCGCCGCGGCAACGAAGATGTGGCTGTGGTCCTGGCAAACGCCGGTCTTGAGCGCCAGGGCCTCTTCGGCCGGCGTCGTCACGTTGGTGGTGTCCGGCGTATAAGCGACGCGCTCGCCGATCACCGCCATCAACCGGTGCAGCCTTTCGATGTCGGTACCCTTGCCGACCGAGGCAGCAAGCTCGCGAATGCCGCTGCCGATCGTCGTCAGCGGCGTTTCCTGGCCGAACAGCCAGAGCGGCGCGAAACCCTGGTGCGGTCCGCAGACGCCAGCGGTGTCGCGCGTCACCACTTCGCCGGCTGCTTCGACGGTGATGAAGTCGCGCTCGCCCTCGACGCTCAACAGCCGGGTATCATTGCCGAAATGGTCGGTGAAGCGCACTTCCTCGCGTGCGCCTTCGATCTTCAGCGCCCAGGACAGTACCGTCTGAGTGCGCCCGTTCACCGGGAGCAGCCGCAAACGCTGCAACAGATACTGCACCGGCGCATCGTAGCGGTATTCGGTTCGGTGGGTGATCTTCAGCCGCATCGCTCTCGTCCCTGGAGCATGAGCTTTTCCGAAAACCGATCTCCGCCTTTTTGGATCATGCTCAATAGAACCTGTAATCCTGCGCGATCTCGTCGCCGAGCCTGGTGTTGTCGCGGATGAAATTGGCTAGGAATTCGTGCAGGCCGGCGTCGAAAATATCCTTGATCGACCCGGCCGTCAGCATGGCCTGGGTCTTGGCAGCCGTCGCATGACAGGCGTGGCGCTCCCCATAGTCGTCACCCAGGAATTTGAGATGCTCCGTCAGGAAGCGGTAGCAAAAGGTCAGTGAGCGCGGCATGCGGACGTTGAGGATCAGATAATCGGCGATGTTGCTCGGCTTGTAGTCGGCATCATAGACCCAGCGATAGGAACGGTGCGCCGACACCGAGCGCAGGATCGATTCCCACTGGTAGTTGTCGAGCGTCGAGCCGACCCAGGAGATCGACGGCAACAGAACGTAGTATTTCACATCCAGGATGCGCGCGGTGTTGTCGGCGCGTTCGACATAAGTGCCGAGCTGCGAAAAATCGAAAATCTCGTTGCGCAGCATCGTGCCGTAGAACGAGCCGCGGATCAGCGCCGTCTCGCGCTTGATTGCGTCGAGCGCGTTGGGCAGGTCGCGCTCGTCGATCGGCTTGGCCAGCATCCGCTTCAGCGACATCCAGGCTTCGTTGATGCTTTCCCAGGTTTCACGCGTCAGTGCGGTACGCACCATGCGGGCATTGTTACGGGCCGTTTCGATAGACGACATCGTGCTCGACGGGTTCGATGTGTCGCGCAGCAGATAGTCGGCGACATTGGCGGCGGTGTAGTCGGAATATTTCTGCGTGAAGCTGGCGTCCGAACCGGCGCTGAGCAGCACCGAATTCCACTCCTCCGAAGCGTTCTGAGTACGAGTCAGCGCCATGCGCAGGCCGGCATCCACCAATCGCGCCATGTTTTCCGCCCGCTCGATGTAGCGGTTCATCCAGTAGAGCCCGTTGGCGGTGCGGCCGAGAAGCATGTCAGGCGGTCCTGTGGTGAATAGTGAAAGGTGAATGGTGAATGGTGACTATCCAGATTCCAGGGCACGATTCCGCGCGCTTCACTTCAGGGCATTTCACCAACATCAACGACCCATATCCTTATCTATTCACTATTCACTATTCACTATTCACCATTCACTATTCACTACTTCCACTCTAATCATCTAACACCCACGTATCCTTCGTGCCCCCGCCTTGCGAGGAATTGACGACCAGCGAGCCTTCCTTGAGCGCTACTCGGGTCAGCCCGCCGGGCACGATCTGGATACGGTCGGAAACCAGCACATAGGGGCGCAGATCGACATGGCGCGGCGCCAGCCCCTTGTCCGTCAGGATCGGGCAGGTCGACAGCGCCAGCGTCGGCTGGGCGATGTAGTTCGACGGTTTTGCCGCGAGCTTTTTGGAAAACTCTTCGCATTCCTTCTTGGTCGCCGCCGGACCGACCAGCATGCCGTAACCGCCGGAGCCGTGGACTTCCTTGATAACCAATTCATCGATGTGCTCGAGCACGTATTTCAGGCTGTCCGGCTCCGAGCAGCGCCAGGTCGGGATGTTGCCGAGCATCGCCTTGCGGCCGGTATAGAATTCGACGATTTCGGGCATGTAGGAATAAATCGCCTTGTCGTCGGCGATGCCGGTTCCCGGCGCATTGGCGATCGTGATGTTGCCGGCGCGGTAGACGTCCATAATGCCCGGCACGCCAAGTGCCGAGTCGGGGCGGAAGGTCAGCGGATCGAGGAACGAGTCGTCGACACGACGGTAAAGCACGTCGATCTGCTTGTAGCCCTCGGTGGTGCGCATCGCGACATGGCCATCGACGACGCGCAGATCCTGCCCTTCGACAAGCTGCACGCCCATCTGGTCGGCAAGGAAAGCATGTTCGAAATACGCCGAGTTGAAGCTGCCCGGCGTCAGCACGGCAATGGTCGGCGCGCCCTTGGTGCTTTGCGGCCGCACTGCCGCCAGCGACTGGCGCAAGAGCTGCGGGTAATTCTCAACCGGCCGCACCTTGATCTGCTGGAACAGCTCGGGAAAGAGCTGCATCATCGTCTCGCGGTTCTCCAGCATGTAGGAGACGCCGGACGGCGTGCGCGCGTTGTCCTCCAGCACGTAGAACTCGTTCTCGCTGATGCGTACGATGTCGACGCCGATGATGTGGGTATAGACGCCGGCCGGCGGCCGCACCCCGATCATCTCGGGCAGGAACGCCTCATTCTTGGCGATCAACTCCTTCGGCACCCGGCCGGCGCGCAAGATCTCCTGGCGATGGTAGATGTCGTCGAGAAAGGCGTTCAGCGCCTGGACGCGCTGCTCGATGCCTTGCGTCAGCCGTCGCCATTCATTGCCCGAAATGATGCGCGGAACGATATCGAAGGGTATCAGCCGCTCCGATGCTTCCTGCTCGCCGTAGACGGCGAAAGTGATGCCTGTCTTGCGAAAGACGCGTTCGGCGTCCTGCATCTTCTCGGTAAGTCTGGCCGGGTCCTGTTCCTTCAGCCAGCGATCGTAAGCCGAATACGGTTTTCTCAGCCCGGAAACTTCCGGAAGCATTTCATCGAACGCTGCCAATCGCATACTCCCCTGTGGCGCCATTTCACTGGCCTCGCTGGAGAAAATCAAGCGCAATCGGTGATTTGTTGGGCGCCGGCGATCAGTATATCGCACTTGCCTAAAATTAAGGCAGCACCAATAGGGCCTTGATCAGGCTTTGCCTGGTGTCCGGGCAGATGCCGGATGCGGATCAAAACGCGCGAAAGGTGACGACCGTGAACGTGTCCTTGATACCGGGAAGAATCTGCACTTTCTCGTTGACGAAGTGGCCGATGTCTTCCTCGTCGTCGACATAGAATTTGGCGAGCAGGTCGTAGTTTCCGGCTGTCGAGTAGATTTCCGAAGCAATCTCGGCATCGGCCAGGGCGCTGGCAACGTCGTAGGCCTTGCCCAGATCGCACTTTATCTGCACGAAAAATGCCTTCATTGCCTGGTCCTGCTCACATCGCACGCTCTAGGTATAATCGAGCGGCCCTTGTGGCAGACTGCCGTTCGCCTTTCAAGCATCGGCAATCGCTCAGGCTGTTCTCGCCTCGACAATGCGTCTCGGTCTGGACACGGACTGCCACGCCGAATGTTTGCGCTCGGCTGAAACCCTGAAGCACTGCAAAGCGTATGGTATCATGTACCTTCAGGCAGCGATTTCTCAGGGACAACGGAGACAGGCCATGCGCCGCGCGTTTTTCGCATTCGCAGTCGTTCCATTCATTTTCGCATCCCAGGCCTTTGCTGGCGACGCCGAAGTCAAAGCGGCGCAGACGGTCATCGATGGGCAGTTGAGGGCCTTCATCGCCAATGACGGAATGACGGCCTACAGCTTTGCCGCACCGAATGTGAAGCGCATCTTTCCGACCGTCGATACCTTCATGAACATGGTGACCAACGGCTATCCGCCGGTGCGCCAGCCGCAGACCTACTCCTTCGGCAAGGTTCGCGAGACGAGCCCGACCTCGATCATCCAGCAAGTGCTGATCGTCGGCCCGGATGGCAAGGACTACGAGGCGGTCTACACGCTAGAACTACAGCCTGACGGCAGCTTTCGGATCACCGGCTGCAGCCTGCGTGCGTCCACGTCGCTCAGCACCTAAAGGGGTGTTTCAATCCTGTCGCCGGTAGAGCGTCCAGCTCAGGCCTGAAAACCCCCAATGCCTCGACGCATCGGCCCGTTCATAGGCCAGAGCGCATGCGGCCGTCGGTTCGACATGTTCGGCTTGTTTGTCCACGTCCCCCTCGAGGACCAGCCAGGCGGGCCGTTCGGTGCACATCCCGTCGTCTGGAACCAGCAATGCCCGACGATCCATTCGCGCCGCAAAATAGTCGACGACAATGGGGGTGCGGAAATTGCCGTCGCTGGCATAGGTGGTTGCGCCGTTCCTGGTCATTTCATCGACGATAGCGGCGTAGGAGCCGCGTCCATATTGATAGAACTGAAGCAGCGACGAAATGCTTCCACCCACCACGATCACCAGCGCTCCCATCGCAAGCAGCCTGGCAGTCCCGCGAGCATCCAGGCCGCGGCCAATCATCTCGCCGGCCCAGAGCAGCAGCAATGTTCCGCTGATGATGAAATAGCGCGGGAACTCAAGGTTGGGCAGATGCGCCTCCGCCATGAGCAAAGGCAGTCCGATAATCCCGATGGCATAAAGGCTGGCTCTTCGACCGCGCCAGACACCGGCGGAGAGGCCGACAAGACCGCAGGCGGCAACGATATAGGGCCCGTCGCCGAACCAGGGTGGCAGCGCGAACAGAGAGCGGATCATCCCGCCATAGCCCTGCGCGAAGGCGGCAATCGAGAACGGCGAAACACCACCGACACTGAAGCCGAACAGCCTGCCGCCGACAAACACGCCGACAGCCAGCGGCAACACGGCAAGCAAGCCCGGCAGGAAGATCGACGCCAGGTCCGCAACGACACGGCCGACCTTCGCCGTACGCTGCCAGGCGAGCCAGGCGGTCCATATTGCGAGGACCGCCACCATTCCGATCATGGTGAGGTGGCACAGGAAGCCGAAAAGGATCGCCGCTGCCAGGGCCACGCCAGACCACCGTCTACTGTCGAGCCGGCGCTCCAGAAAAACGACCGACAGCAGCGTGAACAGCACAAGGCCGGCATAGCCGCGCGCCTCCGAGCCGTAATGGATCATTGGGTAGCTCACGGCAAACAACAGGCTTGTGGCAATCATCGCCTGTCGTCCGCGCGATAAGGCGCTCGTTGCCGCCGCACCGATCGTGGCAACACCTAATGCTATCGACAGACCTCGCTGGATCAGCGGCGAAACATCGGGGCCAATGAGATAGAGATAGACCGAGTTGAGGAAATGATTGTTGTCGTGATTGACGCGCCAGAATATCTGGTCGATCGAGGTCAGCGGCTCGATCAGCGCAAAGCTCCAGATCTCGTCCAGCCAAAGGTCGCCGCGCGCGCCAAGTAAGCGCAAGACCAGGCCGGTCACTGCGATCGCCAGAATGGCAAGCAACGACCCAGCCGTCCATCGCTGAACCGCGATGGGGGTCGAAGGCGAAAGCTCGGCGATGCCGTTCGTCCGCACCGTCGTGCCAGGAACTGAAACTTGCCCCGAAACGAACAGGTTCTTGATCCTCGCCTGATGTCGTCCGGCAATGCTTATTAGGCAGTCGTTTCAAAACAGTTCATGGCAGGGGCAACTCCTCCCTGGAGCCGGATTCCTGGCGAGCATGCCTATCGGACGGCGAGGTCACCGTTTGCCCATTGCTGCGTGATGATCTCGGCTTGTTCGGCGAACCTGCCAGCCTCGATCGCTTCACGAATGTCGCGCATCAGCTGCTGGTAATAGGACAGATTGTTCCAGGTCAGGAGCATCGCCCCAAGCGCCTCTTGCGAGCGCACCAGATGGTGCAAATAGGCCCGCGAATAGTCGCGTGCGGCCGGGCAGTCGCTTTCCTCGTCGAGCGGACGCGGATCGTCGGCATGGCGGGCGTTGCGCAGATTGACCTTGCCGCGCCGTGTGTATGCAAGGCCGTGGCGCCCTGCCCGCATCGGCATCACGCAGTCGAACATGTCGATGCCGCGCGCAACCGACTTCAAGATGTCGTCCGGGGTGCCGACGCCCATCAGGTAGCGCGGCCGGTCAGCCGGCAGCTCCGGGCAAGTGATGTCGAGCATCTCCAGCATCACCGCTTGCGGCTCGCCGACAGCCAGCCCGCCGATCGCATAGCCCTTCAGCTCCATTGCCTTCAGCGCCTGCGCCGAGCGCAGCCGCAGATCCGGCACGTCGCCGCCTTGCACAATGCCGAACATCGCCTTGCCGGGCTGCTCGCCGAATGCCGTCTTGCAACGCTCGGCCCAGCGCAACGACAACTCCATGGCACGCTCGATCTCGTTCTGCTTGGCCGGCAGCGCCGTGCATTCGTCGAGCTGCATCTGGATGTCGGAATCGAGCAGCCCCTGGATCTGTATCGAACGCTCCGGCGACATCTCGTAGGCGCCGCCGTCGATATGCGAACGGAAGGTAACGCCGTTCTCGGTCAGTTTCCGCAGCTTCGACAGCGACATCACCTGGAAGCCGCCGCTGTCGGTCAGGATTGGATGCTGCCAGCGGGCGAATTCATGCAGGCCGCCGAGCCGCGCCACGCGCTCGGCGCCGGGTCTCAGCATCAGGTGGTAGGTGTTGCCGAGGATAATGTCCGAGCCGACGCCGCGCACCTGATCCATATACATGGCCTTCACCGTGCCGCCGGTACCGACCGGCATGAAGGCAGGCGTGCGGATTTCCCCGCGCGGCATGGTGATTGCACCACGCCGCGCCCTGCCGTCGGTCGCCAGCACCTTGAAGGTGAATGCGTCAGTCATTGAATTCCCTAGCCATCGAACTCCTTGTCGAATACCGGCGCGTCCGGGGCCTGCTTGTCGAGTGATTGCCGGTAGCGGATGCAGCCGCGCATGAATTTCGGCCACGGCGGCACGGCAATCGCCGGCTCGGTCTTTTCGGGCAAAAGCGACCAGAGGTCGGGATGATGCCAGCACAGATCATGGCCGGTGGCGTCGCGGTGTTGGCGGATTCCGGCGCGCAGTTTCCTGACCTCGGCGATCAAGGCTTCGCGGCCGAAGGTTTCCAGGTCATCGTCCATCGGTATCCTCCCTGAACAGAAGACTTGCGTCTCCATAGGAATAAAACCTGTAGCGGTTCTCGATCGCATGCGCATAGGCCGCGCGCATCGTCTGCAAACCGCAGAAGGCCGAAACCAGCATGAACAGCGTCGAACGCGGCAGATGGAAATTGGTCATCAGCATGTCTGCGGTCTTGAAGCGATAGCCGGGCGTGATGAAGATGTCGGTCGGGCCTGACCATGCTGCCAGCCTGCCGTCCTCGCCAGCCGCGCTCTCCAACAAGCGCAGCGATGTCGTGCCGACGGCGATAATGCGCCCTCCTTTTGCTTTCGCCGCATTCAGCGCCGCGGCGGTTTCCGGGCTGACCGAACCGGTTTCGGCGTGCATCTTGTGGTCGGCGGTGTCGTCCGCCTTCACCGGCAGGAACGTGCCGGCGCCGACATGCAGCGTGACGAAACGGCGCTCTATGCCCTTGGCGTCGAGCGTCGCAAACAGCTCCGGCGTGAAATGCAGCCCTGCCGTCGGCGCGGCCACGGCGCCCTCCTCCTTGGCATAAATGGTCTGGTAATCGCTGCGGTCGCGTTCGTCGTCGTCACGCTTGGAAGCGATGTAGGGCGGCAGCGGGATGTGGCCGACGGCATGCAGCGCCTCGTCGAGGAACGGACCTGACAGGTCGAAGCCGAGCAGCACCTCGCCACCTTCTCCCTTCTCGACAACTGTCGCGTCGAGCTGGCCGAGAAAGCAGGAATTGGCGTCATGACCGAAATGGATGCGATCGCCGGCGGCGATGCGCTTGCCCGGACGCATGAAGGCGAGCCACCGGTCGGGCGCCATCCGCATATGCAGCGTGGCTTCGACCTGCGCTGCTGCTTCGCCGCGCCGCCTGATGCCTTTCAGCTGCGCCGGAATGACCTTGGTGTCGTTGAAGACCAGCACATCACCGGCCTTGAGCAGGGCCGGCAGGTCGCGCACCGTCCGGTCTTCGAGCCCCTCACCCGGCCTGACCACCAGCATCCTGGCACTGTCGCGCGGCTCGGCTGGGCGAAGCGCGACGCGCTCCTCCGGCAGATCGAAGTCGAAAAGATCGACGCGCAAGAAATCCCCGCCTCAAGGTTCCGGGCAGGTCACCGCCCAGGCGCCGACACTGTCTATGCTCAGCGTACCGCCCATTGCGAAGCTGGACTGCTCGCTGGCCTTGACCAGCCGCAATCTGGCGACGATCGAGCTGAGGCCCTCATCAGTGAGATCGATCAGCATGCGCTCGTCGTCTTCGAATGCCTGTCCAACGATGACTTTCGTTGAGCCTGCCTGTCCGTCCGTGGTCCATGTCTTGCCGCCGGCATCCAGCCACACACGCGCGACCGCAATGACGGCCGTGTGTCCCATCAAAACATCAATCGATGCCGCGCCGCCGTCGGCGCTGCAGACGATCGATTCCGTCGCCAGCGCCGGGGTGGCCGCCGCGACGAGCACAAATGCGATGGCCGCGACAGCCCGGCCGGTCATTTCACGTCGGCCGCGACCTTGAGCGACACGATCTTGTCAGGATCCTGCACCGGTTCGCCGCGCTTGATCTTGTCGACGTTGTCCATGCCTTCGATGACCTGGCCCCATACCGTGTACTGGCGGTTGAGGAAGGCGGCATCGTCGAAGCAGATGAAGAACTGCGAATTGGCCGAGTTCGGGTTCTGCGAGCGCGCCATCGAGCAGGTGCCGCGGCCGTGGTTGGCGTTGGAGAACTCGGCCTTCAGATCGGGCTTGTCGGAACCGCCAGTGCCGGCGCGCGATGGCGCGAAAGACGGCTTGTTGGAATTGCCGAACTTCACGTCGCCGGTCTGCGCCATGAAGCCGTCGATGACGCGGTGGAAGACCACGCCGTCATAGGCGCCTTCGCGTACCAGTTCCTTGATACGGCCGACATGGCCGGGCGCCAGATCTGGAAACAATTCGATGACGACCTTGCCCTTGGTCGTGTCCATGATAAGCGCGTTCTCGCGGTCCTTGATTTCGGCCATGTCAGAAATATCCTTTTGAACAATTGGGGTTACTTGCCGTCCGCGGCGATGCGCACCTTGATCATGCGATCGGGGTCGGTCACCGTCCCGTTCTGCGCCTCGTCGCCTTTCTTGATGTGGTCCACCAGCTCCATGCCGCTGACGACATTGCCAACGATGGTGTACTGGCCATCGAGCGGCGGTGCCGGCGCGAACATGATGAAGAATTGCGAATTGGCGGAATTCGGATCGTCGGAGCGGGCCATGCCGACCACGCCGCGCTGGTAGTGCTCGGTGCTGGAGAATTCGGCCGGCAGGTCAGGAAGATCGGAGCCGCCGGTGCCGACAGCGTCGGCATTGAAGCCGCTCTTCATGTTGCCGAACTTGACGTCGCCGGTCTGCGCCATGAAGCCGTCGATGACGCGGTGAAAGGCGACGTTGTCGTAGGCGCCCTGGCGCACCAGCTTTTTGATCTGCGCGACGTGCTTCGGCGCAAGGTCGGGCCTCAGCGCGATGGTCACGTCGCCGTCCTTCAGCGTTACGATCATGGAGTTTTCCGGATCGGCGGCAAAGGCCGACACGGATGCGGTCACAAGACCGGCAAGCACGGCAAGCAAGAAGGCAAGCTTTTTCAGCTGCATGGGATCTTTCTCCGAATATCTTCGTTCATGCATGTCGTTACCCAAAGCCGGGTTCCACTTTTGGGTGACATGCATTTATTTCGCGAATTTGGCGGTGAGCGCGCCGGCCACGGCCGCCGGCACGAAGGGGCGGATGTCGCCTCCCATCGAAGCTATCTGGCGCACAAGTGTGGCGGTAATGGTGCGCACTGAAGGGCTGGCGGGCAGGAACACGGTCTGCAGCTCCGGCGCCATGGTCTCGTTCATGCCGGCCATCTGCATCTCATAGTCAAGATCGGTGCCGTCGCGCAGGCCGCGGATGATGATCGAGGCGCCATGCTTCCTGGCCGCATCGATCACCAACCCGTCGAAGGCGACTACTTTGATACGCGCACCGTCGCTGCCGAATTCCGCCTTCGCGGCCGTTTCGATCAGGCCAACCCGTTCCTCGAAGGAAAACAACGGCTTCTTGCCGGGATGGATGCCGATCGCCGCATAGATTGTATCCGCCACGGCCAGCGACGCCTTCAGCACGTCGAGATGGCCGTTGGTCAGCGGGTCGAAAGAGCCGGCATAAAGGGCGATGCGTTCGGTCATGGCAGGTGCTTCTAGCGAGCCTCTCCCCTAAAGGCAAATCCGATCGCCAGCCCGCCCCGTGAACCTTTTGGCCGACGTGAACGACAGATGAATGTGCCGCTCACAACAGCTTCACGCAGTGTTCACTAAGTTGCCGCTGCAGAAGATGAAACCAAACACCCATCGAATCGTTGTTAGGCGCAGGAGAACATGCACATGCTGATCTACATCCTCGCCACCGCAATGACCGTCGCCATGCTGATCGCTACCGTATTCGGGTTGCATCAGGAAGCACAGCGCGTCCGCGCCAAGGCCAATACCAAGCGGTTCGAACGCTTCGGCAACCGCAAGCCTTATCGCCACTTCTAGATTGCTGGGGTGTCTTCACACGCCGGCCCATAGGGCTGGCGCCGTCGTGGCAAACTCACTCGACGGTAGTATCAGGCTCACCACCTTCGGCATCGGTGGAAGCGCCACCTTCAGCATCGACACTCTCTTCGATCTCCTCGTCGGCTTGCGGTTCTGAAATCCGCTCCACCGAAACGACCTTCTCGCCCTCTGCGGTATTGAAGATAGTAACGCCCTTGGTGGCGCGGCTGGCGAAACGAATGCCGTTGACCGGGACGCGGATGACGGTGCCGCCATCCGAAACCAGCATGATCTGATCGTCATTGCCGACCGGGAAGGTCGCCACCAGGCGGCCGATTTCGGCCGTTTTCGAGACGTCGGTGGCGCGAATACCCTTGCCACCACGGCCAGTCAGGCGGAAATCGTAGGACGATGAACGCTTGCCGTAGCCATATTCCGTCACCGTCAACACGAACTGCTCGTGCGCCTTGAGGAACTCATAGCGGTCGTCGGAAAGCTCCGCCTCTTCGCCGACCTCTTCATTGGTGAGCTGGATTTCTTCCTCCTCGCCGGCCGCGATGTCAGCAGCGAGCCGGCGTTCGGCCACCACCCGCTTGAGGTAGGCGGCACGTTCCGCCGGCGGCGCATCGACATGCTCGATCACCGCCATCGAGATCACCCGGTCGCCATCGGCCATCGCAATGCCGCGCACGCCGACCGAATTGCGGCTCTGGAAGACGCGTACGTCGCTGACCGGAAAGCGGATGCACTGGCCGGAACTTGCCGTCAAAAGCACGTCATCATTGTCGGTGCAGGTCTCGACGCCGAGGATCTCGTCGCCCTCCTCGTCCAGCTTCATGGCGATCTTGCCGTTGCGGTTGACCTGGACGAAGTCCGACAGCTTGTTGCGACGCACGGTGCCGCGCGTGGTGGCAAACATGACGTCGAGCTCGCCCCAACTCGTCTCATCCTCCGGCAGCGGCATGATCGTGGTGATGCGCTCGCCCTGTTCGAGCGGCAGCATATTGATCAGCGCCTTGCCGCGCGATTGCGGGTTGCCGATCGGCAGGCGCCAGACCTTTTCCTTGTAGACGATGCCGCGCGAGGAGAAGAACAGCACCGGCGTGTGCGTGTTGGCGACGAACAGCCGGGTGACGAAATCCTCTTCCTTGGTCGACATGCCGGAGCGGCCCTTGCCGCCGCGGCGCTGCGCCCGGTAGAGCGATAGCGGCACGCGCTTGATGTAGCCGGAATGGCTGACCGTGACGACCATGTCCTCGCGCTGGATCAGGTCCTCGTCTTCCATGTCCGCCCCGCCCTCGGCGAGCTCGGTACGGCGCGGCGTGCCGAACTCGTCGCGCACGGCGATGAGCTCGTCCTTGACGATCTGCTGGACGCGGGCGCGGGACGAGAGGATGTCCAGGTAGTCCTTGATCTCGTCGCCGATCGTGTTCAGCTCGTCGGCGATCTCGTCGCGGCCGAGCGCGGTCAGGCGCTGCAGGCGCAATTCGAGGATGGCGCGCGCCTGCTCCTCGGAGAGATTGTAGGTGCCATCCTCGTTGATGCGATGGCGCGGGTCGTCGATCAGAAGAATCAGCGATTCCACGTCGCCCGAAGGCCAGCGCCGCTCCATCAACTGCTCGCGCGCCGTCTGCGGGTCCGGAGCGCTGCGGATCAGCTTGATGACTTCATCGATGTTGGCAACAGCGATGGCAAGGCCGACCAGCACATGGGCGCGGTCGCGCGCCTTGCGCAGCAGGAATTTTGTGCGCCGGCTGATCACCTCCTCACGGAAGGCGACGAACGCCTTCAGCATGTCGGTCAGAGTCAGCAATTCCGGCTTGCCGCCGTTCAGTGCCACCATGTTGGCACCGAAGGACGTCTGCAGCGGGGTGAAGCGGTAAAGCTGGTTGAGAATGACATCGGCGACGGCGTCGCGCTTCAGTTCGATGACGACGCGATAACCCTGGCGGTCGCTCTCGTCGCGAATGTCGGAAATGCCCTCGATGCGCTTGTCGCGCACCAGCTCGGCCATCTTCTCGATCATCGACGCCTTGTTCACCTGATAGGGAACCTCGGTGATGACGATCGATTCACGATCGTTGCCGCGCGCCTCGACGTTGACGCGGCCGCGCATGACGATGGAGCCGCGGCCGGTCGAATAGGCGCTGTAGATGCCGGAACGGCCAAGCACGATGCCGCCCGTCGGGAAATCCGGTCCCGGAATGATCTCCATCAGCGCCGGAAGGTCGATCGCCGGATTATCGATGAGGGCAATGGCGCCGTTGCAGACCTCGCCCAGATTGTGCGGCGGGATGTTGGTGGCCATGCCGACGGCGATACCGCCGGAGCCGTTGACCAATAGGTTCGGGAAGCGCGCCGGCAGGACTTTCGGTTCGCTGCCGGACGCATCGTAAGTGTCCTGGAAATCGACTGTGTCCTTGTCGATGTCTTCCAGCAACTCATGCGCGACCTTGGTCAGCCGCGATTCCGTGTAGCGCATCGCCGCCGGCGGATCGCCGTCGATCGAGCCGAAATTGCCCTGCCCGTCGATCAGCGGCACGCGCAGCGACCAATCCTGCGCCATGCGCACCAAAGCGTCGTAGATCGAGGCGTCGCCATGCGGATGGTATTTACCCATCACGTCGGCGACCGGGCGTGCCGATTTCACATATTTGCGGTTCCAGTGATAGCCGCTCTCATAGGCGGCGTAGAGAATGCGGCGATGCACCGGCTTGAGGCCATCGCGCACGTCCGGCAGTGCGCGGCTGACGATCACGCTCATGGCGTAATCGAGATAGGAGCGCTGCATCTCCTCGATGATGGATATCGGCTCGATGCCGGTGGGGCCGCCGTCGGCGCCGCGCGGTGTCTTTTGGTCGGTCAAATCGGATCACAATCTAATCAGGAATCACTTGGTGCTTATATAGGAAGCCAGCCTGAAACTCCAACAATCGCGGCAGTTTTCCAGTGTGGTTTTTAGCGGCAAATTCAAAAGGATAAACCAATTGCGACGATATGGCCGTGCACCCTTTCACGGGCGTCGCCGGCGGGCGCGATAAGTACCCGGCGCCTCGCCCATCAGCCGCCGGAAACGGCGATTGAAGGTTGATAGATCGTTGAATCCCGCCGAAAAGGCAATCGCCGAAATCGTCTGATCCGACGTCCGCAGCCGCACGGCTGCCCTGTGCAGCCGCGCTCTCAGCAGGAATTGGTAGGGCGTCATACCGGCAACGTGCCGGAAGGTGCGCAGGAAATGGTAAGGGCTGGTGGCGGTCTCGTCGGCGAGTTCGGCAAGCGAGATCGGCCGGTCGGCATCGACTTCGATGCGCCGCACCGCTTCGGCGACACGCTTCTGGTCACGGCGGCTCGGCGTCCGTCCCCGATCCGTAGCGCTGCAAGCCGCTGTTACCGCGGCACCGGCAATGCGCAGGGCGAGTTCCTCGAACGCGCCGGCGTCGGCCATCTCGCGCGCCGCCTCCGCTTCGGCAAGCAGCGGCACCAGCGCCGGCAAGGGCGGCAGGCGCGGCGTGCCGAAATCGAGCGTCTTCGCGCCCGGCACGTCGGCGACGATCCGCTCCATATAGGCCGGTCCGAAATGGAAGGAGAGGCAACGGTCGCCGGCGCCATGCTCGTGGCCGCATTCGTAGCATGTGCCGGGATTGCCGAGCAGGAGCGCGCCCGGCGCCAGCATCGCCGTGCCCTCGCGCGCACGATAGCGGAAGGTGCCGTTGGTTACGGCGGCAACGCAGAAATCCCGATGCTCCTCCTCGAATGGCCTGTCGGCGGCGCTGGCGGTGCAGATGACATCCGACACCTGCCAGCCTCGGCCCGACGCCAGCCTGTGCGCGCTCGTCGTCATCGCCGAAACATAGCAACTTTTCCCAAGCACAGAACCCCTGTCGGCCTCTATGCTTGCCGGTCTCCTGACAAGATGAGAGCGAAGCCATGTCCAATTCCTTTGCCAAGGCCCTGCACAGCGATGGGCCCGTACCGGCCCTTGCCGAGAAACTGAATCTTTATGGCCGCTTCGTCGGCGCCTGGACGTTCGACGCCACGCGCCATCTCGAGGACGGTCAGGTGCTGACCGGGCGCGGCGAAGTGCATTTCGGCTGGGCGCTCGAAGGCCGCGCGATCCAGGACGTATGGATCCTACCTGCCCGTGACGCCGGCCCCTCGCCCTCGCTCGGCAAATGGACCTTCTATGGCACAACGTTGCGCGTCTACGATCCCGGCGTTGACGCCTGGCACATCTTCTGGAGCGATCCGCGCAATCAGTACTACAGCCGCCAGCTCGGCCGTGCCGAGGGCGACACCATCATCCAGCAAGGCGCAGACGGCACCGGATCTGCTGTGCGCTGGAGCTTTTCGCGCATCACCGAAAATTCGTTCCGCTGGCTGGGCGAACGCTCACAGGACGACGGCGCCACCTGGCGTCTCGAAGTCGAGTTTCTGGCGCGCCGGGCCGTCAGCCCCTGATCCGCACGGTTTCCACTGGCTCCGCTTTGCTCTACCAATCCCGTTATCCGGCTTTGCCGGCGGGGAGGGTCAGCATGCCGAGCTTCGACAGCCTGTTCAACGCCTTCGTCACCATACTGGTGACGATCGATCCGCCCGGCCTGGCGCCGCTCTTCCTCGCCGTGACCCGCGGCATGAACCGCGAGGAGCGCAACCAGGTCTCCGTGCGCGCCTCGGTCATCGCCTTCCTGGTAATGGCGTTGTTCGCAATCGCCGGCGCGTCGATCCTGTCAGTCTTCGGCATCACTCTGCCGGCCTTCCGCGTCGCCGGCGGCTTTCTGCTGTTCTTCATCGCCTTCGAAATGGTGTTCGAGCGCCGGCAGGACCGCAAGGAGAAGATCGGCGACGTCGCCATCACCAGGGACATGATCCACAACATCGCCGCCTTTCCGCTGGCGATCCCGCTTATTGCCGGTCCCGGCGCGATTTCGGCGACCGTCCTGCTCTCAAGCTCGTTTCAGGGTTTGGGCGCGCAGACAGCCCTTGTCGGCATCATCGCCATCTGCCTCGTCATCACCTACCTGGTGTTCGTGCTGTCAGAGCGCATCGACCGTATCCTCGGCCAAACCGGCCGTTCGATCCTGACAAGGCTGCTCGGCGTCATCCTGGCGGCGCTCGCCGTGCAGTTCGTCGCCGACGGCATCAAGGCGCTGATGGCGACGTAGGAACAGCCCTACTTCGCTGTCGTTTCAATGACTTCGAAGTCGTGGGTAATCTCGGCAGTCTTGGCCATCATTGCCGAGGCCGAGCAGTATTTCTCGATCGAAAGCCCGATCGCCCGCTTCACCTTGTCGTGTGATAGCGCCCGGCCCTTGACGACAAAATGCATGTGAATGCGGGTGAACACCCTGGGATCGGCTTCTGCACGGTCGGCATCGAGTTCGACCACGCAATCTTCGACCGCCTCGCGCCCCTTTTCGAGGATATGGACCACGTCATAGGCCGAGCAGCCGCCAGTGCCGATCAGCACCAGTTCCATTGGGCTCGGCCCCGGCGTCTTGCCCTCCGGCCCGAACGCAGTGCCTAGCACCAGCTTGTGCCCATTGGCGGACTCGCCAACGAAAGTGCGCTCCTCGACCCATTTGACCCTTGCCTTCACCTGATACGTCCTTTCACCGCTCAAACGCACAACGTCCCGAAAATCCAAGACAGATTTTCGGGACGCCATTTCGTGGCCAAGGTGCCGGCGCTTTTCGCCGCAAGGGCAGTCCGCCCCGGGAAATCAGAACGGGATTTCGTCGTCCAGCTCGCGCGACGAACCACCGCCGCCGCCCTTGTTGGCGCCACCGCGATTGAAACTTTCGCCCGGGCCGGACTGGCCGAAATCGGAACCGCGGCTCGCACCACCACCGGCATAGTTGCCGACCTGGCCGCCGCCCTCGCCCCGCGCATCGAGCATCTGCAGCTCGCCGCGGAATTTCTGCAACACGACTTCGGTCGTATAGCGGTCATTGCCGGTCTGGTCCTGCCATTTGCGCGTCTGCAGCTGGCCCTCGACATAGACCTTCATGCCCTTCTTCAGATACTGCTCGGCCACCTTGGCGATCTGGTCGTTGAAGATCACGACATTGTGCCACTCGGTCTTTTCCTTGCGCTCTCCGGATGTCTTGTCGCGCCAGCTTTCCGACGTCGCGATGCGGATGTTGACGACCGGGTCACCCGAATTCAAGCGGCGGATTTCAGGGTCCGCCCCGAGGTTGCCCACCAGAATGACCTTGTTGACGCTACCCGCCATGATACTTCTCCGCGCTCATCCGAAACCGAATTTTTGTCGCCGCACCTTACAGGCTATGGACAATCCCTGCCTGCCGTCGCTGCCTTTTCCCACAAGGTTTTTGTTCTCTTTTCGTTCTATAGGAGAGGCCCTGCACTGTCAATAGTTGTCAGTAAGAAGTAGTGTCTTGGCGTCGAATTTCCACAGACCATGGGATCGAGGCGAACGCATGAAGATGGTTGCGCATGACGATCAGCCGCAAGAAGAATGGCGGACGGGAGTAAAGACCCGCATGCATGTCTCGGCCTGCAACGGCGCAACTCAACTTTGCATATTCGAACAATGGGTCGAACCCGCGGTTGGCGCCCCGACACATTGGCACCCGGTCGAGGAAGTGCTTACCGTCATCGCTGGCAGGGCCGAGATGTGGATCGACGAAGAGCATCTCGTCTTGACTGCCGGACAGTCGCTTGTTGTTGCCGCGCACAGGCAACATGGCTTCCGAAACGTCGGCTCCGAATTGCTTCATATTCATGCTGTGCTCGCGTCACCAGTTTTCGAGGCGACGTTCAACGGATCCCCCGACATGGTGAGACGCTGGCTTCCAGCGAGTTTGTAAAACCTCGCCTGTCTTAAAAAACACCGCCTGTCTTAAAAAACACGGCTTGCCAAACCGATAAGTATTGACTTATGCTTTCGGCATGATCGAAGCAGACATTTTTCGGGCACTAGCGGATCCAACGCGTCGCGCCGTCTATGAGCGGCTCGCCGACGGCGAGATGACGGTGTCGGAACTGCGCACTGGCATACCGGTATCGCAGCCGGCGGTATCGCAACATCTCGCAGTGCTGCGCGGCGCCGGCCTCGTGGTCGAGCGCCGGGCCGGTCGCAACGCCTATTACCGCATCGATCCGAAGGGGCTTGCGCCACTGCTCGGCTGGATCGAACGCTACCGTGCGTTCTGGCCAGAGCGCATCGAAAGGCTCAAGACGGTTTTGAAGGACATGGACCAATGACCAGCCGAGGCAAAGAACGCGCCGAAATGGCCGCAGACAAGATCGAGTTCGAGTGCGAGCTGCCCGAGCCGCCGGAAAAGGTGTGGCGGGCGCTGACGGTGCCGGACCTGCTCGCGGCCTGGATGATGCCGAACGACATCAAGCCCGAAATCGGCAACCGCTTTGCCTTTAAAGCGCCGAATGCGCCGATCGAGTGCGAAATCCTCGACGCGGATCCCGGACGGCTGCTGCGCTATTCCTGGCGGGAGCGGCCGGCGCCCGGCGATACGCAGGTGCCGCCCGGCAGTCCCCTGGACAGCGCAATGAACGACAGCCCAGTGGACAGCATCGTCACCTTTACGCTCGACCGCACCGTTTCCGGCGGCACGCATCTGCGCATCGTCCATGATGGTTTTGCTCGGGCAGCAGTGCCGGAGATCGCGATGCCAGGCGCCGGTTGCCGGCTTTCCTTTGAAGCGCGCACTCCCAGGCACAAGCAGATCGCCGCAAACACCCCGCGCCTCTTCCTGCGCGCGGCCTGAACGACAACAGTCAACGGAGACAACCGATGAGCGGCCTTGCCAATCTGGTGCCGATGGTGATCGAGCAGTCGAGCCGCGGCGAACGTGCCTTCGACATATTTTCGCGGCTGCTGCGCGAGCGCATTATCTTCATCAACGGGGCGATCGACGACGGCACCTCGGCGCTGGTCTGCGCCCAGCTTCTGTCGTTGGAATCCGACAATCCCGACAAGGAGGTCTCGCTTTATATCAACTCGCCGGGCGGCGTGGTGACCAGCGGTTTCGCGATCTACGATACGATGCAGTATATCAGCTGCCCGGTCTCCACGGTTTGTATGGGCTTCGCCGCCTCGATGGCCTCGTTCCTTTTGATGGCCGGCACACCGGGGCGGCGCATCGCGCTACCCAACACCAGCATCGTGCTGCATCAGCCTCTCGGCGGTTTCCAGGGCCAAGCCTCCGATATCCAGCGCCATGCCGAGGGCATCCTTCGCACCAAGCGGCGCATGACCGATCTTTACGCCCGCCATTGCGGCCGCACCTACGAAGAAGTGGAACGCACGCTCGACCGCGACTTTTTCATGACCGCGCAGGAGGCCAAGGATTGGGGCCTCGTCGACCATGTTTTCGACACTCGCAAGCAGGCCGCATGATCGAGCCGGGCCGGCGGACGGGACTGAGGCGATTGAGCGCCCGCAATTTCAGCGCCATCGGTCTGGTCTTGCCGCTATCGCGGCACTATAGTCCGGCGATGACCGCCAGCCGCTCATCCAGCCTGTTATGCCTTGCCATCGCTACCGTAGCCGGCACGAACATGCTGGTGGGTATGGCACTTGCCCAAGATAATTCGACGTCTTCGCAAAAGGGCGCCCTGCCCGGTGTGACCAGCGATTATCGCATCGCCGAGCCAGCGCCGCAGCCTGAGCCTGACGACGTGGCTCCAGGCAGCGGCAACGGCACCTTCAAGATTGGCGATACCGACGTTCGGATTTCCGGCAGCATCACCATCGATGTCGCTACCGGCGGGATCAGGCCCTCCAGCCGCTAAGTTCGCCTAGTGTGAACCACAAATATTGCGCTTCAAACGAACAGCCCCGCCATTGCTTTTGCAACTGACGGGGCTTCTTGGATCTGAAATCCAAATTGCCGGGAGTGTACTGCCGGCTTTTTATTTCGGATGCTTCGCGGCGTTCAGCCGACGATCCGACTAGCAGTCTCTGATTTTATGGGGATCAGCAGGTCCGTTTGGCGGGCAGCGAAAACGCCTGACCCTGGCCACTTATACCTGCCGCGGCTCCAGCGACACGTGGAGCCTCAAGGAACAATCCGGTGGAGTCATGCCTCTGCTCTCCTTCTGTTCGTTGCGACTGTCGTCGTCGAAGCGCTCATCGCATAACCCGCGGCGTCTCGCAGGCTAGCCCCAGGCCGCGAGGCCATCGAAAGACGGCCGGCTTCGTTGACGTCTGGAGTCTGCCCCCACGGTGCAGGGACGTCAACCTTGAATAGCCGATTACCGAAAAATGTGATCGCGAGACGTTTTGGGAAGCCGGCCCCACGGGCAGCTTTTGTCAGGAGCGTGTTCGGCCTTTGTTCTTTCCGCTTGCCCGTTCGCGCGAAAGGCGGTTAAACGCTTTGGTCGAGAGTTGTGGCGTCTCTCGAAAAGGCGGCGAAATTGCCTACATAGGGGGTGGTCGGGAAAACCCGCCCATCCCACGAATTCCAGATTCTGAGGCGGCGACCGGCGATGGCCGACCATAAATATCTCTCCATTCGCGGGGCACGCGAACACAATCTGAAGAATGTCGATCTCGATCTGCCGCGTGACAGCCTGATCGTCATGACCGGCCTGTCGGGGTCCGGCAAGTCGTCGCTTGCCTTCGACACCATCTATGCCGAGGGCCAGCGCCGCTATGTCGAGAGCCTTTCGGCCTATGCGCGGCAATTCCTCGAAATGATGCAGAAGCCGGACGTCGACCAGATCGACGGCCTGTCGCCGGCCATCTCCATCGAGCAGAAGACCACCTCGAAGAACCCGCGCTCGACGGTCGGCACCGTCACCGAGATCTACGATTATATGCGGCTTTTGTTCGCCCGCGTCGGCATCCCCTATTCGCCGGCCACCGGCCTGCCGATCGAGAGCCAGACGGTTTCGCAGATGGTCGACCGGGTGCTTGCGATCGAGGAAGGAACTCGGCTGTTCATCCTGGCGCCGATGGTGCGCGGCCGCAAAGGCGAGTACCGCAAGGAACTGCTTGAGCTGCAGAAGAAAGGTTTTCAGCGCGTCAAGGTCGACGGCGTCTTCTACGAGATCGCCGACGTGCCGGCGCTGGACAAGAAGTACAAGCATGACATCGACGTTGTCGTCGACCGCATCGTCGTGCGCGGCGATTTGGCGACGCGGCTCGCCGATTCCATCGAGACCGCGCTGAAGCTGGCCGACGGGCTGGCGGTGGCGGAATTTGCCGACAAGCCGCTCGACGCCAGCCAGACCGGCGAGGATTCGGTCAACAAATCGAAGAACGAGACGCATGAACGCATGCTGTTCTCGGAAAAGTTCGCCTGCCCGGTATCCGGCTTCACCATTCCCGAGATCGAGCCCAGGCTATTCTCCTTCAACAATCCGTTCGGCGCCTGCCCGACATGCGACGGGCTCGGCAGCCAACGCGCCATTGATGCCAGCCTGGTCGTGCCCGACGAGAATGTCTCGCTGCGCGCCGGCGCCGTCAGCCCTTGGGCGAAGTCGAGCTCGCCCTACTATGCGCAGACGCTGGAAGCGCTGGGCGTTGCCTATGGCTTCAAGCTCGGCGACAAGTTCAAGGATTTGAGCGAGGAGGCAAAGCAAGCCGTCCTGCACGGCACCGGCGAGCGCGAAATCACCTTCCATTACGATGACGGCCTGCGCTCCTACAAGACGACGAAAACCTTCGAGGGCGTCATCCCCAACCTCGAGCGCCGCTGGAAGGAAACGGAATCCGCCTGGATGCGCGAGGAGATCGAGCGCTTCATGTCGGCCACGCCCTGCCCGGCCTGCCGCGGCTATCGGCTGAAGCCCGAGGCGCTCGCGGTCAAGATCGCCGGCAAGCACATTGGCGAGGTCACCGAGCTGTCCATCCGCAAGGCCGACCAGTGGTTCACCGATCTGCCCGCTTCGCTCAACGACAAGCAGAACGAGATTGCGGTGCGCGTGCTCAAGGAAATCCGCGAGCGGCTGCGCTTCCTCAACGATGTCGGTCTCGACTATCTGACGCTGTCGCGCAACTCCGGCACGCTTTCAGGCGGTGAGAGCCAGCGCATCCGTCTTGCCTCGCAGATCGGCTCCGGCCTGACCGGCGTACTTTACGTGCTGGACGAGCCGTCGATCGGTCTGCACCAGCGCGACAATGCCCGCCTGCTCGACACGCTGAAGCATCTGCGCGACATCGGCAATACGGTCATCGTCGTCGAGCATGACGAGGACGCCATCCTGCACGCCGACTATGTCGTCGATATCGGCCCGGCAGCCGGCATTCATGGCGGCCACATCATCGCCCAGGGCACGCCGCAGCAGATCATGGCGACGCCCGCTTCGATCACCGGTAAATATCTGTCGGGCGAGCTCGAAGTGGCGACGCCGGCTGTGCGGCGTGAGGCCAAGAAGAACCGCCGGCTGAAGGTCGTCGGCGCGCGCGGCAACAACCTGAAGAACGTCACCGCCGAAATCCCGCTCGGCACGTTTACCGCCGTCACCGGCGTATCCGGCGGCGGCAAGTCGACCTTCCTGATCGAGACCCTGTTCAAGGCGGCGTCGCGCCGCATCATGGGCTCGCGCGAGCATCCGGCCGAGCATGACCGAATCGAGGGGCTGGAATTCCTCGACAAGGTCATAGATATCGACCAGTCGCCGATCGGGCGCACCCCGCGCTCCAACCCTGCAACCTATACCGGCGCCTTCACGCCGATCCGCGACTGGTTCGCCGGCCTGCCGGAGGCCAAGGCACGCGGCTACCAGCCGGGCCGCTTCTCGTTCAACGTCAAGGGCGGCCGCTGCGAGGCCTGCCAGGGCGACGGCGTCATCAAAATCGAGATGCACTTCCTGCCCGACGTCTACGTCACCTGCGACGTCTGCCACGGCAAGCGCTACAACCGCGAGACGCTCGACGTCCTGTTCAAGGGCAAATCAATCGCCGACGTTCTCGACATGACGGTCGAGGAAGGCGTCGATTTCTTCGCCGCCGTGCCCGGTGTGCGCGACAAGCTGGAGACGCTGAAACGGGTCGGCCTCGGCTACATCCATGTTGGCCAGCAGGCAACGACTTTGTCAGGCGGCGAGGCGCAGCGCATCAAGCTTGCCAAGGAACTGTCGCGCAAGGCGACCGGCAAGACGCTCTACATTCTCGATGAGCCAACCACCGGCCTGCATTTCCACGACGTCGCCAAGCTGCTTGAAGTGCTGCACGAGCTGGTCGACCAGGGCAACACGGTCGTTGTCATCGAGCACAATCTAGAGGTGATCAAGACCGCTGACTGGGTGCTCGATCTTGGCCCCGAAGGTGGTGACGGCGGCGGCGAGCTGGTAGCGTCCGGCACGCCTGAGGACATCGTTGGCGAAAAACGCAGCTATACCGGGCAGTTCCTGAGGGAATTGCTGGAGCGGCGCCCCGGAGGCAAGCGCGAAGCGGCGGAGTGATGGCAAAGAACGGTCTCATCACGGTCCAAAGCCGCTTCGGCGTGGCCGAGACGATCGATCGCCTGGTCGGGACTGTGGAACGTGCAGGATTGCTGGTCTTCGCCCGCATTGACCACGCCGCCGGTGCGCGCAGTGTCGAAGCTTCTCTGCGTCCGACCCAGCTTCTGATTTTTGGCAACCCGAAAGGCGGCACGCCGCTGATGCAGGACCGGCAGCTTGCCGGCATCGATCTGCCGGTCAAGGCACTGGCTTGGGAGGATAAGCAAGGCAAGGTCTGGCTCTCCTACAATGACGCGCACTGGCTCGCTGAGCGCCACGGCTTGGGCGACGCCAGTCGCAATGCCGTCGCCGCGATAGCGGCCAGCATGGACAAGGTGATTGCGGCCGCTGCCGGCGCGGGCCAGTTTTGATCATGAGAGCCGCTCGGGCCGATGATCTCCCCACGGTGATCTCGCTCACCACCGACGCCTACGCGCCCTACACTGCCCTGTTCGGAGCGCCGCCGATCCCCGTCACCGAGGACTATGCGCCGCGCATAGAACGCGGCGAGGTCTGGCTTTCGGAGCAGGACGGACAGCCGGCCGGCTTGATCGTTCTCGAACGACATGCGGACCATACAATGATCTTCAGCGTCGCCGTTGCGCCCGCCTTTCAGGGCAAGGGTTTCGGCATCGGGCTGCTCGACTGGGCCGAGCAACAGACGCGCTTGTGGAGCTTGCCTGAAATCCGACTCTACACCAATGCCAGAATGGAACGGAACGTTTCGTTGTATAAGGCCTACGGCTTTCGCGAAACGGGTCGCCGGCCCAATCCATATCGGCCAGGATGGACGATCGTCGACATGGCGAAAGCCGTCGAGACGACCGCCATCGCGTGATCCTTTTCTGCAAACCGGGAGGACGACCATGACTCAATCAGGAACAATCCGCGCCGGCATGGGCGGCTGGACCTTCGAGCCGTGGGACACGTCCTTCTACCCGGACAAATTGTCGAAGGCCAAGCAACTGCATTATGCCAGCCGGCAGGTGCCCACTATCGAGGTCAACGGCACCTATTATTCGAGCTTCAAGGAGCCGACCTTCGTCAAATGGGCCAACGAGGCGCCGGATGGTTTCGTCTATTCGCTGAAGGGCAACCGCTTCGTCACCAACCGCCGCGTGCTCGGCGAGGCCGGGGAATCGATCATGCGCTTCCTCGGGTCGGGCGTCGCGGCACTTGGCGACAAGCTCGGGCCGATCCTGTGGCAGTTCGCGCCGACCAAGAAATTCGACCCGGACGATTTCGAGGCCTTCCTCAAGCTGTTGCCGGAAAAGCAGGACGGCGTTGCGCTGCGCCATGCGGTCGAGGTGCGCAACGACAGCTTCGTCGTGCCGGAGTTCGCCGCCTTGGCGCGAAAGCACAAGGCCGCCATCGTCTATGCCGACCACGCCAAATATCCGGGGATTGCCGACGTCACCGGCGATTTCATCTATGCGCGGCTGCAGACCGGCAGCGACGACAATCCCGATTGCTACACGCCAAAGGCGCTCGATGAATGGGCGGCGCGCGCAAAAACCTGGGCGGAAGGCAAGGTGCCGGCCGACCTGCCGCGTGTCGCTCCTTCAACCGACGCGCCGGTCAAGCCACGCGACGTGTTCGTCTACTTCATCACCGAGGGCAAGGTCCGCGCTCCATTCGGCGCCATCGCGCTGATGAAGCGGGTCGCAGGCTGACGCCCCCGCTGTCGGTGGTCTGCCTGGCCGGGTCCTCAATTACCGGCTATGCGGCGCGCTCGTCCGGACGCCGATCAACCCTGACAATCTCGTTGAAAGCATCGAGATCGACATAGAAGACCTTGGTGATCTCCGCGATGAGTTCGTCGTGGTCATACCCCTGCGATTTCAGAATGTTGATGGCTGTCAGGATATCGACGCGCTCCGTGAGCCGTCGTTTCTGGTAGTCCTCGACATAGCGCTCCATTGACTGGCCCTGGCTCCCAAGCACCCGAAATGTTGGACGACAACAGATCGCTGGAAGGGCTTGCGCGCAAGCGTGCCGACGCGGGCCGCGCCTTCCCCTGATCTGCCAAGTTGAAACTGGTACGGAAAGCGGCCGACTCACCAAGGCCAAGCAAAATCTAGCACGCAATCTGCAGCGCGCCAGAGTTGCAAAGTAACGGAATCAATAAGAATTCAGACAGTCAGGAATTTGCGGACGTCCGCCCGGTCGAGATCCTCGGCGGGGCCGGTATGGACGATCTGACCGCGGTCCATGATGTTGACCTCGTCGGCCAATTCCCGGCAGAAGTCGAGATATTGTTCGACCAGAAGCACGGCGATACCGGCCTGGTCGCGCAGATAGCGGATGGCGCGGCCGATGTCCTTGATGATCGACGGCTGGATGCCTTCGGTCGGCTCGTCGAGCACCAGCAGCTTCGGCCGCATCACCAGCGCCCTGCCGATGGCAAGCTGCTGCTGCTGGCCGCCGGAAAGATCGCCGCCGCGGCGCGCGAGCATCTGCTTCAGCACCGGAAACAATTCGAAGACGTGACCGGGAATGTTGCGATCGGCGCGCTTCAACGGCGCAAAACCCGATTCGAGGTTTTCCCGCACCGTAAGCAGCGGAAATATCTCCCTGCCCTGCGGCACGAATGCGATGCCCGACCGGGCGCGATCATACGCCGCGCTCCGGTCGAGCGCCTTCCCCTCGAAGGCAACGCTTCCGCTCGTCAGCCGGTGATGGCCGACGATCGATCTCATCAAACTGGTCTTGCCGACGCCGTTGCGGCCGAGCACGCAGGTGATCTTGCCGGCGCCGGCCTTCAGCGAGACGCCGCGCAGCGCCTGGGCAGCCCCGTAGTGCAGCGTGGCATTGGAGACTTCGAGCATGGTCAGCGTTTTCTCCAACGCGTGAAGAACGAAAGGTCGAAATGATGGAACGGAACGCGCCAGACCATGTTCATCTCCCCAGATAGACTTCGACGACGCGCTCGTCGGCCGAAACGAAGTCGAGACTGCCCTCGGAAAGCACCGAGCCTTCGTGCAGGCAGGTGACCTTGACGCCGAGCTCGCGCACGAAATGCATGTCGTGCTCGACGACGATGACAGAATGGTCGCGCGCGATGTCCCTGAGCAGCCGCGCGGTTTCCTCGGTCTCGGCGTCGGTCATGCCGGCAACCGGTTCGTCGACCAGCAGCAGCTTCGGATCCTGCGCCAGAAGCATGCCGATCTCGAGCCATTGCTTTTGGCCGTGGCTCAGATTGGCGGCGAGTTCGTCACGCTTGTCGCCAAGCCGAATGATGCCGAGGATGTCGTCGATCTGCCGCACGTCCGCGGCCGAGCGACGATGGAACAGTGCCGGGAAGATCGAGCGCGGGCCTTTCAGCGCCAGCATCAGATTGTCCTCGATCGTGTGGCTTTCGAAGACGGTCGGCTTCTGGAATTTACGGCCGATGCCCATCATGGCGATTTCGGCCTCGTCGTGTTTGGTCAGGTCGACCTCACCGTTGAAGAAAACTTCACCCGCGTCGGGCCGCGTCTTGCCGGTGACGATGTCCATCATCGTCGTCTTTCCGGCGCCGTTGGGGCCGATGATCGCCCGCATCTCGCCCTTGTCGAGCACCAGCGAAAGGTTGTTGATGGCGCGAAACCCGTCGAAGGAAACCGACACGCCGTCGAGATAGAGGATGGTGTTGCTCTTCGACATCAGGCCATCACTCCGCCGGCTGCGGTTCGGCGCCGGAGGCCGACCAGTCGCCCGGCCTTCTCGCCGCCGAGCGGTCGGTTTTCGGCGGCACCGGCGCATCGGGATCGATGCCGACTTCCTCGGCAACCGAGGCCGCCCGCAGCGCCTTGGCGTTGCCGCGCCAGGAATCCCACATGCCGATGATGCCCTTGGGCAGGAACAGCGTGACGGCGACAAACAGTCCGCCCAGCGCAAACAGCCAGAATTCAGGCAGCACGCCGGTGAACCAGGATTTACCGGCATTGACCAGAAGCGCGCCGATGATCGGCCCGACGATGGTGCCGCGCCCGCCGACGGCCGCCCACACCACCACCTCGATCGAATTGGACGGCTCGAATTCGCCAGGGTTGATGATGCCGACCTGCGGCACGTAAAGCGCACCGGCGATGCCGGCCATCACCGCCGACAGGGTGAATGCGAACAGTTTGACGTTCTCCGCCCGCCAGCCGAGGAAGCGTGTGCGGCTTTCGGCGTCGCGCACCGCCATCAAAAGCTTGCCGTACTTGGAACCGACGATTGCCCAGGTGACGAAGACGGCAAACGCCAGCATGACGGCGCTGGCCGCGAACAGCGCCGACCGCGTCATGTCGGCCTGCACGTTGAACCCTAGAATGTCCTTGAAATCGGTCAGGCCGTTGTTGCCGCCGAAACCCATGTCGTTGCGGAAAAACGCAAGCAGCAGCGCATAGGTCATCGCCTGGGTGATGATCGACAGGTAGACGCCGGTGACGCGGCTGCGGAAGGCAAACCAGCCGAAGACGAAGGCGAGCAGGCCGGGCACCGCAAGCACCATGATCGCGGCAAACCAGAAATGGTCGAAACCATACCAGAACCATGGCAATTCCTTGTAGTTAAGGAACACCATGAAATCCGGCAGCAGCGGATTGCCGTAGACGCCTCGCGAGCCGATCTGGCGCATCAGATACATGCCCATCGCATAACCGCCGAGCGCGAAGAAGGCGCCGTGGCCGAGCGAGAGGATGCCGCAATAGCCCCAGACGAGATCGAGCGCCAAGGCGAGCAGCGCGTAGCAGAGGTATTTGCCGGTGAGCGCAACGATATAGGACGGCACGTAAAACGCACTTGTCGGCGAGACCGCAAGATTGAGCAGCGGCACAATGATGGCGACCGCCAGCAGGATGAAGATGGTGATGGCGACACGGCGGTCGGCGCCGGCGGCAAAGAAGCGTCCCGTGATCATGCTTCCACCGACCTGCCCTTGAGCGCAAACAAGCCGCGCGGGCGTTTCTGGATGAACAGGATGATCAGCACCAGAACGACGATCTTGCCGAGCACTGCTCCGGCATAAGGTTCGAGGAACTTGTTGACGATGCCGAGCGAGAAAGCGCCGACCAGCGTGCCCCAAAGATTGCCGACACCGCCGAAAACGACGACCATGAAGCTGTCGATGATGTAGCCGCGGCCGAGATTGGGCGAGACGTTGTCGATCTGGCTGAGCGCGACACCGGCGATGCCGGCAATGCCGGAGCCGAGTGCAAACGTTAGCGCATCGACCCAAGGCGTCCTGATGCCCATCGAGGCGGCCATGCGGCGATTGGCGGTGACGGCACGCATCTGCAGCCCCCAAGGCGTGCGTTTCATCACGTAGAGCAGCACCGCGAACACGCCGAGCGCGAATACCAGGATCCAGAGCCGGTTCCAGGTCACGGCAAGCTGGCCGATATTGAACGAGCCGGACATCCAGGACGGGTTGCCGACCTCCTGGTTGGTCGGCCCGAAGATGGTGCGTACGGCCTGCTGCAGGATCAGCGACACACCCCATGTCGCCAGCAGCGTCTCCAGCGGCCGTCCATAGAGGAAGCGGATCAGCCCGCGCTCGATGACAAGGCCGACGAGCGCCGCCACCAGGAAGGCTAGCGGCAGGGCGATGACCAGCGACCAGTCGAACAGACCGGGAAAGGAATTACGGATAACCTCCTGCACGACGAAGGTCGTGTAGGCGCCGAGCATGACCATCTCGCCATGCGCCATGTTGATGACGCCCATGACGCCGAAAGTGATGGCAAGGCCAATCGCCGCCAGCAGCAGCACCGATCCAAGCGATATGCCGTACCAGATATTCTGGCCGGCATCCCACAGCGCCAGCGTCGAATTGATGTTGGCGATCGCAGCCGTCGCCGCGTCTTTCACCGCACCTTCGGAACTGGCCTCGACCGACGTGAGCAGCGACACCGCATCGCGGTCGCTGCGCGCACCGATGAGCGCGATTGCCGCCAGTTTGTCGGCCTCCGGCCTGTCGGAAACGAGAACCGACGCGGCGCGGGCCTGTTCTAGCAGCGCCTTGACGCTTGCCACGCTCTCATTGGCGATGGCGGTGTCGAGCGGCTCGATGTTTGCCGCGTCGGGCGTTTTGAACATGGTGTCGGCGGCGGCAATGCGCACGGCCGGATCCTTTGAGCCAAGCGTCAGCGTGCCCAATGCATCGCGAATGACGCGGCGCAGCGTGTTGTTGACCTTGATCTTGGTGATGTCGGCCTTGGCAGCTTCGCCCGATCTTTCGCCGGTAAGCGCATCGAGCAGCTCGATGCCGTCGCCGCTCTCCTTACCGACAAAGACCAGTGAATCGGCCTTGCGCACGTAAAGGCTGCCCTCCGCAAGCGCGGCAAGCGGCCGTTCTACGGCCGGATCGCCGGAAGCCGCAAGCTCCCGCACCACGGCTTCTATCGCCGGAAAATTGGCGGCGGTGGCGAATTTGGCGATGACCACGCGCAGATCTGCTTCGCTGGCGTTCGACGGCAGCAGCGTCCCCTGGAGAAGGAGCAGCATCAGGCCAATCGCGCGGATCAGGATCATTGGTTTCTGGTGGCTCTTGAAGATTGAATGTCGCCTCCGGGCAGGCTGGAGGAGGAGCCTGCCCGGAGGCTTGCGGGTCTGGGAGGACAGACCGGGAGGATCAGTTGGTTCCCTTGCCGCCGCATTTGCCGGTGGCAACGTTGAAGTTGCCGCAGGACAGAGGCGCGCGCCAATCGGAGATCAGGTCCTTGGAGTCAGGCAGATAGTCGGACCACTCGTCGCCCATCACCAGGCCCGGCGTCTGCGAGACGGTTTCGAACTGGCCGTCGGCCTGGATTTCGCCGATCAGCACCGGCTTGGTGATGTGATGGTTCGGCATCATCGTCGAATAACCGCCGGTCAGGTTCGGCACCGAGACGCCGACCATGGCGTCGATGACCTTGTCCGGATCGGTGGTGCCGGCCTTCTCGACCGCCTTCACCCACATGTTGAAGCCGATATAATGGGCTTCCATCGGGTCGTTGGTGGTGCGCTTGTCGTTCTTGATGAATTTGTGCCAGTCGGCGATGAACTTCGCGTTCTCGGGCGTGTCGACGCTCTCAAAATAATTCCAGGCGGCGAGATGGCCGACCAGCGGCGCGGTGTCGAGACCGGCAAGCTCTTCCTCACCAACCGAGAAGGCCATGACCGGAATGTCCTCGGCCTTGATGCCCTGGTTGCCGAGTTCCTTGTAGAACGGCACATTGGCGTCACCGTTGACGGTCGAGACGACGGCGGTCTTCTTGCCGGCCGAACCGAATTTCTTGATCGCCGAGACTTCGGTCTGCCAGTCGGAGAAGCCGAACGGCGTGTAGTTGACCATGATGTCTTCGGCGGCAACGCCTTTCGCCTTCAGGTAGGCTTCGAGGATCTTGTTGGTGGTGCGCGGGTAGACGTAGTCGGTGCCTTCGAGCACCCAGCGCTTCACCGAACCGCCATCCTCGCTCATCAGATAATCGACGGCCGGAATGGCCTGCTGGTTCGGCGCCGCACCGGTGTAGAACACGTTGCGCTCGCTTTCCTCGCCTTCGTACTGGACGGGGTAGAACAGGATGTTGTCGAGCTCGCTGAACACCGGCAGCACCGATTTGCGCGACACCGAGGTCCAGCAGCCGAACACCGCGGCGACCTTGTCCTTCGAGATCAGCTCGCGCGCTTTTTCTGCGAACAGCGGCCAGTTGGAAGCCGGATCGACGACCACCGCCTCGAGCTTCTTGCCGAGCAGGCCGCCCTTGGCATTCTGCTCTTCGATGAGCATCAGCATGGCGTCCTTCAGCGTCGTCTCCGAGATCGCCATGGTTCCCGACAGCGAATGGAGGATGCCGACCTTGATGGTGTCGTCGGCCGCCCTGGCGGGAATGCTCATCAGCAGGCCGGCGGTGACCACGCCGGCCGAAAACATTTTTGTTATTGTCGAGAAACTGCCCCTCATACTTTTAAACTCCCAAGCTGGTTAACTGCATCGGAACAGGACCATGCAACGGCTGTGCCAATCACCGGCGAAAGATCGGAGTGTTTGAGATTTCCCAGCCCTGTCAGTCGGTTAATGTATTAGCCGCAGGAGATGAACCTCCCCTGCCAGGTTTGAAATGAGAAAAGATCACTCGTATCAGCCTAAGTTTTACTCACATATAGGCCAATGCCCGAATTTTGAGCAGCATCATATGAGCGCTGGCGAGGATTGCAGCGCCGCAGCGAAATGAGGCAAGTTCGAACCCTTAACGGGGGACTCCATGGCCTTCAGAGCTTCTTGCATTTTCACCGCCATGCTTCTGCTGGCGGCGACGACCGTAGCGCGCGCCGGCTTCAGCGACGGCAAGCTGCCGGACGGCTCCTATCATTGCGAAGTCTATCTGCTTGGCATGTTCCTCAGCCTCGGCGACATCACCATCAAGGGAAACGTCTATAGCGGTCCGGTGAGCTTCGGCATCGCGCCGCAAAGCTACAATTACCAGATGGATGCAGACGGCGTGATCACCTGGCTGGGTCCGCTGGGCGGCTACACCAGTGGCGGCAACTCGATCTCGCTTACGCAGGCGACGCTGGAAAGCGGAACCACCCCGTCCTTCGATATCATCATGAAGCAGCCAGACGGCGCCTTTACCGCCTCGACCTGCACGAAGCGTTGAAAAGTACGGAACCTGGCGAGGTTCCGTACTCCGAAGTAGAAGCCGCCTAGCTCTCCGCCGCCATGTCGAGCGCCAGCCGGGTCATATCGGTGAAAAGGCCCTGGCGTTCGGAATAGTCGGTCTGCTCGCCGGTTGCCACATTGTCGACGACGGTCAGGATCGACAGCGCCCGGGCGCCCAAATCGGCCGCAATGCGGTAGAGTGCGCTGGTTTCCATATCCACGGCGAGCGCCCCCTGTGCCTGTGCTTCGGCAAAGCGTTCGCGCCCCAGCGGATGATAAAAAATGTCGCTGCAGATCGTCAGCCCGGCCCGATGGTCGATCCCGAGTTCCGAAGCCCGGGCCAACGCCTGGGCCAACAATGCAGGATCGGGGCCGGCATCGGCACAATAGAGACCAAAAACCTGGCCGCTCTCCGCATTTTCGCCGCGCACCGATTGTGCGATCACCAGGCTGCGCAGCGCCATCTCGGCGGTCAGGCCGCCGCAGGTGCCGGTGCGGATCAACGTTTTCGCACCGTAGAAATCCAGCAGCTCGTGCACGTAGACCAGGAATGACGGGACGCCGATGCCGGTGGACTGGACGCTGACAGGCTTGCCGCGAAACAACCCGGTAAAGCCGAGCGCGCCGCGGCGGCGGTTGACGCAGCGCGACGCTTCCAGAAAGGTCTCCGCCATCCATTCAGCGCGCTGCGGGTCGCCCGGCAGCAGCACCGTGCTTGCGTAGTCGCCTTTGCTAGCCTCGTTGTGTGGCGTCACGGCATGCTTCCAAAACCCGTCGCCCGTTTCGCCTGCAATCATGGCAGTCTCACGACATTGCGCAAGCGGAGCGTTGGAAGGGTCAGGATTCCAGCATGTCCTTTACGATCGTGGCCAATTGCTTGAGCGAAAACGGCTTCGGCAAGAAGCCGAAATGCGCGTCGGCCGGCAAGTTCTTGGCGAACGCGTCTTCGGCATAGCCGGACACGAAGATAAACTTGATGTCGGGCTGCCGTTTGCGCAATTCGCCAAGCAGCGTCGGGCCATCCATTTCCGGCATCACCACGTCCGACACCACGACGTCGACCTTGCCGCCGAGCGCTTCGTAGACTTCAAGCGCCTCGACGCCCGACGACGCCTCGTGGACGGTGTAGCCGCGCGATTTCAGCGCCCGCATGCCGCCCATGCGCACGGCGTCCTCGTCCTCGACCAGCAGCACCGTGGCCGAGCCCGACAGATCCTTGGCTGAGTCGGCGATCTTGGCAGGGGCGGCCGGCACTTCTCCAGCCTCGCCCGCCTTCCTTGCCTCCGCAATGTGCCGCGGCAGGAAGATGCGGAACACGGATCCCTTGCCGACTTCGGAATCGCAGAAGATGAAGCCGCCTGTTTGCTTGATGATGCCATAGACCATGGACAGGCCGAGGCCGGTTCCCTTGCCAACCTCCTTTGTCGTGAAGAAGGGCTCGAAGATCTTTTTCAGCACATCAGGCGCGATGCCGCTGCCGCTGTCCTCGACCTCGACCTCGACATAGTCGGCCGGAGTAAGTTCGCGGTAGGAAAAGGTCTTGCACTCTCCGGCGCTGACGTTGCGGGTGCGTACGGTGAGCTCGCCGCCGGCCGGCATCGCATCGCGTGCATTGACCGCCAGATTGACCACCACTTGCTCGAATTGCCCGATATCGACCCTGACCGGCCACAGGTCGCGGCCATGGTCGATTTTGAGCTTGATGTCGTTGCCGACCAGCCGGGCAAGCAGCATCCTTAGATCTGCGAGCACGTCGGTCAGGTTGAGCACCTCCGGCCGCAGCGTCTGCTTGCGCGAGAAGGCCAGCAACTGCCGCACCAGCGAGGCCGCCCGGTTGGCATTCTGCTTGATGTTCATGATGTCCGGGAACGACGGATCGGACGGCCGGTGGTTGGTCAAAAGCAGGTCCGAGGCCATGATGATGGCGGTCAGCACATTGTTGAAATCATGCGCGATGCCGCCGGCGAGTTGGCCGACCGCCTGCATCTTCTGGCTCTGCGCCATCTGGCCCTCGAGGGCCTTTTGCTCAGTGGTCTCCACGGCATAGACGATGGCCGATTCCTCGGCGCCCTCGCCACCGGTACCGTCTGCGACCGCGTTGACGTAGAAGCGTATGTGGCGCTCCTCATTGCCGGGCAGCACCGTATCGATCGGCTCGATGTCAGCCTGTTGCTGGCGTGCCTTTTCAAAGGCCGCGGCGAAAGCCGGCCGGTCGCGCTCGTGGATCACCGTATCCAGCCGCACACGCCGATCGACCGCATCGCGGTCGACGACCGAGGAAAACAGCGACAGGAACGGCGCATTGGTGCGCAGGATGCGGCCGGCATGGTCGACGCCGGCTATCGCCATCGGCGTCGAGTTGAAGAACCGCGTGAAGCGTATTTCCGATGCGCGGAGGTCGGCCGAAGCGTCCTCGCCTTGCGTCCGGTTGAGCACGATGGTGCGAGTCGGGCCGTTGAGCCCCTCTCGGCTGGCCGAGACACGATGCATGAAGCGCACCGGCAGCGCCTCGCCGGTCATCGTCGTCAGATCGAGGTCGATAACGGCATTGCGCGTGGTACCAGCGTCGGCCTTGACCGAACGGACCAGCGCCATGCCGTCGCCGGCGACGATCTCCGGCAGCGTGATGGCGCCGGGAGTGAAGCTGGCCAGGTCGATGCCCAGCCACTCCGCAAGGGTCGCGTTGATATAGGTGACGCGGCCTTCCTGGTCGGCCGAAAAGAAACCGGCCGGCGCATGGTCGAGGTGATCGATCGCCTTTTGCAGGTCGAGAAAGAACCGCTCCTGCTCGGCCCGTTCCTGCGAGATGTCGGCAAGCTGCCAGGCAAGCATGGGCAGCCGCTGGCCGGGAACGCTGAAGGCGCGGGCCCGAACGCGGTACCAGCGAGCGCCCGGTTCGGCGCCTGGCCGAATGGACTGCGCGAGCCGAAACTCGCCGTCGCCAGGCTGGCCATCACGCAGGCCGGACGCCAGCCGGTATATGGTCACCGAGGCCTCGGGAACGTCTGAAAGCAAACCTTCGACGGTCTTGAGGTCGGCGGCCGACTCGGCACCCGTCATATCGGCATAGGTCCGGTTGGCGTAGATGATACGGCCTTTGGTGTCGGTGACCAGGAGACCTTGCGACATCGAATCGACGAAAGCTTTCGACAGTTCGTCGCTTGTCGAGCGCGGCGTGATGTGCACGAAGCCGATCGCAGTGGCGAATAGAAAGCCGACGCCGATCATCGCCAGCACGCCAAGCATGCCGAGCAGGAATGGATCGCCAAGGCGCTCGCGGAAAAGGCCGAAGACGATCGCTGCCCCAGTCAGGACGACGATGAAGACGATGAGCCGGGTGACCGCTCCCGGCCGCGTGTTCTGGTCGACGATAGGTACCGGATAGAAATCGCCGCGCGCTTCCTTGGCCATGTGCCCCCTGCTCGTGAATTCCGGTGTCGGTTGAATCATATTCTCAGGGTTGGGAAAAGGCCCGGCTGCAGATGTCCGTTAAAAATGACGCCGTTCGGCTCCCGGCGTTTCAAGCTGTTCACGAAGCGTGAAAGGCAACTTGCGGTGGCCTGCCGCAACAGTCTAGTGTCGCCTCTCTTCGAAAGCTGATTTTGGGGGAACCAATGCTGCAATGGCTGGATGGCGTGGCGGGTCCTGGTTATGCCGCAGCAATCCTATGGACGTTTGCAGTACTTGTCCTTCTGCTCATCATTCTTCTTATCATCAGGCTGGTCCGCAGCCTGACGTTCGGGACATTCGTCGCCGGCGGCAGGAACCGCAAGACGCGGCTGGCTGTCATGGATGCCACAGCGGTCGACAGTCACCGGCGGCTGGTGCTGGTGCGCCGCGACGATATCGAGCACCTGCTCTTGATCGGTGGTCCGACCGACGTCGTCGTCGAGCGCGACATCAGGCTCTCGGCGCTGCGGCGCCCGGCATTGACCGGAGACAACGGCCACCAGCCGGCAGCAAGGTCGGCTTCGATCACAGCCGCGCCGGCGAGGCAAGCGCCACCGCAGCCGGCAGGCGTAACCGCGACCCCTGTCCGAGCCCGCCAGACGGCGACGATGCCGGCAACAATGCCGGCGCCGGCGCCGAAACCGGCATCGAACGTCACGCCGTTGCCAAGTTATGGATCCGTCAACGCCAATGCCTCGCGGCATGCGCAGCCGCCGGCAAGACAGGACTCCCCGGCAAGATACGAGCCGCCGGCACAGCACGAGTCGATTGACGATGCGCTGATGAAGGAGCTGGAGGTTTCCCTCGACGAGCCACGCTTCAGCCAAACGCCGAGCAAGCCGGTGGCGAAGGCGTCGCCCTCTCTCGACGACGAGATGACGAAGCTCCTCGGCGAGTTGTCCAATCAGAAAAGATAGGCCGATAGCGAACGGCCAATGAAAATGGCCGGAAAACCGGCCATTTTGAACGCTTTACCGATGCCGCTGTTTTTCCCGGCGACTCAGTCGTCGCGGTAGACCTTCTCGCGCCGCTCATGGCGCTCCTGTGCCTCGATCGACAAGGTGGCGATCGGGCGCGCGTCGAGCCGCTTCAGCGCGATCGGCTCGCCCGTCTCCTCGCAATAACCGTAAGTGCCTTCGTCAAGGCGCTGGAGGGCCGAATCGATCTTGGAGATGAGTTTTCGCTGGCGATCGCGGGCGCGAAGTTCGATGGCGCGGTCGGTTTCCGAGGAGGCGCGATCGGCGAGGTCGGGGTGGTTGGCGTTTTCCTGCTGCAGGATTTCGAGAGTTTCGCGCGCTTCGCGCAAGATGTCGTTCTTCCAGGTGACGAGCTTCATGCGAAAGTAGGATTTCTGCCGCTCGTTCATGAACGGCTCGTCTTCGGAGGGTACGTAATCGGCGGTAACGATGTCGTTCATTCGACTCACCCAACAAACCCCAAATTTGGCGCCTATATATTCGCGGACCGAAAGCTGCACAAGGTCAATCGACGACAGTTTCACGCAATTGTTAGTCTCGGACAAACCACCATCGGCGATGCCCTTTTTGCGAAGAATACGACCGAATCCGTACATGATTCGCTATGCTTGAGGGGCGCTTGCCATTGCGCACGGAGCTCTTCTGATGGCAAATCCTGCGGCGTGCTGACGGGTTCGGTGCCCGGCACAACGGGGATCCGGTGACCAGACTTTACCTGCTGAGGCATGCGAAGGCCGGCTGGGCGCTGCCTGGCGTGGCTGACTTCGACCGCCCGCTCGATCCATCCGGCTTCGCCGATGCCGAAGCGATGGGCGCCCTGATGCGTTCCCGCAAATACGCACCGGCCCGCACCCTTTGCTCAAGCGCCAAGCGCGCCCGCCAGACGCTGGAAAGCTTGGCTGGCCATACGGACACGGGCCGGGTGCTGTTCTGTGACACCCTCTACAGCGACGATGCCGCCGCGTACCTCACTGCCATCCGGCAGAATGGCGGGCTGGAGGCCCTGCTCGTCATCGGCCACAATCCGATGATCGAGGATCTCGCCATGGCGCTCTCAGGCGACGGCGACGAGACCGCGCGGGCCATGCTGAACCACGGCTTCCCGACCTCCGCACTTGCGGTGGTCCGGTTCTACGGCAGTCTTGCCGAGGCTGCGCCGGGCGCCGGCTATCTCGAAGCCTTCCTGACGCCTGCCGATATCTGAGGCCATTTCAAAGCCGCCCATCAAAGCCTATATCGGATCCTGACCGGCCCGCGAGAACAGATTTTGGCATCATCGCTGACGACTTTCACCGACGAGGCGAAGATTGCCTTGGATACGTTGTCAGGCCGCGCTGCCGGGCTTTTCGCTCCGTCGCTGCGTCTTGGCGTGACCGGGCTGTCCCGCGCCGGCAAGACGGTGTTCATCTCGGCCCTTGTGCACAATCTGGTCCATGGCGGACGCTTGCCGCTGTTTGAGGCACAAAAATCTGGGCGCATCGCCCGGGCTTTTCTCGAAGAGCAGCCGGACGACGCGGTACCACGCTTCCTGTACGAGGATCACATCGCAGCTCTTGTCGACGACCGCATCTGGCCGGATTCGACGCGTGCGATTTCCGAACTGAGGCTCACCATCGAATACGAATCGGCCTCTGGCTGGAGCCGCATGTTTTCCGCCGGCAAATTGTCGGTCGACATCGTCGATTATCCCGGCGAATGGCTGCTCGACCTGCCGCTGCTCGGCAAGTCCTACGCCGATTTTTCGCGTGAGGCCTTCGAGATGGCCGTGTTGCCGGTGCGTGTCGACCTTTCGCGGGAATGGCGGGCGCTCTCCAATCCGGTCGACCCCAACGCCGAGGCCGACGAGATGACGGCGCGCCGTCTCGCTGAGAGCTTCGCGGCCTATCTCAAGGCCTGCAAACTCGACGAGCGGGCGCTTTCGACCTTGCCGCCCGGCCGCTTCCTGATGCCCGGCGATCTTGAAGGCTCGCCCGCTCTCACCTTCGCGCCGCTGCCGAATCTGGGCGGCCGGCGCGCCCGCTCGGGATCGCTGCAGGCTATGATGGAGCGGCGCTACGAGGCTTACAAGACGCATGTCGTCAAACCGTTCTTTCGCGAACACATCACGCGTCTCGACCGCCAGATCGTGCTCATCGACGCATTGCAGGCATTGAATGCCGGCCCCGGTGCGATGGCCGATCTGGAGCGCGCGGTCACCGAAATCCTGTCCTGTTTCCGGCCCGGCCGGGGCAACTTCCTGACCGACGTGTTTTCGAGGCGTATCGACCGCATATTGGTGGCCGCGACCAAGGCCGACCATCTGCACCACGAAAGCCACGACCGGCTGCAGGCGATCGTGCGGCGGCTAGCCGACCGAGCCGTGGCGCGGGCGAATTTCACCGGCGCCGACGTCGACGTCGTCGCCATGGCTGCCATGCGCGCGACCCGGGAAGGCACGGTCAAGCAGGGCCGCGAGACTTTGCCGGTCATTATCGGCACGCCATTGCGCGGCGAAAAAATCGATGGCGAAACCTTTGACGGAAAGACCGAAACAGCCATATTTCCCGGTGACTTGCCGGAGAAAGTTGATGCGGTGTTCGACGTTTCCGAATCGACCCGCCCGCAAAACAATGACGACCCCGCGATCCGCTTCGTGCGCTTTCGCCCGCCGAAACTCGAGCGCACCGCCGAGGGTGTGACGCTGTCGCTGCCGCATATCAGGCTCGACCGCGCGCTGCAGTTCCTGATCGGAGATCATCTCGCATGAGTGCGCCCCGCAGACCGGCGGCCTTTCGCATAGAGCCGGAGCCCCAGCAGAAGGAAGATTCGACGGCTCACCATGCTGCGTCCGAGGCCGCGCCGGCGCGAAAGCCGCGTACCGTGAAGGCGGATCTTGCCGTGGTCACACCGGCGGAGATCGACGTCTTCGACGAGCCTGATATCGTCGCTGCCGAACCGCCGCCGGCGATTGCGCCGCGAAAACGTTCGCCGCTTGGCAGCCTGTTCTTCGGCGCGCTGGGCGTTCTGGTTTCGCTCGCCGTCGGCCTCTGGACCGACCAGCTGATTCGCGACCTGTTCGAGCGCGCCGAGTGGCTGGGCTGGCTGGCTGCCGCTATGGCCGCGATCGCCATCCTGGCGCTTCTGATCATCCTCGTGCGCGAATTCATGGCGATTGCCCGCCTTGCCGAGGTCGAAAAGTTGCAGAAGCGGGCGCTCGATGCGATTGCCCGTGACGATCCGAAGGCCGCCCGCGCCGTGGTCGACGAGTTGTCGGTCTTTGTCTCGGCCAAGCCTGAAACCGCGGCTGGCAGGCGCTCGCTGGCCGAATTGCGCGGCGAGATCATTGACGGCGGCAATCTGGTGCGGCTGGCCGAGACCGAGATACTCGGCCCGCTCGATGCCCGCGCCAGGGTGATGATCCTCGAAGCGGCGAAGCGCGTCTCCCTGGTGACCGCGGTCAGCCCCCGCGCGCTGGTCGACGTTGCCTATGTCGTGTTCGAAGCCGGCCGGTTGATTCGCCGGCTGTCGGAGCTTTATGGCGGCCGCCCCGGCACGCTTGGCTTTTTTCGCCTGGCGCGCAGCGTTCTGGCCCATCTCGCGGTCACCGGGTCGATCGCCGTCGGCGACAGTTTCGTCCAGCAGATCGTCGGCCACGGCCTTGCCGCCCGGCTCTCGGCCAAGCTCGGCGAAGGCGTCGTCAACGGCATGATGACTGCGCGCATCGGCATTGCAGCGATGGAAACCGCAAGGCCCCTGCCCTTTTACGCGGTCAGGCGGCCCGGATTGGGCGATTTCCTCTCCGCGCTGACCTCCTTTGCAGCAAAGAAAGAAAAAGAAACATCCGCTTCCGGAACGTGACTATTGCCTTGGGGTGACAAAGCATTAACCAATCTTGTCCATGGTCGGAAGCGTCCAAACCAGTCTCTTTGTTGCCGGGTGTCGTCGATGAAAAGCGTTATTCTGTCCAGCGGGCTGCCCGTGGCGCTCGCGCTTGTCGCAACCGTCGGCATTGCCGGAAAGACCTCGGCGGCGGAACCGGACAAGCAGTTCTTTCGATCGGTCGAAGGCAAATGGGTCGGCCCCGGGGAAATCGTTGCCGGCAAATACAAGGGCACGAAATTCACCTGCAGCTTCATCGGCTCGACGCCTGACGGCAAGGTCGGCATGTCGCTCGACGGCGGCTGCCGGGTAGGCATGTTCACCCAGCAGATGTCGGCAACGATCGAACACAAGGGCCGGCAGGGCTACAAGGGCAGCTTTATGGGCGGGGCCGCCGGCTCCGGCCTCGACATTATCGGCGGCAATGTCGTCGATGCGCACAAGGTGGTTTTCACCATCAATCGCAATCAGTTGCGCGGCGTTATGCAGGCGCTTGTCCCCGACGACAATTCAATGACGGTGACCGTTGCCGTGCGCGTCGACCAGCAGCTGGTCCCGGTCATCGGCATGAAGTTGAAGCGGATCGATGCAGTCGAGGTCGGCTCCATAACGCCGAACTGACTTTCAGCGTGAGAAAAGGCGGCAACCAAACGGCGCCGCCTTCTTTAACATGCAAATGGGCGCTCAGCCCTTGATCACGGCAATCACTTCGTCATAGGCCTTGCAGGCCTCAGCCGCTGTCGTGCCGCCCTGATATTTGGTTGTGACCGCCTGGACCTTGGCCCCGAGGTCGGCTGCCTTGGCCGGATCCTTGGTAATCGCAGCCTGAAGTGCCGCAGTCATGTCCTGGGCCTTCTTGGTCAGCATCTCGGTCGTGCACTCCGGCGCCTTCGAACAGGCAGAACCGGCAAGTGCCGCGATGCCAACGGCAAGCAGCAAAAACGTCTTCATGTCAGTCATCTCCTCAAAAAAGGGCCGCGACTTGATCGTCGCTCGCCCTTCACTAGCCGAAGCCGGGCGTCCTTAGCGCCGGATTGCTGGAACAAGCAACGCCCGGGAGCCCATTATCCTGTTCAGTGCGCCTGCAATATCGCCTTCACAACGCGCCGGATTCGCACTGTTCGATCCGCCCCGTAGCCCCTATCTTGGCCGCTTGTTGCAAGAGAGCGGAACGGCAGGCATGGCGGCAGAGGCATCGAACGGCGATCTGATCCAGGTGGTGGCGCTGCTTGCCGCCGGCGTCGTTGCGGTGCCGATCTTCAGGCGTTTGGGACTTGGCTCCATCCTCGGCTATTTGGCGGCCGGCGTCGTGATCGGCCCATTCGGCCTGCGCATTTTTTCCGAATCGGAAGCCATTCTTCATGTCGCCGAACTCGGCGTCGTTATGTTCCTGTTCATCATCGGGCTGGAGATGCAGCCGTCACGGCTATGGGGCCTGCGCCGCGAGATTTTCGGGCTTGGCGCGCTGCAGGTCGGCGTCTGCGCGGTCCTGCTGACCGGCGTCGGCCTTGCGGGAGGTTTCCCGATCGCGCAATCCTTCGTCGCCGGCGCCGGTTTCGTACTCACCTCGACGGCAATCGTCATGCAATTGCTGGAAGAACGCGGCGACCTGGCCACGCCCAAGGGCCAGCGCATCGTCTCGGTCCTGCTTTTGGAAGATCTGGCCATCGTGCCATTGCTGGCGCTGATCGCCTTCCTCGCGCCGGGCGGCGCCGATATGAGCCTGTCGGATCGGTTGACGGAGGTCGGCATCGGCCTTGCCGCGATCGTCGGGCTGGTGCTTGCAGGACGCTATCTGCTCAATCCGTTCTTCCGTATCCTGGCGGATGCGCGCGCCCGTGAGGTGATGACCGCAGCCGCCCTTCTGGTCGTGCTCGGGTCGGCGCTCGCCATGCAGCTTTCCGGCCTGTCGATGGCCATGGGCGCCTTCTTGGCCGGCGTGCTTTTGTCGGAATCGACCTTCCGCCATCAGCTGGAGGCCGACATCGAACCGTTCCGCGGCATTCTGCTCGGACTGTTCTTCCTCGCTGTCGGCATGTCGCTCGACCTGCATGTGGTCGTCGTCAACTGGCAGCTCATTGCCATCTATGTCGTCGCCTACATGATGATGAAGGCGATCGGCATCTATATCGTCGCCCGCATTCTCAAAACCGGCCACCGGGAAGCGCTCGAGCGCGCGGTCTTCATGGCGCAAGGCGGCGAATTCGCCTTCGTCCTCTATTCCGCAGCGGCGGCTGTCGGTATCATCGATAGCCAGGCCAATGCGATGCTGACCGCCATCGTCATCATTTCCATGGTGCTGACGCCCTTAGCGATCATAGCATTGCGGTATCTGACGCCACGCGACGAGCAGTCGCTTGAAGGCGTCGATGTCGCCGACGGCCTGACCGGCAGCGTGCTGATCATCGGCTTTGGCCGGTTCGGCCAGATCGCCAGCCAGCCGCTTTTGTTGCGCGGCATCGACGTCTCGATCATCGACAATGAGGTCGAGATGATCCAGGCAGCGGCCGATTTCGGCTTCAAGGTCTATTACGGCGACGGCACGCGGCTGGACATCCTGCGTGCCGCGGGAGCCGGGCGCGCACGCGCCGTGCTGATCTGCGTTGACAAGCCCGATGCCGCCGTGCGCATCGCCGAGCTCATCAAGGCGGAGTTTCCGTTGCTGACGGTGCTGGCGCGGGCTTTCGACCGCGGCACGGCGTTGCAGCTCATTCGTGCCGGCGTCGACTATCAGCTCCGCGAGACGTTCGAATCGGCGCTTGTCTTCGGCGGCTCGACACTGGAAGCTCTCGGCGTCGATCCGGAAGAGGTCGCCGAGGTAGTCGAGGACGTCCGCCGCCGCGATGCTGCCCGTTTCGAACTTCAACAGGCAGAAGGCATCCGCGCCGGGCGGCGCTTCCTCAAAGGCAATATCGGCACCCCCATCCCGACGCCGCTCAGCACGCCACGGCGCGTGGGCCAGGCGCTCAACGAGGAGACCGCCGGCGTGCTGCAGAAATCCGAACCGGCCGATTAAACGTTGGAAAGACGCGAATGATGAACGAACTGGACGAGCGCGCTGTCTCCATCACCAGATTCTGGCGCGACGCCGGGGAGGACGCGTGGTTCGAGAAGAACGACGCCTTTGATGCCGACTTCCGCACCCGGTTTCTCGATCTGCACTTTGCCGCCGCCCGCCGCGAATGCGACGGCTGGTCCGAACACGCCGAAGGGTCGCTGGCACTGATGATCCTGCTCGACCAGTTTCCGCGAAACTGCTTTCGCGCCACCGGCCACATGTACGCCACGGACCCGCTGGCGCGGCATTTCGCCGGGAAAGCGATCGCTGCCGGCCATGACCTGGCACTCGACGAAGAGCTCCGCGTTTTTCTCTATCTGCCCTATGAGCATTCGGAGGACCTCGCCGATCAGCTCAAATCGGCAGAGCTTACCGCCGCCAAAGCCCCGATCTATCTGAAATATGCGATCGAGCATCGCGACATCATCCAGCGCTTCGGCCGCTTTCCGCATCGAAACAGGATGCTTGGCCGCGAGACGACACCGGACGAACAAATGTTCCTCGACGGAGGTGGGTTCTCCGGCTGATTTCAGGCACCGATGGCGGCAGCGTCAGGTTTTCCACCAATCCCGGCCTGACGGCAGCCGTTCAATGCCCGATGTGTCGACGGCGGCCAGCCGCTCCGATACGCTCTTGCCGTCGACCACAAGCTCCGGCGCAATTTCTGCCAGCGGCGCCAGCACGAAGGCGCGCTCCAACATGCGCGGATGCGGCACCTCCAGTCCGGTCTCGTGGATGATGCGGTCGCCGAACACCAGAATGTCGATATCGATCAGGCGTGGACCCCAGCGCTCCTCGCGCACCCGCTTCAGTTTTCGCTCGGCGTCGAGGCAAACGTCGAGCAAAGCCCGTGGCGCGAGCGCGGTCGAGATTTCGGCCGCCGCGTTGAGGAAATCCGGCTGATCGAGCTTGCCCCAGGGCGGCGTGCGGTAGAGCGACGAAACGGTAACGACGCGCGTTCTCTCGTTGGCATCCAGAATGCCCAGTGCCGCAGCCATCGACTTCGCCGGATCACCGAGATTGCCGCCAAGGCTGAGATAGACGGTGTTGTTGTTGTTACTATTCTGGCCAGACAACGGTCACCTCGACATGATCGAGCACACCCGGCACCGGGGCGTTCGGCTTGCGCACGGTGATCTCGGCCTTTTTGATCTGCGGAAACCGCGCCGTCAGCGCCCTCGCCACTTCGAGCGCCAGCGCTTCGATCAGAAAGCGCCGTTCGCCGGTAATGATCTTCTCGATGACCGCAAAGGCGATGCCGTAATTGACGGTGTCCTCGATGGAATCCTCGACCAGCGCCCGCCCGGGATCCACCGTGAGTGCCGCATCGACATAAAAACGCTGGCCGAGCGTCTCTTCTTCGTCCAGCACACCGTGCCGGGCAAAGAAGGCGCAGTTCTTCATGCGGATGACATACATGGCTCAGCGTTCCCCGATCTCACGTGCCAGCATAGCATCGGCGATGGCCAGCGCATCCACGTTGATTGCGACATCGTGGACGCGAAAGAGATGCGCGCCTTTGAGCCTCAGGATAACGCTGGTGGCCGCGGTCCCGGCGCCTCTTGCGGCTGCGTCGCGGCCGGTGACGGTGCCGATAAAGCGCTTTCGCGATGTGCCGGCCATCAGTGGAAAACCCAGCGCATGAAGCTCGGAAAACCGTGCCATCAGGTCAAGATTTTCCGCTGCCGTCTCCTTGGCAAAGCCGAAGCCCGGATCGAGCACGATATGGTCGTCGGCAACACCGCTCCGCCGCGCGATTTCCAGCGACTTCCTGAGGAAGAAGAGCTGATCGGCAATCACGTCGGGCAGTTTCTGCCGGTCCCGTCCAGTGTGCATGACGACAAGGCCAGCGCCGGTTTCGGCCGCGACGCGGGCAATGCCCGGTTCGCGCTGTAGGCCCCAGACGTCATTGACGATATGCGCGCCGGCTTGGACGGCAAGCCGGGCCGTATCCTCGCGATAGGTATCGACCGAGATCAGCGTTCCGCCAGACGTCGCGAGCGCCTCGATGACCGGCAATATGCGAGCCTGCTCTTCCTTTGCGGAGACCGCAGACGCCCCGGGACGTGTCGATTCTCCGCCGATGTCGATGACGGAGGCCCCCTCCTCGACCATGCGGCGCGCCTGGGCCACTGCTTTTTCCGGCGCATCGAACAGGCCGCCGTCGGAAAAACTGTCCGGCGTGATGTTGAGGATGCCGACGACCACGGCCTTGCCGCCAATGTCGAGATGGCGTCCGTGCGCCAACTGCCATCGCCCTGTCATCATTGCCCATCAACCATGTTCGATCCCGCGGCGTGGCCAGGGATCAATTCCGTTGCGCCGGAGACGGCGGTAAAGCAAGGTGGGCAAAGAGGCAACACGATGAAACGATCCCTCCTTTGCGCCCTGATGCTCGCCCTGACCGCATTCCCGGCCGGCGCTGCAACTCTCGTCAAGACATATAGTTATTTCCCGATCGGCGGCAGGACGCTCGACGACATCGAGACCCAGCTGTCGAAACTCGGGCCTCAGGTGAAAAGCACCGGGTCGCGGCATCCAGGCGCTACCCAGATGGCGTTCACCACCCGCGTCAGCTATGCGCAAAAGCCGGGCTCGTGCTGGATTGCCGACGCTGTCGTCACCGTCAAGGTCAAGGTCATCCTTCCTGAGTGGCGCCGCCCGCGCAAAGCCGATGCCGGCGTCAGGCTGTTCTGGGATACGTTGTCCGCCGACATCAAGCGCCATGAGGAACGCCACGTCGAGATTGCCAAGAACCACGGCCGCGAACTAGAAGACGCCTTGAAGGCGAGCTACCCGGAAAAGACCTGCGAACTGGCAAAGGCCAAGGCCGCAAAAATCACTGCGGCCATGCTTGCCAAACACGACCAGGACCAGATGCGCTTCGATCGTGTCGAAAGCGCCAATTTCCAAAGCCGCATCCTGCGGCTTTTGCACTATCGCATCGAGCGCATTGAGAACGGCCGACTCGCTCCCGGCTGAACTCCGCGTCGTCGGACAAAGCCAATTTTGCCGAAACATAGTGCCAGCTTCGGAAAACTTTCGAGCCGCTGTCGAAATCGGCCTATAGCGAACGACATATGCCAGGTTCGCAGGGATCAGCCTCCGGCAAACGCCAATCGGCGTACTAGATGCTTCCCAGCCCGTCGCGGACGTGCACGCAGGCATAATGGATGAACGGATATGGACCAGGCTGTCGACAAGCAAACGATGGTGGAAACCAGCGCGCCGCTGACCGAAACCGAGAAAAACGCCATCATCGGCGGCGTGCTTTTGTCGATGCTGCTGGCGGCGCTCGACCAGACCATCGTCGCGCCGGCGATGCCGACGATGGCACGTCTGCTCGGGCATGCCGAATATCTGCCATGGATCGTGACCGGCTATCTTCTGACCGCGACCGCCGTGGCGCCGCTCTACGGCAAGATCTCCGATATTTATGGTCGCCGGCCGACCGTCTATGCTGCAATCCTGATCTTTCTCGCCGGCTCGCTGGTCAGCGCCACGGCCCCTAACATGCTGGTCCTGGTTGTCGGCCGGGCGATCCAGGGCGCCGGTGGCGGCGGCCTGTTCGCCCTGACGCAGACCGTGATCGGCGACCTCGTGCCGCCGCGCGAGCGGGCCCGATACGCCGCCTGGATCTCGGGCACATGGGCCGTCGCCAGCATCGCCGGGCCGCTGCTCGGCGGCACCTTCGCCGAACATCTGCATTGGTCGCTGATCTTCTGGATCAACATTCCGCTCGGCCTGCTGGCCATGGCGATCATCAACAACCCGCTCAAGAAGCTGCCGATCGCCGCAAAACATCACCGCATCGACGGCCTCGGCGCGCTGCTTCTGGTCGCGGCCACCTCGCTGCTGCTGCTTGCCTTGAACTGGGGCGGCAGCGAGTATCCGTGGCTGTCGCCTGAAATCCTTGGACTGCTCGCCTGCTCGGCGGTGTTCTGGAGCGCGTTCGCGCTGCGGCTCATGCGCGCGGCCGAACCGCTGATCTCGCTCGAAGTGCTCGGCAATCCGATCGTTCTCGCCGGCACATTGTCGATGTTCCTGCTGCAGGCCGCCAGTGTCGGCTTGTCGGTCTATCTGCCGGTCTACCTGCAATCGGTCGTCGGCCTGTCGGTCAGTCAATCGGGCACCGCGTTGCTTGGGCTGATGCTCGGCACGGTGGCCGGTGCGACATTCAGCGCGCGAATGATCCCGCGCTTTTTCCACTATAAGCGCATTGCCATGATCGGAACTGTTTTCTCGATCCTGTGCCTCGGCGTGCTCAGCCTGGTCGCCGGGCATGCCTCACTTTTGCTCGTCGAGGTGTTGACGACCTGCGTAGGCCTGGGTACAGGCACGACCTTTCCGGTTGCCACCGTCTCGGTCCAGAACGCCGTCGATCGCATGCACCTTGGCGTAGCGACCGGCGTTCTCACCTTCCTGCGCTCGCTGGGCAGCGCGCTTGGCGTCGCTATGCTGGGTGCCGTCGCCCTTGGTTACGGGCTGCCGCTGGCCAGCGAAGGCACGCAGCCGGCTGGCCATATCGCCTCGGCCATGCCGTTCGTGATGATCTTTCTTGCCGCGGCCGCGATCTTGCTGTTGTCGCTCATCACGCTCTGGCTGATGCCGGAGAAAACGCTTCGCGGCCATGCCGAGGCTGTGGCTCCAGCCCTGGCGGAGTAGACCGGCCCGACGAAAATATGGCGAGGTTCAGTCGACCACGCCGAGCTTCTTCTGCAGACTGGTTGACGAGGTCGTATACTGAAAAACGATGCGCTCGCCGGGGCTGACGATGCGCTTGGCCGCTTGCGCCATCAAGGCGACCTCGTGGAAGCCCGACAGGATCAGCTTCAGCTTGCCGGGGTACCAGTTGATGTCGCCGACGGCGAAGATGCCGGGCACCGACGTCTGGAATTTTTCGGTGTCGACCGGGATCAGGTTCTCGTGGAGGTTGAGGCCCCATTCGGCGATTGGGCCGAGCTTCATCGTCAGGCCGAAGAACGGCAGCATCCGCGTGCACGGCACTTCGACATCGCCCTCCGGCCCCTTGATCGTGGCCGAGACTAGCTGGCCGTCGCTGCCGGTCAGGCCAGTCACCTGTCCGACCTGGAATTCCAGCTGCTTCATCTCCTGCATGGCATACATCTTGTTGACGCTGTCGGGCGCTGCACGGAATTCGGGCCGCCGGTGCACCAGCGTCACGCTCTTGGCAACCGGCTGCAGGTTCAGCGTCCAGTCGAGCGCCGAATCGCCGCCGCCGACGATGACGAGGTCGTGGCCGCGAAAGTCCTCCATCCGGCGCACCGAGTAGAACACGCTCTTGCCTTCATAGGGTTCGATGCCTGGAATCGGCGGGCGCTTCGGCTGGAACGAACCGCCGCCGGCGGCAATCACCACAATTTTGGCTTCGAACACCTCGTTTTCGTCGGTAATGACGCGGAAGCTGCCGTCCTCCAATCTTTCCAGGCTCGAAACCATGCGGCTATAGGTGAATTCGGGCTTGAACGGCGCGATCTGCTCAAGCAGCTTGTCGACCAGGCCTTGCGCCGAGATCGAGGGCCAAGCCGGAATGTCGTAGATCGGCTTTTCCGGGTAGAGTTCGGCGCATTGCCCGCCGGGCCGGTCGAGTATGTCGATCAGATGGCACTTCATGTCGAAGAGGCCGAGCTCGAATACGGCAAACAGGCCGACAGGCCCTGCCCCGACAATGAGTACGTCCGTCTTGGTGATAGCGGTCATGAAGCATGCGCCTCTATGGGAAAACGGCGCGACACTGCATGACCATTGGTCCGCTGCCAAGCGGCAGCCGCAAAAATCGGCTTCAGCCCTGGCGGGCCGGCACGCGCACGACCAGCCCGTCGAGGGCGTCGCGCACCTTGATCTGGCATGACAGCCGCGAGTTCGGCTGGACCTCGTAGGCGAAATCCAGCATGTCCTCTTCCATGGCTTCCGGCTCGCCGACCTCCGCCGTCCAGGCTTCGTCGACATAAACATGGCAGGTCGCGCAGGCGCAGGCGCCGCCGCATTCCGCTTCTATTCCCGGCACCGCATTGCGGATCGCATTTTCCATGACGGTCGAGCCGTTTTCGGCATCCACGTCAAAATGCGTGCCGTCATGGGCGATGAAGGTCAGCTTGGTCATTTGTCACCTGAAGGGAGTCTGAGCCGACATAATCACTCTGCCGGACAAGTCAACTGCGGCGCGAAAGCGCCCGTGCGTGGCGTCTTTGGGATAAGTCCTATCGGCTGATGGCGGCGACGAAGTCGCGCACTTCTTCGATCAGCGAGCCAAGCCGCTTCAGCGTGCTGGCGTCTTCGGGCCGGCATTCGATCGCGCTGGCGCAATCGGCAATGGCGAAGGCGCCGACCCCGCGCGCCGAGCCTTTGAGCCCGTGTGCCAATAGCAGCCGCTGCCTGACATCCGCATCGACGATCTTGTCGCGCACCGACAGCGCCTGCTGCACGAACAGAGCCAGCACCTCCTGCTCGAGGCTCCGATCGCCCATCGTCTGGCGCGCAAGATGCGCCAGGTCGATCGGCCGCGCCCCGGCTGTCCCCGACACGTCGCCGCCGGGCATCGAGAAGGCAATGCCGTTTTCGCCACGTATCACTTTGAGACTCCGTTCTTCGACCGCCGCAAAAACTAGGCGTATCCGGTGGACAACGGGTTAATGATTGGCCCGGAAAAATGTCGCGATAACGGCGCCGGAATCACGGCTGTGTTAACCTTATATTTAAAGTTTTACGTATCGGGCGGAATGCATGTTTTCTTTACCCGGCTGTGTCATTACGATACGACAGGTCCATTTTCAGCCTCCTGCGCGGGACACGCTAGGCAGAATCAATAAGCAGAACCATAAGTCCCGCGGCAGCTTGTACAGGGTAGCGAAGGCATGGCGAAGAAACCAACGACGACAAGAACGCTCGACAGCGACGTAGCCAGGGAACTTGAAAAGGCACTTGATATCGATCTGAGCGGCGATGCCGGCGGCGACTTCGACATGGCTGCATCCATGGAAGATCTCGAAGCGCAAATATCGCAAGCCGCCGACGAGTTGGCGCGCGAAGGTCGCAGCCAGAACGAAGCGCCTGCCCCGGACCAGACCCAGAACGCGGCACCTGCCGCCAATCAAAGCCAGATCGCAAAACCCGCGCCAAAGGCCAAGCCGGCTGAGTTGCGTCCTGTCGCAACGCGCAATGGCTCGCAGCCGGCAGCTTTCTCGCCGGCCAACGACGATCGTCAAAAAGACTATAAGACGCTCCTGCACACCCTCAATCGGCGCGCCTCGAACACGATCTACTGGGTCGTGGCTTTCGTTTCGCTGGCCTGGATCGCCGGCGCTGGCGGCCTTGCGAACCTGTTGTTCGGACCTGGCATCTGGAACATCCGCACCTTCGATCAGTTTTTCGCCCGTCCGGAGCTGATCGGCCTGGCGGTCGCGGCAATCGTGCCCGTCATCCTGTTCTGGGCATTCGCAGTGATGATTCGCCGCGCTCAGGAGATGCGCCTTGCCGCGCAGTCGATGACCGAGGTGGCCTTCCGTCTGGCCGAGCCGGAAAATCTTGCCCAGGATCGCGTCATGATGATCGGCCAAGCGGTTCGCCGCGAGGTGGCAGCCATGGGCGAAGGCATCGAACGCACGCTTGCGCGTGCCGTCGAGCTCGAAACGCTGGTCCACAGCGAGGTGAACCAGATCGAGCGCTCCTATTCAGAGAACGAGTCCCGCATCCGCTCGCTGGTCGACGGGCTGGGCAGCGAGCGCGAAGCGGTCGTCACCCATGCCGAGCGCGTGCGCGCCTCGATCACCGGCGCCCACGAGACACTGAAAGACGAGATCAACGCCGCCAGCGATATCATTCGCGACAGCATTCTCAACGCCTCGACCAAGCTGTCGATGACGATCAACGAATCCGGCGACACGCTGATCGATAGGATCAACGGAAGCTCGATGTCGATCTTCGATTCGGTGGAAGGCCGGCTCGAATCGATCACCGATCGGCTGTCGACGTCGGGCGAGGCCTTCGCCAGCCTGCTCGACACCCGGATCGCCAAGCTGACGGACACCACCGATGGCCTGACGCGGTCGCTGACCGACCTGCTCGACGACCGCACGAGCGGCATGGTGTCGCTGCTCGGCGGTGCCGCCCGCACACTCAATTCGGAATTCGAAGCCAGCCTCAACGGCATCGAGCGGACGCTTGCTGAACGTGGCCAGGCGCTGATCAGCGAGTTCCAGACCCGCGCCGAGGCGCTCGACACCGGCACGCAGAAGCTCAACGCCGCGCTGGAGGCTCGCGCACGCCAGATCAACGAGACGCTGGTCGAGCGCGCGCGCGAAATCGCCCACACCTTCCAGGATAGCAGGGAGACGCTGTCGGCGATGATCGATCAGGGCAAGACCCAGATCGGCGCCGACATGGCCGACATCATTTCATCGACCTCGACCATGCTTGAAGCCCGCGCCGGCGATTTCGCCGGGCGCATGGAAGCGGCGCGCCATGTCGTATCGCGTTCGTTCGATACGGACATCCAGCGGCTTGCCGATGCTCGCGCCGGCATCGAGGAAGCCGTCGAGAACCACAGCCGCAAGCTTTCCGAAAGCCGCGACCGGATGGCGGCGGCAATGCAGGCCGATCTGGCGAAGTTCGCCGAAGGTCGCGCCGAAATCGACGCAGCGGTGGCCAACCAGGTGCAGAAGCTAGCCGAAGGCCGCGGCCTGATCTCGCGCGCCCTTGAAGAGGACCTGCGCAAGGTCAACGAATCGCGCGCAGCGATCGACGCTTCGCTGGGCAGCCATCTCGAAAGCCTTGAAGAGGGTCGCAACAGGCTTGCCCAGGCCTTGAACGAAGACTCTGGAAAACTCGTGCAAGCCCGCACGATAATTGATGAAATGGTTGCCGGACACGTCGGCAAGCTCGCTGAAGGCCGCAGCATTCTTTCGCGCGCGCTCGAGGCCGACCTCGGTAAGCTGGCAGAGAGTCGCGCCGGCATAGACGGCCTCGTCGCCGGTCAAGTCGAAAAGATCGCCGAGGGTCGCGCCATACTCGCCAGTGCGTTGGAAGCCGACATCGCCGGCATCAATGGCCTCATCGAGGCTCATTCGGCGAAATTGGCGCAAGACCGCAGCGGGCTTTCCCAGTCACTCGATAACGACCTGTCCGACATCAGGAGCCTGATCGCCGATCATTCTGGCAGGCTCGCCGATGACCGCAGCCTGCTTTCGAAGACGCTTGAAGACGATCTTGCCAAGCTGGCCGAAAGCCGGTCGAGCATCGATGGGCTGGTTGCCGGCCAGGTCGAGAAGCTGGCCGAAGGCCGCGACATCCTCAAGCGCGCGCTTGAATCGGACCTGAACGCGATCAAGGGCGTCATCGCCAGCCAGTCTGAAAAGCTGGCGGAAGACCGTGGCCAGTTGTCGCGGGCACTGGAGAGCGACCTGGAGGCTGTGCGGGGCGTTGTCTCCGATCACATGGACAAGCTCGCCGAAGACCGTTCGACCCTTTCGAAGGCGCTCGAAGACGATCTCGTCAAGTTGGCCGAAAGCCGCTCGAGCATCGATGTGATGGTTGCCGGCCAGGTCGAAAAGCTTGCAGAGGGCCGCGACATCCTCAAGCGTGCGCTCGAAGCCGATCTGAGCACTGTCAAGGATGTCATCGCCGGCCAATCCGAGAAGCTGGCCGAGGATCGTGGTCAGCTGTCGCGGGCACTAGAGACCGATCTCGAGACCGTGCGGGGCGTCGTCTCCGAACATATGAACAAGCTCGCCGAGGACCGTTCGGCCCTGTCAAAGGCGCTCGAGGACGATCTTGCCAGGCTGGCAGAGAGCCGGTCGAGCATCGACGGGCTGGTCGCAGGCCAGGTCGAGAAGCTGGCCGAGGGTCGCGACATCCTCAAGCGCGCGCTGGAAGACGATCTTACCAAGCTGGCCGAAAGCCGCTCGAGCATCGACGGACTGGTTTCCGGCCAGGTCGAGAAGCTGGCCGAAGGTCGCGACATCCTCAAGCGCGCCTTGGAGGCCGATCTCAGCACGATCAGGGGCGCCATCGCCGATCAGTCGCAGCTATTGACCGATAATCGCGCGCAGTTTTCGCGTGCGCTGGAAGCCGATCTCGGCAACGTGAACAGCCTTGTCGCAACCCACGCAGAGAAGCTCGTCCAGGACCGCTCGACCCTGTCGAAGGCGCTCGAGGACGATCTCGCCAAGCTGGCGGAAAGCCGCTCGAGCATCGATGGGCTGGTTGCCGGCCAGGTTGAGAAACTGGCGGAAGGCCGCGACATCCTCAGGCGCGCGTTGGAAGCCGATCTGGAGAGGCTTGCAATGAGCCGCAGCGAAGTCGACGAGATCGTCGCCGGTCATGTCGGCAAGCTGAGCGAGGGCCGCGACATGCTGACCCGCGCATTGCAGGACGATCTCTCCAGGCTCGCCGAAACGCGCAAGGATGTCGACCGTTCGCTGTCCGGCCATATCGACCAGATCGCCGCCAGGAGCACCGACATCTCCGATGCGATCGCTGCGGACGTAGAAAAGATCGAGCAGGCGTTCAGCCGGCAGACAGGCATCATTGAAGAGCGCGCCAGCACAATGGAGCGGGCGCTGTCGACGGGTGTCGACAACGTGCGCAGTGTGCTCGAAAGAAGCGCGGTCTTCGTCGCCGGCGCGCTGCGCGAGAAGGTCATGGAAGTTACCAGCGCGCTGCATGAGCAGGCGGGCGCGGCATTCAGCGATGCCGACCGCAAGATCGCCGAGCGCGCCGAGCAGACCTCGGCCGCCCTGCTCGCCAGGGCGGAGGACATCGCCCGCACCTTTGAAGAGGCGGATCGTCGCCTCGCCGCCCGCGCCGAGGATACGTCGAGCGCACTGATTGCCCGCGCCGACGACACGTCGAACACCTTGTTCGCGCGTGCCCAGGAGACGGCCGATCAGCTGGCAGCCAGAGCAAGTGAGATTGCCGGCACCTTCGACGTGGCGGACCACAGGCTGGTCTCTCGCGCCATCGAAACGGCCCAGTCGCTGGCTGCACGTGCCGGCGACATCCTGCGCAATTTCGAAACAGCCGACGAGCGGCTGGGCGTGCGCATCGGCGAATCCGCCGAAGCTCTCGCGGCACGTGCGTCGGATCTCGGCCGCATTTTCGATGCCGCCGACCAGCAACTTATTTCGCGCATTGCCGAAGGCTCCGAAGCACTTTCGGCCCGTGCGTCCGAGATCGGCCGCATCTTCGAGGAGGCGGATCATCGTCTGGTGTCCCGCATTGCCGACAGCAGCACCGCAATCGGCGAACATGCCGACACCATTGTCGGTGCCTTCACCAGCACCGAGCAGCGGGTTGCCGAACGCGCCAGGCAGACTGGCCAGGAACTCGCCGTCCATGCCCGTGAAATCGAGCAACTGCTTGCCGGTGCCGACGAACGCCTGGCATCGAGTGCTGCTGCCACTGCGGCCCGCGTCGAGGAGCAGGTCGCCAGCGTCGAGAACCGCCTCGCCTACTCCGCCGAGACAATGGGCCAAAAGCTCAATGAACAGGTCTCGAATGCCGAGGCGCAGTTGGTCTCGCGCGCCAACTCGATCGCCGAAACCTTCACCGCGGTCGGCCAGCATATCGGCCAGAGCACCAATGACGCTGCAAAGTCCATCGGTGCCAATACTCGCGAGCTCAATACGATGCTTGCGGCACGTTCGGCCGAAATATCGAAAATCCTGGACGAGACGGCACGGCCTCTGGTCGAGCGCTTCGCCCAGGGCGGCTCCGAGCTGCAAAAGAGCATGGAAGAGGTCACCGAACGTGCGACCGAGAAGCTGCGCACTCAAAACGCCGCCCTCGTCGACGCCCTCGCCAGCCGCACGGCCGAAACGCTGTCGGCCGTCGAAGGCGCGCGCTCGACGCTTGCCGACAGCGTTGCCGACCTCATCGGCCGCATGACCACCTCCAGCTCGCAGCTCGGTCAGTTGATCGAGCAGGCGGCGGCCAATCTCGGCCAGGTCGACGAACGCCTGACCGGCAGCACGCAAAGCTTCGCAGCGACTACCGAAAAGACCGCGCAGACCTTCGCCAGCTCGGCGCGCCTGGTCGATTCGAACACGACGCGGCTCACCGAGCTGTCGTCGTCGACCTTGCGCGAGGTTGCTTCAATCGCCACCAAGTTCGACGAGCACAGCCGGTTGCTTTCCAGTGCCTCGGACCTGTTGAGCTCGGCCCAGAGCAATCTTGAGCACACACTCGAAAGGCAATCGTCGCTGGAGGACCTTGCCGTCGGCCTTGTCAAGAAGTCGGAAGATCTCGAAAGGGTCATGCGCTCGTTCGAGAATCTGGTCGGCCAGACGCTGCAGAACGCCGAAGGCAAGACGCTGGAATCCGCCGACAAGATCCGTACCGCGATTTCCGAAGTGGTCGATTCGGCAACCAAGCGCTTTGCCGATGCGACCGAGGAGATGCGGCGTACCGCCGGCTCGATCAAGAGCGAGCTCGACCTCACCCGGGCCGAGCTTAAGAAAGGCGTCATCGAGATGCCGGAAGAGGCAAAGGAATCAACCACGGCTATCCGCCGTGCCGTTTCAGAGCAGATCAACGCGCTGAAGGAACTTTCTGAAATCGTTGCGAAATCTGGCCGCAGCGCCGACAGTTCGGAACAGCGCAACCTGCGTCCGGCGCCGCAAGCGCCTGCCGCACGCCCCGCCGAACCGCCACGTCGCCCGGCTCCGGCTCCCGAACAGCGCCGTGCACCGCAGGCGCCTTCGGGCGAGACGGCGCTGCGCGGCACGCTCGACCTCGAACGTCCCGCAGACCAAGCGCCGCGCCAGCGCGACCCCAACGGCCGCACGCCGCAGGGCGGTTGGGTGCGTGACCTCCTGACCGGTGCATCACGCGAAGACGACGCCAAGCCGGCAGCGCCTGCCGAAGCGCCGCGCCCGGCTCCCGCTGCGCGTTCGCCGCTTCATGTCGTGGAATCGCTGAACTCGCTCTCGGTCGATATCGCACGCGCCATCGATCACGATGCGTCGATCGAGTTGTGGAACCGCTACCGGCGTGGCGAGCGTGACGTCTTCACACGCCGACTTTACACGCTGAAGGGCCAGCAGACGTTCGACGAGATCCGCCGCAAATATCAGTCAGAGGCGGAGTTCCGCGCTGCTGTCGATCGTTACTGCGACGATTTCGAAAAGCTGCTCAAGGACGTGTCGCGCAACGACCGCGACAACATCATGGCGCAGACCTACCTGACGTCGGACACCGGCAAGGTCTACACCATGCTGGCCCACGCCAGCGGCCGCCTGCACTAAGCGGGCGACAGAGAACAAACGAAAAGGCGGGATTTCCCGCCTTTTTCATGCCGTACTGAATTCCATTGGCGCTGTAGAGTGCCGTGCCGGCAGTTCCGGCTGTGTCAGATCACGGTGTCCGTCCAGCGGACGATTTGCCCTGCCGCATCGCCGAACGCGGCATCGAGCGCGCCGACATAGGCCTGGTTGCCATTGCCCGAAACGGGCGCGATTGCGCTAAACGTCTTCGAAGCGCGCACTTCACCGTTGCGATCGTTCAACAGGCGCACGAACAGCTCGACCTCGGCATGTTCGCCACCGTCGACACGCACCTCGAACGAGCGGATCTCGACGATCACCTGATAGTCGATCGCCAGCCCCTCGCCTGGCTTGCCGACGCCGGTGAAGCTGCCCGAGCGCTGGAACGTCTCTGCCAGCCGCGCCTGTACGATCATCGGCAGCCGGTCGGCCCATTGCGCGCCCTTGAGATACTGGATCGATCGCGGCGATGGCTTAATGACGATGTTCTGGCTGTCCAGCGCCTTGAGCGCCGATGGCTGAGCGATGAGTATCTGGCGACGGCTGTGGGCACGCGCTTCCAGCGACGGCGCCGAAAGCTCAAACGTATCCAGCGGCGCCGGCTTGCCGCCCAGCGCCGCGCAGCCGGCGAGCGAAAGCGCCAGCAGTGCCGCTCCGGTCTTGAACCCACTCGATCTGACGCTGCCTGAACTGATCGACTTCAAACGCGATCCCCCCCGGATCGTGGAAACAACGCGCATCCGCAAGCTATGTTCTTGCGGTGGGCGCAGGCCGAAGTCAACGGCGCACCCTGCCGTCAAACTGCCGGACCTCACCCTCGCCGCCGGACAGGATCCGCTGTGGATTGCGGCTGAGGTCGGTCACCGCCTCTTCGATGCGGTTGATCGAACGACGGCTGTCCTGGACCAGCGATTCGACGTTTTGCAGCCCCTGTCCCGAGAACCGCGCCAGATTGTCGGTGATGGTGCCGAGGCGGGCGTTCAGCGTGTCGGCGACCTGCTTGAACGATTTGAGCGTCGCCCTGGCATCGGCCATGACGCCGTCGGCCTGACCGGAGCCGAGCAGTTTGTCGACCTTGGCAAGGATACCGTCGACTCGCACCGAGGCATCGTTGAGGCGTCCTGCGAGCTGGTGCGCGTCTTTGATGGTTTCGTCGATGTCGTCGGCCCGGTTGGCGAACTTGTTGGTCACCTTGGCGATGTCGGCGGCAGCTTCATTGGCGTTTTCGCTGGCCTTCTGGATATTGGCCAGCGCGGTGCGAACTTCAGCCGGATCGATGCCGTCGAGAACGCCGTCGACCTTGGCCAGCGTGCCTTGCGTCTTCTGGGCGAACTCGTTGATCGAGCCTACCGCGGTGTCCACGTTCTTGATGACCGCGTCGAACTGCTTGCTGGTTTCCTTGAGGTTGGAAGTGACCGTGTCGACATTGGCGACGATGCTCTTGATCTGGTCCTTGTCGACGGCGTTGAGTAGCCCTTCCGCCGCCTTCAGGGTGCCGTCGAGCTTGCCCGAAACACCCTTCAGTTCGTCCGCCAGCGAGCTGACGCTGGCCAGGAACTTGTCGACGCCGTCCGCATTCCTGGCCAGTGCATCGGAGAAGGTCTGGACATTGTTGACGGTCTGCGTCAGCGGCCCGCGAACATCCTTGGTGAAGCCTTCGAGCTCCGAAAGGACCTTGTCGGCGCGGGTGAAGATGTTCTGCGCCGTCTGCAGCAGGTTGGTGACCGCCGACGGGTTGGCAACGATCTCGGCGACACGGCCTTCCTTTTCCGCCTCGTCGAGAAGTTTTGGCTCTTTGGGGTCGGCGCCCTTGAGCTCGATGTTGGCCTGGCCGGTGAGGCCGGCAAGCCCGATATCGGCCTGCGTCGACTTGGTGATAGGCGTATTCCGGTCTATTTCGGTGTCGGCGATAGCAGCGGTCGGATTGTCGACGTCGATATAGACACGGCGCACGTCGCCGACTTTGACGCCATTGAACAGCACGAAGCTGCCACGGCCGAGCCCCGAAGCGGAGCCTGGAATGCGCACGCGCAGCACCGTCGTCTCACCCTTTTCGCCGATTGCCGCCGTCCAATAGACGAAAGCGAAAGCCGCGAGGATCGCGGCCAGCGTGAAAATGCCGACAATGACGTAGTTGGCCCTGGTTTCCATTGCTCACTTATGGCTATGCGCGCGCCGCAAGATCAAGTTGCCGGGCGCGTTTTCCGCGGAAATAGGATTTTACCCAGGGTTCCTCGCTCCTGAGCATGTCGTCGATCGTGCCCTCGACCAGCACTTTCTTGTTGCCGAGCACCGCCACGCGGTCGCACGCCGTAAACAGCGTGTCGAGATCGTGCGTGACCATATACACGGTCAAATCCATCGTATCGCGCAGCTTGACGACCAATTCGTCGAACTCAGCCGCGCTGATCGGATCGAGCCCGGACGTCGGTTCGTCGAGGAAGACGATATCCGGGTCGAGCGCCAGAGCGCGCGCCAGCGCAGCACGCTTGATCATGCCGCCGGAGAGCTCGGAGGGGAATTTCTGCGCCGCATCCGGCGGCAATCCGACCAGCTCGACCTTGAGCATGGCAAGTTCGTCCATCAGCTTCTTCGGCAAATCGAGATATTCGCGCATCGGCACCTGGACGTTTTCGAGGACCGTCAGCGCCGAAAAAAGCGCACCATGCTGGAACAGCACGCCAAGCCGCATGTCGATGCGAAGGCGCTCCCTTTCGGTTGCCTTCTCGACGTCAACGCCGAACAGTTTGATTGTTCCCGATTGCTTGCGCGTCAAGCCAAGGATGGTGCGCAAGAGAACAGATTTGCCGGCACCGGAGGCACCGACGAAGCCGAGAATCTCCCCGCGCCAGATATCGAGCGACAATTTGTCGAGAACAACCTGGTCGGCGAACGACACCGTGATATCGTGCGCCGACAGCACGATCTCGTCTTCTTTGGCTTTCGCCGCCACCTTGGTCGTGTTTGTGCCCGGCAGCGCCAAGTCAGAACTCGATCGCTGCATAGAACATGGCGAAAAGCCCGTCGAGGATAATAACCACGAAGATCGACTTCACCACTGAGGCGGTCACATGCTGGCCAAGCGATTCGGCGCTGCCGCCAACCTTCATGCCCTCGACCGAGGCAATTATGCCGATGATCATGGCCATGAACGGCGCCTTGATCAGGCCGGCAAAAATGGTGCTGAGGTCGATTGCGACACGCAGCCGGTCGATGAACGCTGCCGGTGCAATATCGGAGTAGAGCCATGCAGCCAAAATGCCGCCGCCCAGCGCGGCAAAGTTGGCGATGATCGTCAGGCAAGGCAGCGCGACGACCAGCGCGACCAGCCGCGGAAACACCAGCACGCCGATTGGATTAAGACCGATCACCTTCAGCGCATCGACCTCCTCGCGCATCTTCATCGAGCCGATCTCGGCGGTGATCGCGCTGCCGGAGCGGCCGGCGATCATGATCGCCGTCATCAGCACGCCGAGCTCGCGCAGGATCAGCACCCCGACCAGGTCGACGACGAAGATGTCGGCGCCGAAATAGCTGAGCTGATAAGCGCCTTGCTGGGCAACGATCGCACCGACGATGGCCGACATCAGCACGACTACCGGTATGGCGCCGACACCCATGCGATCGATTTGATTGAAGATCGCCGCCATGTTGACGCCATGGCCACGGCCAAGCTTCATCTGAGAGCCGCGTATCGTGGCGCCGAGGATATTCATTGCGGCCAGGAAATCGTCGCGCATCTCATAAACGCGCCGGCCAACCGCCTCGAGCCCGCGAATGATGAAGTTGGGCGGCTTTGCCGGACCTGATTCGGCCTCGCGTCGGACCGCATCACCGACGGCGCCGAGCAGGATGGAGGCAATCTCGCTTTGCCCCTGCATCGTGATCTCGACGCCCTTCTTTTCGAAGCTGCTGACCAGGCGGTCGATCAGCCACGCCCCGGCTGTGTCCATCTTCTCGATTTGTGAAAGGTCGAGCGCCAGCGTCTTGAAGCCGCCGCGCTTCTCGATCTTACGCATCTCGGCATCGACCAGGGCAACGGTACGTGTCGTCCAGGTTCCCGAGAAAGCGCAGCCGAGAACGTCGCCCTCCTCGCCGATCGCGATGCGCGGCTGGTGGTCGGGCTCCTTGGCAGGGCCGCTTGCGTCGCGTTTGCGGATGGTCAACATGGCGTCCTGTTTAGCCTGACGGGGCCGACCTGTCGATTTGCCGATATCCTCTTGTCGCACAGCTGGAGCAGAAAAATATGGCGCGTGTCATTTCGGTCGAGGCCGAGCGCTTTCCGATAGCCGGGACCTTTACCATTTCGCGCGGCTCGAAGACCGAAGCGGAGGTGATTTCCTGCGCCATCACCGAAAACGGCCGTACAGGACGCGGCGAATGCGTCCCTTACAAGCGCTATGGCGAGACCATGGAGGGTGTGCGCGACGTGATCGAGGCGATGCGCAGTGAGATCGCGTACGGCATCAGCCGCATCGCCCTGCTCGATGCCATGCCTGCCGGCGCGGCACGCAACGCCATCGATTGCGCGCTCTGGGACCTGGAAGCGAAGATCAGCGGAATACCGGTGGCGCATACGATACGAACCGTTCCGTTACGACCGCTTGAGACGGCGTATACATTGTCGCTCGCCGAGCCGGAGGCGATGGCGGCGCAGGCCCGCGCTAACGCCCAGCGCCCGCTACTCAAGGTCAAGATCGGCGGCGACAACGACATCGCGCGCATCCGTGCAGTGACGGCGGCAGCACCCGACAGCCGAATCATTCTCGACGCCAATGAGGGCTGGAATGACGACAATATCGTCGCAAACCTCGCCTTTGCCGCCGAGCACGGTATCGCCTTGATCGAACAGCCGCTGCCGGCGGGACATGACCGTATTCTTCGCCACATCGCGCATCCGGTACCGATCTGTGCCGACGAAAGCGTGCACGAGGCGAAGGACCTTGAAGCGCTTGTCGGCCTTTACGACGCCGTCAACATCAAGCTCGACAAATCGGGTGGCCTGACCGCTGCACTCGTGCTTCGCAACCGCGCCCGCGAACTGGGTCTTGGTGTCATGGTCGGCTGTATGGTCGGCACGTCGCTTGCGATGGCGCCGGCCGTGCTGTTGGCGCAGGATGCCGATTTCGTCGACCTCGACGGTCCGCTGCTGCTGGCCCGCGACCGCGTTCCCGGTCTCGTCTACCAAGGTTCGCTGGTGTCACCGCCCGAGCGGACGCTGTGGGGCTGAACGCGCGGCAAGCCCGATCAGAGCCAGGCCCGTCAGGGCGATCGGGATCATCGCAAAGAAGCCATTCGCGCCGAAGCGGTCGTAAAGAGGACCGGAAATCAGCGTCGCCGCCGCCATGAAGAAGCCATTGGAGAAGTAGGCGATGCCTTGCGCCGCTCCGGTGCGTTCTTCCGCGACCGTCTCACCGATCATCTTTTGCAGGCCGATCAGCACCAGCGCCACCGACACCGCGTGCAGCGTCTGGATCGCGAAAAACCCGCCAACGCCAAGCCCAAGCGGCCAGATCAGCGGAAAGGCGAACCAGCGCACGATCGCGCCAATCCCGGCAATCAGCATGATCGAGACGACCGAGAAGGAGGCGAAAGCGCGGGTGAAAACGACGAACATGCATATCTCGGCGACGACGCCCCACCCCCACAGAAGCCCGACAACCGAATCGCTGATGCCGATCGACTTCCAGTAGATCGACACGAAACCGTAGAGAAATGCGTGGCTGGCGGTGATGACGCCGACCCCCTTCGCCTGCAGCCACAGCGGGAAATACGGCACATGCGTCCCGAGCGGAACGAAGAGCGTAAAGAAGATCAAGCTCATGCGCAGTTCGAAATGGCGTGGCTTGACGAGCTGTTCGGGCGAAAGCGGCGGCAGCGAGGACATTGACAGGCGATCCGTCGGCACGGCATTCAGCCGGGTCGGCCCGCCACACCTGCCGCTGCTTAACACGGCGAAAAAGTCGATGAAACCGCTGGACTAACCGATTGAAGCGAGATGCGGCCGGATTTGGTCAAGCCGCCTGGACTGCCCTGCCCTTGATGTCGATCGGCACGAGCACCTCGCTGCCGACCGGAGTCTCCGGCAGGACATGCGCCCAGTGCAGGATCTCCATCCTGCCGTCAAAATGCTCGACCACCGCCGTGCAGCTCTCCACCCAGTCGCCCGTGTTGATGTATTGCACGTCCTCATAGCTTTCAATCGCGGCATGGTGGATGTGCCCGCAGATCACGCCGTCGACATGCGAGCGGCGCGCCTCCTCGGTCAGCACGGTCTGGAACGAGCCGATGAAATTCACCGCCTTCTTGACCTTGACCTTGGCCCAGGACGAGAACGACCAGTAAGGCAAGCCGAGCACCTGGCGCAGGCGCGTGATGACGCGGTTGACCAGCATCGCCGCGTCATAGGCGTAGTCGCCGAGATAGGCCAGCCAGCGCGCATTATGGACGACGGTGTCGAACTGGTCGCCATGGATGACGAGAAGGCGTTTGCCATCGGCGGTCTCATGGATGGCGCGGTCGGCGACGACAATGCCGCCGAAATGAACGCCCTGGAACTGGCGCGCGAACTCGTCATGGTTTCCGGCGATGTAGGTGAGACTGGCGCCCTTGCGCGCCTTGCGCAGCAACTTCTGGACGACGTCATTGTGGCTCTGCGGCCAATGCCAGCTCCGTCTCAAGCGCCAGCCGTCGACGATGTCGCCGACGAGATAGATGATATCGGCATCGTGATGGCGCAGGAAATCGATCAGGAACTCGGCCTTCGCCGCCTTCGATCCGAGATGGACGTCGGAGATGAACATGCTGCGGAAAGTGCGGGGCTCTGCGCCGGACATCATTTGTCACCGTTGCTTTCGCCTGAGCCTATGCCCCGATTCATGCAACAACCGTATGACGGTTGCGATTGGTCCAGCCATACGGGTAGGTTGCCGCCGAAATCAGAGGAGAAAATCACCATGGACCTCGGCATTCGCGGCAAGAAGGCCATCGTCTGCGCTTCGAGCAAAGGCTTGGGACGCGGCTGCGCCATGGCACTGGCAGAGGCAGGCTGCGATCTGGTGGTCAATGGCCGCAACGCCGACGTGCTGGCCAAAACCGCCGCTGAACTGCGCGAGAAATTCGGCGTCAAGGTGACCGAGATCGTCGGCGACGTATCCAAGCCCGATGTCCAGAAGGCGCTGCTTGCCGCCTGCCCCGATCCAGACATCCTCGTCAACAACAATGGCGGTCCGCCGTTTCGCGATTTCCGCGCGCTCGACCGCGAAAAGATCCTCGAAGGCGTCACCCAGAACATGGTGACCCCAGTCGAACTGGTTCAGGCGGTGATCGACGGTATGGCGGCGCGCGGCTTCGGCCGCATCGTCAACATCACATCGCTGTCGGTCTATGTTCCTATCCCCGGCCTCGACCTGTCGTCCGGCGCCCGCGCCGGCCTCACTTCGTTCCTTGCCGGCGTCGCACGGACAGTGATCGACCGCAATGTGACGATCAACAACATGCTGCCCGGCAAGCTCGACACCGACCGGCTGCGCGGCCCACACGAGGCCGGCACGCCCGAAGATCCGGCCGCCGCCGCCGCGCGCAAGGCGCAAGCAGCCGCCAATGTTCCGGCCAAGCGACTCGGCACGCCGGAGGAATTCGGCCAGATCTGCGCCTTCCTCTGCTCGGTCCATGCCGGCTACCTGACCGGGCAGAACATACCGGTGGACGGCGGCCTCTATGTCAGCGCGTTTTAGTGGCAGAATCCAAGGCTTGATACCCGCTGGAAACGGCGGGCAACAGGCGCCCTCAGGGAAGCCGAAACAGGGCAACATTATGCTCAAAACGGCGCCCAGTTCACAAGGACTAGGGTTAGTCCGCATGTTATGTCCTGCCTCGCACATGAAAATGAGACCGGCGAATGGCGTCTATTTATCGCTTTGTTGCGCAAAAACTGCTGTCGCACGGGGTTCGAGACACGGCCGACGGCAACCTTGCAATTACCGACAGGAGATTGTTCCTTGACTTCGTTCGTCTAGAACGAGCGGTTAGGCTAGAGGATTTCGCTACAGTCCAGTCTGCGGTGGTGGCGATAGAAAATCGTTGCTTATCAATGGGTAAACGTCATATCGCGGTGTTTGCATACATGTATCTCAGGTTTTCGGATGCGACCCCAAAGTTTACTCACCTGGACATCGAGCTTGAGGAAGAAGGAGGTATCCGCCGAACAGTCGACTACCGGCGTAGGGTGTCGTCGACAGAGCGACTTGTCGGCGAGTGGGCTGCCGCTTGGTACGATCGCTATTCCAAGAGTTTCTTTCGTGCACTTTATAGGAGCAACAGCCCCACAGCGAACTAGCGAAAGAATACCTAATCGTCCGCAAACCACCTGAAGCAGACATTCGGCTCGCAGCTCGCTCCAGCAACGCGCCTATCGCCCCAACATTTCAATGGCAGACCGTACAGGCCGGCGGGCGATGCGAAGCCATAAGCTCGCGCTTGCGACATATCACCCCTCGAAAAGGCTCGGCTGCATGCTAAGAGACTCAAAACACCAAACGGACTGAACTGAGGAGGCGGCCGTCATGACAGGCGAAAGCAAGAAGGCGGCCCGATCCGACCTCGACGAAGCAGCGCTCTATTTCCATAAGCACCCCCGTCCCGGAAAGCTTGAAATCCAGGCGACGAAGCCGCTCGGCAACCAGCGCGACCTGGCGCTTGCCTATTCGCCGGGTGTCGCCGCCCCCTGCCTTGAAATCCGCGACGATCCGGCAACCGCTGCCGACTATACAGCCCGCGCCAATCTGGTCGGCGTTGTCACTAACGGTTCGGCGGTGCTCGGCCTCGGCAATATCGGTCCGCTCGCCTCCAAGCCGGTGATGGAGGGCAAAGCGGTGCTGTTCAAGAAGTTCGCCGGCATCGATGTCTTCGACATCGAGATCGACGCACCGGGCATCGAGCGCATGGTCGAGACGATCTCGGCGCTGGAACCAACCTTCGGCGGCATCAACCTGGAAGACATCAAGGCGCCCGAATGCTTCGAGGTCGAGGAGCAGTTGAAAGCGCGCATGGGCATACCGGTCTTCCATGACGACCAGCACGGCACCGCCATCATCGTCGCTGCCGCCGTGCTCAACGGGCTGGAATTCGCCGGCAAGTCCATCTCGGACATCAAGATAGTCACGTCAGGCGCCGGCGCTGCGGCGCTTGCGTGCCTCAACCTTCTGGTCTCGCTCGGCGCGCGGGTCGAAAACATCTGGGTCACCGACCGGTTCGGGGTCGCCCATAAGGGCCGTGTCGAGGAGATGGACCGCTGGAAAGACCCCTATGTGAAGGACACCGAGGCGCGCACGCTGGCTGACGTTCTGCCCGGCGCCGACGTGTTTCTCGGCCTGTCTGCCGCCGGCGTACTGAAACCGGAACTGCTCCACCACATGGCGCCCAAGCCGTTGATCCTCGCGCTGGCCAACCCCAATCCCGAGATCATGCCGGAAGCGGCGCGGGCAGCACGGCCCGACGCGATGATCTGCACAGGCCGCTCCGATTTCCCCAACCAAGTCAACAACGTACTCTGTTTTCCCTACATCTTCCGTGGCGCGCTGGATTGTGGTGCAAGCGCCATCAACGAAGAGATGAAAATGGCCGCCGTGCGAGCGATTGCAGCGCTTGCCCGCGAAGAGCCGTCCGATGTCGCCGCCCGCGCCTATTCCGGCGAGACGCCGATCTTCGGTCCTGAGTTCCTGATCCCCTCGCCCTTCGATCCGCGGCTGATCCTGCGCATTGCCCCTGCTGTCGCCAAGGCAGCGTGCGAGACCGGCGTCGCGACCCGGCCGATCACCGATTTCCCCGCCTATATCGACAAGCTCAACCGCTTCGTCTTCCGCTCCGGCCTGGTCATGAAGCCAGTGTTCTCGATGGCCAAGACGTCGAGCGCCAAGCGCGTCATCTATGCCGACGGCGAGGACGAGCGGGTGCTTCGCGCCGCGCAGGTCGTGCTCGAGGAAGGCATTGCCGAACCGATCCTGATCGGCCGCCCGCATGTCATCGAGGTGCGGCTGAAGCGCTACGGGCTGCGCATCAAGCCGGGCGTCGATTTCGGCTTGATCAACCCGGAAGACGATCCGCGTTACCGTCACTACGTCGATCTCTTGATCGAGCTTGCCGGCCGGCGTGGGGTGACGACGGAAGCGGCGCGCACCATGGTGCGCACCGACAATACGGTGATCGCCGCCCTTGCCCTGAAACGCGGCGACGCCGACGCCATGGTCTGCGGCCTCGAAGGCCGTTTCGAGCGCCATCTGCGCAACGTCACGCTGATCATCGGACCGCGCGCCGGCATTAGGGATCGCGACCTGTCGACGCTTTCGATGCTGATCTCGCAGCGCGGCATCATTTTCCTCACCGACACCCATGTCTCCGTCGATCCGACCGCCGAAGAAATTGCGGAAATGACCGTTTTGGCGGCCGAGGAAATTCAGCGTTTCGGCATTGAGCCCAAGGCAGCGCTGCTGTCGCATTCTGATTTCGGCTCCCGCGATTCGCCAAGCGCCATGAAGATGCGGCAGGCGGCGGCGATCCTGGCGCGCATCGCGCCCGACCTGCAATGCGACGGCGAGATGCATGCCGACTCGGCACTGTCGGAGCAGCTGCGCCAACGCGTCTATCCGCATTCGCGGCTGAAAGGCGAAGCCAATCTGCTGGTGTTCCCCAATCTCGATTCGGCGAACATCACACTGACGGCGCTGCGCACAATGATGGACGCGCTGCATGTCGGCCCGATCCTGCTCGGCACCGACAGCCCGGCGCATATATTGACGCCGTCGGTGACGTCGCGCGGCGTCGTCAATATGACGGCACTGGCCGTGGTCGAAGCCGCGCACAAGGCGCAAGCCATCGTCGATCTGGAATAGCCGCGGGCTTTCTCAGATTGGCCTGAACCGGAAATGTCCTGTCTGCCTGAAGGCAAACAAAGTGTCCTCTTCCCTGGCGCCGCCGCCGATATTGTGAATGACCAGTCTTCTTGTCGGTACCAAAGTGGAGCGATTGGACGACACGATGGCAATATGCGACAGATTGCCGGGCAGCATCTGGGCGATGAGATCCCCTGGCCGATAGTCGGCCGGGTCTTGGCTGACGGGCAAGGCAGCACCGCGCCGCTCGAAATAGACCGCAAGGTTGGGCACACGGCGGTGGTCGATGTTGCGGTCGGGCGCCTTCAAGCCCCAAGCCTTCGGATAGGCGGCAAAATTGGCCCGCATATCCTCATGCACCAATTCTTGCAGGTCGAGATCGAAGGCGCGGCGATAGGCACGGATCACGACATCCGTGCACACACCCCGCTCGGGCCCAACGTCCCCGCCCGGATAGGCCAGGCGTGTATAGGTCGGATCGTAGAGCATGGTGACGCCGATCTGCTCACGGGCAGCTTCGACCAATTTGGTACCCCAATCCGGCGTGATGGGCTTTTCCTGCGCCATGGCATCCGGCATCGCCAGGCACAAAAGACCAAACTGCACTGCGGCTCGACGGGTAATCGCGGTCATGCCAAGCCTCCGGGCATTCTGGATCCGGGCATTCTTCTGGGCGAATACGCCTTTTTCGTGCATCGCCAGGATGTCTCGGTCGTGGCTCTGTCCGAGTATGTCGTGCGGCGTGGTCGATATGACAGCGCTGGTCGTGGTCGAAGCCGCGCACCGGCGCGAGCCATCCGATTTGGGATGAAGCCGGAATCGGCGGTATGGTAAACAAACGGTTAACCGCAAGCGCGGTAGCTTTCTGAACGACAGGCAGGCGGAGTTTCGGAGGGATGACGGGCGCATGTTGGAAGCTGACGCGGGCCGCCGCGCTGCTCGGCGCCCTGCTACTGTGCGGCATTGCCGTCACTCAGGCGCAGGCCGCTCCGCGCCTCTGCCGCCAGCTTGAAGCCGATCTTGCCGCCGCTTCTCGTGGTGGCGGTGGCAAACCGGCTTTGCTCAGGAAATATGACGACGCAATCGTCCGGCAGCGCCAGCAGATTTCAAAGGCCGTCAGCCAGGCCAGCAGCGCCGGCTGCGGCTTTTCGCTGTCTCGCCGCAACGCCAATGCATGCGCGGCACTCGACGCCACCATCGATCGCATGGCAGCCAATCTCGACGCCCTGCAGGCCAAGCGCGCCGACCTTGCCGGCGGTGGTTCGCGACGCGATCGCGCGCGCATATTGACGTTGCTTGACGCCAATGGCTGCCGCGATGATGGGGCGGCGCGGACGCCCGCGCCGGTCCGCGAAGCCAGCCGTGAAAACGGCAAGCGAAACCTGCTCGACCAGCTTTTGGGCAGTGACGCAACTGAACCCGGTGCGCCCGATCAGCCTGAAGAGCCCGACCAGGCTGAAGAACTAAGTCAGCCGCGCAACATTCGCACCATGCTCAACAACGCCGACGAGTTGGGCCAGCCGCGAGGCGAATTCCGCACCATGTGTGTGCGGACCTGCGACGGCTATTTCTTCCCGATGTCGAATGCTGCCTCGCTGGGCGATTTCGAGCGCGACCAGAAGAATTGCGAATCGAGCTGCCCCGGCACAGAAATGCAGGTTTTCTACACGCGCGGCATGAATGGCGATTCGGCGTCCATGACGTCTTCGGTGACCGGCAGGCCTTATATCGAACTGCCGACGGCCTACCTCTACAAGCAGTCCGACATGCCGCGGCCGCCGGCCTGCGGCTGCAATGCCGCGCAGAATTTCGAGATCATCGCCGGCAACCCGCCAACCCGGGCACAATCTGAGGCGAATGTAGAGAGTACCCCGTTCATTCCGCTGCCGGTTGCTAGGCCTGATCCGGGCGCCGATCCGGAGTCCTTGGCCAACGCGCAAGACGGCCTCGATCGTGAGGCGATCAGACGCCTTGCCGTCAAGCCCGTGCCTTCGCCGACGTCCCTGCCCCCGCCGGAACAGCGCAAGGTCAGGGTCGTCGGGCCAACGTTCCTTCCCGACCCAGCAGCGGCAACAGATCTGCAAGCTCCGGACCCGAAGGCTGTCCCGTAAGCGCCAGCCTGAGCGGCATGAACAGCGCCTTGCCCTTACGGCCGCTCGCCTCTCGGATCTTGCCGGTCCAGTTTTTCCAGACGGTGCCGTTCCAAGGCTCCTCCGGCAGCAGTTCGAACGCCTGGCGAAGAAAGTCGCGGTCATCGTCGGAAAACTCCGCCGGCTCCTCTGGACCGTCTCGAAGCGTACGCCACCAGATCGCCGCATCGGCCAGCCTGTCGAGATTGCCGCGCACCGCCAGCCAGAAAGGCTCGGCCTGTTCGCCGGAGATGCCGAGCACGATCAGCCGGTCGCGCGCCTCGGAAAACGGCATGTGATGCAGCAGCGTGCGGTTGAGCACGAAGAGCTCGTCCGGGTCGAATTTGGCGGCGGATTTCGATGTTGCAGCCGGATCGAAGCGCTCGGCTAGCTCGGCCATCGTTGGCACCGCCACGACGTTTTCCGAGGTGCCGACGAGCACCGCCAGCGAAGCGATCGCCATCGGCTCGATGCCGCTCTCACGCAGGCTCTGGATGGACAGCGCGCCGGTGCGCTTCGAAAGTCCCTCGCCTGATGCCGTTGTCAGGAGATTGTGGTGGCCGAACACCGGCGGCTCCGCGCCAAGTGCTCGGAACAGGGCTATCTGGACGCCGGTATTGGTGACGTGGTCGTCGCCGCGAATGACATGGCTGACGCCCATGTCGATGTCGTCGACAACCGAAGGCAATGTATAGAGGTAGGTGCCGTCCTCACGCCGCAGAACCGGGTCTGAAAGCGAGGCGAGGTCGACGGTCTCTTCGCCGCGCACCAGGTCGTTCCAGTGGATTTCGGTGCGCTCCGGCTGCAGCGGATCGCTGCTGAAGTTGGGCAGCAGAAAGCGCCAGTGCGGCCGCCGGCCATCGGCCTCATATTCCGCCACCTGCTCGGGTGCCAGCGTCAGCGCCTCGCGGCCATAGACTGGCGGCAGACCACGCGTGCGGCGCACCTTGCGCCTCAGGTCGAGCTCTTCGGGCGTCTCATAGCAGGCATAGACGAGGCGCGCCTCCTTCAGCTTCTGCAGTGCGGCATCATAGATTTCGACCCGCCGCGACTGATACTCCGTGGCGTCGGGGAAGATGCCCAGCCAATGCAGGTCATAAAGGATGGCGTCGGAAAATTCCTGCGTCGAACGGGCAACGTCGGTGTCGTCGAAGCGCTGGATGAAGCGGCCCTTGTTCTTGATGGCGAACAGCCAGTTGAACAGAGCGGTGCGCGCATTGCCGATATGGATGCGGCCGGTCGGTGACGGGGCGAAACGGACGGTAACTGTCATGAGCGGGGCGTACCGGATGGTTTTGCTGTTGACAAGACGCGCCCCCGCGCTCGGCGGCAGACATAGAACATGACGAAGGCGAAGAAAAGACTGCAGCGCCACGCGTCCATCAGGACGCGCGGCGCCGCAACCGTCAGATCACCATGCCTTTGGTCAGTTCAAGCGCCTGGCGTTCGAACAGCCGGCGGTAGATGCCGCCTTGCAGCCGGATCAGTTGGTCATGCGAGCCCTCTTCGACGATGCGGCCGCGATCGAACACCAAAAGCCTGTCCAGCGCCCGCACCGTCGACAGCCGGTGGGCAATGACCAGCGTCGTGCGGCCGACCATCAACCGCTCCATCGCCTGCTGGATCAGCACCTCCGATTCCGAATCGAGGCTCGACGTTGCCTCATCCAGGATGAGAATGCGCGCATCGGCAAGAAAGGCGCGTGCGATTGCAACGCGTTGACGCTCACCACCCGATAGCTTTACGCCACGCTCGCCGACCAGCGTGCCATAGCCTTTCGGCAAATTGGCGATGAAGTCATGCGCGCTGGCCAATCGCGCCGCGTGCTCGATCTTGGCCTGCGTGGCGGCCGGCCGGGCATAGGCGATGTTTTCGGCCAGCGACCGGTGAAACAGGATCGGCTCCTGCTGGACAATCGCGATCTGTGCGCGCAGCGACGCCTGCGCCACATTGGCAATATCCTGGCCGTCGATCAGGATATTGCCCGCAGTCACGTCGTAGAGGCGCTGGATCAGCTTGACGAATGTCGTCTTGCCGGAGCCCGAATGGCCAACCAGCCCAACCCGTTCGCCCGGCGCGATGTCCACCGAAAAGTCGCGATAGAGCGGCAGGCGGTGGCTGCCATAATGGAACGTGACCTTGTCGAAGGTGATACGGCCATCGGTGATCCGGATCGGTTTGGCTCCGGGCCGATCCTCGATGCCGAGTGGTTCGGACTGGAAGTCGACCAGTTCCTCCATGTCGTTGATCGAGCGCTGCAGATTGCGGATATGTGTGCCGATGTCGCGCAGATAGCCTTGCAGCACGAAGAATGAGGTCAACACGAAGGCGACATCGCCGGCGCTCGCCTGCCCCCACGACCACAACAGCAGGGAGAATCCGATGACCGCTGCCCTCAAAAGCAGCAGCATCGTCCCTTGCGTGGTGCCGTTGACAGTGCCGCGCATCCAGGTGCGGCGCGTGCGGCCGCGCCATTTAGCGACGACCTCGGCAAGCCGTGTCTCCTCGCGTTCCTCGGCGCCAAAACCCTTGACCACGGCGTTGCAGCTCACCGCGTCGGCCAGCGAGCCGCCGAGCCGTGTATCCCACGCATTGGCAAGCCTTGCCGCGGGCGCGACATAGCCAAGCGACAGCATCGTCGTCACCGCGATGAACAGAACCGAACCGGTGGCGACGACAGCACCCATCAGCGGCCAGAACCAGCCAAGCAGCAGCGTCGAGCCGACGAGCATGACGACCGATGGCAGCAGCGCGATCAGGATCGTGTCGTTGAGCAGGTCGAGCGCCCACATGCCGCGCGTTATCTTGCGCACCGTCGATCCGGCGAAGCTGTTGGCGTGCCAGTCGGTGGAGAAGCGCTGGACGCGGTGGAAGGCGTCGGCGGCGATATCCGCCATCATCTTCAACGTCAGCTCGACAATGGCCATGAAGGCGAGATTGCGCAGCACGACACCGGTGAGCGCCAGGGCCACCAGCATCGAAAAGGCCGCTGTCGCCGCGTTCCACGCAACATCGTCGGCCGCAGCACTGCTGGCGACGGCATCCACCAGCCGGCCGGAATAGAGCGGCGTCAGCACGTCGGCCAAGGTCGACAGCAGGAACGTGCCCATAATGCCGGCAAGCCGCCACGGCTGACGCCGCCAATGGCTGAGCGTGAAGCCAAGAACGCTGCGAAAGGCGCCCGCGCGCAAATCTATTCGAAAACGAGTCATGATGTCATTCGGGCGCAAACGAGCCCGATCCCACGAAAGTAGAAATTGAAAAACCGCGTCGGCGCCGTTAGGCGCCCGGAGATGCGGAGGTTTGGCGTATTTGGCGGCCCTGTAGAGGGGCGGCGACCGGCAGCGGCGAAATACCTGCCTCGGTTCAGCCTTGCCGCGAGGCTATCTCGCGGCGCACTGACCAAGACCTAGGCTTCGCGGCCTCGCATAACGATGTCAAATCCTGGCATTCGGTTCCTCCTGAAGGGGAATCGCGGAGAGGTGTTTATAGAGACGCCTCAACGCCGCGCCAAGTCAGTAGATAGCCAAAAGCGCATCTGGTCCAAGCAGTGAGACGATTTTGCAACAATCGCGGTTGTGCGCTGCCTCTGTTCAGGTTGCCGGGATACGGTCGAAGCGCATATAGCGGCCGTCGGCGGAAGGCCTGAAGCCGAGCTTCTCGTAAACCGCATGGGCGTCGTTGGTCGACAGGCTCCAATGCGTGACAGTCTTGCAATCCGGATGATCGATAAGCGCCTGGACAAGCCGGGTTCCGATGCCTTGCCCGCGATACCCGGGCCAGACAATGATGTCGGCGAGATAGGCAAATACCGTACGGTCGGTGATCGCCCGGCCGAAGCCGACCTGATTGCCGCCGACATAGGCGCCGACACACAGTGAGTTGGCAAAAGCGCGGCGGTGCAGTTCATCGCTGCGGCCACTGCCCCAATAGCTCGCCTTCAACATGTCGGATGTCGCCCGGAAGTCGATCCGCGACAGGTCAAAGCTGATTTCAAGGTTGGCCATGGCTAAACCGTTACGCAGGCCAATCGCCTACCCGCCATCCCTGAACCGGTTGGTAATGGGATAGCGGCGGTCGCGGCCGAAATTCTTCCTGGTGATCTTCACACCGGGTGCCGCCTGCCGGCGCTTGTATTCGGCGACGTAAAGCAGGTGCTCGACGCGCGTCACCGTCGCCCGGTCATGGCCGCGCGCAACGATGTCGTCGACACCCATCTCGTTTTCGACCAGACATTCCAATATGTCGTCGAGCACCGGATAGGGCGGCAGCGAATCCTGGTCCGTCTGGTTCTCTCGCAGTTCCGCCGAGGGCGCCTTGTCGATGATGTTGTTCGGGATCACCTCGCCGGACGGACCGAGCGCACCCGGCGGCATATGCGCGTTGCGCCAGCGCGACAGCGCATAGACCTGCATCTTGTAGAGGTCCTTGATCGGATTGAAGCCGCCATTCATGTCGCCATAGAGCGTCGCGTAGCCGACCGACATCTCGCTTTTGTTGCCGGTGGTGACCACCATCGAGCCGAATTTGTTGGAAATCGCCATCAGGATGGTGCCGCGGGCCCGGCTCTGCAGGTTTTCCTCGGTGATGCCTTCGTTGGTGCCCTCGAAAAGCTGTGTCAACGTGTGCAGGAAGCCCTCGACCGGCTCGAAGATCGGCACGATATCGTAGCGGCAGCCGAGTGCGCGGGCGCAGTCCTCGGCATCCTTCAGCGAGTCCTTCGAAGTGTAGCGGTAAGGCATCATCACGGCGCGCAGCCGTTCCTCGCCCAGCGCATCGACGGCAAGTGCCGCGCAGATCGCCGAATCGATGCCGCCGGAAAGGCCGAGCACGACATTCTTGAAGCCGTTCTTGTTGACGTAATCGCGCAGGCCCAACATGCAGGCGCGGTAGTCGGCCTCCTCCTTCTCCGGGATTTTCGACATCGGTCCGTCAGAGCAGACCCAGATGTCATTCTTTCGCTTCCAGGTGGTGACGTTGACCGTCTCCTCGAACTGCCTCATCTGGAAGGCCAGCGTCTTGTCAGAACCTATGGCAAACGATGCGCCATCGAAAACCAGCTCGTCCTGGCCGCCAAGCTGGTTGGCATAGATAATCGGCAGTCCGCATTCGATGACCTGGCGGATGACGATCTGGTGGCGGACGTCGACCTTGCCGCGGTAATAGGGCGAGCCGTTCGGGACCAGCAGGATTTCCGCGCCGCTTTCGGCCAGCGTCTCGCAGACGGCAACCTCGCCCCAGATATCTTCGCAGATCGGCACTCCCACGCGCACGCCGCGGAAATTGACCGGCCCCTGGATCTCGGGGCCGGCCTGGAAGACGCGCTTCTCGTCGAACTCACCGTAATTCGGCAGATCGAGCTTGTAGCGTTCGGCAAGGATCTTGCCGCCATCGGCAAAGATGATCGAATTGTGCGTGCCGGTCTTGCGCTTCAACGGCGTGCCGATGACGAAACCCGGGCCGCCGTCGGCGGTATCGCCGGCGAAATCCTCCGCCGCCCGCTCGCAGGCCTTCAGGAAGGCGGGCTTCAGCACCAGATCCTCAGGCGGATAGCCGGCAAGGAAAAGCTCGGTAAACAGCACGAGGTCGGCGCCTTGGCGGGCGGCATCCGCCCTCGCCTCGCGTGCCTTGGCAAGATTGCCGGCGACGTCGCCGACCGTCGGATTGAGCTGGGCGACGGCGATGCGCAATATGTCTGGAGCGGTCTTGTCTGTCATGCCCGTGGGTTTAGCGCGGCAAAATTCGTCGAGCAATGGCGTTCGTTTGGACCAAACAGTCGATCCTATTCGCCCATATATTCGCGCAAGGCTTCCGGCGGATGGTTCTCGCCGATCGACATTGCCAGAATGCGCGAAATGTGCCGGCGCGGCAGCCCGGTTTCCGCCGCCCAGGCGTTTATCTGCACTTGGATCTTGTCCAGGTCCTTCTTCGATGTCGGGCTCTGCGCGAGGTCGAGCCCGGCGTCGCGCAGCGCTGCCGTCATGTCGGCCGAGACGATGAAGGCGTCCCACTCCAGCCAGCGCAGAAAATACTGGCCGGTATTGCCGCCGAGCCGGCTGCCATGCTTGCCGAGATAGGCCATCAATCCGACCTGGTCATCCGCCGGCCAATTGGCCAGGAACTTGCCGAAGCTGCCATGCTCCTTCGACACGCGCGCGACGAAGGCTGCGTTGTCGCGTACGGATTTGATCTTCTGCGGATTGCGGACGATGCGCTTGTCGGCTGTGAGATCGTGCCAGAAATCGTCAGGCTGGAACAGCAGCCGCCTCGGCTCGAAGCCAAGAAATGCTTCCTCGAAACCCGGCCATTTCTGCTCGATGACCCGCCAGACAAAGCCGGCGGCAAAAACCCGCTCGGCCATGGTCGACAGGATCCGGTCGTCCGCAATTTTTGCCACCGCGGCATTGTCGGGCATAGGACCCAGCAGCGACGTCAGCGCTGCCTCACCGCCTTTGCGCTTCGCTGCACGGGCGCGAATTTTCTGAAAATCCACCATTGTTTCCTGACCCCATCGCGTCAATCTACCACTTCCCGTATGAACCGGCAGCTTCTACCTCATCGCTGACGACGGAGGCGACGATGAACAAAACGATCGAGGACCTGGCAAGCCGCTGGCTGAAGCGAAAGCCGGACGGCCTCAGCGCGCTCGAAAGCCGGGTACTGCAATCTACGCTCGAGCGCACCACGATCTCCAAGGACACCAACAAGGCCGTCGCCTTTCACCAGACGTTTGGAGATCGCCTGGCCGACACCATCGCACGGATCGGCGGCTCGTGGTCCTTCATCCTGGCATTCATTGGCTTCCTGATCCTGTGGACGGCAGGCAATGTCTGGCTCTTGTCGCGCGCCGCCTTCGATCCGTATCCCTTCATCTTTCTCAATCTCGTGCTTTCCATGGTTGCCGCCCTGCAGGCGCCAGTGATCATGATGGCGCAGAACCGCCAGACGGAGCGCGATCGAATCGACGCCGCCCACGACTATGAGGTTAATCTCAAGGCCGAGATCGAGATCATGGCGTTACACGAAAAGCTCGACGAACTGCGCCACAGCCAGATCATCGGCATGCGAGACGAGATCGCCCGGCTGGCCGAGCAGGTGAAGCGCATCGACGACATTCTGTCGAAGCAGCGAACGTCTTCATGACGGAAGTCATCCATCGTCTCATTGAGCAATATGGATTGGTCGCGGTTTTTCTGGGCTGCGTCGCCGAGGGCGAAAGCGCCGCAATTCTTGGCGGTTTTTTTGCGCATCAGCATGTCTTCGTCCCGTGGCAGGCGTTTCTCGCAGCCGCGCTCGGCGCCTTCGGTGGCGACACGTTGTTCTTCATCTTGGGACGGAGCTTCGCCGACCATAAATTCGTGATCAGGCTCCGAGCCCGGCCGGGCTTCAGCCACGCCTACCGCCTTGTCACCTCTCATCCCAACATTTTCGTGCTGTCGAACCGTTACATCTATGGCCTGCGACTGGTCGGCGGAATCGCGGCCGGGCTGTCGGGCATCGCCGCGGCGCGCTTCATCATCCTCAACGCCATCTCGTCGGTAGTCTGGGCGGCACTGTTCTGCACTGTCGGTTATGTCTTCGGGCTGGGCGCGGAGCACATCGTCGGCCAGGCGCTGGCCCGCCACGAGCGGTTGCTGATCGCTCTGGCAATCGGCCTCGTTGTGGCCATCCTCGGCTGGCTCGCGGCCCATATCGTCGCCAAGAAGGAACTCCACAAGGGAAGCTGATCGTCAATCAATGCCGAGCGCACGATCACCCTTCTCGAGGATCAGCGGAATGATCAGGTCTTCCTCGTCGGCAAGATGCCGGGTCAACATGGCGATCAGCCGGCTGTTCTCGTCAGCATAGGCATCGGCGGCGAAACGCTGTTTGTCTTCGCTCTCCTGAAGCGTGCGGATGAAGGCATTTGCCGCCTGGCCATTGCGCTCCAGTCCCTCATGGATTGTGTGGTGATCGGCATCCAGGATTTCGAAGCCGCGCTTCAGACGGGTCTCGGCCCTGGCGAAGACCGGGAAATAATGATGGTCCTCGACATTGTGGTGGCCGTCGAGATTGCCGAGGAAATGGTTGAGGCGCGGCGCGAACCAGCGCGCGAATTCCGGCGCGTTCAGCCTACCTTCTCGATAATCGCCGATACCATTGGTGAGCATGCCGCCAAGCTCGCGGAACATATCGTGCCGCTGCAGCCACATATTGGCCACGCCGTGGATGTTGGCATGCGCCTGCCAGACCTCGCGTGGAAATTTTTCAACCAGCCAGCGAAGATCGTCCGGCAGGCCCTCACGTTCGAGCAGCAGAAATCCGGCGGTATCGGCCATATCGGTCTCCTCAGACCATGATCCCGAAAAGTGGTACCGGTTTTCGGAAAAGATCATGGTCAAAACGAGAAATGCAGTGACGGCATGTAGTGTCTGAAACCTCAGATCGGTACCCCGAGGATCCGCTCGATGACGGCGACGCCCCAGACGCCGGCAGCGATCACCACCGAAATCAGCACCGCCAGCGAACCGCAATCCTTGGCCAGTTGGATATCGATGTTGAATTCGCGGCTGAACGCGTCGCATGCCGCCTCGATGCCGGTATTCAACACCTCGATCATGATCATGAGCAGCACCGCGCCGATCAGCAACGCATAGCCGCGCCACGATTCCGAAAGGAACCAGCCGAGCGGCAAGGCAAGCACGAGCAGTGTCAGCTCCAACTGGAAAGCCTCCTCGCCGGCGGCCAGTTTGCGAAACGCCCGCACCGAATTGTAAAAAGCGTCGATCAGCCGCTGCATGCCAAAACCCTTCGGAATCACCGGCAGGGGATTAGCGCAATGGCTGGACCAAGGGAATAAGGCGACCTCTTCAAAATCAGTCGCCTGCCACCTTGATCGACGGTGTCGACTTCTCGAACTGCGGCAGCCCGTCATCGATGGCGTAATAATCGCCCTTGTCGCCGACGAAGATATGGCATTCTCCTTGAAGCCCGGTTGGCGCGTCGAACAGCCCTGCCATGACCGAAACATAGCCATCATCGCTCGGCTTCCAGAACAGCAGAGAGCCGCATGTCTTGCAGAAGCCGCGTCTGGCGAACGAAGAAGCCTCGTACCAGGTGATGCTCTCCGCGCCGGTGATTGTGATGTCGCGGTCGGCAACATTGGTCGCCGCATAAAAATGCCCGCTCTGCTTCCGGCACTGCGAGCAATGGCAGTAGACGACACCGCGTAGCGGTCCTCGTGTCTGGAACCGCACTGCCCCGCACAAGCATGATCCGCTGTGACTGTCAGCCATGTCGGCCTCCCGATGCAATTGCCATCGCCTGGCAGGATTCCAGTTTTGCGCGCGTTAGGCACGAGCAAATGCGACACCGGCGGGATTGAATACAAAAAGCGCCGGTTTTCGCCCGGCGCTTCTTCAATGACATCAAAGTTCAGATCGTATCAGCCGTTGACGGCCTGCTTGTGCTGGACCGGATGGGTCTTCTTGAGCAGATCGGAGACCAGGAACGCCAACTCGATCGCCTGGTCAGCGTTGAGGCGCGGATCGCAATGGGTGTGGTAGCGATCCTGCAGCTCTTCGGCGGTGATGGCGCGGGCGCCACCGGTGCATTCCGTGACGTTCTTGCCGGTCATCTCGACATGGATGCCGCCCGGATGCGTGCCTTCGGCGCGATGCACCTCGAAGAAGGTCTGCACCTCCTTCAGGATGCGGTCGAACGGCCGTGTCTTGTAGCCGGCGGCCTCGATGGTGTTGCCATGCATCGGGTCGGACGACCACACCACGCTGCGGCCTTCCTTCTGCACCGCGCGCACCAGCTTCGGCAGGTGGTCAGCAACCTTGTCGGAACCGAAACGCGCGATCAGCGTCAGCCGGCCGGGCTCGTTCTCCGGATTGAGCAGGTCGATGAGCTGCAAGAGGCCATCCGGCGTCAGCGACGGGCCACATTTCAGGCCGAGCGGGTTCTTGATGCCACGGCAGTATTCGACATGGGCATGGTCGGGCTGGCGCGTTCGATCGCCGATCCAGATCATGTGGCCGGAGGTGGCGTACCAGTCGCCGGAGGTCGAATCGACGCGGGTCAGCGCCTCCTCATAGCCGAGCAGCAACGCTTCGTGGCTGGTGTAGAAATCGGTCTCGCGCAGCGCGTAATTGGTCTCCGAGGTGATGCCGACGGCCTTCATGAAGTCCATCGTCTCGGTGATGCGGTTGGCGAGAGACTCGTATTTCTCGCCCTGCGGGCTGTCGGACACGAAGCCAAGCATCCATTGATGCACGTTCTCCAGGCTGGCATAGCCACCTTGGGCGAAGGCACGCAAAAGGTTGAGCGTGGCCGCTGACTGGCGGTACGCCATCTCCTGCCGCGCAGGATCGGGAATGCGCGACTTGGCATCGAACTCGATGCCATTGATGATGTCGCCGCGATAGCTGGGCAGCGTCACACCGCCCTTGGTCTCATTGTCGGACGAGCGCGGCTTGGCGAACTGGCCGGCGACACGGCCGACCTTCACCACCGGCTGTGCGCCGGCGAAGGTCAGCACCACCGACATCTGCAAGAAGACGCGGAAGAAGTCGCGGATATTGTCGGCGCCATGCTCGGCGAAGCTCTCGGCGCAATCGCCGCCCTGCAGAAGGAATGCGTCACCGGCAGCGACGGCTGCAAGCTGCTTCTTCAGCTTGCGTGCCTCACCTGCAAAAACCAACGGCGGAAACGTGGCAAGCTGGGCTTCCGTGTTCCTCAGCGCGGCAAGTTCCGGATAGGCAGGAACCTGCTGGATCGGCTTAGCTCTCCACGAATTCGGCGACCATTTCGTCATCGAAGCACCTAACGCTCTTTCACACGGACGCCATCGCCCGCCAATCCGCCCCACATGGGGTCGCGGCTCCATACACGAAGCCGATTTCCTATTCTAGACCGGAAGTGGTCGCGTGGCGAATGAGCACGGCACGGCGAAAGTGCCGGTGCGGCTGTGCCCAGACCACCAGCGACGCGCTGCTACGCCGCCTTCTCCACCAGCCGCGCCAGCTGCGTCATGACAACCGCTGAGCCAGCCAGCCGCTTCTCGGGCGTCGCCCAGTCACGGCTGAAGACGACGCTCTGGTCCGGACGGATCTTGGCCAGCGAGCCCTGTTCGCCGATGAGCTTGACCAGCCCGACCGGATTGGGGAATTCCCGCTTGCGGAAATGGATGACGACGCCTTTCGGCCCGGCGTCGAGCTTCTCCACGTTGGCCTTGCGGCAAAGCGCCTTGATGAAGACGATCTTCAACAGATGTTCAACCTCTTCCGGCAGCGGCCCGAACCGGTCGATCAGCTCGGCGCCGAAAGCATCGATCTCTTCCGTATTTTCGAGATCGCCAAGACGACGATAGAGCGCGAGCCTCAGCTGCAGGTCCGGGACATAGCTTTCCGGGATCATTACCGCCGTGCCGACGGCGATCTGCGGCGACCAGCCGCCGTCCTGCACCTCGCCGGAATCCTTCACTTCGGCCACCGCCTCCTCCAGCATCTGCTGATAGAGCTCGAAGCCAACCTCCTTGATGTGCCCGGACTGCTCTTCGCCGAGCAGATTGCCGGCGCCGCGGATGTCGAGGTCGTGGCTGGCCAGCTGGAAACCGGCGCCTAGCGTATCGAGCGACTGCAGCACTTTCAGCCGACGCTCGGCTGTATCGGTTAGCTTGCGGTTGGCGGGCAGCGTGAACAGCGCATAGGCGCGCACCTTCGAACGGCCGACGCGGCCACGCAACTGATAGAGCTGCGACAGGCCGAACATGTCGGCGCGATGCACGATCAGCGTGTTGGCGGTCGGTATATCGAGGCCGGATTCGACGATGGTGGTCGACAAAAGCACGTCGTACTGGCCGTCATAAAAGGCATTCATGATATCGTCGAGCTCGCCGGGCGGCATCTGGCCATGGGCCACCGCCACTTTCAGCTCAGGTACAGATTCGCGCAGAAAATCATGGATTTCCGCGAGATCGCTGATGCGCGGTACGACGTAGAAGGAATGGCCGCCGCGGTAGCGTTCTCTGAGCAGCGTCTCGCGGATGACCAGCGGATCGAAGGGCGAGATGAAGGTGCGCACCGCCAGGCGGTCGACCGGCGGCGTGGCGATCAGCGACAGCTCACGCACACCGGTCAAGGCAAGCTGCAGCGTTCGCGGGATCGGCGTCGCCGACAGCGTCAGAACGTGGACGTCGGTCTTGAGATCCTTCAGCCGCTCTTTGTGCTTGACGCCGAAATGCTGCTCCTCATCGATGATCAGCAGACCAAGATTCTTGAACGAGATCGAGGAGCCGAGCAGTGCATGCGTGCCGACGACGATATCGATCTGGCCTTCGGCGATGCCCTTCTTGGTCTCCGCCAATTCCTTGGCGCCGACCAGCCGCGAGGCCTGGGCGACGCGGATCGGCAGGCCGGAGAAGCGCTGCGAGAAAGTCTTGAAATGCTGGCGCGACAACAATGTCGTCGGCACCACTATGGCCACCTGAAAGCCTTCCATCGCCCCAATGAAGGCGGCGCGAAGTGCAACTTCGGTCTTGCCGAAGCCGACGTCGCCGCAGATCAGCCGGTCCATCGGCTTTCCGGCGCCTAGATCATCCATGACCGAATCGATCGCCGTCTGCTGGTCATCGGTCTCCTCATAGGGAAAACGCGCTGCAAACTCGCCATAGAGGCCTTCCGCCGGCACCAGCGCCGGTGCTGCCCGCATCTGCCGCTCGGCGGCAATGCGGATCAGCTGCCCGGCCATGTCGAGCAGGCGTTTCTTCAGCCGCGCCTTGCGCGATTGCCAGGCGCCACCGCCAAGCTTGTCGAGCGTCGCCTCGGCCGAATCCGAGCCATAGCGCGACAGCAGCTCGATGTTTTCCACCGGCAAGAATAGCCGATCGTCGCCGGCATAGTGGATCTCGAGGCAATCGTGAGGCGCACCAACCGCCTCGATGGTACGCAACCCGATGAAACGGCCAATGCCATGGTCGGCATGGACGACGATATCGCCTGACGACAAGGCCGAAGCCTCGGCGATGAAGTCGGACGCACGCTTCTTGCGCTTCGAGCGCCGGATCAGCCGGTCGCCGAGAATGTCCTGCTCCGCGACGACGACCAGTTTCTCTGTCTCGAAGCCGGATTCGAGCGGCAGCACGGCCAGTCCCGCCTGCCCCGGCTCAAGCTTTTCGGCTTCTGCAAGCGTCGCCACCGGCTTCAGATTGCCAAGATGATGCTCGGCCAGGATCTGACCAAGCCGGTCGAGCGAACCCTCAGTCCAGCCGGCGACGATGACGCGGCGGCGTCCAGCGCGCTCGTCGGAAATGTGTTTTACGACGACGTCGAAAACGTTGGCGTTAGGATCGGCGCGTTCCTCGACGAAGCTGCGGCCGTGGCGCGAGCCGGCATGGAACACCTTTTTCGCGCCGGCATCGGGCGCGTCGAAGGCCGTGAAATCTATCGCCTCGCGCGGGCCAAGCGAGGCAATCAGGTTCTCGGGCGACAGATAGAGCAGATCCGGCGGCACCGGCTTGTAGGGCACCGCGTCCTTCAAGGCGCCGTCGGCCTGCTTCTTGCGCGCTTCGTAGTGGTCGAGGATCAGAGTGTGGCGCTCGGCCAGTGCCTCATGCGCCAGATGGTCGAAAACCACAGGCGCATCGGGCAGGTAGTCGAAGACGGTTTCCAGCCGCTCATAGAAGAACGGCAGCCAGTGCTCCATGCCGGCAAACCGCCTGCCCTCGCTGACCGCCGCATAGAGCCCATCGTCGCGGGAGGGCGCGCCAAAGGCTTCGATGTAGGCGCGGCGGAAGCGGCTGATGGTTTCCGGCGTCAGCGCCACCTCGCTCATCGCCTGCAGCGCCATCGATTTGCGTTGGCCGATGGTGCGCTGGGTTGCGGTGTCGAAGACGCGGATCGATTCCAGCGTATCGCCGAAGAAATCGAGGCGCAGTGCCTCCATCCAGCCGGGCGCGAAGAGATCGAGAATGCCGCCGCGCACCGCAAATTCGCCGATGCCGCGCACCGTCGGCACTCGCTCGAAGCCGGAAGTCTCCAGCCGCGACACCAGCACGTTCATGTCTATCTGGTTGCCGGGTTTGGCGTGGAAGGTCTGCGCCTCGACGAGTTCAGCCGGCGGAATGCGTTGCAACAGCGCATTCGCGGTGGTGAGGACGACGGCGCGGTGCGGCTTTTTCGCCAGCGCAATCATTGCGGCCAGTGCGTCGAGCCGCCTTGCGGCGGCATCGGCGCCGGGCGAGACGCGGTCGTAAGGCAGGCAGTCCCAGGCCGGCAGTTCCAGCACCGGCAGGCCTGGAGCGGCAAAGGCAAGCGCCTCGACGATCGCCGGCAGACGCTGGCCGTCGCGCGCCACGAACAGCACCGGCTTGTCAGGGGCGATCTCGTGCGCAGCCTGCACCAGCGCAAAGGCTTCGTAGCCGTCGGCGACGCCATCGACGATGAACTGGCCGGCGCGGCCTTTCGGCAGACCGATCGTAGGGATAAGGCTCATGGCTACACGTTGTTCAGAAGGTCATCTCCCGGCGCGAAGCCAGGATTTTTTGCAGGACGGCACAGTCGATATCCGCCGGAACCGGGCGTTCGCCAGTGACGAGAGGCAGGAATTCGGTGTCGGGAATGTCGAGGAGCCTCTCATATTGGTCGATTTCGTCGCCGGTCAAGGCGCCGATCTCGGCGTCGGCGAAGCTGCCGAGTATAAGGTCCATCTCGCGCATGCCGCGGTGCCACGAACGAAACAGAAGCTTGCGGCGGCGGGCATCGAGCCCCTCGCTTGATCGTTTCGTTCCGGTCATCTTGCAACATCCTTGCCCAGGCGGCGCATATAGCGTGGATAGAAGGCGGTGTCAGCCTTGCGCTACAGTCGCCGCAACATAAGCTGACATCATGCGTCCCTCCCTCCTCGATCCGCTGTTTGTCCCGATCACCTCGCTTGTCGGGGTCGGGCCAAAAGTTGGCGCCCTGATCGAAAAAGTCGTAGCAGCCGACCTCGGCGACCGGGCCGCGCGCGCCGGGGACCTCTTGTTCGTGCTGCCGCATACTGTCATCGACCGCCGCAACCGGCCCGGCATCGCCGGCTCGGCCGAGGGCGCCATCGTCACACTCGATGTATGCATCGACCGCCACCAGCCGCCGCCACGCGGCAACAGGTCGGTCCCGTACCGAGTCTACGCCCATGACGACACCGGCGAGATCGCGCTGACCTTCTTCCATGCCCATGCCGCCTATCTCGAAAAAGCAATGCCCGTAGGCGAGCATGTCGTCGTCTCCGGCCGCATGGAATGGTTCAACGGCCGCCCGACCATGGTTCATCCCGACCATATCGCACTTGCCGGCGACACGGAAAACCTTCCCTTGGTCGAGCCGGTCTATCCGCTGACCGCCGGGCTCTCTGGCAAGGTGCTGCGCCGGGCGATTGGCCAGGCGCTGGCCCGCCTGCCGGTGCTGCCCGAATGGCAGGACGGTGAGTTCCGGCGCCGCCATGCCTTTCCTGCTTTCAGCGATGCGCTCAACCGCATCCACAATCCTGCCGACCCGATCGACGTCTCTGTCGACGGCGCAGCGTGGCGGCGCCTTGCCTATGACGAGTTCTTGGCCGGCCAGGTATCGCTGGCGCTGGTGCGGGCCAAGGTCCGCCGATTATCTGGCCGGCCACTCGTCGGCGACGGCCGCATAGTCGAACAACTGCGCGTGGCACTCCCCTATTCGCTGACCATGTCGCAGGAAATGGCGCTTGCCGAAATCAACGCCGATCTCGGTGACCCCGAACGCATGCTGCGCCTTTTGCAGGGCGATGTCGGCTCCGGCAAGACGGTGGTCGCGCTGCTTGCCATGGCGCGTGCCGTCGAGGCCGGCGGCCAGGCGGCATTGATGGCGCCGACCGAAATCCTGGCGCGCCAGCATCTGGCAACGATTGCGCCGTTGGCGGAACGGGCCGGCCTGCGTGTCGCCGTCCTCACAGGTCGCGAAAAGGGCCGCGAGCGTGCCGACACGCTGACCGGGCTGGCCAATGGTGACATCGACATCGTCGTCGGCACCCATGCGCTGTTCCAGGAAACGGTGACGTTCCGTGACCTCGTGTTCGCCGTCGTCGACGAGCAGCACCGTTTCGGTGTCCACCAGCGCCTTGCGATCACCGCCAAGGGCGACGCGCCCGACATGCTGGTGATGACGGCAACGCCGATACCGCGGACGCTGGTGCTGACTGCATTCGGCGACATGGATGTGTCGAAGCTGACGGAAAAGCCGGCCGGCCGCCAGCCGATCCGCACCGTCACCTTGCCGCTTGAACGGCTCGACGAACTGATCGGACGCATGCTCGACGCCGTCGCCGATGGCCAGAAAATCTACTGGATCTGTCCGCTGGTCGAGGAATCCGAGGAGATCAAGCTGATGTCGGCCGAGGACCGTTTTGCCTCGCTGGAGCCGCTGTTCGGCGACCGCATCGGCCTGGTGCACGGCCGCATGAAAGGCACCGACAAAGACGAGGCGATGCGCGCCTTCAAGCAGGGTGACACCCGTATCCTGATCGCCACCACAGTGATAGAGGTCGGCGTCGATGTGCCTGATGCGACAATCATGGTTATCGAGCATGCCGAGCGTTTTGGCCTTACCCAGTTGCACCAATTGCGCGGCCGGGTCGGGCGTGGCGACAAGCCTTCATCGTGCGTGCTGCTCTACAAGGATCCGCTCGGCGAGACGGCAAAACGCCGTTTGTCGGTAATGCGCGAGACCGAGGACGGCTTCCGTATCGCCGAAGAGGATCTGAAGCTGCGCGGCGAAGGCGAGTTGCTCGGCACCCGCCAGTCCGGCACGCCGGGCTTCCAGGTGGCGCGCATCGAGGCGCATGCCGACCTGCTCGAGGCCGCTCGGGACGATGCGCGGCTGATCCTGTCGCGCGATCCGGAATTGCAGTCCGATCGCGGCACGGCGCTGCGCCTGTTGCTCTATCTGTTCGGCCGCGACGAGGCCGTGCGGCTCCTGCGTGCCGGCTGAGGCATCGTGTCGAGCGGAGGATTGGCAAGCGCGCCGTGGATCTGCTCGCCGTTCACCGTCACCATTTTGACTGCCGGCGCCACCAGGCCGGCCGAAACGATCAGCTTGGCTCCGTCCTCGATCGTCATGTCGAGCAGCACGATGTCGGATTTCGGCACATACATCAAAAAGCCCGTCGTCGGATTGGGCGTACACGGCATGAACACGGCAATCAGCGGATCGCCTTCCCGGTCGAGCTTCTGGTTGATCTCGGTTTCTTTCTCGCTGGCGACGAAGACAAGCGACCAGACCCCTTTACGCGGATATTCGACCAACCCGACCTGGCGGAACATGTCGCCCTTGTTCGACAGCACGGTCTCGAAAATCTGCTTCAGCGAACGGTAGATGCCGCGCACCAGCGGCATGCGGCCAAGCAGGCGCTCGCCGAAGTTGACGATGGCGCGGCCAACGATATTGGCGGTCATAAAGCCGATGAAGGTGATGAGGATCAAGGCAACGATCAGCCCAAAACCCGGCACTGGAAACGGCAGGTAGGTGTCCGGATTGTAGCGTACCGGAATGTAGGGTTTCACCCAGGAATCGACCCAGCCGATCAGCGACCAGGCAATGTAGGCAGTAATCGCCAGCGGCGCGCAAACGACGAAGCCGGTCAGGAAATAGTTTCTCAGCCGGGTCATGCCTGAGGTCTTGAGAGCATCCGACATGGTTCACCGCAGCGTGTGTTTGCAGCGCGACACTACTGAACCCCAAGGCGCTTTGGAATGGCGAAGTTTTTAAAAGATCAACTATGCCGCGGCTTCCAGCGGTTCGATCTTCTCGAGCTCCGGTGCGAGTTTCTTCGCCTCGGTTTCAAGTTCATAAGCCTGCTGAAAATTCATCCAGAATTCCGGCGTGGTGTTGAAGAACCTGGCGAGGCGAAGCGCGGTATCAGGAGTCAGGCCGATCTCTTCCTTGGCAATGCGTTCGATACGGGTACGAGGAAGATTGAGCTTCTTCGCCAGCGCACCGGCACTCATACCGAGCGGGACGAGATATTCCTCGCGCAGGAACTCTCCGGGGTGAATTGGACGTACGAACTTGAGCATGGTTCAGGGACCTCAAGGGTTAGGGCAAGTGCCCGCTCAATGGTAGTCGACGATCTCCACCTCTTCGGCGCCAGCGTTGGTCCATTTGAAGCAGATACGCCATTGGTCGTTGATACGAATTGAATGCTGCCCAGCTCTGCTCCCTTTCAGGGCTTCAAGGCGATTTCCGGGTGGCGATCGAAGGTCGTTCAATTGTGCGGCGTTTTCGATCGCTCGAAGACGACGTTCGCCACGGGCAACCAGATCCGGTGGAAAACCTTTCGGTGCCTTCCCCTCGGCAACCGCTTCCACCGCTTTGCCTTTGAACGAAACGATCAGCTTCCGCCCTCGTCTTGTGTCATACATTGATACAAGACAGGGTGCAAGAAATATGTATCAATAACTGATACTAAATTGTCGCTGGACCCTATCGGCAGCCGTTTGGAAACCGATCATTCCACCGTTACCGATTTCGCTAGGTTGCGCGGCTGGTCGACGTCCGTGCCCATGAACACGGCGGTGAAGTAGGCGAGCATCTGGATCGGCAGCGCGTAGATGATCGGCGAGATGATTTCCGGCACGTCCGGCAAAACGATCGTCTCCATCGTCTTCACCGTAGCGTGTGCGGCGCCCTTGCTGTCGGTGATCAGGATGATCTTGCCGCCGCGTGCCGCGACCTCCTGCATGTTCGACACGGTCTTTTCGAAGATGCGGTCATGCGGCGCGATGACGATGACGGGCATGTTCTCGTCGATCAGCGCGATCGGGCCGTGTTTCAACTCGCCGGCAGCATAGCCTTCGGCATGGATGTAGGAGATCTCCTTGAGCTTCAGCGCACCTTCCATGGCCAGCGGAAAATTGGTGTCGCGGCCGAGATAAAGCACATTCTTGTAGTGCGAGAGGTCGCGCGCGACCTTTTCGATCTGCCCGTCGAGCTTTAGCACCTGGTTCGCATAACGCGGCGCTTCCGACAGCTCGCGTATCAGCGTTTTCTCCTGCTCCTGCGAAATCGTTCCGCGCGCCACGCCCGCCCGCACCGCCAGCGAGGCCAGCACGGAAAGCTGGCAGGTGAACGCCTTGGTCGAAGCGACGCCGATCTCCGGGCCGGCCAACGTCGGCAGGATGACGTCGGATTCGCGCGCCATGGTCGATTCGCGCACATTGACGACCGCGCCGATCTTCATGCCGGCCTTGCGGCAGTAGCGCAGCGACGCCAGCGTGTCGGCGGTCTCACCCGATTGCGAGATGAAGAAAGCGGCATCGTTCTTCGACAGCGGCATCTCGCGATAGCGGAACTCCGAAGCGACATCGATGTCGACCGGCAGCCGCGCATAGCGCTCGAACCAGTATTTGCTGATCAGCCCGGCGAGATAGGCGGTGCCGCAGGCCGAGATCGCCAGCCGGTCGACCTTGGCGAAATCGAACGGCAGCTCGAGCGGCTTCGAGACGCCGCCGACGAAATCAACATAATGCGCCAGCGTGTGCGAGATCACTTCCGGCTGCTCATGGATTTCCTTTTCCATGAAATGGCGGCGGTTGCCTTTGTCCACCATGAAGCTCGTGCTGAGCGACTGTTGGCGTTTGCGGTCGACCTTGTTGCCGCCCATGTCGAAGATATCGACCTCGTTGCGGCGCACCACCGCCCAGTCGCCGTCTTCCAGATAGGTGATCGAATTGGTGAAAGGGGCAAGCGCAATGGCGTCGGAGCCAAGGAACATCTGGCCGTCGCCATGACCGACCGCGAGCGGCGGGCCGTTGCGCGCGCCGACGATCAGATCCTCGTCGCCCTTGAACATGATGGCGAGCGCAAAGGCGCCTTCCAGCCGCTTCAGCGCCTTGTGCGCCGCCTCAACCGGCTTCAGCCCCTTGGCCAGTTCGCGCGCCACCAGATGAGCGACGACTTCGGTATCGGTCTGCGAGGCGAAACTGTAGCCGTCGCGCATCAGCTCGTCGCGCAATTCGGCGAAATTCTCGATGATCCCGTTATGGACGATGGCGACGCCGTCGGAAAAATGCGGATGCGCATTGCTCTCGTTCGGAACGCCATGTGTGGCCCAGCGCGTGTGGCCGATGCCGATCATGCCGTCGAGCGGTTCGTCCTTCAGCCGGCGCTCGAGATTGACCAGCTTGCCCTCGGCGCGGCGGCGGTCAAGCCTGCCGTGCTCGATCGTGGCGACGCCGGCCGAGTCATAGCCGCGATATTCGAGCCTTTTCAGCGCATCGACGATAAGCGGCGCAACCGGCGAGTTACCGACAATTCCAACGATACCGCACATGGCGCTTGCCCCCGATTCCGACCTCAAACCCGGCGCTATTTAGAGACTGCCGGGCTGCCGCGAAAAATCACATTCCATTTCGTCCGGCATCAGCCGGACTATCCTGCACAGATGCACCATGACAGGGCGCACTTGCAATCCGGTTACTGCAATTGCTCAGTTTCTCCGCTTATGTATCCTATCTCGGCTCAACGGCTCCAGAAATCAGTCAAAGACATGATGCGGCTATGAACGAACGAATTGACACGGTGACGCTTTGGCGTCCGGTTGGGCCCCGCGAACTGGAGTTGATCCAGGGGGCAGGGATGCGCGCCTTTCCTCCTCGACTTGCCGATCAGCCGATCTTCTATCCGGTCACCAGCGAGGCCTATGCCACCCAGATCGCCCGAGACTGGAATGTGCCCGCGAGCGGATCAGGTTTCGTGACGCGTTTCGAGGTGCGTCGTAGCTTTCTGGACCGTTACAGCGTCCAGCATGCCGGCAGCCGGGCGCATCTGGAATACTGGATCCCGGCCGAAGACCTGTCGGCCTTCAACGATGCAATCGTCGGCGAAATCCAGCTTGTCGCCGAGTTCCGCTAGTCTACCCTTTTTTGCGGGCCGCCGCGGCCTGAGAAAAACGCTCTCGCAACTCCTTGCCCTTGCCGGATAGAGTCCGCTGGCGGGCGCGGCCGAAGGCCAGCGCATCGTCGGGTACGCTTTCGGTGATGACGCTGCCCGAGGCGATGTAGCCGCCCTTGCCGATCGACACCGGCGCCACCAGCGAGGAGTTCGAGCCTATGAAGGCGCCCTCGCCGATATCGGTGAAGAATTTCGAATAGCCGTCATAATTGCAGGTGATGGTGCCGGCGCCGATATTGGCACCGGCGCCGATGCGGGCATCGCCGATATAGGTCAGATGGTTGACCTTCGCGCCCTCCTCGACGATCGCCTGCTTGACCTCGCAGAAATTGCCGACCTTGGCCTTGTTTCTCAGATCGGCCCCGGGCCGCAGCCGCGCGAACGGCCCGACATCGCAATTCGACGCGATGGTGGCGCCTTCGATATGGCTGAAGGCATGGATCTTGGCGCCCGTGGCGATTTTCACGCGCGGTCCGAACCAGACATTGGGCTCGACGATCGTGTCGGCACCGATCTCGGTATCGTGCGAGAAGAACACGGTTTCGGGCGCGATCAGCGTAACGCCAGAAAGCATCGCCTCGCGCCGGCGGCGCTGCTGCCAGATATCTTCCGCCTGGGCAAGCTCGGCACGGTTGTTGATGCCGAGCGCGTTCTCGAAACTGGCTTCGGTGGCTACGACATCAAGTCCCTGCGCAGCGGCGATCTCGACGATGTCGGTGAGATAATACTCGCCCTTGGCGTTCTTGCTGCCGACTTGATCGAGCAGCTTCAGCGCGTGCCTGCCGGCGACCGCCATCAGCCCGCCATTGCAGAAGGTGATTTTCTTCTCCTCGTCCGAGCAGTCCTTCTCCTCGCGGATGGCCACGAGCTTGCCGGCCTTTTCGATAAGCCGGCCGTAGCCCGAAGGATTTTCCGTACGGAAGCCGACCACGACGACGGCCGCACCTTCCGCCAGCTTCAGCCGCGCCGCCGCGAGCGCTTCCGGATCGATCAACGGCGTGTCGCCAAACATCACCAAGATGTCGTCATAACCTTTTGATATTGCTGCGCGTGCGGCAAGCACGGCGTGCGCGGTGCCGAGACGTTTTTCCTGAACGAAAGCCTCGGCCTTCGGCGCAAACTTGAGTGCGGCCTTGCGCATCTCATCGGCGCCATGGCCGATCACCAGCGCCAACTCGCCGCTGCCGGCGGCTTCGGCCGCCTTGACGACATGGGCAACCATCGGCAGGCCGGCGATTGTGTGCAGCACTTTCGGCACTGCACTCTTCATGCGCGTGCCTTCGCCGGCGGCGAGGATGATGGACAGGCAGGATCTCTGGCTCATGGGGACAGCAACCGTTGAAAGGGGTCTGGAATCGAAGCGTTAGTAGCACCGGCGCCATGCTGCACCAATGCGGTTAAATTCCGGTGAGACGGTGGAACCTCCAACCCGCGACACGCTCAAGCCGATCGGCTCAGGCGGCTTCCGCCTCGTTGCGTGATGCGAAACTGGAGGCTCGGCCACGGCCGTATTGCCGTGGCGAACAGTTCATGACTCGCTTGAAGGCTGTGCTGAAGGCGCTTTCGGATTCGTAGCCGAGCGAAAGCGCTATGACGGCGACGGGATCGCTGGAATTCGTCAGCCGGTCGCCGGCCAGCAGCATTCGCCAGCGCGTCAAATAGTCCATCGGCGACGCGCCAACCGTCTCCTTGAATCTGAGCGCAAAGGTCGATCGCGACATGCCGGCCCGTTCCGCCAGTTCCTGTAACGTCCAGCCATGCGCCGGATCGTCATGCATGGCGCTGATCGCCGCGCCGATCTGTTTGTCCGCGAGGGCAAAGAGCCAGCCGATGCCGCCTTTCAATCCTTCCGAAAGATGCAGCCGCAGCGCCTGAACCAGCATCATGTGGGCGAGGTGCTGGATCACCAGAAAGCCGCCCGGCTGTGACTCGCGCAGCTCCTGCATCATCCGCTCCACCGACCAGCGCAGCGCCGACTGGTCCGACTCTTTGCGGATATGCACAATGGCTGGCAGCATCCGCAACAGGATGCCGGCATGATTGCCGCCAAGCGCGAAGCGGCTGCTGACCAGAAAGAAATCACCGCCGCCATTGTGGGTCACGACACCGCCGGCCCGCGCTGGCGGAAAAATCTTGACGGCTTCAACAGGCGACAAGCTCATGTCGCTTGCAAGGCGGAAAGGCCGTCCACTCGGCAGCAGGAAGCAGTCGCCCGTCTCAAGGCGCACTGCGTCGGCAACGCCCTCCACTAATAGCCAGCACCGGCCGGAGATCACCGCTCCGGTCTTGATGCTTTGCTGCTGGTCGGGGAACTGGATCGACCATTCACCACCAGCATCGAAACCGGCCGACATATAGTTTCGCGGCTTCAGCAGCGAGAGCACATCTGAAAGGGGATCCACAGGTCATTCCGGACGATTGCGAAGATAATACGGACTTTGCCGCATAGATCGTATTTTCTCAAGCGCCTATCACGACACAACTGAGCCGCGAAAATGGTCGTGGTCAGAAACGAACAAGGAGAAGTCGTGATGCGTGTTTTCGTTACCGGAGCGACCGGATTCGTCGGTTCTGCCGTCGTTCAAGAACTCATCGGCGCCGGCCATCAGGTGCTCGGCCTCGCCCGCTCGGCGGCGTCGGCCAAGTCGCTTGCAGCCACCGGAGCCGAGGTGCATCGAGGTGACCTCGAAGACCTCGAAAGCCTCAGCAGGGGCGCAGCGGCAGCTGATGGAGTGATCCATACCGGCTTCAACCACGACTTCTCGAAATTCGCGCAAAATTGCGAGATGGACCGGCGCGCCATCGAGGCCTTGGGCGGTGCACTCGAAGGCTCCGAGCGGCCCCTGCTCGTCACCTCCGGAACCGCGCTCCAGGCGCGGGGCCGTATCGCGACCGAGGAAGATGCGCCTGTCCCCTCTTCCGCTTCGTATCCCCGCGCCTCCGAAGCGACAGCCGCCGCGCTGGCGGCACGCGGCGTGCGCGCGTCGGTTGTGCGCCTTCCTCCGTCGGTCCATGGCCAAGGCGACCACGCCTTCGTTCCTATTCTCATCGACCTCGCTCGCAAGAAGGGCGTGTCGGCCTATATCGGCGAAGGGCTCAATCGCTGGCCTGCCGTGCATCGGTTCGATGCCGCCCGCGTTTACCGGCTTGCGCTCGAGCATGGAGCCGATGGCGGGCGATATCACGCGATCGCCGAAGAAGGCGTGCCGTTCAAGGACATCGCCGGCGTGATCGGCCGGCGCCTGAACGTGCCGGTCGTCGCCAAGTCCGCGGAAGAAGCCGCCGATCATTTTGGCTGGTTCGCGATGTTCGCGGCGATGGATGTCCCGACCTCGAGCGAGCGGACTCGCGCGCTGCTGGGGTGGGCGCCGAGCGGACCCGGGCTCATCGCCGATATCGACCAGCCGGGCTATTTCGAAGGTGAATGGACCGCGTAGCTGCGGTGCCTTGCGCCGCAGCTACGGCCTCGCGCTTCGGCCGGGCGGCAAACCTATCCCAATTGCCCCAGCACCGGAAAATTCTCGAGCAACCAATAGGACACCGCCTGCACGCCGCCGGTCAGGAAAAACACGCCGGCGACCACCAGCAACGCGCCGATGGCCTTTTCGACGCGGCCGAGATGGACGCGGAATTTCCCGAGAAAGCGCATGAAGGCGCCTGAAAACAGCGCCGCAACGAGGAAGGGAATACCGAGGCCGAGCGAATAGGCGGCAAGCAGCAGCGCGCCCTCGCCCACCGTCTCGCGGCCGCCGGCAAGCGTCAGGATCGGCCCCAGCACCGGACCGATGCAGGGCGTCCAGCCAAAGGCAAAGGCCAATCCCATGACATAAGCGGCGATCAGGCTGGCCGGCTTGCCTTGTGACTGGAAGCGCGCCTCGCGTGAAAGCAAAGGGATGCGCAGTACGCCGAGGAAATTCAGCCCCATCAGGATGATCAGCACGCCGGCCGCCATTGCCAGCGGCTCCTGCCAGACTCGCAGCAGATGGCCGATGGTCGAGGCGCCGGCGCCGAGCGCGACGAAGACGGTCGAGAAGCCGAGCACGAAGGCGATGGAGGAATTAACCAGCGCGCCTCGCGCACCGGCCTTTGCCGTAATGCCGGCCTCGCCGCGGAAATCGTCGACCGACACGCCGGCCATATAGCACAGGTACGGTGGCACCAGCGGCAGCACGCAAGGCGACAGGAACGAAATCGCTCCCGCCCCGATCGCACTGACATAGCCGACGTCCAATGCCATTTCCGTCTCCCGATGACTGCGCAGCCATATAGCCGCGACAACAGCCGTCCGCCAATCACCATCGCGTGGCCCCATCACATTGGGTAGCAAGTCGACGCCCGCCCGGGAAGAAAGGGCAGCCAGGCAGCGTTGATCATACGAAGCTGCGTTGTTCCGCGCGCTTTTCGAATGATCCAGGGAGAAATCCATGAAAACGATCGCAACTGGCATGGCCGCGCTTTTGCTCGGCACTGCCGCATCCTTCGCCGCCGAGGCGTGGAAGGAAGCGGAGGTCGGCGGCACCAAGATCTACACCGACGCCAGCGGCATGACGCTCTACACCTACGACAAGGACGAGGCGGGCAAGTCGAACTGCTACGACAAATGCGCCGCCAATTGGCCGCCGCTGAAGGCTGACGCCAACGCCAAGGCCGAGGGCGAGTGGACGATCGTCGACCGCACCGACGGCACCAGGATGTGGGCCTACGAAGGTAAGCCGCTCTACACGTTCATCAAGGACAAGAAGGCCGGCGACGTGACCGGCGAGGGTGTCGGCGGCGTCTGGCATATCGCCAAGGCCGACTAGGCCTTGAGCTTCTGATCGGCTGTAACCGGCGGTAACACGGCTGGTCGCTGGGAACTCGACCCAACCGCCCCGGCGGCCAGCTTTTCAGCACGGTACTTCCTTGCGACTGTCCGAGCAAAATGCCGGGCTACCGATTGCGCGCTTCACAGCATCTGTTCAAGCAGGGCTGGCGCGTGCTCGATGTTTCTCTTATATCCGCGGGAGAGTTTGTCCCGTTCTCCAGGATCAATTGCCGGGCTTGTCCAGTGATAGGCTGGCCATTTCCCTTATCCAGGATTGCGGAAAATCGCATGGCGCGCCGCTGGGTTGCGCATTCGGTACAGGGCCGCATTTTGACTGCTTGGCCTTGACCGGATGCAAAAGCGCGGCCATGTGAGCGACACATTGAACGAGATTTCGTCGCGCGCAGCGGAATTCTTCTGCCGCATCACAACTGATATGAGACCGTATGGACGTCGTCGTCGTCGAATCGCCGGCCAAGGCGAAGACAATCAACAAATACCTCGGCAAGAACTACAAGGTTCTGGCCTCGTTCGGCCATGTCCGCGATCTGCCGGCCAAGGATGGCTCGGTGCGTCCGGATGAGGACTTTGCCATGTCCTGGGCCGTCGACACCGCGTCTGGAAAGCGTCTCGCCGATATTGCCAAGGCGGTCAAGGACGCCGACGGGCTGATCCTCGCCACCGATCCGGACCGCGAGGGCGAAGCGATCTCCTGGCATGTCCTGGAAGTGCTGAAGCAAAAGCGCGCGTTGAAGGACAAGCCGGTCAGCCGCGTCGTCTTCAACGCCATCACCAAGGCGTCCGTGCTGGAGGCGATGGCCAATCCGCGCCAGATCGACGCGCCGCTGGTCGATGCCTATCTCGCCCGCCGCGCGCTCGACTATCTCGTCGGCTTCACGCTGTCGCCCGTGCTGTGGCGCAAGCTGCCCGGCGCCCGCTCCGCCGGCCGCGTCCAGTCGGTGGCGCTGCGTCTGGTCTGCGACCGCGAATCCGAGATCGAGCGCTTCATCCGCGAGGAATACTGGCAGGTCGCCGCCATTCTCGGTACGCCGCGCAAGGAAAATTTCGAGGCGCGGCTGACCGCCTTCGAGCGCAAGAAGCTGCAAAAGCTCGACATTTCCAACAAGGCGCAGGCCGACGACATCAAAGCGATGCTCGAAGGCGCCAGCTTCAAGGCGGCGTCTGTCGAAGCGAAGCCGACCAAGCGCAATCCCGGGCCGCCCTTCACCACCTCGACGCTGCAGCAGGCAGCCTCATCGGGTCTCGGCTTTTCGGCCAACCGCACCATGCAGGTGGCGCAGCGGCTCTATGAGGGCATGGAGATCGGCGGTGAGACCACCGGCCTGATCACCTATATGCGGACCGATGGCGTGCAGATGGCACCGGAGGCGATCTCTGCCGCACGCGATGCGATTGCCAAGGAATTCGGCCCTAAATACCTGCCTGAAAAGCCGCGCTACTATTCCGCCAAGGCCAAGAATGCCCAGGAGGCGCACGAAGCGATCCGTCCGACCGATTTCATGCGCACGCCGGCTTCCGTCAAGCAGTATCTCGACGCCGACCAGGCGCGGCTTTACGAGATGATCTGGAAACGCGCCATCGCCAGCCAGATGCAGCCGGCCGAGATAGAGCGCACCACGGTCGAGATAGAGGCAGTCAATGGCCCGCGCACCGCCGAGCTTCGCGCTGTAGGCTCGGTTGTTCGCTTCGACGGCTTCCTTGCCGCTTACATCGAGCAGAAGGAAGAAGATTCGGAAGACGAGGAAAGCCGCCGCCTGCCCGAGATCCGTGCCGGCGAGCAGCTCACACGCGAGGCGATCAACGCCACCCAGCACACCACCGAGCCGCCGCCGCGTTATTCGGAAGCTTCGCTGATCAAGAAGCTGGAAGAGTTGGGCATCGGCCGGCCGTCGACTTATACGGCGATCCTGAAGACGCTCGAGGATCGTGACTATGTCACCATCGACAAGCGCAAGCTGGTGCCGCAGGCAAAGGGCCGGCTCTTGTCGGCCTTCCTCGAAAGCTTCTTCGAGCGTTATGTCGAGTACGACTTCACCGCTTCGCTGGAGGAAAAGCTCGACGAGATTTCCGACGGCAAGCTCGCATGGAAGGACGTGCTGCGCGATTTCTGGAAGGATTTTTCCGGCGCCGTCGCCGACATCAAGGAGTTGCGCGTCACCGACGTCCTCGATGCATTGAACGAGGAACTGGCGCCGCTGGTCTTTCCCGCGCGGGAAGACGGTTCGAACCCGCGCATCTGTCCGAAATGCGGCACCGGCAACCTGTCGCTGAAGCTCGGCAAGTTCGGCGCCTTCGTTGGCTGTTCGAACTATCCCGAATGCTCCTTCACCCGCCAGCTCGGCGACGCCGCCAATCCCAATGGCGAGAACGGCGGTGGCGAAGACGGCACCAAAGTGCTCGGCAAGGACCCCTATACCGCCGAGGAGATCACGCTGCGCAATGGCCGGTTCGGCCCCTATATCCAGCGCGGCGACGGCAAGGATGCCAAGCGCTCCAGCCTGCCCAAGGGCTGGACTGTCGATTCGATCGATCACGAAAAGGCACTCGCCCTTTTGTCGCTGCCGCGCGACGTCGGCAAGCATCCGGAATCCGGCAAGATGATTTCGGCCGGGCTGGGGCGCTACGGGCCGTTCGTGCTGCATGACGGCACCTACGCCAATCTCGACAGCATCGAGGACGTGTTCTCGATCGGCCTCAATCGCGCCGTCTCCGTGATCGCCGAGAAGCAATTGAAGGGCAAAGGCGGCCGCAATGGCGGCACAGCCGCTGCGCTCAAGGAACTTGGCGAGCATCCTGCCGGCGGCGGCAAGATCGTCGTGCGCGACGGCAAATACGGGCCTTATGTGAATTTCGGCAAGGTCAATGCGACGCTGCCGAAGGGCAAGGATCCGCAATCGGTGACGATCGAGGATGCGGTGGCGCTCATTGCGGAAAAGGAAGCCAAGGGCGGCAATGGCGCCAGGAAGCCCTTCCGCAAAGCGGCCGCGCCTGCGAAGAAATCGGCTGCGGCTAAAAAACCGGCGACCAGGAAAAAGGGATAGGACGGGTTGGCGCGCAAAGTCTCCGGAAGAAGCCACGGCGATCTGCGCACCGCCGATACCCGTGCCAAGGTCAGGGACAATTACCGGCCTTCACGCGAAGAGATACTGCGTTACATCGCCGAAAATCCGGACCGCGCCGGAAAACGCGACATCGCCAAGGCGTTTGCGCTGCGCGGCGAAGACCGCATCTGGCTGAAGGACGTCTTGCGCGACCTGCAGGATGAAGGCCTGCTGACCAAGGAGCGCAAGCGGCTTGCCCGTGTCGGCGCCCTGCCCCACGTCGCGGTGCTCGACATCTTCGGCCGTGACGCCGACGGTGTGCTGCTGGCGCACCCGACCGAAGCGATTGGCAATGGCGAACCTCCGGTCATAGCGATCCGCGTGTCGCGCGGCGGCAATGGGCCGACGCCTGGTATCGGCGACCGCGTGCTGGCCAAGACCTTTCCGACCGACGATCCGGCAGGCCCCGCCTATACCGGCCGGGTTATGAAGATATTCGAGAAGCGCACCGATGCGGTTCTCGGCGTTTTCCGTGTGCTGAAGGACGGCACGTTCCGCATCGAGCCGGTGGAAAGGCGTCAGCCGGAGCTGGTCGTCGACAAGGAATTCCAGAACGGCGCCAAGAACGGCGACCTGGTCGAGGTCGAGCCGGCGCGGGCCTCGCGCTACGGGCTGCCGCGAGCCAAGGTTCTGGCGGTGTTGGGGTCGCTGACCAGCGAAAAGGCGGTCTCGATGATCGCCATCCATGCACACGACATTCCACATATTTTTCCCACCGACGTCATCGCCGAGGCGGAGGCAGTCAAGGCGGCGACGCTTGCCGGACGCGAGGATTGGCGCGAGCTGCCGCTGCTCACCATCGATCCGGCCGACGCCAAGGATCATGACGACGCGGTGTTCGCCATGCCCGACACCGACGAGAAGAACGCCGGCGGCGTGGTTGTCACCGTCGCCATTGCCGATGTCGCTGCATACGTGCGCTATGCCACGGCGCTCGATCGCGAAGCGCTGAAGCGCGGCAATTCGGTCTATTTTCCCGACCGCGTCGTACCGATGCTGCCGGAGCGCATCTCGAACGACCTCTGTTCACTGCGCGAGGGCCAGGATCGTCCGGCGATAGCGGTGCGTATGACTTTCTCGGCCGATGGCCACAAACTCAGACACTCCTTCCATCGCGTCATGATGAAGTCGGCGGCGAAACTCGCCTATCAGCAGGCGCAAGCGGCGATCGACGGCGCACCGGACGACACGACCGGCCCGATCCTCGATACGGTGCTGAAGCCGCTATGGGACGCCTACACGATCCTGAAGCGCGGCCGCGACACGCGCCAGCCGCTTGAGCTCGATCTGCCCGAGCGCAAGATCCTGCTCAAGCAGGACGGCACCGTCGACAAGGTCGTCGTGCCGGAGCGGCTCGACGCGCACAAGCTGATCGAAGAGTTCATGATCCAGGCCAATGTCGCCGCCGCCGAGACACTCGAGGCGAAGCGCCAGGCGCTGGTCTACCGCATCCACGATGCGCCCTCGCTCGCCAAGCAGGAATCGTTGCGTGAATTCCTGCAGACGCTCGGCCTGTCGCTGGCGCGCGGCGCGCAAATGCGGCCGAACCAGTTCAACGGCATCCTCGCTCGCGTGCGCGGCGCCGACAATGAGGGGCTCGTCAACGAAGTGGTGCTGCGCTCGCAGAGCCAGGCCGAATATTCGCCCGCCAATATCGGCCATTTCGGCCTCAACCTGAAGCGCTACGCGCATTTCACCTCGCCGATCCGCAGATATGCCGATCTGATCGTGCATCGCGGGCTGATTGCCGCACTCGGCCTTGGTCCGGGGGGCCTGACGCAGGACGAGGCGGAGCGGCTGGAAGAGGTCTCGGCGCTGATTTCGGCGACCGAGCGGCGCGCGATGGCCGCCGAGCGCGACACGGTCGACCGGCTGATCGCTGCCTATCTCGCCGAGCGCATCGACGACCGTTTCGACGCCCGCATCTCGGGCGTCACCAAATCGGGCCTGTTTGTCCAATTGCCGCAGTATGGCGCGGATGGCTTCATTCCGGTTTCAACCCTGGGCGGCGACTACTATATATACGACGAAACTGCTCGATCGCTTTTCGGAGAACGCACCGGCAAGGGCTATCAGCTTGCTGATCGCGTCGAGGTTCGCCTGATCGAGGTGGCGCCGATGGCCGGCGCGATGCGTTTCGAGATGCTGACCGAGCCAAAGCCGCTGCCCGGCTCCAAACGGTCGTTCCACAAGGCCAAAGGCCGCGCCCGGGCGTCGCAATCGCGTCCAGGCTCGCGCGGCAGGAGACGGTAATGCCAACAGAACTGCAGGTGGAAGAACGGATTTTCGGCGGCGAACATCACTCGGGCCGGACCGCCCGGCCGCTATGGACGGCAATGAAGCGCGGCATGCTCGGCCGCTGCCCGCATTGCGGCGAGGGCAAGCTGTTTCGCGCCTTCGTCAAAACCGTCGACAAATGCGATCATTGCGGCGAGGAACTTCACCACCATCGCGCCGACGACCTGCCGGCCTATCTTGTGGTGGTCATTGTCGGCCACATCGTGCTCGGCGCCTTCATGGGTGTCGAGGCAACCTCGACGCTGTCGACCTGGCAGCACATCGCCATCTGGGTGCCATTGACCATCATTCTCGCCGTCGTCCTGCTGCAGCCGGTCAAGGGCGCTGTCATCGGCCTGCAATGGGCGTTTTATATGCACGGCTTTGGCGGTGAAGAAGATCTGATCGAGTCGCATCCCGAGGCTTGAAACCGAGGCTGGCGCAATCGGCATGGCTGGACGCCACTTTCGCATCGGAGAAGATTCCGCTAGGTCGAGCGCATGGACGTTATGACCAAGGCGGAAGTCGACAAGGTTGAGCGGAACGCGCTCGAGGCCAAGCCTATACGCCCGCGCGACGCCGCGACGCTGATCCTGCTCGATCGCAAAGGCGACGAATTCCTGGTGCTGATGGGCCGGCGCCACGCCCGTCATGCCTTCATGCCGGGAAAATTCGTGTTTCCTGGCGGCCGCACAGATCCGGCCGACAGCCGCATCCCGATAGCCACCGCACTTCATCCCGAGGAAGAAGCGAGATTGACCGCTGGCATCGGTCGCACCAGCCCGGCTCGCGCCCGCGCCATTGCCTTGTCGGCAATCCGCGAAACCTATGAGGAGGCCGGCCTGCTGATCGGTCAAAAAGGCGTGTTCGCAACCGCCAGGCGCGACTGGCAGGGCTTTGTCGAACACGGCGTCATCCCATCACTGCAAGCGCTGCGCTTCGTCGCACGCGCCATCACCCCGCCCAACCGGGTGCGCCGCTTCGATACGCGCTTTCTCGCCGCATGGCGCGACGATGTCGCCGTGCAACTGCCGGATGGCGGTCCGACCGACGAGTTGGAAGACGTCGTTTGGCTGCCGCTGGCCAAGGCCCGGCAAGCCGATATTCCAGACATCACGCGCACGGTCCTGGAGGAGCTGGAAACCCGGCTCGTCCGGGATCCGCTGCTGAGCCCCGGCGGTCCCGTGCCGTTCTACCGGCTTGTCCGCAATCGCTTCGTCCGCGAAATTCTCTAGAGCAGCCAGGCATTCCATGACAGTCGATATCCAGCCGCAGGGCAAGGAACGCGTACACTGGCTGCCGATGGTCGCGGCGATCTCGTCGATCAGCGTCGTCGGCATTGCCATCGGCCTTGGCATGCCGCTGCTCAGCGTGATCCTGGAAACGCGTGGCCATTCCGCGTCGATGATCGGTCTCAACACCGCGGTCGCCGGCCTCGCCTCTATCGCCGGCGCGCCGCTCGCCACCCCGCTCGCCATGCGGTTCGGGGTCGCCTGGACGATGCTTGCCATGATCGCCGCCGGGGCGCTGGCCTTTGTCGGTTTCCATTTCGCGCCAGCTTTCTGGATGTGGTTTCCGCTGCGCGTGCTGCTGCATATCGCGCTGACGGTGCTGTTCATCCTGTCGGAATTCTGGATCAGCACCTCGGCGCCGCCACACCGGCGCGGACTGGTCCTCGGCATCTATGCCACCGTGCTGTCTCTCGGCTTTGCCGCCGGGCCTTGGCTGTTCGCCCATCTCGGCAGCAGTGGCTTCCTGCCCTTCGGCGTTACCATCGCCTTGGTTACGCTCGCTGCCATACCGGTCCTGGCGGCACGCAACGAGAGCCCGACGATCGTCTCGGACGGCGAAACCAGCAATTTCCTGCGTTACATCTGGCTGGTGCCGACGGCAACCGCCGCCGTGCTGGTGTTCGGCGCGGTCGAGACCGGCGGCTTTGCACTGTTCCCGGTCTACGGTAGCCGCATCGGCTACTCAGAGGCGGACGCCGCCCTTTTGCTCACCATGATCGGGCTTGGCAATGTGCTGTTGCAGATCCCGATCGGCATGATCAGCGACCGCGTCAGCGACCGCCGCTATCTGCTGATGGCCTGTGCCACTGTCGGGCTTGCCGGCACGGTCTTCATGCCGTTCTTCGCGCATAACTGGCATTTGATGGCAGCGCTTCTGTTCATCTGGGGCGGTGTGGTCGCCGCTATGTATACAATCGGTCTTGCTCACCTCGGCTCCCAGCTTTCCGGCCACGAACTGGCCTCCGCCAACGCCGCCTTCGTTCTCTGCTACGGCGTCGGCATGGTGCTTGGCCCGCAGGCAATCGGCATCGGCATGGACGCTTTCGGGCCGTCGGGCTTCGGTTGGGCGCTCGGCCTGTTCTTCGCCTGCTATATCGTGCTGGTCGGCACCAGGCTGCTCCGCAAAATCCTCTGAGTCGGCCCAGCTGCCGACATCGCTCCCACTGCTGACCAACTACTGACACAACCATGTCAGGAGGGCTCGAGTATATGCTCCCCCAAAGTGCATAAGCAGGGAGACCTCGGATGATCGATAGTGGCTTTGAAACGAAATCGCTGCGGATGGAATTGCTGCTGCTGGTGACCTTTCAGGCACCGGCAGCTGATGTCGACCGCATCATGGAGGCGGTGGTCGCGATCGCACCGCTCAGAATGGGCAAATATGACAGCAATGCCTTTCAGTCGGCGGACGGCATCGAACGTTACCGGCCGCTTGAAGGTGCCGCCGCCGGCGCCGAGACGGAATTGCGCAGGCGGTCGGGCACTGTCGAGGTGTCGTTCGAACTGCCCGATGACCAGAAGCTCGCCGCACGCGTCGTCGAGGCGATTTATCAGGTTCACAGCTATCAGGAACCGGTGATCCGCATTCAGCCACTGCTTGCCAGCCGCTCCAAGGGTCTCGACGACCGCGCCAACCCGAACCGCTGGTGGAACACGACGGGAGACTGGAAGAAGGCGTTGCCAGTCAGGGAAGACGCATAAACCTGGACAAGGGTGAATGTGGACAAGGGTTGACTTTCCGGGCGCGTTCTTTATGTGTCGCGGCAAGTTTCCCGCGTCCGGGTGTTTCCCGTGCTCCAGCGGCCAAAACTCCACGAACATTAACGGACGAACATCATGGCCAAAGCCGCAAACATCAAGATCAAGCTTCTGTCGACCGCCGACACCGGTTTCTTCTACGTGACCAGCAAGAACAGCCGCACCAAGACGGACAAGCTGTCGTTCCGCAAATACGACCCGGTCGCCAAGAAGCACGTCGAATTCAAGGAAACCAAGATCAAGTAATCGGGTTTTCTCTCGCAGTACCGAAACGCCGCCTTCCGGGCGGCGTTTTTCATTTCGGGATGCAGGATTAGCCGATGCGATCGCCGCTTGCCGGATCGAACAGATGGAGCGATGCCGGATCAGCCGACAGGCGCACGGCCTCACCCGGCTTCACGCTGGCCCGGCCCATGGCAAACACGCAGACCTGCTGGCCGGCAAGCCTGGCATAGAACTGGGTGGACAGGCCGAGCGGCTCCACGACACCCACCTCGCCCTTCAGCGCGCCATTGTCGGCGAGCCAGATATGCTCGGGCCGCAAGCCGACGGTGATCGCATCGCCATCCCTAAGCGGCAGGCTGTCCGGCAGCCTCAGCTTCTGGCCGTCGGCCAGGATGGCATCCGGCTTGGCGCCCTTTTCAACTACGGCAGGCAGAAAATTCATGCCGGGCGAGCCGATGAACCCGGCGACGAACATGTTGACCGGCCGGTCGTACAGATCGAGCGGCACACCGACCTGCTGGACGAGGCCGTCATGCATGACGACGATGCGGTCGGCCATTGTCATCGCTTCGGTCTGGTCGTGGGTGACATAGACCGAAGTGGTCTTCAATTGCTGGTGCAGCGCCTTGATCTCGGCACGCATGTGGACGCGCAGCTTGGCGTCGAGGTTCGAAAGCGGCTCGTCGAAGAGAAAGACCTTCGGGTCGCGCACGATGGCCCGTCCCATGGCGACGCGCTGGCGCTGGCCGCCGGACAATTGCCGCGGCAAGCGCTGCAGAAGCGCATCGAGCCCGAGCCGCTTGGCGGCACTGTCCACCCTTGCATCGATTGCCGGCTTGCCGGCCTTTCTCAGCATCAGGCTGAAGCCCATGTTCTTCGACACGTCCATGTGCGGATAGAGCGCGTAGGACTGGAATACCATGGCAATGTCGCGGTCCTTTGGCGCGATGTCGTTGACCAGGCGCTCGCCAATATGGATCTGCCCGTCGGAGACCTCCTCCAGCCCGGCGATCATGCGCAGCAGGGTCGATTTCCCGCAGCCGGACGGGCCGACCAGAACGACGAACTCGCCGTCGGCGATTTCGAGATCGACCGCGTGCAGAACGCGCACGGCTCCATAGTCTTTGCGGACTTTGTCGAGTGTAACGGAGGCCATCGATCTATCCCTTGACGGCGCCGGCGGTAAGGCCGGTGACGAGGTAGCGTTGCAGGAAGGCAAAGAAGACGCAGACCGGGATCAGCGCCAGGATGGAAGCCGCCATCATCTGTCCCCAGTCGACCGCGAATTTGCCGATATAGGTGAGCAGGCCGACCGCGAAGGTCTTCTGGTCGTCGCTGGAAATCAGCATCAGCGCAAACAGCAACTCGCTCCAGGCGGCGGTAAAGACGAAACCGAGCGTCGCACCCATGCCGGGCAGCGTCAGCGGCACGATCACCTTGCGCATCGCCTGCAGGCGCGTGCAGCCGTCGATCATCGCTGCCTCTTCCAGATCCCTGGGAATGCCGTCGAAGAACGACTGCATCAGGAAGGTCGCAAAGGCCGTATTGAAGGCGGTGTAGATGATGACGAGGCCGGTCAGGCTGTTGATGAGGCCGATCTGTCCCATGATGCGGTAGATCGGCGGAATGACCATCACCAGCGGGAACGTCTGGGTGAGCAGAAGCAGGATGGCCAGGGTCGCCTTGCCGCGGAAGGAAAATCGCGACATGGCGTAGCCGGCCAGCGTGGCAATCACCGTTACGAAGGCTGCCGTCGAAACCGAAACGATAACGCTGTTCAGGAAGTAACGCGGGAAATCGCTGGCTTCGAGCACGGTGACGAAGTTCTGCAGCGTCGTTTGCGACGGCCAGAAAGTGATGCCTTCGGAATAGAGCAGCCGCTCCGGCGTGACCGAGATCTTCAACGTCCAGAAGATCGGGAACAACGCGAAGGCCATATAGGCGGCGATGGCGCCGTAAAGGCCGATACCGCCGAGGACGCGCGAGGAAGCGGAGCGTCCGGCAATCATCAGACGTGCCTCACCAGCGACCGGCGGATGCCGATAAGCGCAACCGCGTAGACGATTAGCAAGGCAAGCAGCAGCACCGCCACTGCGGAGGCATAGCCTTTGTCCAGCGACTTGAACGCGCTGACGTAGATATAGACCGGGACGGTAGCGGTCGAACCGGCAGGCCCGCCTTCGGTCATGACGAAGATCAGGTCGGCGAAGGTGGCGATCCATATGGTGCGCAGCATGACGGTGATGACGATGGTCGGTGCCAGGAACGGCAGCGTTACCTTGGTAAAGCGCTGCCACGGCGAGGCGCCGTCGATCGCCGCCGCCTCATGCAGTTCTGACGGGATCGACTTCAACGCCGCCAAAAGCGTGATGGCAAAAAAGGGAATGCCGAACCAGACATTGGCGACGATCGGCCCCCACATGGCTGTCGAGGGATCGGAGAGCACGTTGGTTGGCTCGGCTTTCAGCCCCAAGGCGTAGAGCCAATGCGGCAGCGGCCCGATGATCGGGTTGAACAGCCAGGCCCAGGTCAGGCCCGAGAGGAAGGACGGTACCGCCCAAGGCAGGAACACCACGGCCTGCACGATCTTTCTGCCCCGGAACGGCGTATCGAGCAGCAGCGCCAGGCCGAGTCCAAGGAAAAATTGGAAGAACAGGCTGGCTGCCGTCCACCATAGGGTGTTGACGAGCGCCTGCCCGAGCACAGGATCCGACAGCATCGCCTGATACTGCCCAAGCCCGACATATTCGGATTTGAAAGCGGAGAATTTGCGGAACGAGTAGCCGACACCGATAACCAGCGGCACCAGGAGCACGACGACCAGCAGCGCGATCGCCGGGCTGAGATAGAGCCAAGGCTCGATCGCGGCATGGGATAGCCGCTTCTTTCGCGGCCTGCCGGCGGATCGGATTTCGGACACGGCATAGGTCATTGGTACTGGATCGTCTCCTGGGTAAGCACGGGCTGGCGACAGCGCCTTCCCCGTTTACGGGGAGATGCCGGTCCACCCTCCGCAGCTGCAGCGCAGCTGCTGTGGAGGACGGGCAGGCAGATGAGAAGCAGCGCGAGCCAAGTCGGGTTGGCGCCGCCCCTCATCCGTCACTTCGTGACACCCCCTCCCCGTGAACGGGGAGAAGGAACAAAAGCTATTTCTTGTTCTTGGCCAGCCAGTCCTGCTGTTCCTTGGTCAGGAACTTGGCCCATTCGTCAGCCACGTCCTTGGCCGCTTTCTGGCCAAGCAGCACTTCCTGAAAATTCTTGATCGCCACCTGGTCTACGAAATTGCCAAGGTTTTCCAGATGCGTCGGAGGCGTCACCATCTCGTATTTGTCGCCGTTGTTCAGTTCCTCGAACCAGCCTTTGAACTGCTCGGTCCTGAAGTGGGCGTCCTGGTCGGCGCCGTTGTGGATTGGAATGACGCCGACTTCCTTTGCCCATTCCAGATTGTCCTTGGGCGACAACAGCGTCGCCATCAGCTTCCAGGCATCGTCCTTGTGCTGGGAATTGGCGAACATCGCCCAGCCGGCATAACCGAGCGTCGGATAGGATTTGCCGCTCGGCCCGACCGGCATCGGCGCCACGGCGAAATCGTCGGCGCTCATCTTGTCGGCGATGCCGAGCAGCGCGTCGGGATCCTGGTTCAGCATGGCGCAGGTGCCGCTGTAGAAGCCGGTGACGGTCTCGTTAAAACCCCAGCTCACCGCATCTTTCGGCGCCAGGCCGTTCTTGTACATGTCGGCGAGCATCTGCAGGCCCTTGACCGAGCCTTCCTCGTTGATGGTCGAGGTGCCGTCCTCGTTGAAATAGCCGCCCTTGCCGGCGGCGATGTTCATGAACATATGCATGCCGTTGAAGGCGCCCGGGCCGCCGCGCAGGCAGTAGCCGTATTTGCCCGGTATCGCCGAGATTTTTTTGGAGTCCTCGACGAATTCATCGAGCGTCGCCGGCGGACCGTCCAGACCGGCCTCCTTGAACAGCTTCTTGTTCCAGAACAGCGCGTTCAGGTAATAGCCGTAAGGGATCATGTACTGCTTGTTATCGACCGTCGAGCCGAACTGCTTGGCACGCTCGCCCAGCGTTTTGGCATCGTCCCATTTGGCCATGTATGGCCCGAGATCCTCGAGCTGGCCGTTGGTCGCATAAAGGCCCATCCAGCGTTCTGGCATCTCGACGATGTCGGGCGTGTCGCCGGCCTGCACCATGGTGAGGAACTTCTCGAACGCCTGTCCCCAGGGCAGCGATACCAGCTCGACCTTGACACCCGGATTGGCCGCCTCGAATTCGGCGATCTGCTTCTTGAGGAATTCGGTACGCGGCGGGCTGGTGATGACCTCGACCATCTTGACCGTGGAATCGGCCAGCACGCTGCCGGCGGAAATCGCCAGACCCGCGACGGCACCAAGAAGGATGCTCAGTTTTTTCATGTTCAGCACTCCCATTTTGAACGGCTCCTTTATCTTTTTGCTCTGTCGAAGGCCTGGGCAACATCCGCCCACAGGTCTTCGACACTTTCCAATCCGACACTGAGGCGGATGGTTCGTGGGCTGACGCCGAAGCGCGCCATCGAATTCAGGCCCGGCGTCTGCTCGAGCGAGGCCTTTGCCGGAACGACCAGGCTCTCATGGCCGCCCCAGCTGACGCCGATGCGAAAGAGTTTCAGCGCATCGACGAAAGCCGGGATGTCGACGTCTTCCGTCACTTCGAACGAGAACAGCCCGGCATAGCCGGCAAGCGTCGCCTTGCCTGGATGGTTGGAATAGGCCGGGTGGTTGACCCGCTCGACATGGTCATGCGCTTTCAGCCGTTCGGCGATGGTCAGCCCGCTCTTCATGTGATGCGGCAACCGCAGCGGCAATGTGCGCAGGCCACGCAGTAACAGCCAGGCCTCGAAAGGCGAAAGTTTGCCGCCGAGATAGGAATAGGTCTGCTCGTTGATATGTCGGATATGGGCGGCCGAACCGGCCACCACACCGGCGACGGTGTCGCTGTGGCCGCCGAGATATTTCGAGGCCGAATGCAGCACCAGGTCGACACCGTGCGAAATCGGCTTCTGGAACACCGGCGTCGCCCAGGAATTGTCGATCGAGGTGATGATGCCCTGCTCTTTGGCCAGCCGCGCCAGCTGGGTTATGTCCTGGAGCTCGAACATCATCGACGTCGGGCTTTCCAGGTAGAGCAGCTTGGCGCCGGGAAGTGCTGCCGCGACCGCGTCCGGATCGGAACCGTCGACATAGTCGACCTTGATGTTGAGCCGTGGCAAAAGCCGTTCGAACAGCCGGTAGGCATCGCCGTAGCAATTGCGCACGACAACCATGCGCTCACCGGCACCGACGAAAGCAAGCACCGTGGCGCTGATCGCCGCCATGCCGCTGGAAAAGCCGCGCGCGGCCTCCGCGCCTTCGAGAGCGGCGACACGCGCCTCGAACTCCATGACCGTCGGGTTGTCGCCGCGCGAATAGATCGGCTGACGTCGCCTGCCGGCGAATGTGTCGGCCATCTCGGAATAGTTGGCGAAGGTGAAGAGGGAAGTCTGGTAGATCGGCGGGACCACCGCGCCGCCGGGGAAAGGCTCGTCATGGGCGAGAAGCGTCGCTGCCTCGGCGAGATAGTCGTTTTCGAAACCGGCGGGATGATCGCTCATTTCTGGCCTGAAAGTTCGAGTTTGGCCGCGCCGCGCTTCAGATCGTCCTCGACGGTGGCGATCAGCTTGAGCGCCTCGGCCCGGGCCCCCTCCGGATCGTGCGCGGCGATGCGTTCGTAGATGGTGCGGTGGTAGGGAAAGCTGGCGTGGCCGAAATCACGCACGCCGAGCGGATGCTCCCAGAAACGATGGAACAGTTCGTGCATGGCGGCGATGATCTGCTCGAACAGCGGATTGCCGGAACTGCGGTAGATCGACTGGTGGAATTCCCAGTCCTCCTCCGCCGACATCCCGGCGCGGGTGTGGAAGGCCTGCTCCATAATGTCGAGCTTGCGCCCGATCCCGACGAGATCTGCCTGGCCCGCGCGGACGGCGCACAGGGCGGCGGCTTCCGCTTCCAGTGCCCGGCGGATTTCCAGCGTCTGCATCAGGCTGGTGAAATCATTGCCGCCGGCCAGCGTCAGCGGCATGTGCAGCATGTCCAGCGAGACCACTCCCTTGAGATAGGTGCCGCTGCCTTGCCGCCGTTCGACCAGGCCGAGCCCTTCCCAGCGCGTCAGCGCCTCGCGCACGGTGTTGCGGCTCACCTTGAGGCGCTCGGCAAGGATGCGTTCGGTCGGCAGTCTCTGGCCGGGCCCGAGAGCTTCCCGCATCACAAAGCCGGCCAGCGCCTTGAGTACCGCGTCGTCGCGAGCAGTTGCCTGTATGGGGGAAAGGCCGAATTCGGTCATGCCAACGGGTCACCAAATGGCTCAATGGTCCAACCAATTTCTGCATAGAAGACAGGCCCTGTCAACCGACTGCGGGCGCATACGCTCTGCCCAGCCGGCTATTTCAAAGGGCGCTGTCGCTGCCGCTACAAAAACCAAGCGTTTTCCAGGTCTTGGCGTAGAATCCTGATGTGTTTTGAAAATTGGGGGCCGGCCGGCGTTTGGCAGCGGTACGAGGAGGCCACTATGTGCCAGCGCCGGCCGGCCGACCCCACGGACCCAGGAGATGCGGCGGACCTGAGCATCATGGGGTATTCTTCGGGTCGAACCGGCGATCTAGCCTCGTGCCGGTTACGTCTAAGGGCTGCACATTTGCGCAACAACTTATGGAAATCAACCGTTTCTTAACCAAGCCTCGCAAATCGCTTGGATTAAGGTAAATTCGTAACCTTGTCGCGTTGACCGGGCAATTGGTGTTCGGTGCTAAGCCGCCTTGGCGACGACGCGATTGCGGCCGCCGCTCTTGGCTTCGTAGAGCGCGAGGTCGGCGCGTTTCATCAGCGCGGAGACCGTGTCTACCCCCTTCAGCACCGACGACACGCCGACGCTGACGGTGACTTCGACGGCCTTGCCTTCGGTGCCGATGGCAAACGGCAGCTGGGCGATTTCGGCGCGAATGCGCTCGGCGACCTTTTCGGCTACCGCGCCGTCGGTGTCCGGCATCACCACGACGAACTCCTCACCGCCGAAGCGGCAGGCTAGATCGATGCCGCGCACATTCTTGCGCAGCCGCCGCGCGAATTCGCGCAGCACGTCGTCGCCGCCGTCATGGCCATGCGCGTCGTTGATGCTCTTGAAGCGGTCCAGATCGGTGATCATCACCGACAGCGGCCGGCGCCGTGCTACGGCGCGGTCGAACAGCGTCTGCAAATGGCTGTCGAGATAGCGGCGGTTGTGCAGGCCGGTCAGGGCATCGGTCACCGCCATCTCGATGGTCTGGGTGACGCTGGCGCGAAGCTGGTCGTTGTAGCGCTTGCGGCGCACCTGCGTACGCAGCCGCGCGGTCAGCTCCTGCTGGTCGATCGGCCGCATCAGATAATCGTTGATGCCGAGTTCGAGGCCGCGGATGATACGCCCCTCCTCGCCCTCGTCCGCCAGAAGGATGATCGGCAGGAAACGGGTGCGATCGAGCGAGCGCAATTGCGAGCAGAGCCTCAGCGGGTCGAAATCGGCGAAGGCCGTCGAGATCATCACGCATTCATACGGCTGCTCGGCGGCCTGGAAGAAGCCGGCATGCGGATCGTTGGCGACGTCGAGATCGGCACTGCCGCGCAGCATCTTCTGGATGCGCTCGAACGAGGATTTGCGCTCGTCGACCAGCAGCACCTTCGGCACCGCATCGTCGGTAGCGAAGTTGCGGCTCAAAAGCTCCTCGATGCCGATATTGCGTGTCGTCGAGGCGCGCAGCCGCAGCTCGTCGGTCAGCGATTTCAGCCTGACCAGGCTCTTGACGCGCGTCATCAACTGCAGATCGTTAACCGGCTTGGTCAAAAAATCGTCGGCGCCGGCCTCGAGGCCGCGCACCCGGTCCGAAACCTGGTCGAGCGCGGTGATCATCACGACAGGGATGTGCGATGTCGCCGGGTCGCCCTTCAGCCGCCGGCAGACCTCGAACCCGTCCATGTCGGGCATCATCACGTCGAGCAGCACGACGTCGACCTTGCCGTTCTCGCAGATCTCGATCGCGTCCGGCCCGTTGGTGGCGGTCAGGACCTCGAAATATTCGGCGAGCAGCCGAACCTCCAGCAGCCTGACATTGGCTGGGATGTCGTCGACGACGAGGATCCGCGCGGTCATTTCACAAAGCTCCGGCTCGGCTGGAAAGATACATCAGGCATCGCCCAGGTAGGATTTGATGGTTTCGATGAAACGCGGCACCGAGATCGGCTTGGAGATATATGCCTCGCAGCCGCCCTGGCGAATGCGCTCCTCGTCCCCCTTCATCGCGAAGGCGGTGACGGCGATGACCGGGATGACGTGGAGATCATCGTCCTCCTTCAGCCATTTGGTGACCTCGAGGCCCGACACTTCCGGCAGCTGGATGTCCATCAGGATGAGGTCCGGCCTGTGCTGCCGCGCCAGATCCAGCGCTTCCAGGCCGTTGCGTGTGCGCACCGTCTCGTAGCCGCTCGCTTCGATGAGGTCGCGAAAGAGCTTCATGTTGAGCTCGTTGTCTTCGACGATCATAACCTTCTTTGGCATCGATTTCCCGTCCCGGCTGGCCTTCCACTCGAAGGGTGCCGTCATGCGCCCCTTGTCGGCACGCACCAAACCTGTTCCCACTATACGGCAATATGATTGACGAAACGGAAACCGGTCGCCCTAAAAGCGTTCGGATTCCAGGTCGGCGAGCTTGCTGCCGGCGACACTTGCCACTACTGCGAAAACAGAACGATTCCGCCCATGAAGGAAGGTAGCGATGGCAAACGCAGCGTCAATGCGCGAGGAAGCGGAAACGGTTGCCGTAAAGGCGTTGGGCTTCGTCGCCGCCGATTCGGAACTTCTGCCCCGCTTCCTGGCGATCACCGGCATCGAAGCCCATTCCATCCGCCGGGCGGCGGGCGAGCCGGGATTCCTGGCCGGCGTGCTGCAGTTCATCCTTGCCCACGAGCCGACGTTGATGCGTTTTTCCGAGGAGACCGGAACGCCGCCCGCCGCAGTCGGCAAGGCATTGCGGGCGCTGCCGCTCGGCGACGACAATCATGAGCATTCGATATAAGCGGCGATCCCGAGACTGCGGGCAGATCGCGGCGGCGAAAATCGTGAGCGCACTCGGGCGTTAACGCCAGCCGCTTCTAGAGCAATTCCAGGAAAAGTGTGAAACGGTTTTCCGTCCGGATTGTGCAAAAACAAAGACATGGAGCGGTTCGGCGTTTCCGGGAAACGATGAACCGCTCCAAGCTCGGCGCTTAGGGTTTCAACTTCGCCCCTGCCCCGCCATTGTCATTCTCGCCCGAGCCATGATCCGGAACGGTAGCCTCGCTTGGGTCCATGACGGGGTTGTCCTGAACGGCATCGGCCGGCTTCAGCATGGCGCCGTTGACCGTGACCGAACCGTCTGCCTTAGCGTTGACGACCCATTCCAGTCGACCATCCGGCAGCGCCTTGCCAAATCCTTTGACGGCGAGTGCGAAGGGGAAATACTGCGCCGCTTCCGGCTCGGTCTTGGCCGCCGTCTGCAGAGCCTCCACAATCTTGTCATAGCCCGCGACATCGATGGTCATGCTCGCCTCGGGCTTCTTGCCGGGGAACGTCATTTCACCTTCCATCGCAATCTCGATGTTGCCGTTCTTGATCGTGCTGTGTCCGAGAATGGCCTTTGGCGTCTTGGCCAGGAAATCGGCGAAGATCTGGTTGCCGAAATCTGCCGGCAGCGGTGGATCCTTGCTGAAATCAAGGGTTTCGATGGTTTTCTTCGCCATGCTGTCCAGATCGATGTTGGTGCCGCCGAAGTTGAGGTCGATATCCGTCGGCAGCAACGCAACGCTCCAGCTGGGCAGCACCTGCTGTGGTATTGTCAGGCCGGAAACCTTGAACGCGTAGTTGATCTTGCCGTCCTTGGCGATGCCGTCCATGCCGACGGCGGTATTCAGTTGCGTCGCACCGAACTTGCCTACCGGGCTCTCCACCACAAAGTCCTTGAAGCCGTAGGTGCCGTCGATCCGCTCCCACAATGGCAGTGCTGCCGTCAGAAGCGATTTGAACTCCGCCTCATCCGCCTTGAATTTGGCTGCATCATCAGTCGCCACGATGAAAGCAAGCAGGTCGAGCAGCGGCTTTGTCCGCAAACCCTTGCCGGACGCATCCACGGAAAGTTCAGGCGCTTTTACAGCAGCCGGAAAACTCAACCCACTTTTGGGATCGTTGACTTTGATCGTTTCGGCGAAGTTCGTTATTTTTTCCATCACCGTGAAATCGATGCCGCCATTTGCGGATTTGGTCGAAACTATTACGGCAGTGCCAGCACCGACCGTGACATCCGCCTGCTGCTTGGGCTCTCGGGTGGTCATCGTCATGCCAGCCATCGAACCGGTTGCGCTCGCGAAAGCGGCCAGGTCGGGGTCATAAACTCCGGTGAACTTGTTGTCCGACACGGAGAAGTCGATGTGCTGCGCCCCCTCAGGGCCAACGAAATCGATAGACCCCTTCGGGGACACGTCCGCCGAAACGTCCCAGTGTCCATCTTGGCGTGGCTTGACCAAGATGAAGTAAGGCGTGACGTCGAACTTGAAGGCTTGCTGCTTTGCCATCAAATCCGTGACTGGCTTGAAGTCGAAAGCGAGCTTGTAGGCATCGCCGTCGACTGAAATTTTCACGAACCCGATATCGAACAGCTTCTTGCCGATGTAGTGCGCCAGATCGTCGGAAAGCTGCTTCGCGCCTTGCCTGTCGACCGCTTGGCCGAAGGCCGGTGCGCTGCAGGCAAGAAGTAAAACAAGTGGCAAAACGCGCTTCATCTCGATCCTCACTTAATCGCGGCCCTCAAGCCGTTCTATCACTGGTAGGCAAATACCATCGCAGCCGCAAGAGAAGGCCTATGTGTTGCGGAGCTGTTACAGCACCAGCCGCATCAGCGGTCGGCCTGGCTTACGTTCGACCAACCGCTGGAACCCGGCCTTTTCGAAGACCCGCGACGAGCCGACGAACAGCCCGATCGAGCGCGAATCCTTCGATAGATCGATCGGGCAGGCTTCGATCAGCCGCGCTCCGTTCTGGCGGGCGAACTCGATGCCGCCTTGGACCAGGCGGTGCGACAGGCCCTTGCCGCGTGCTTTGGTGCGGATGAAGAAGCAGGAGATCGCCCAGACGCCCGGATCGCTGGCGTCGGCGGGGTCGATCGGCGCCGACCCCCTGCCCTGGTTATTCCATTCGGGCACGTCGGCACGCGGGCCGATCTGCATCCAGCCGACCGCCTGGCCACCCTCGAAGGCCAACAGGCCGGGCGGCGGCCCGGCCTCGATCCGCGCCTTGATGTGGTCCTTGTTGCGCTCCCGGTTGCTCGCGCGGCGCGCTGCGGGCGACAGCCGGAAATGTGTGCACCAGCAGCCGTAGCAGGCGCCTTGCCTACCGAAAAGATCTTCGAAATCCGCCCAAAGCTCGGGCACTAGCGGCGCTATGGTCGTATTCATGAGCTCTCTCCCGGCCCACCGCCTTGTCGTGGCGTCCGTCCTGACGTACCATTGCATTTGTTCTCTTTATGTTCGCAGCGATGGCGGCCCCTGTCAACAATCCCGAACACGGTTTTTGCCGCGACTGCCTGAGTTTTCAGCGCAGCGAGGCAGGCCGTTGCGAGCGCTGCGGCAGTCCACGGCTCGCCCGCCATCCGGAGCTCTACCGGCTGCGCCTTGCCCATATCGATTGCGACGCGTTCTACGCGGCGGTCGAAAAGCGCGACAACCCGGCGTTGAAGGACCGGCCATTGATCATCGGCGGCGGCAAGCGCGGCGTCGTCTCCACCGCATGCTACATTGCCCGCATCCACGGCGTGCGCTCGGCAATGCCGATGTTCAAGGCGCTCGAAGCCTGCCCGGAAGCGGTGGTCCTGCCGCCGGACATGGAAAAATACGTGCGCGTCGGCCGCGAGGTGCGCGCCATGATGCAGGCGCTGACGCCGCTGGTCGAGCCGCTCTCGATCGACGAGGCCTTTCTCGACCTCGCCGGCACCGAGCGCCTGCATGGCCTGCCGCCTGCGGTGGTGCTGGCGCGCTTCGCACTCGGCGTGGAAAAGGAGATCGGCATCACCGTTTCGGCCGGCCTTTCCTACTGCAAGTTCCTGGCCAAGGTGGCGTCGGACTTCCGCAAGCCGCGCGGCTTTTCGGTGATCGGCGAGGCCGAGGCTATCGGCTTCCTGGCCGAGCAGCCGGTGACGCTGATCTGGGGGGTCGGCAAGGCCTTTGCCGCCACGCTCGAGCGCGACGGCATCCGCACCATCGGCCAGTTGCAGCGCATGGAACGTGGCGATCTGATGCGCCGCTACGGCGTCATGGGCGACCGGCTCTACCGGCTTTCGCGCGGCGAGGACGACCGTCGCGTCGTTCCCGACCAGGACGCGAAAAGTGTGTCGGCAGAAACCACTTTCGATACCGACATCGCCTCCGTCGACGAACTGGTTTCGGTGCTGAGGGCGCTGTCGGAAAAAGTCTCGGCCCGGCTGAAGAAATCCGGCATTGCCGGACGCACCGTCGTCCTCAAGCTGAAGACCCAGGATTTCAAGATCCGCACGCGCAATCGCCAGCTCGGCGATCCGACCCGGCTGGCCGACCGCATCTTTCAGACCGGGCTCGAGCTGCTGCGCAAGGAAGCGGATGGCACGAAATACCGGCTGCTCGGCATTGGCGTCAGCGATCTCTCCGACGATGACCGGGCGGACCCGCCCGACCTGGTCGACGTCCAGTCACGCAAGCGCGCCATGGCCGAAGGCGCCATCGACACGCTGCGCGGCAAGTTCGGCCGCAGGGCGGTGGAAACCGGCTATACCTTCGGCAAGGGCCGCGATGCCCATCCGCCCGAACCGGTCGAGGAGTGAGCCCGTCAGGTGCGCCGCAGATCGATCCTGCTGGTCACCACCCTTTTTCCAGTTTTCGGATCGGTATCGATAACGGTCAGCCGCATGCCGTCCTCGCCGGTTTTCTCAACAGTCATTTGCGCCCTGCGATCGCCATTGACCTCCTTGGCCCAACGGATGCCGAGATTGATTGCGTTGCCGGAGCGGCTGCCGCTCAATTGCGCCGGCCCGGTGCGCGATCCGACATAGGTGCCGGTGTATTTCGTCCCGCTCGATTTGAGATCGGCGCTGATGGCGCGCGTTACCACGATAAGACCGCGGCAGCTGCCGTCGAGCGATAGCGAGCTCGACGTTGCGTCGGAATTGAAATGACAGGAGACATTCACCGTCGGCGCATCGGTGGTCACCTTGACGATGCCTTTGCCGGCGAAATTCCCCTGGAATGAGCGAAGAAAATCCGGATCGTCGGCATGCGCTGCGCCGGCCCCGGCCGTCAGGCAGCCGGCAAGTACAAATCGTGCGAATGATTTCATCGGACCGCTCCTCGTTGGTATCCAAAACACAGAACGCAAGCAGTGACAGACCAACGCTTCCCTCAGTCGCGAGTTCCGGCTTCAACATCACTGCGTGAAGCGCTGCACGGCTGGCCCAGCCGAATGCGTCGGCTAGCGGTTGCGATGAGCGCTCCGGCTTGCGACATAGCCGCATGGCACCCGCACCCTCGATCCCCAAGGCCGCGTTCTGGATGGCGCTGTCGATCGCCTCGTTCCTGGCGATGTCGGTGGCTGGCCGCGCCACGACGGCCGAACTAAACGTCTTCCAGGTGCTCGAGCTGCGCTCGGTGATCGGCTTTTTCATCCTGTTGCCGCTGGTCATGATGTCAGGCGGTTTTGCGGCGATGCGCACCGGACGCCCGCTGGCTCATATCGCCCGCAACGTCGTCCACTATACCGGCCAGGCTGCCTGGCTCTACGCCCTGACGCTGATCCCGCTTGCGGTGCTGATCTCGATCGAATTCACGACGCCGATCTGGACCGCGCTGCTGGCCGTCGCTTTCCTCGGCGAAAGGCTCTCCCGGCCACGGCTGGCGGCGATCGTGCTCGGGCTGATCGGCGTGGTGATCATCGTGCGTCCGGGCGTCGGCGCGGTCAATCCGGGGCATGTTATCGTGCTGGGAGCCGCGGTCTGCTTCGGCGTCTCGGTGGTTCTCGTCAAGTCGCTGACGCGGACGGACAGCGTCGTGCGCATCATCTTCTGGATGCTGATCATCCAGTCGCTGCTTGGGCTCGTCCCGGCGCTTTACGAATGGCAAAACCCGCCGCTTGAGCTCTGGCCGTGGATCCTGCTCATCGCCTTCACCGGCATGTCGTCGCATTTCTGCATGGCCCGCGCACTTGTCTATGCCGATGCGACGGTCATCTCGCCAATGGACTTTTTGCGCGTGCCGCTGTCGGCGGTGATCGGATGGCTGCTCTATCACGAGCAGATCGACGCCTTCACCGCCGGTGGCGCCCTGCTGATCCTCATGGGAAATCTGCTCAACCTGCAGCGGAGAGCACCGCAACCGGCGGAGATCGCCGCTTCATAAGCGTGCGCTAACTCTTAGACCAGTTCCACCTCGACCACGCCCGGCACCGCCCGCATCGCCGACGCGATCTGCGGCGATACGCGGTAGCGGTTTGGCAACTCGATCTCGACCTCGCCCTCGCCGCCTTCCTTGATGACGATGATGCTCACCTGACTGTCGCCACGCTGGCCAAGCTGCGATTGGAGTGTCGATGCCGGTGCGTCATTTCTGACGAAGATGCGCAACGCTTTCTGGATACGGCTTGCCTCTTCCTCCAACGACTGCACGGTCTGGATGCGCAGATTGACGCCTTCAGGCCTGTCCTCGGCCGAAACGGTGATCACCACCGAGCGGCCGGGTTCGAGCAAGTCGCGGTATTGCGCCAGCCCCTCGGAAAACAGCACCGCTTCATACTGGCCGGACGTGTCGGAGAACTGCACGACGCCCATCTTGTTGCCGGTGCGCGTCTTGCGCTCCTGCTTGGTGGTCACCGTGCCGGCGAGCCGGCCGGCGGCAGCACCGCGTTTGACGGCGGCCGAAAACTCGCCCCAGGTCTGCACCCGCATTTTCTGCAGCGCCGCCTTGTATTCGTCGAGCGGATGCGCCGAGAGATAGAACCCGACCACCTGGAATTCACGGTGCAGGCGGTCGGCGGCGAGCCAGGGATCGGTCGCCGGCAAGTTGAGCGCCTGCGACTGTGCGCCGAGCGAGGCGCCAAAGATGTCATGCTGGCCGGTGACGGCATTCTGCTGCGCCAGCGACGCCAGCCCCATCATCCGCTCGACGCCGGCCATCATCGCGGCGCGGTCATGACCGAAGCAGTCGAGCGCGCCGGCCATGATCAGGCTTTCGAAGACGCGCTTGCCGACGATCTTCGGATCGACCCTTTCACAGAAATCGGCGAGGCTCTTGAAGGGTTTTTCGCCGCGCGTGGCGACGATGTGCTCGACCGCCGCGTCGCCGACGCCCTTGAGCGCGGCCAGCGAATAGAAGATGCGGTTCTCGCCGACCTCGAAATCCCGGAACGACGTCATGACCGACGGCGCCACCACCTCGATGCCGAGGCGCAGCGCATCCTGGCGGAAATCGGCGAGCTTGTCCGTATTGCCCATGTCGAGCGTCATCGATGCCGCCAGGAATTCGACGGGGTAATGCGCCTTCAGATAGGCGGTCTGGTAGGAGACGACGGCATAGGCGGCGGCATGCGATTTGTTGAAACCGTAGTCGGCAAACTTTGCCAGCAGGTCGAAGATGAAGTCGGCTTGCGGCTTGCCGACGCCGCGCTCGACCGCGCCCGAAACAAAGCGCTCGCGCTGCTTGTCCATCTCGGCGCGGATCTTCTTGCCCATGGCGCGGCGCAGCAGATCGGCTTCGCCCAGCGAATAGCCGGAGAGCTCCTGCGCGATCTGCATCACCTGTTCCTGGTAGACGATGACGCCTTGCGTCTCCTTGACGAGATGGTCGATCTTCGGGTGGATCGACGCCATCTCCTCCTCGCCGTGCTTTCTGGCGTTGTAGGTCGGTATGTTCTCCATCGGCCCCGGCCGGTAGAGCGCGACCAGCGCGATAATGTCCTCGATACAGTCGGGCCGCATGCCGATCAGCGCCTTGCGCATGCCGGCACTTTCCACCTGGAACACGCCGACCACCTCGCCGCGCGACAGCATGGCGTAGGTTTCGGGGTCGTCGAGCGGAATGTGGGCAAGATCGATCTCGATGCCGCGGCGGCGGATCAGCTTGACGGCCCTGTCCAGCACCGTCAGCGTCTTCAGGCCAAGGAAGTCGAATTTCACCAGCCCGGCCTGCTCGACATATTTCATGTTGAACTGGGTGACCGGCATGTCCGAGCGCGGATCGCGGTACATCGGCACCAGCTCCGACAGCGGCCGGTCGCCGATGACGATACCGGCGGCGTGCGTCGAGGCGTGCCGATAAAGACCTTCCAGTTTCTGCGCCGTATCGAGCAGCGTCTGCACGATCGGCTCACGCTCCGCCTCTTCGGCAAAGCGCGGCTCGTTGGCGATGGCGTCGGCGAGCTTGACCGGATTGGCCGGGTTCGACGGCACCATCTTGCTCAGCTTGTCGACCTGCCCGTAAGGCATCTGCAGCACGCGGCCGACGTCGCGCAGCACCGCGCGCGCCTGCAGCGTGCCGAAGGTGATGATCTGGCCAACCTGGTCGCGCCCGTATTTCTGTTGGACGTAGCGGATGACTTCCTCGCGCCGGTCCTGGCAGAAGTCGATGTCGAAGTCGGGCATCGACACGCGGTCGGGATTGAGGAAGCGCTCGAACAGCAGCGAAAAACGCAGTGGATCGATGTCGGTGATGGTCGTGGCATAGGCGACCAGCGAGCCGGCGCCCGAACCGCGGCCCGGGCCGACCGGAATCCCTTGTGCCTTGGCCCATTTGATGAAGTCGGCAACGATCAGGAAATAGCCCGGATATTTCATCTTCTCGATGACGCCGAGCTCGAAATCCAGCCTTTCGCGATATTGCTCGACGGTATAGCCGGGCGTCGGCCCGTGCGCCGCCAGCCGCGCCTCCAGCCCTTCATGCGCCTGCCTGGCAAGCTCCTGCGCCTCCGCCTTCACCGCAGCATCGGCGTCGGCGACATCGCCGCCGGCAAAGCGCGGCAGGATCGGATTGCGGGTCTTCGGGTAATACGAGCAGCGCAGCGCGATCTCGACCGTGTTGTCGATCGCCTCCGGCAGGTCGGCGAACAGCCTCGCCATATCGGCCTGGCTTCTCAGGAAGTGGTCGGGCGAAAGGCGGCGGCGATTGTCGGCCGCAACCACGGAACCTTCGGCGATGGCGATCAGGGCGTCATGCGCCTCATAGTCTTCACGAGAGAAGAAAAACGCCTCGTTGGTGGCAACCAGCGGCAGATCGTGGCGGTAGGCGAGATCGACCGACGACTGCTCGATGGCGCGGTCGTAGCCGGACACGCGCTCAAGCTCGACATAGAGCCGGTCGTCGAACAGGCCCTTGAGCGCCGAGAGCCGGGTCTCGGCGAGTTCGCGGCGATCCTGTTTCAAGGCAGTGCCGATCGGACCGCGCGGCCCGCCCGTAAGGCAGATCAGACCGTCGGAATGGCCCTGCAGCATCTCGCTCGTCAGATGCACCGCTTCGCCGGGCGGTGTCTCGAGGTAGACGCGGCTGACCAGCCTGACCAGATTGCCGTAGCCGGCCTCGGTTGCGGCGATCAGGACGACCGGCCGCATCTCCGGTCCTTGCCGCCTGCGGTCGCGCTGGCTGTCGCTCGCCTCGCCGGAAAAGGCGAGGTCGATCTGGCAGCCGATGATCGGCTGGATGCCGTCCTTTACCGCCTTCTGGGCGAATTCCAGCGCGCCGAACAGATTGTTGGTGTCGGTGACGGCGATTGCCGGGCATTCGTCCTGCACCGCATGGCCGACGATCTTGCCGAGCTGCAAGGCACCTTCGAGCAGCGAATAGGCCGAATGCACGCGCAGATGAATGAACCGACGCGCCGCCGCCTCCGCCCGCGACGCCTTTGCATAGGCCTCGCGCAGCAAGGGATCGCGTGGAAGTCTTTCATCCGCCATGGTTTTTTCGCGCCGCCTCACAAGGACTCAGTCGATGAAGATGTATTGTCCGGCACCGGGTAACACGAGTCCAGCGGTAGTGATCAGGCCGAGAACCGATAAACCGGAGTCCACCGAGATGGCTTGGGGAAAGCTGGCGTTGCCATGCGTTCCCAAGCTGCTTAGCCTATTCCGTGTTGTAAGGTAGCGCGCATGTCACTTTCGCGATTCGTTGAGAAGTGGACCACCCCTGCATATCCCCCTTACTCAGTCTCCGAGGAGGATTTGGGTGCTGCTGAGCAGCAGCTAGGCGTCCACTTTCCCGAAGACTATCGAAAGGCAGTACTTGACGTCGGGTTGCCTCGGCCCACGATCGCGCTTTTAAACGCGATCGTCGAGCGTAAACTGGATCTGCATGATCTTGCTAACTTCTATTCTCCGAAGGAGATAGTCGAGGAAACGCTTGGCTGGCGTGAAATCGGGATGCCTGACCGGCTTGTAGCTATCGCGAGCGATTCGTTAGGAAACAAGTTCTGCTTCAATGCAAACCAGCTTGGCGGCGACAGCGCCGACATGCGGGCAATTTGGTTCTTCGATCACGACTTTGGAACCGTCGATGAGGTTGCGCCAAGTTTTCATGCCTGGATTGACGCCTTTTGCGAGGTTGAGCCGTGGCACGAGGAGCCGAGCTAAGTCCGCAGCAACCACCACGTCAGTCGAAGCCCGAAAACAAAAACCCGCCTTGGCGGGCGGGTTGGAGCCAATTAGCACCATACCCAAATTAGTAGCATAGCTGCCGGCACAAAGCAAGAACAAAATACGGCGCGACGGGGAAAAAGTGCGAATTCCTCACGGCCTCGCCTTGTTCCTCCTCAAGCGAGCGTGCCCAACCAATTGCAAGGTCGCGTTCCTTCGCGCCCCCCTCTGTCCTGCCGGACATCTCCCCCACGAGGGGGGAGATTGGCCATCATCTCGGCTTTCGCCAATTTCCAACGTTGCAGGAGCGAGCGAGGCGCCGAGGCTGCCAATCTCCCCCCTGGAGGGGGAGATGTCCGGCAGGACAGAGGGGGGCGCTGTCCCGCCAACTTCTGACGGGCGTCGAGGGCGGGGGTTTCGGCCTCACGCGAATTCCATGATCACCGCATCGACGGCAAGGCTGTCGCCTGGCCTGGCGTTGAGCTTCGAGACGATGAGATCGCGCTCGGCGCGCAGCACGTTTTCCATCTTCATCGCCTCGACCACGGCCAGCGTCTCGCCGGCCTTGACCTCCTGCCCCTCGGCAACGGCGATCGAGACGACGAGGCCGGGCATCGGGCAAAGCAGCATCTTGGAGGTGTCCGGCGCCACTTTTTCCGGCATCAGCCGTTCGAGCTCGGCGGTGCGCGGCAGCATGGCGCGGGCTGTCACCGACATGCCTTTCCAGGCGATGCGGAACCCGTTCAGCACCGGCCTGACTTGCGCCGCGACCTTGCGGCCGCCGACCGTGCCGCGCCAGATGAGATCGCCCGGCCGCCAGTCGGAGGTCACCGTCAGTGGCTCGCCGCCGTCGATCGACAGGTCAAGCTCGATCGGAATGGAAATCATGCCTTCGACGATGGCGACCGAAAGATAGTCCCGGCCGATCTTCACCACCCAATCGCGTTTCAAGGCACCCGAATGCGGCGCCAGCCGCCCGCCCAGCCGGTCGAGCCGGTCGCGGCGCAGCAGTTCCACCGCGGTGGCAATCGCGGCCAGCACCGCTTTTTCTTCGCTGTTCGGCACGATGGGCGCGAAGCCATCGGGGTATTCTTCGGCGATGAAGCCGGTCGATATCAGACCTTCCCGCCAGCGCCGATGCTGCATCAGCGCCGCCAGGAACGGTATGTTGTGCTCGATGCCGTCGACGACGAAACTGTCCAGCGCTTCCGACATCGCGTCTATCGCCGCCAGCCGTGTCGGCGCCCAGGTGCACAGCTTGGCGACCATCGGGTCGTAGAACATCGAGATTTCCGAGCCTTCGGTAACGCCGGTATCGTTGCGGATAACGATTTCGCCGAATTTTCCCTCTTCCGGCGGCCGGTATTTCGTCAGCCTGCCGATCGACGGCAGAAAGTTGCGATACGGATCTTCGGCATAGAGGCGGCTTTCCACCGCCCAGCCGTTCAGCTTGACATCGCTCTGCTTGATGGCGAGCTTTTCGCCGGCCGCCACGCGGATCATCTGCTCGACCAGGTCGATGCCGGTGACGAGTTCCGTCACCGGATGCTCGACCTGCAGCCGCGTGTTCATTTCCAGGAAATAGAAGTTCTTGTCGCTGTCGACGATGAACTCGACCGTGCCGGCGCTCTGGTAGTCGACGGCCTTGGCCAGCGCCACCGACTGCTCGCCCATGGCTTTGCGGGTCTTGGCGTCGAGGAACGGGGACGGCGCCTCCTCCACGACCTTCTGATTGCGGCGCTGGATCGAGCATTCGCGCTCGCCGAGATAGAGCGTGTTGCCATGCGCGTCGGCGAGCACCTGGATTTCGATATGGCGCGGATCGACGATGAATTTTTCGATGAAGACGCGGTCATCGCCGAACGAGCTTTTGGCCTCAGACCGCGCCCGGTCGAAGCCGTCGCGCACCTCTGCCTTGCTCCAGGCGATGCGCATGCCCTTGCCGCCGCCGCCGGCCGAAGCCTTGATCATCACGGGATAGCCGATTTCGCCGGCTATTCTTTCGGCATGGGCGGCGCTTTCGACGACGCCGAGCCAGCCGGGCACCGTCGACACCTTGGCCGCGTTGGCGAACTTCTTCGATTCGATCTTGTCGCCCATCGCCTTGATGGCCTTGGGCTTCGGGCCGATGAAGACGATGCCTTCCTGCTCCAGCGCTTCGCAGAAGGATGCCTGCTCGGACAGGAAACCGTAGCCGGGATGCACGGCCTCTACTCCTGTCGCCTTGCAGGCGGCGATGATCTTTTCCGCGACCAGATAACTTTGCGCAGCCGGCGAAGGCCCGATATGCACCGCCTCGTCGGCCATTTCGACATGCACGGCGTCGCGGTCGGCGTCGGAATAGACCGCAACGGTGGCGATGCCCATCTTGCGCGCCGTCTTGATCACGCGGCAGGCGATCTCGCCACGGTTGGCGACCAGGATCTTTGTGAACATGCAGGCCTCGTCCCTCGGCTGCCCTTCTTTTACGGGCTTCCCGTTTTATGGGCTTCAGGGGGCCGGTCAAGGCAAAGTCGGAGCCTATCCCGCATGCAAATCGGCGGGCGCTGACGAAAATCCGGGGTCAGAACGTCGCTTCGTGCATAGCGCAGAGCTGAATGGTAAGTTAAATCTAACCTGGATTGCAGACTGCCTTGGGAGGATTGCCTGATGAAAACGCGCGCCGCTGTCGCCGTCGCCGCCGGAAAGCCGCTGGAGATCATGGAGGTCGACCTCGAAGGTCCCCGTGATGGCGAGGTGCTGGTCGAGATCAAGGCAACCGGCATCTGCCACACCGACGAGTTCACGCTGTCGGGCGCCGACCCGGAAGGCCTGTTTCCGGCGATCCTCGGCCATGAGGGCGCCGGCATCGTCGTCGACGTCGGCAAGGGCGTCTCCTCGGTCAAGAAGGGCGACCATGTCATCCCGCTCTATACGCCGGAATGCCGGCAGTGCCCGTCCTGCCTGTCGCGCAAGACCAATCTGTGCACCGCCATCCGCGCCACGCAGGGACAGGGCTTGATGCCCGACGGCACCTCGCGCTTCTCGATCGGCAAGGACAAGCTGTTCCACTATATGGGCTGCTCGACCTTCTCCAATTTCACCGTGCTGCCCGAGATCGCGGTGGCCAAGGTCAATGCCGACGCCCCGTTCGACAAGATCTGCTACATCGGCTGCGGCGTCACCACCGGCATCGGTGCTGTGATCAACACGGCCAAGGTCGAGCAAGGCGCGACGGCGGTCGTCTTCGGCCTCGGCGGCATCGGCCTCAACGTCATCCAGGGCCTGCGCCTTGCCGGCGCCGACATGATCATCGGCGTCGACCTGAACAACGACAGACGAGCCTGGGGCGAGAAATTCGGCATGACGCATTTCGTCAATCCGAAGGAGATCGACGGCGATGTCGTGGCTCATCTCGTCAACATGACCAAGCGCGGCGCCGACCAGATCGGCGGCGCCGACTACACGTTCGACTGCACCGGCAACACCAAAGTCATGCGGCAGGCGCTAGAATCGTCGCATCGCGGCTGGGGCAAGTCGGTCATCATCGGCGTTGCCGGCGCCGGCCAGGAGATCTCGACGCGGCCGTTCCAGCTGGTCACCGGCCGCACCTGGATGGGCACCGCCTTCGGCGGCGCGCGCGGCCGCACCGACGTGCCGAAGATCGTCGACTGGTACATGGCCGGCAAGATCGAGATCGATCCGATGATCACCCACACGCTGAAGCTCGAGGACATCAACAAGGGCTTTGACCTGATGCATGAAGGCAAGTCGATCAGGAGCGTCGTGGTTTACTGAGGAGGAGAAAGCCGCCGGCTAACCAGCCAGCGGCCGAAAATGCAGATGTTCAACACGGGAGGAGACAAAAATGCCGGAAAAACTGCATCCTAAAATCGACAATGGACTGCCCAGGCAAAAGGCCGACTTTGCCGGCGGCACGCTGGTCTGCGCCTGCACCAGCAACCCGGTGAAGGTCAAGGTCAAGGGCCAGATCGCCCACAACCATGCCTGCGGCTGCACCAAATGCTGGAAGCCGGAAGGCGCGCTGTTCTCGGTCGTGGCGGTTGCCGGTACAAACGATGTGACGGTGACCGAAAACGGCGACAAGCTGAAGATCGTCGATCCGGGCGCGCTGATCCTGCGCCATGCCTGCACCGGCTGCGGCGTCCACATGCACGGCCCGGTCGAGCGCGACCACGCTTTCAAGGGGCTGTCGTTCATCCATCCCGAACGCTTCCAGGAAGACGGCTGGTCGCCGCCGGGCTTCACCGCCTTTGTCTCTTCGATCATCGAGTCCGGTGTCGATCCGAGCCGCATGGATGGCATAAGGTCACAGCTGAAGTCGATCGGGCTCGAACCTTATGATTGCCTCAATCCCGGACTGATGGACTATATCGCCACCTGGACGGCCAAGAGATCCGGCGCGTTGCCGGCCTAGTAGCCGCTCGACTATCATCGATCGAGCCGGGCGACGCCGCCCGGCTCTTTCACATTTGGAACAACGATGCCCGCACCTGCTATTCTCGTCGATGCCGACGCTTGCCCGGTGAAGGCCGAGGTCGAAAAAGTCGCCGAGCGGCACGGCATCGTCGTCACCTTCGTCTCCAATGGCGGCTTGCGTCCGTCGCGCGATCCGATGATCCGCAATGTCGTCGTCTCCAAGGGCGCCGATGCCGCCGACGACTGGATCGTCGAAAATGCCCGGTCCAACGACATTGTGGTGACCGCCGATATCCCGCTTGCCGCCCGCGCTGTGGCGCTTGGCGCCCACGTACTTGGTCCGACCGGACGCCCGTTTACGCCCGAAACGATCGGCATGGCGGTGGCAATGCGCGATCTCAAGCAGCATCTGCGCGAAACCGGCGAAAGCAAGGGCTACAATTCGAGCTTCGCGCCGCAGGATCGCTCGCGGTTCCTCGGCGAGCTTGACCGCATCCTACGGCGGGCGCTGAAATCCGCGTCAGCGGACTGAAGGCCATGGCGACCGGTACCCCGACCAAGATGCCCATGCGACGCCACACGCCGTTCGCGGTGTCGGCCTGCATCGGCGTGGCAGCCTTTGGCGCCGCGCTGGTCTGGCGTGCGCCGCTTGCCTATTCGATCGGCGCCAATGTGTTCTTTGCCGCCTATCTCGTTCTTGTCATCGCCCACATGCCGCGGCTTACCGGCAGCTATCTGCGCAAGAATGCAGGCGACACGGACCTGCCGGTACTGGCCATCTTCGCGGTCACGCTGATTGTCGTCGCTATTGCCATCATTTCGTTGTTTCAATTGATCAACAGGGAGAAGAGCGCGGACACCGTCGAGCTTACGGTGGCGCTGCTGTCTATCCCGCTTGGCTGGTTGACCATCCATGCGATGGCGGCACTTCACTACGCGCATCTCTACTGGTTGGACGGCGATGCGATGGATGGCGACACAAAAAAGAAAATTCCGGTCGGCGGCCTTGACTTCCCGGGCGGCAAGCGGCCGGAAGGCTCGGATTTCCTCTATTTCGCCACGGTGATCGGCATGACGGCGCAAACCGCCGACACCAACATCACGACCTCGCAAATGCGCCGTGTCGTGCTTGTGCACTCGATCCTGTCGTTCTTCTTCAACACGGTCATCGTGGCAGCCGCGGTCAACCTCGCCGTCAGCCTCGGCAGTCCGTAATAAATCCGTGATCGGGTGAAACATCGCTTAGGCTGGCGACGTATTGGGAGGAGAAGAGATCTGACGAGGCCGCGACGAACGCGCGGCCGGAGGGAACAACAAATGGAATCGCTTGCCAGAAACCAAGCCGCCGGAGCAGATACCGCCGCGCCGAGTGATGCGACGCTGATCTATCGCCAGTCGCGCTGGACGCGGCTGACGCATTGGCTGTGGGCGATCGCGCTGTTCTTCATGCTGCTTTCCGGCCTGCAGATCTTCAACGCCCGCCCGCAGCTCTACATCGGCAAGGAGTCGGGTTTTGGCTACAACAACACCGTCTTCGCCATTGGCGCCGAGAATACGGCGACTGGCCCGCGCGGCTATACCGAAATCTTCGGCAAGCGCTTCGATACCACTGGCGTGCTCGGCTGGTCGGGTCCGGCCGGCCAGGAGACCTCCCGTGCCTTCCCGTCCTGGGCGACGATCCCTTCCTATTACGATCTCGGCACCGCGCGCGTCGTTCATTTCTTCTTTGCCTGGGTGCTGACCACCACGCTGCTGGTCTGGCTGGTCGCCAGCCTGATCAACGGCCATTTGCGCCGCGATCTTGCCCCGCGCCTCGATGATTTCAGGCGCCTGCCGCGAGACATTGTCGAGCACGCCAAGCTCAGGTTCCATCACACGCGCGACTACAACACGCTGCAGAAGATGGCCTATGGCGGCGTGCTGTTCGTGCTGTTGCCGCTGATGATCATCACCGGCCTTGCCATGTCGCCGAGCATGGATTCGGTGCTGCCATTCCTGAACGACGTGCTCGGCGGCCGACAGACGGCGCGCACCATTCATTTCACGGTGATGCTGCTGCTCGTCGCCTTCTTCATTATCCACATCCTGATGATCCTGGCCGCCGGCCCGATCAACGAGCTGCGCTCCATCATCACCGGGTGGTACCGAACCGACCCGCCGGCGCATGGCGACAATGCGCCAGAGAGGAGTGCCTGACATGGCGAAATTCGAGATCAGCTCCAAGCTACAGATAAGCCGAAGAAAGTTCCTGACCTCGGCCAGCCTCGGCCTTTCCGGCATCATGCTGTCGGGCTGCGACGCCTTCGACAGCCAGCTTGGCGTCGGCGACAGCCTGCGCAGCTTCCTCGAAAGCGCCAATGGCCTGACCTGGCGGGCGCAGCGACTGCTTGCCGGCCGTGACGCGCTGGCGCCGGAGTTCACCGAGGCCGACATTCGCCAGCCGCAGCGGCCGAACGGTGTCACCGCACCGGACGACGATTTCTACAAGGGCCTGCTCGCCAGCGATTTCGCCGACTGGCGGCTGGAGGTTTCAGGCCTCGTCGAAAAACCGCTGTCGCTGAGCCGCGAGCAGCTGATGAACATGCCGAGCCGCACCCAGATCACCCGCCACGACTGCGTCGAAGGCTGGAGCTGCATTGCCAAATGGACCGGCACGCCGCTGTCGCTGGTGCTCGACCAGGCAGTGGTCAAGCCGCAAGCGCGCTACGTCATGTTCCACTGCCTCGATACGATCGACCGCAGCCTGGCCGGCGATATCAAATATTACGGCTCGATCGACCTGGTCGATGCCCGTCATCCGCAGACGATCCTTGCCTATGGCCTCAACGGCAAGCCGTTGCCGGTCGAAAACGGCGCGCCGCTGCGCGTCCGCGTCGAGCGCCAGCTCGGCTACAAGATGCCGAAATACCTCTCCAAGATCGAGCTGGTCGACGGCTTCGCCAATCTCGGCGGCGGCAGAGGCGGCTATTGGGAGGACAATGGCTACGACTGGTACGGCGGCATCTGACCGAAACCTGACCCAAGCTTCATCTAACTGTCGTCGTCGCTGTCGTCGCCGTCGCTGCGCAGGGCCGGATTCAGGTCAGGATTATCGTCAGGGGTGACAAGCTTGCCCAGCCCGTGCGGTCCCTGGTAGTTGCCGTGGGTATCGAAGTTGGGGTTGCCCTGATTGTCGAATTGCGGCGTCGGATCGATCGATTGGTCGTAACGGCGCGGGCGCGGCTTCGGATAGTAATTATCGGAATGATGGCGATGCGAATTGCCGTTGTCGAGAATGGCGCCTACCACGCCGCCGACGATAATGGCTGCGGCGACGTCGCCAGCAGAGGGATTGCGGTTGGGGCCGGCGACTGCGAATTCGGCCGAGCAACCATTGTCGACCCAGATGCCGCCGCCGTCATAGCCCCAGCTTCTACCGTATACGCAACGCGCCTTCGACAGCCTGGAGGTCAACTGCACGCCGCGGCGCGTATCGACCCCGCAATAGGAATAGCGGTAATCGGCGCTGGAGCAGACCACGCGTTTTGCCCCCGCAGCCTGCGCTGCCGCCGGCAGCAGCGAAAGCTTCGCCGGATTGCCCAGGATGCAAACCAGGAACATCATCGAACCGGTAACCGTCATCCGTGTCGACATCGCAACTCTCCATCAGGGTCCGCTATCGACAGAATGGCACCTCTGTGTAAATCTGACAACCGGACGGGCTCAGCGAGGTTATATTAATGCGCGCTAGGATGATCGCCACAACTATACTTGCCCTTTCTGCCTGGTTGGCTTTGTCGCTGCTGCCAGCCCGGGCGGACGACAGCCTCAAGCGCATCATCGACCAGAAGACACTGACGATCGGCGTGGCGCTCAACCCGCCATGGATCCTCAAGAAGGCCGACGGGAAGTTCGCCGGCTATGATGTCGACCTGACCAGTGCGCTGGCGTCTGATCTCGGCGTCGACCTGAAGCTGGTCGAGGTGCCCTGGAACGACCTCAAGACAAGACTGCTCAAGGGTGATTTCGACATGATCGCGGCGGGCTACGCCAGCACGCCGGAACGCGCACGCGAGGTGGTGTTCTCCAACCAGACCGGTACCGCCGATATCCGTATGGTTGCGACGATCGCCAGCCTTGGGAAAAGGCCGGGAAAGGCAGTGGCGGCGCCGGGATACAAGATCGCCGTGCTGTCCAATTCCACCGATGAAGCCGCCGCGAAGGAAGCTTTTCCCAAGGCGACCATCCTGTCTTTCGACAATACCTCAGATGTTTTCGCCGCGATCATCGGCGGCGACGCACAGGCGATGGTCGCGACGTCGCCGACGCCGCAGATGGCCGCCAGGCTCTATGACGCGAAGTTGACGATGGTGGGCGGCCCGCTGTTGCGGACGCCGGAAGCGTTTGCGATGCGCCCGGACGATGTCCGCCTCATCCAATACGTCAACAACTGGATCGGCGCGCGCACCGCCGACGGCACCATTGGCGGCGTGCGCCGCTACTGGTTCGGCAGCTTCAAATGGATGTCGCGGTTCGACACCAGCGCCAAGCCGGAGCCCGCCAAGCAATAGGGTCGCGCGACTGCTTATGCGACCTTGTCGATCAGCGACCGTATTTCAGCGACAGTGGCGCGCTCGCTCCATGATCGTCGGATTCAGCTGTTTCACGGCCGCAAAATTCGCTTTGGTCCCCTTGGCCGGCATGTGCTAGCGTTGCCAGATGAAAAGTCGTTCCCCCAAATTAGATCGCTCGCCAAAGAGCGGACACTATGTCCTGACGAGCAGTCGAGGCGCCAAAATCAGCGCCGTCGAAGGTATGAAGCTAAGTCCACGCATGGGGCATATCCTTGAGCAAAGCTCGCAGCGTGGGCTGAGCGGTGATGAGCGACGCAAGCTCATCAAAGAACAGGCGCGCAAGAAGTAGCGGACCTTGGTCTATGCCGCAGAATCCGATCCTCTGTGCTATCCGGGCACGACTGTCCTTCGCAACCTCCTCGACATTCATGATCAGTCCGAACTCGACGAGTTTGAGCTCGCTCTGTTTCTGACCCGGGCCGATGAGGCTTTTCCAGCTGGTGATCTGGATTATCCGCACTATCTGGCACTGCATCGTCACCTGTTTCAGGACGTCTATGCGTGGGCCGGTGAACCGCGCACCATCCGCATCGGCAAGGGCGGTAACTGGTTTTGCTACCCCGAGTACATCGATGCCGAGATGCAGCGGGTTTTCGGAGAACTCTCAGCCGCCGGCCATTATTCCAGTACATCAGCCGAGGTCTTTGCAGCTGGCGCAGCACACGTTCTCGCTGAGATCAATGCGATACACCCCTTCCGAGAAGGCAACGGCCGCACTCAGCTGGCGTTTCTGGCGATATTAGCCGACAACGCCGGCCATGGTTTCGACGATGACGAACTGGATCGCGATCGGGTCATGAAGGCCATGATCTCAAGCTTTTCCGGCGACGAAGCCCCACTCGCGCGCCTGATTCAGGACATTGTCGCTTAAGGGCTGTCTACCGGTCCTGGCTGATGTTGCCTGTCCTCGGAAAGGTTAATGCGCTGCCGTCGGCTGTAATCAGTCGCTAGAGATGCACTTGAGCCTGTCCAGTTAATTGGCTGCCTGTCCGTTCGCATCGCTTCAGGGTTGGCAGTGACGCTCGGTTGCTCGTAAAAGGCTCACGCAACCTTGTCGATCAGCGGCTTGAGCGCCGGATGGATTTCCGGCGAGGCGTGCTTGATCAGCGTCAGCAGCGCACGCTCGTTCTCCTGCAGCGGCCGGTCGCCGATGTGTTCAGCAAGCCACTTCGCTTCGCCGGCATCGACCGTCTCGGCCCGGCGGGCCAGTGCCTCGGCTGCCTTGTTCTTGGACTCCCATTCGGCTTCGATATCGCCCGGTGAGCGATAGGCTTCCATGATGCCGGACAGGCCACCCGACACCATACGGCTGAAGAAACCGCCGATCTCCGGATCGGCCTGCTCGTAGAACGAATCCCGGCGCAGCGCCACGTCGCGCACCGGCGGTTCGTAGCCGGCCGAACACATGACGAAATTGGCGATCGCCTTGACGAACAGATCGTTCCAGGACGGATCGTTGTCGCCCGCCGCTGTCCGCTCGTTGATCTCGAACAGCACCTCGGCCTCGGCGCGGCTGATGGCGATGTTGCCATCGCCGCCGTAGGCGTAAAGGATGCGGCGCAACAGCTCGACCTCAGCCTTGGCAATCGACCCAGGGATAAGCCTGCCGCCGGTCATCAGCGGCCCCTTGCCGTCCACGACCGCATGAGCGACCTGCTCCAGCGCATAGCTGGAAAGCGTGCTCGGCGATGATTTGGCAACTTCCAGCACATGCACCAGCAGCTCGAGTTCGGTCTGGCTGTCGACCATGCCGTCGCGCGAAATCGTCCGGATCAGCCAGTCGGCATTGTCTTGCGAAACATAGCCCGCCGGCTTTTCCTGGTGGACGATGAAATCGGTGACGGCCTCGACGAAAAACTCAAGCCATTCTGCGCATTTGTCCCTCGCCGTTGCATCCAGCGCAAACAGCGCCTCGGCCTCGCCGCGCGTTACCACGCCGTCGCCGAACACTTCGCCGCGCAGCATGACCACGTCTTCCGCCGTGATCCGATTTTTCGAGGTCAGTCCGGCCACCGGCGCGCTCATGATCAATTCGCCCATTTTCTTCCCCGCCCGCCGCCGGTAATTGCCGGCCCTTATGCGGTATATCGGCAAGGTCTTGAGAAACCGGCAAGCGGCGTGGTTAGCGAAGGCTTGCCTGTAAAGAAGGCCCGCAGAAGACTTGGCTGTAAAAATGTCGCCGGCAGGTGACAAGGTGTCGTCCACGGGCTATGGATGACGAGTCGAGGGCTCCTGACCGAGTCCTACCTGTTTGCGGGAGAGAGCAGCGAGAGCTGCCGCCGAAGGGGAAATCGCCCGAAATCTCTCAGGCAAAAGAACCGTAGACGGGAAAGACACTCTGGAAAGTCGGGGCTTGCCCCCGCGCCGAAGGTGTAAGCGCTGCCGACAGAGTTACGGGGCGCGAGTCTCTCAGGCTTCAGACAGAGGGGCACGGACTGGTCGCCATTCGCGGCCGCTTGCGTGCGACTCTGGAGATGACATGACGGGCGACGACACCAAACACCTCCCCCTCGAAGATCTGCACATGACAGCCGGTGCGCGCTTCGGCGCCTTCGCCGGCTGGTCGATGCCGTTGACCTACCCGGCCGGCGTGATGAAGGAGCACCTTCATAGCCGCGAGCATGCCGGCCTGTTCGACATCTCGCACATGAAGCTGTTCGAAATCAGCGGCCCGGGCGCAGCAGCGCTTCTGAACCGCGCCTGCCCGTTCGATGCCGGCGCGCTTGAGGTTTCCCAGTCCAAATACACGTTCTTCCTCAACGAGGCGGCCGGCATTCTGGACGATCTGATCGTCACTAGGCTCGGCGCCGAGCGCTTCATGATGGTCGCCAATGCCGGCAACGCCGCCGCCGACGAAAAGCATCTGCGCGCACTGGCCAAAAATTTCGATGCAGAGGGCGATTTCGATGTAAAAGTGGACGCGCTCGACCGCGTCTTCCTGGCCATCCAGGGCCCCGAGGCGTGGGCTGCCCTTTCCCGCGCCGGCATCGAGACCGGTTCGCTGGTGTTCATGCACGGCATCGAGCCGCGCGAAAACTGGTTCATGAGCCGGTCTGGCTATACTGGCGAAGACGGCTTTGAGATCGGCCTGACGGAAGCGGATGCAAGAAACCTCGTCGCCAGGCTGCTCGAGGACGAGCGGGTGATGTGGGTCGGCCTTGCCGCCCGCGACAGCCTGCGGCTCGAAGCCGGACTGTGCCTGCACGGGCTGGACATCACGCCGGAGATCGATCCGGCCAGCGCCGGGCTGATGTGGGCCATCCCCAAGGAGGTTCGCGCCTCTGGCGCCTTCATCGGCGCCGATGCGCTGCGCGCCATCCTGGAGCGCGGTCCGGCGCAAAAACGCGTCGGCCTGAAGCCGGAAGGCCGCCAGCCGGTGCGCGCCGGTGCTGCCCTTTTCGATGCTGACAGCAACCCTGCCGGCCATGTCACCTCAGGCGGCTTCGGCCCCTCGGCCGGTCATCCGGTCGCCATGGGCTACGTCCAGACGCCGCTTGCCAAATCCGGCGCAAAACTGTTCGCCGACGTTCGCGGGACGAAAATCCCGGTCGACATCCACCTCTTGCCCTTCACGCCCCATCGCTACCGCAAAGGATGATTTCAATGGCAAAGACCTATTTCACCGAAGATCACGAATGGCTGCGCGTCGAGGGCGGCATCGCCACGGTCGGCATCACCGATTACGCGCAGCAGCAGCTCGGCGATCTCGTCTTCGTCGAACTGCCGGAGCCGGGGAAGAAGCTGGCCAAGGGCGACACCGCCGTGGTGGTCGAATCGGTCAAGGCCGCATCGGATGTCTACGCGCCCGTCGACGGCGAGATCACCGAGGCCAACACCGCGCTGTCATCGGATCCTTCACTCGTCAATTCGGCGGCAACCGGCGACGGCTGGTTGTGGAAGATGAAGCTGGCCGATGAGAGCCAACTCGACGGACTCCTCGATGAAGCCGCTTACAAAGCCCATATTGGTTGATAGCAGGACCAGGAAGATGACCGCAGCACCCTACCCCTTCTCGGCTCGCCATATCGGCCCGGGCCTCCATGACGTCAGAGCCATGCTGGCGACGATCGGCGTTCCTTCGGTCGAGACCCTGATCAGCCAGGCAGTGCCGAAGTCGATCCGGCTCGACCGGCCGCTGGCCCTGCCCGCGCCCGCAAGCGAAGCGGAAGCGCTGGCCGAGCTCGCGGCGACGATGGCAAAGAACACGGTGCTGAAGAGCTTCATCGGTGCCGGGTATCATGGCGTCCACGTGCCGCCGGTGATCCAGCGCAACCTGTTCGAGAACCCGGCCTGGTACACGGCTTACACGCCTTACCAAGCCGAGATCAGTCAGGGCCGGCTGGAAATGCTGTTCAACTTCCAGACGCTGGTGACAGAACTGACCGGCCTGCCGGTGGCGTCGGCCTCGCTGCTCGACGAGGCGACGGCGGTGGCCGAAGCGGTTGGCATCGCGCTGCGCCATCATCGCGACAAGCGCACCAAGGTGGCACTGGCCGGCACGCCGCACCCGCAGACGCTGGACGTCGTGCGCACCCGTGCCGAGCCGCTCGGCATCGAGGTCGACGGCGAGGTGATCGACGACAACACCGCCGCCCTGCTGGTCTCCTGGCCCGATACGTTCGGCGTCTACGGCAATCACAAGGCAGCAATCGACAAGGCCCGCGCGGCCGGCGCGCTGGTCGTCTTCATCGCCGACCCGCTTGGCCTGACGCTGACCGATGCGCCGGCCAAGCTTGGCGCCGACATCGCCGTCGGCCCGATGCAGCGTTTTGGCGTGCCGATGGGCTTTGGCGGGCCGCACGCCGCCTATTGCGCCGTCTCCGACAGGCTGACGCGGCTGATGCCCGGCCGGCTCGTTGGCCAGTCGACGGATAGCAAGGGCCGTCCCGGTTATCGCCTCGCTTTGCAGACACGCGAGCAGCATATCCGCCGCGACAAGGCGACGTCCAACATCTGCACCGCACAGGCGCTGCTCGCCAATATGGCGACGGCCTACGCGATCTGGCATGGCCCTGCCGGGCTGCAGGCGATTGCCGGCCGCGTCCACACGCTGGCCAACCGCCTGGCTGCCGGCCTCAAGGCAGCGGGCGTTTCGGTGCTCGGCGACAGCCGCTTCGACACTGTGACCGTGGAAGTGAAGGGCAGAGCCGGCGCGATTGCCGCCGCCGCAGAAAAGACCAGCCGGCTGCTGCGCGTCATCGACGCCGACCATGTCGGCATCAGCTTCGACGAGACCTCCACCGAAGCCGATCTGGAGGCGATCGCAGCACTTTTCGGCGCCAAGGCCGGCGTTGCCGCCAGCAGTTCCATGCCAGGAAAACCGCGCGGCAACGAGTTTCTCACCCAGCCCGTCTTCCGCGAAAACCACTCGGAAACCGACATGATGCGCTTCCTGCGCCGGCTGTCCGACAAGGACCTGGCGCTTGACCGCGCCATGATCCCGCTCGGTTCCTGCACCATGAAGCTCAACGCCGCCGCCGAAATGATGCCGGTGAGCTGGCCTGATGTCGCCAACCTGCATCCCTTCGCCCCGGCTGACCATTCGACAGGCTATCGCGCCATGATCGACGAGCTGGAAGGCTGGCTGGCGGAGATCACCGGCTTCGACGCGGTGACCCTGCAGCCCAACGCCGGCAGCCAGGGCGAATATGCCGGCCTGCTCGCCATTCGCGGCTACCACCGCTCACGCGGCGAAGGCCATCGCACCGTCTGCCTGATTCCGTCCTCGGCGCATGGCACCAATCCGGCAAGCGCGGCCATGGCCGGCATGAGCGTTGTCGTCGTGCGCTGCACCGAGGACGGCAATATCGACATGGAAGACCTGCAGGCCAAGGCGGCCGAGCATGCGCACAATCTCGCGGCGCTGATGTTCACCTACCCTTCGACGCATGGCGTCTTCGAGGAAGGCGCGCGCGATCTCTGTGCGCTGGTCCACAGCCATGGCGGCCAGGTCTATTTCGACGGCGCCAACCTCAACGCGCTGGTCGGCCTCGCCCGTCCCGGCGATATCGGCGCCGATGTCTGCCACATGAACCTGCACAAGACCTTCTGCATCCCGCATGGCGGCGGCGGCCCCGGTGTCGGCCCGATCGGCGTCAAGGCGCACCTGAAGCCATATCTGCCCGGCCACATCACCGAAGGCTCGGCCCATGCCGTGGCGGCGGCACCGTTCGGCAGTGCCTCCATCCTGCCGATCACCTGGATGTATATCCGCATGATGGGCGCTTCCGGCCTGAAGCAGGCGACCGAGACGGCGATCATCTCCGCCAACTATGTGGCGACGCGGCTCGGCGAGCATTTCCCCCTGCTTTACAAAGGGCGCAACGGACGCGTTGCGCATGAATGCATCCTCGACACCCGCGTGCTCAAAGACAGCGCCGGCATCAGCGTCGACGATATCGCCAAGCGGCTGATCGACTATGGCTTCCATGCACCGACCATGTCGTTCCCGGTAGCCGGCACACTAATGGTGGAGCCGACCGAGTCCGAGCCCAAGCGCGAGCTGGATCGCTTCTGCGAGGCAATGATCGCCATAGCCGGCGAGGCAGCCAAGGTGGCGAAGGGCGAATGGCCGTTGGCCGACAATCCTCTAGTCAATGCGCCGCACACCGCCGCCGAGGCGTTGGCCGGTCAGTGGACCCATCCCTATTCGCGCCTGGAGGCGGCCTACCCCGCCGGCGATGCCGACACGGCGGCAAAATACTGGCCGCCGGTGTCACGCATCGACAATGTCGCCGGCGACCGCAACCTTGTCTGCTCCTGCCCGCCGCTGTCGGAATATCTGGGTGCGGCGGAATAGATCATGATCCCGAAAAGTGGAATCCGGTTTTCGGACAAGATCATGGGTCTAACAAGCAGATAGAAACCTCAATCAGGCAGAACGCAAGGCCGGCCCGTCGGCCTTGCTCGCCCGGTCCCGAACGACGACGCGATTTCGCCCGGCGCGCTTTGCCGCATAGAGTGCTGCGTCGGCTTCGGCCAGCACATCGTCGAGACCGGTGCCGTTTGTTCCGCCAAAGCCGATGCCGCCGCTGACTGTGCTTCGCAACGGACCGAGTTGGGTGGCCACGACTTCCGTGCCGAAGGCGACGCTGATCTTGCTCGCAATGTCATAGGCCTTCTCTTCCGTCATCCGCGACATGACGAGCACGAATTCCTCGCCGCCCAGTCGGAAGGCGTCGACGCCGGTTCTGGCGTACTTCCTGATGACGCCGGCGAAGCGGCGCAGGACCTGGTCGCCGACCGGGTGACCGAATACGTCGTTCGTCCTCTTGAAATGGTCGAGGTCGAACATGGCGACGGACATGAACGGGCCGAAGACCCGCTCGCCGTAGAGTGCCGTCAACGCCCGCCGATTCATCAGCCCGGTCAATGGATCGGTCATCGTCTCGGCCTTCAATTCGATTTGCGCCTGCAAATGGTGCAGGGAGAGCGTCAATGCGCCGAGCCCGGTCATGCAGGCGACGGCCACGACGGAATTCACCCGCTCGGCCCAATTGTCGGGCGCGACACCCAGCACCCATTGGCCCTTGACCAGCAGGACCGCGCCGCAAAGTCCGAACGACAGGGCACAGACGCCGCTCAGGAACGAGACGACCAGCAATATCCGGCGATCGTGACCACCCTCAATCCAGAACATCGCTCCGATGAGCGAGAGCAGCGCCGTTACCGTTGCGTAGGTGACAATAAATCCGACACCATCAAATCCGAGATACGTCGCGCCTGTGCAAACAGCCATCGCAACCAAGGTCGGCAAGATGGCGCGCCTGTAGTCGCCTATGCCGAGATATTGCATGGCCGACAGGCAGAGAATCAGGAAGCCGAGGCTGAGAAGCGCAAGCACGATCTGGCAAAGCCAGGCGCTTGGATCCCTGGTGTAATGCCAGAACAACACGACATGTGCGACCAGCACGAGAATGCCGCAGGCCACCGTCAGCACAAAGCGTGCCTGTGGCGCGGTGAACCAGATCGCAAACATGGTGATGCTAAGGCACGTGCCCGACAGCGCCGCCGCGAGCAGGAGCGAACTGTAATCCAACATGCTTAAGCGACAGCCTCTTGAGGGTTCCGCTGCATTCTAGGTCAGCGACAGTCCGCAAATACCGTTTTTTCAGCCAATCTTGCGGCGTAACCTTCGGACAGGGTTTACAAAGCGTCGATGCTCCAGGCTTCGACCCATTTCCGCCGCTTGGTTGTCGAATGGTTTTGCAGTAAGAGGCTCTATCCTCGAACGTAACAGGAACCTCCGTCGCCTGCCCGCAAAAAGCGTGGCAGTATCGGGTGGTGATTCGCAGCATCGGAATCCAGGACCGGCATGGACGACAATAACGATCTTTTCGCCAAATTGGACAAGCAGCCGCAACCGGCTCGCGCCGCCGCGCGCCCGGCCGACCCGCTGGTGCAGGCGGCGAAGCGGCCGGCGCCCCGCGACGCCAGCGAGAGCTACAGTGCCGCCGATATCGAAGTGCTGGAGGGGCTGGAGCCGGTGCGCCGCCGCCCGGGCATGTACATTGGCGGCACCGACGACAAGGCGATGCACCATCTGTTCGCCGAGGTCATCGACAATTCGATGGACGAGGCGGTCGCCGGCCATGCGACCTTCATCGATGTCGAGCTTTCCGCCGACGGATACCTGTCCGTAACCGACAACGGCCGCGGCATTCCGGTCGATCCGCACCCGAAATTCAAGAAGCCGGCGCTCGAACTCATCATGACGACGCTGCATTCAGGCGGCAAGTTCGACAGCAAGGTTTACGAGACGTCCGGCGGCCTGCACGGTGTCGGCGTTTCCGTGGTCAACGCGCTGTCCGACCATCTCGAGGTCGAGGTCGCGATTGGGCGCAAGCTCTATCGCCAGCGCTTCTCGCGAGGCGTTCCGGTGACCGGCCTGGAGCAGCTCGGCGAGGTGCACAACCGCCGCGGCACGAAGATCCGCTTCCATCCAGACGAGCAGATTTTCGGCAAGGGTGCTGCTTTCGAGCCGGCGCGGCTCTACCGCATGGCGCGGTCAAAGGCCTACCTGTTCGGCGGTGTCGAAATCCGCTGGACCTGCGATCCCTCGCTGATCAAGGAAAAGGACACGACGCCGGCCAAGGCAGAATTCCATTTTCCGGGCGGCCTCAAGGATTATCTGAAAGCCTCGCTCGGCGACGAATTCCAGGTCACCCGTGAAATGTTTGCCGGTAAGAGCGAGAAGCAGGGCGGCCACGGTTCGCTCGAATGGGCGGTAACCTGGTTCGGCGGCGACGGTTTTATCAATTCCTATTGCAACACCATTCCGACCGCCGAAGGCGGCACGCATGAGGCCGGCTTCCGCAACGTCCTGACGCGCGGCTTGCGCGCTTATGCCGACCTGGTCGGCAACAAGCGCGCCTCGATCGTCACTTCCGAGGATGTGATGATCTCGGCGGCGGGCATGCTGTCGGTGTTCATCCGCGAACCGGAATTTGTCGGCCAGACCAAGGACAGGTTGGCGACGATCGAGGCGATCCGCATCGTCGAAAGCGCTATCCGCGACCCGTTCGACCACTGGCTGGCCGACAATCCGCAGGAAGCTTCGAAACTGCTCGAATGGGTGATCGCGCGCGCCGACGAGCGGGTGCGCCGCCGCCAGGAAAAGGAAGTGTCGCGCAAGAGTGCGGTGCGCAAGCTGCGCCTGCCCGGCAAGCTCGCCGACTGCACGCAGAATGCCGCCGCCGGTGCCGAGCTGTTCATCGTCGAGGGCGATTCGGCCGGCGGTTCGGCAAAGCAGGCGCGCGACCGCGCCAGCCAGGCGGTGCTGCCCCTGCGCGGCAAGATCCTCAACGTCGCCAGCGCCGGCAACGACAAGCTTGCCGCCAACCAGCAGATATCCGACCTCATCCAGGCGCTTGGCTGCGGCACGCGCTCGAGATATCGCGACGAGGACCTGCGTTACGACCGGGTCATCATCATGACCGATGCCGACGTCGACGGCGCCCATATCGCTTCGCTGCTGATCACCTTTTTCTACCAGGAGATGCCGAGCCTGGTCCGCGGCGGCCATCTCTATCTGGCGGTGCCGCCGCTGTATTCGATCCGGCAAGGCGGCAAGATCGCCTATGCCCGCAACGATGCGCATAAGGACGAACTCCTGCGCACCGAATTCACCGGGCGCGGCAAGGTCGAAATCGGCCGCTTCAAGGGGCTGGGCGAAATGATGGCCGCCCAGCTCAAGGAAACCACCATGGACCCGAAAAAGCGCACGCTGCTGCGGGTCGACGTTATCGATGCCGAGGCGGCGACCAAGGATGCGGTCGACGCATTGATGGGGACCAAGCCCGAGGCCCGTTTCCGCTTCATCCAGGAACGCGCGGAATTCGCCGAGACGGAAGTGCTGGATATCTGAGCTCCCGCCGCTAGCTTGGCCTTCTGAGCTGGAGACGAGCACTTGACCTGGGCGCGGCTGAAGGACGATATCGGCACGCGGATCGCTGGCCTGACGCGGCCGACGCGCTCGGACTGGATCTTTGCCCTGCGCACCGTTTCGGCCGGCCTCATCGCGATTTTGGCCGCCTATGCGCTGAAGCTCGACCACCCGCAATGGGCGATGATGACGGTGTTCATCGTCGCACAGCCGGTCGCCGGCATGGTGCTGGCGAAGGGGTTTTATCGTCTCCTCGGCACGCTTGCCGGCGCGCTGGCGGCGATCGGCATTACCACTGTTTTCGATGCCAACCCGTGGTTGCTGGTTGCAGTTCTTGCCGTCTGGATCGGCATCTGCTCGCTGGTCTCGTCGCTGCTACGCAATCCGGAAGCCTATGGCGCGGCGCTTGCCGGCTACACCGCGATGATCATCGGCCTGCCGGCTTTCGGCCAGCCGCACCTCGTCATCGATCTCGCCGTGGCGCGCTGCGCGGAAATCGTGCTTGGTATCGTCTGCGCTGCGCTGACCAGCCGGCTGATCCTGCCGAAACTGGCCGCCGACGCCATCATCTCAAGACTGAAACGCAGCATTCTCGACCTGGCGGCCTATGCGGACGGCGCTTTTTCCGGCGGCGATGCGGAAAAGCTTGCCGGGCTGCACCGCAAGCTGATCGGCGACGTCCAGACGCTCGGCGAGATGCGCACCTACGCAAGGCTGGAGGGGCCGAGCCTCGCCACCCGCGCCTATCCTGTCCGGCGTACCATCGGCCAGCTTCTGTCGGCCCTGTCAGCGGCGCGTGCGCTGCATGCCCACGCCGCGCCGAAGAATGCAGCCCTCATCCCCGTTCGCGCCGAGTTGCAGGCCGTTGTCGGCGAACTGGTAGCCAAGCCGGGCGCGCTGGACGATACGGCGCCCTGGGTGGCGCGGCTCGACGCAATCGCCGGCAAGGCACGGCAGATGCCTGACATCGCGGCCGGGCAAGACATTGACTGGGCTGGCACTGTCACCCGCCTAACCATTGCCGCCGACTTCGCCGAGGCAATGCAGCAAGTGCTGCGCGGCCTGGATGCACTGCGCTCTCCCCCGTCTCATGCCAGTCGCGAACGCCGGCAGCCAGCGCTGGTGGTGCACCGCGATTACCGTGCGGCATCGCGCAATGCCGTGCGCGCAGCAATCGCCACGCTCCTGGTCGCCGGCTTCTGGCTGGCGACGAAATGGTCGGACGCGACGGGCACGGTCATTCTGGTCGCCGTTGTCTCCAGCTTGTTCGCCGCGCGCGCCGATCCGATCCGGTCGGCATGGAACTTCTTCGAGGGCACGTTGCTCGCCCTGCCGTTCGCGTTTGTGGTCGGGCAGATGGCACTTCCAGCGCTGCCGGGCTTTGGCTGGTTCGCGGTTTTCGTCGTCCCGATCCTGGTGCCAGCGGCACTGGCCATGGCCAATCCGCGCTACGTCGGCGTGGCAACGGCCTTTGCGATCAATTTCCTCGCCTTCCTCAGCCCACATCAGGTCATGACCTACGATCCGGAGCCGTTCCTCGCCAATTCGGCAGCGGTCCTTGTCGGCATTCTTCTGGCGATCGGCGTCTTCGCCGTCGTGCTGCCCGCCGACCCCTGGGTTACAGTCAACCGCATCCTGCAAACCATGCGCGAAGATCTTGCACGCCTTTGCCTGCACGACCGCCTGCCGCGGCGATCGGCCTTCGAAAGCCTTGCCTACGACCGGATCAACCAGTTGATGCCACTGCTGCAGAACGCCGGCAAGAAAGGCGACGCGGTTCTCGGCGGCGGCATAGCTGCGGTTACCGTCGGCCTCGAAATCCTGCGGCTGCGCAACGCGCAGCAAAGTTCCGCGATCCCGCCTGAAACAGCACTTTCCATCACCAATTTCCTGCGCGGGCTGGCACGCGAACTGCTGTTCAGGCGGCCCGGCGAGCCGCAGACGGCGACCGTCGCGGTCGCCAGGCAGTATGCAGCTGGCATCGCGGAGCGCAGCGTCGCAGCCGAAATGCTGCAGACCGCCGCCTCGCTGCGCATCATCGCCGCCGCGATTGAGGATTTTCCGGACTTTTTCGCGAAAGACCGGGTTTAGGCAGCAGCGATCGCCAGCGCGTGCCCGCGTGCGTTCTCGCGCAGCGCGTCGAGATGGATCGATTTGACCAGCCCGGCGAGATCGCCTTCGGCGGACTGTCCGCCCAATTCCTTCAGCATCAGCCAACTGACTTCCTGGACGCCGGCGAGGCGTTTGCCATTGGCGACCTCGCGCCAGACCTTCAGCGCGCGCAGAATGATGGCGTGGGTGGCGGCGGTAAGCCCGGCGCTGCGGAACAGTGCCTGCAGAGCCACGTCATGCCCGCCGGCCAGCAGTGCCCTCACCCGTTGCTCGGACTGTTGGCTGAGCGCGACCAGCGCCGAGCCAAAGAAGTCGACCTTGCCGTGCGCAATGGTGCGGATGACGAAGCTTGCGGTCAGGTCGCCGCGCAGGCGCAGATGTTCGACAAGTGCGGTATGTTCCTCTGCACGCGTGCCTTCGATCAGTGTCACGGAGGCTTTGACGCAAGCATCGCGCATGACGCGCTCGGCCCTGGCGGCGCCCATCAGCGCCAGCACCAGCGGCGAGCCCTTGAGCGTCTCGCCCACTTTGACCAGCAGCAAATGCCGGCAATCGGCGGGCAGGCGCGCGTCGGCAATCAGCGCTTCGCGCACCAGAGGCAGGTGGCCGTGCCGCTCGGCCATGCGCCGAAAGCTGATCGATGCGATATCGGCGCCGCTGTTGGCGAGCAGCGTGGCGCAGGCTTCCGGCTCGCCGATCTCGGCGATCGCCGCCGCAACCGACATCGAGACGCGTGGCCGGTCGGCGATCACCTTCTGCGTCGCTTTCTGGCCGCCGGCAACCCGATCGATCAGGTCGGCATCGGTGAGCAGCGGCGAGCGCGCCAGCACCAAGGCTGCGACTTCCGGCTGGTCCGAGGCCAGCGCGCTGACGATCTGCGGCGGCGCATGATGGCTCATGGAAAGCGCATCGGCGATCGCCAGCCGCACCTTCGACGATGCGTCATCGAGCAGCAGCGTCAGCGCCGCCTCGGCAGCGCAGCGGTCCTCGAAAGGCAGCTCCGAGTCGACATAGGCGCGAGCCAGCGCGCTTGCCGCCGCAGCACGCTCCGACACCTTCGCCGTATGGATCCATTTCAGGAAATGCGAAACGACCATGTCGCCTGCTTACGCCCCTTGCCAGAACGCTTCTGACCCTGGTGGAGACCGTAGGCACAAATGGTTTACGAACGGTTCACCATGTTCGTTAACTGGCTTGCGAGCGCGATATGCAACGCCTATCAACCCTGAAGCAGCGGAGGAGATCGACCATGGCCGGGCTTTATCTTGAGGAGTTCGTTGTCGGCCATGTGTTCAAGCACACGCTGCGCAAGACCGTGACCGAAAGCGACAACATGCTGTTTTCGGTGATGACGCTGAACCCGCAACCGCTGCACATCGATTTCGACTTCGCGGCGAAGAGCGAATGGGGCAAACCGCTGGTCAATTCGCTGTTCACGCTGGGCCTGATGATCGGCATCTCGGTCAATGACATCACCGTCGGCACCACCATCGCCAATCTCGGCATGAAGGAGACAGTGTTTCCGCACCCCGTCTTCCATGGCGACACCATTCGCGTCGAGACCACGGTGGTTTCGGTGCGCGATTCCAGGTCGAAACCGGACCGCGGTATCGTCGAGTTCGAGCACCGCGCCTATAACCAGAACGACGTGCTGGTTGCCAAATGCACGAGGCAAGCCATGATGATGAAAAAGGCATAGCCGATGCGTTCTCTGCTCTTCGTTCCCGGCGATTCGGAAAAGAAGCTGGAGAAGGGCTTTGGCGTAGGCGCCGACGTGGTCATCATCGACCTCGAGGATTCGATTGCCGCGCAGAACAAAGGTCTGGCGCGCGACACAGCGGCGCGTTTTATCGCCGAGCACAGGCACCGGACCAGCTCCGCGATCTATGTTCGGGTCAACGATCTTTCGACCGGACTGACCGACGACGATCTGGCGGCGCTCGTGCCGGTGAAACCAGACGGCATCATGCTGCCTAAGTCGAACAGCGGACTGGATGTCCAGCATCTCTCGGCCAAGCTCAGGGTGCACGAAGCCGAAGGCGGCCTGCCGGATGGAGCGATAAGGATCCTGCCGATCATCACAGAAACGGCCGCAGGCGTCTTGGCCGCAGCGACCTACGCCCGTGCAAGCGCGCGGCTTGTCGGCGTCACCTGGGGCGCGGAAGATCTGTCGGCGGCAATCGGCGCACGCGCGACGCGCGACGCGAATGGCCGCTACACGGATGTGTTCCGCCTCGCCCGCACCATGACCATGCTTGCCGCAAGTGCCGCGGAAGTCGCGGCAATCGACACCGTCTTTCCGGATTTTCGCGACATGGCCGGCTTCGAGGCCGAATGCGCCGAGGCCGAGCGCGACGGTTTCACCGGCAAGATGGCGATCCATCCGGCGCAGGTGCCGGTCATCAACGCCGCCTTCACGCCTTCGGCGCAAGCGGTGAAAAGCGCCCTGGCGATCGTCGAGGCGTTCGAGGCGGCAGGAAATCCCGGCGTCGTTGGCATGGATGGCAAGATGTACGACCGGCCGCATCTCAAGCTCGCAGAGCGGCTCCTGGCGCGAGCCAAGGCATCGGAGCTTGATCCTTAGGGGTCTGTTCCGCGCCGAAATTATCCCACCCACGGCCCTGAATAGTCGGCATAGAGCTTTGCCGGATCGGGCCGCGGTCGTTCCGGTGCTGGCCCCTGGTAGGAGCCGATATGGACGAAGCCGACGACCCGCTCATGCGGCGCCAGGCCGAGGATCGCCCTGCCCCCGGGCACGTCGGAATACCAGTTGCTGATCATGTTGGTGCCGTAGCCCAGCGCATTGGCGGCAAGCATCAGGTTCATCGCCGCCATGCCGCCGGACAGGAACATCTCCCATTGCGGGATCTTTGGATTTTCCCTGGGGATAGAAATCACGCCGATGACCAGCGGTGCCCGCGAAAAGCGCGCCAATTCCTGGTTGCGCCGGCCTTCCGGCAGCGGCCCTTCGCGCTGTTCGGCAAGTTCTGCCAGCTTCTTGCCGATCTCGATGCGGGCCTCGCCGCGATAAAGGATGAAACGCCAAGGCTCCAGCCGGCCATGGTCCGGCACCCGCGAGGCGGCGGCGATCATCGTCGCGATCTCCGCATCGCCCGGTGCCGGTTCTTTCAAATCCGGGATCGGCGCGGAATTTCGGCTCAGCAGAAAATCGATGATCGGCGACGCCATGGGCGCAAGTCTCCTGGAATTTGAGCTGAAGCGCACCATCGGGACATCGGGCGGCTTGGGCATTGGCGCGGCGCGCCGAACAAAGAGCCCTGTAGCAGAAGCCGACCGGACTCTTAAGCCTTGAAATTGCCACCGCCTTGGGCTTCAACGCAAGGCATGTTTGAGGGGACATTGCGTCTTTTCCTGATATGGCTCGCTGCCGCACTGTTGATGGTGCCGGTTTCGCTTGCCGTCGCCCAGGATGTGGACGGCCTCGGCGAGCTGAAGCTTCCCGGAATTTCGGGCTATGCGCCTCCGAAAAGCGAGACATCGCTGGCATTGGGCAGCAGCGGGGCGATCACGCTGTCGGCGCAATTGACCGACAAGGGCGCCGACATCACGCGCGGCATCGTCTGGCGCGTCTTCAAACCCGAATCGGCCAGCGACGGCAAGCTGCCGATGGTCGCCTCCGCTCATGGCGGCACCGCCATATTCCAGCTCGAGCCGGGTTCGTATCTGGTCCACGCCTCCTACGGGCGGGCCGGCGCCACCAAGCGCATCACCGTCGGCAAGGAAGCCAAGCGCGAGAGCCTCGTGCTCGATGCCGGTGGCCTCAAGCTCGATGCCGTGCTGTCCGGCGGGGTACGCATACCGCCGAAGAAGCTGCGCTTCTCGATCTATGAGAGCCACGCCGCGGCCGATGGCGATCGCGCCCTCATCATACCCGATGTCGAGCCGAACAGCGTCGTGCGGCTCAATGCCGGCACCTACCACGTCGTGTCGACCTATGGCGCGGTGAACGCGGTCATCCGCTCCGACATCCGCGTCGAGGCCGGCAAGCTCACCGAAGCGACGGTCGAGCACCGTGCCGCCGAGATGACCATGAAGCTGGTGCGCGAACCAGGCGGCGAGGCTATCGCCGACACCTCCTGGTCGTTGCTCAATGAATCCGGCGATCCGATCAAGGAAACCGTCGGCGCCTTTGCCTCGATGGTGCTGGCCGAGGGCGACTACACCATCATCGCCAAGAACCGCGACCGCATCTACCAGAAGGATTTTACGGTGGTGGCTGGGCACAACCAGGACATCGAGGTTCTGGCCACCGAGGCTTCGGCCATCGATTCCGAGGAAGGCGCCGACTGAGGCGCGCCCCTCTAAGCTGCCTTGCGCATGCGTCGCGCCAGCGCGTTGCCGACGCGCACGTCGATCGATTTGCCAGATAGGCGCGCGGCGTGACAGGCATATAAAATATAAAAAATGGCGGTGGATCGCTCCACCGCCATTCGTTGCTGGTCGACTGGTTCAGGCCGCGCGGCGCTTGCGGTCGGGTGTCACCGCCTCGTCGGCAAGCAGCTTCACGGCGGCTGCGAGGCCGAGCGATTCCTGGTCGCGCGACCCGAGACGACGGATATTGACCGTTTCTTCCTCGGCCTCGCGCTTGCCACAGACCAGTATGACCGGGACCTTGGCCAGCGAATGCTCGCGGACCTTGTAGTTGATCTTCTCGTTGCGCAGGTCGGCCTCGGCGATCAGCCCGGCCGCCTTCAGCTGCGCGACGACCTTTCGCGCGTAATCGTCGGCATCGGAAGTGATCGTCGCCACCACCACCTGCAGCGGCGCGAACCAGAGCGGGAAATGGCCGGAATAATTCTCGATCAGGATGCCGAGAAAACGCTCCATCGAGCCGCAGATGGCGCGATGCACCATCACCGGCTGCTTCTTTTCCGAATCCGAGCCGATGTAGAAGGCGCCGAACCGTTCCGGCAGGTTGAAATCAACCTGCGTGGTGCCGCATTGCCAGTCGCGGCCGATGGCGTCCTTCAGCACATATTCGAACTTCGGCCCGTAGAACGTGCCCTCACCCGGATTGACGCCCGTCTTGATCCGGTTGCCCGACCGCGCGGCGATCTTGTCGAGCACGTCCTGCAGCACGCCCTCGGCATGATCCCACATCGCGTCGGTGCCGACCCGTTTTTCGGGGCGGGTCGCCAGCTTGACGGTGATTTCGTCGAAGCCGAAATCGGCATAGGTCGAGAGGATCAGATCGTTGATCTTGATGCACTCGTCGGCGAGCTGTTCCTCGGTGCAGAAGATGTGCGCATCGTCCTGGGTAAAGCCGCGCACGCGCATCAGCCCGTGCAGCGCGCCGGACGGCTCATAGCGATGCACATTGCCGAATTCCGCAAGTTTTACCGGCAGATCGCGGTAGGATTTCAGCCCGTGCTTGAAGATTTGGACGTGACCGGGGCAGTTCATCGGCTTCAGCGCAAACACCCGGTCGTCGTCGGTGTCGTCGCCAGCAACCGTCACCTTGAACATGTTGTCTCGGTACCAGCCCCAGTGGCCCGACGTCTCCCACAGGCTCTTGTCGAGCACCTGCGGCGCGTTGACCTCCTGATAGCCCTGTTCGTCGAGGCGGCGACGCATGTAATTGACCAGGTTCTGGAACATCCTCCAGCCCTTGGCGTGCCAGAACACGACCCCGGGGCCCTCTTCCTGGAAGTGGAACAGGTCCATCTCACGGCCGAGCTTCCTGTGGTCGCGCTTCTCGGCCTCCTCCAGCATCGTCTGGTAGGCTTCGAGCTGCGCCTGGTCGGCCCAGGCCGTGCCGTAGATGCGCGTCAGCATCGGGTTGTTCGAATCGCCGCGCCAATAGGCGCCGGCGACCTTCATCAGCTTGAAGGCGTTGCCGATCTGGCCAGTCGAGGCCATATGCGGGCCGCGGCAAAGGTCGAACCAGTCGCCTTGTGCATAGATCTTGAGGTCCTGATCCTCGGGGATGGCGTCGATCAACTCAAGCTTGTAGCGCTCGCCCTTGTCGGCAAAGATCCTCTTCGCCTTTTCGCGCGACCAGACCTCTTGGGTGAACGGCTTGTTGCGCGCAATGATCTCGCGCATCTTCTTCTCGATCACCGGGAAATCGTCGGGCGTGAACGGCTCGTTGCGGGCAAAATCGTAGTAGAATCCGTTTTCGATCACCGGCCCGATGGTCACCTGCGTTCCCGGCCAAAGTTCCTGCACGGCTTCGGCCAGCACATGGGCTGCATCGTGGCGGATGAGCTCCAGCGCACGCGGGTCCTCGCGGGTGATGATCTCGACTTTGCCCGATCTGCCGATCGGGTCGGAAAGATCGCGCACTGTGCCGTCGATCGAATAGGCAACGGCCTTCTTGGCCAGCGACTTCGAGATCGATTCCGCCAGGCCGGCGCCGGTCATCGCCGCGTCGTAATCGCGAACGGAACCATCGGGAAATGTCAGGGAAACGGAATTCAGCATAAGATTCTCCTATCCAGTCCCGCAAACGAGCGCGGGTGGTGAAATGCATGTCGCCCAAGACTGCTTAGCGGTTTTGGGGCTACGACATGCATCAGTAAGAGCCGGATGCGTCCGGCGGCGAGCGGTCTTTTATGGGCAGTTTTCGGCGCCGTAAAGCCGGATGTAGGTCACCTGAGGAGATTCGGCAGATCTTTCAGGAACATCGCCCGCGTCTTGAGCCCCTTTGGCGTGTCGGCACGTTTCGTATCGACTACCAGGCGGGCAAAGACGATCTTGCGGGCATCGGTCTGCGCCCAGCCGACAAACCAGCCAAGCGAGCGCTTGTCGGCGCTGTCGCCGAGCCTGGTCGTTCCGGTCTTGCCCTGCACCGTCCAGCCGCCTGCCCGGAAGGTCGGGACAATCGCGCTGGTCATCGCATGGGCCTTGTCCGAGACCGGCAGTTTCCGCGCCAGCAGCTTGCGCAGGAAATCGACCTGCTCGACCGGCGATATCTTGAGCGAAGAATTCACCCAGGAATGGGTGAGGCCGTCATTCTTGCCGGCAGTGCCGGAGACTTCGGTGTTACCATAGTCCAATCTGGACACATAGCCGGCAACTGTTTGCTGCCGAGCCGGCGCGTAATCTCGCGTGAGAACCAAAGGACCGAATCCCTTCCCCAGATCGTCGGGTCGACGGTCTTGCGGTCCCGTTTCGGGGCATTGAACTCTGCCTTGTACTCCCAGCTTGGCGTATGCTCGTCGCTCAGGATTCCAGCATCATAGCCGATCAGCGCCAGCGGAACCTTGAATGTCGAGGCGGGGCTGAAGCGCTGATCGCAGGTCCCTTGGCGATACAGCGTCTCGCCGTTTGCGGCGTCGACGATCAGCGTGCATTCGACGTCCCCGAGCGGCGCCGATTGCGCACGGATCGGAAAACCCATCAGCCACGCCAAGACATAGAGAACCACGGCGAAAACGAAGGGAAGACGATCTATCCGGCGCATTTGGTAATCTCTCCTGAAGGGTGTCAGGAGCGGCTTAGCGAGGTGTCTTGTCTCGATTTTGTCTCAAATGCGCTATGTCAGCGCAAGCTGCGGTTAACCCTACCAGATCGTAAAAAGCGGTCCCTTTGTGCACCGCACAGTTGCGGTCAACTGTCCAGGTCGCCACGTTTTTTCCCGATCCGCCAGTACCGCCATGGCATGAACCAGAGGTAGCGATCAGCCAGTGCCTCAGGCACCCGGTCGATGCCGTGCGTGCCGAACGGTCCGCAGCGCAGCACCCGGAAAAACCCCATCCAGCCGCCGGCCCACAGCCCGTGGCGGGCGATCGCTTCGTGCGCGTATTCGGAACAGGTCGGCAGATGCCGGCAGGAATTGCCGACGAAGCCGGACAGCGTCAGCTGGTAGAGTCGGACAAGCGACGTGCCGAAGACGCGGCCCGGCGTCTTGCGCCACGGGCCGGGCCAATTGCGTCCTTGTCGAATCGGTCTGGCGCCGTGCGCTTGCCGATGTTGGCCGACCACCGCAGTCTCCACATCGCGTTTCCCTACGTGATAGATGTGCGCATCGGGCCAGGAACGCAATGCCGTTCCGGCAATCCCGTCATGGCCTGGTACGGCGAACCGGGTAGCGGTCGGGCGTCGGCTTCCGACATACGGCGACGCTGGTCGGCGGCCTCTCCTCGCACCAATCCCTATGCGGTTTCTCGTCGTACCACTGAAACGTCGCGATCCGTACGACATCGCCCAGAATGTTGAGAAACTGGATCATGGCGGCACTCCTTGAGCACCGATTAGAGCGCCGCTGGCCTTGCTCTTCAAACGAGAATAACGTCCACGTCAGATAACTCTGAGTTATGCGAATGAAGCGCGGACACCTCCCCCTGACGGCTCTCAGAAGCTTCGAAGCAGCCGGTCGTCACCTGAGCTTCAGCCGTGCGGCCGAGGAGCTTTATGTTTCGCAGGCGGCGATCAGCCGACAGATCCGCGAGCTCGAAACCTTCCTGCGCCAACCTTTGTTCTTCCGCCATCATCGCCGCGTCGAGTTGACCGACACCGGCCGGCGGCTGCTCGACCAGTTGGTCAGAAGTTTCGAGGGCATCGACAGGCTGCTTTCGGAATTGACGGCGGCCCCGACGCAGTCCGTGGTACGTGTCAGCGTTGAGCCATCGCTCGCATCCGTATGGCTGGTGCCGCGGCTCAACCGGTTTCGCGAGTTGCGACCCGACATCGACGTTTCCCTTGAGGTCGACCCGAGGTTGATAGAGTTTCGCAGCGATCAGCCCGAACTTGCCCTACGTTTCAGTGCACACGCCACCTCATGGCCACGCAGCGAAGCCGAACAGCTTGCCGCGGTCGTCGATTCCCCAGTTCTGTCGCCGGCACTTCTTGCATCCGGCCCAGCTCTGGAAAAGCCGATCGACCTTGGTCGCTATACATTGCTGCACGAAGAAAACCGTCAGGCTTGGGCGCGCTGGTTCGAAGCGGCGGGCGTGACGGCTGATGCCGTGCCTGCGCGCGGCCCGATGCTGGCCGATGCTTCGCTTTCGAAGCAGGCAGCCTTGCTTGGACATGGTGTCGCGCTGGGCGATCTTTTGCAGATCGGCGAAGAACTTGCGTCCGGCGCGCTGATCAAGCCTTTCGACATCGACGTCGCGTCGGGCGCCTATTGGCTAGTGGCCAGAAGGCTGAATGACCTTTCCGAGCCAGCCAGGGCTTTTGCCGAGTGGGTCCGGGCGGAATTCGCCGAAAGCCGGCATTTTCTCGCCAAGGTTTAAGCCGCCTCTTCCGCCCGCTTCTTCTCGATCTGGCCGATGGCATCGACCACTGCGTCGAAGGTCAGCATGGTCGAGGCGTGGCGCGCCTTATAGTCGCGCACCGGCTCCAGGTATTTCAGGTCGGCGAAGCGGCCTTCGGGCGGCGGGCCATTTTCCTTCAGCATCTTCAGCATCGTCTCGCGCACGCTGCGCAATTCTTCTGCACTGGCGCCGACGACATGCTGCGCCATGATCGAAGACGACGCCTGGCCAAGCGCACAGGCTTTCACGTCATGCGCGAAATCGCTGACGACGCCGTCATCCATCTTCAGATCGACGGTCACGGTCGAGCCACACAGTTTGGAATGTGCTCGTGCGGTTGCGTCGGGCCGGTCGAGCCGGCCGATCCGTGCGATATTTCCGGCAAAACCCAGAATTTTCGCATTGTAGACATCGTCGATCATATTTTTCCAATCCGTCGCCGCCCAGCGAACAGCGATTGCCGCTCTGGCGTCTTCCTTTCGCTCGGCACGAACATATATAATGGCGGTAGTCGGGTATCGACAAGGCGACCACAAACCTCGTCATGCCCAAATCTGTTCACGCCACTTACGGGCTGGAAACCGGGCGAGTTTCTAACACCCGAAAGGTCGTGGTCCGTTCAACTCGTTCCTCCTAAGAGAGGAACTACGGGAGACGCCTTTATGGACGCCGTTATCAAGAAACTCATGCCGCAGTCGGCCTATATGGAAAAGCCGGTCACCGACCGGCCAAGCGAGGCCGAAGTCGAAGCCGCGGTGCGCACCTTGCTGCGCTGGACCGGCGACAACCCTGACCGCGAGGGTCTGATCGACACGCCGAAGCGCGTCACTAAGGCGTTCCGCGAAATGTTCAACGGCTACGACATGTGTCCGGCCGAGGAACTCGGCCGCACCTTCGAGGAAGTCGCCGGCTACGATGACCTCGTGATCGTCAAGGACATCACGTTCCACTCGCATTGCGAGCACCACATGGTGCCGATCATCGGCAAGGCGCATGTCGGCTATCTGCCGGACGGCAAGGTCGTCGGCCTGTCCAAGATCGCCCGCGTCGTCGACATCTTCGCCCATCGTCTGCAGACCCAGGAAGCGATGACGGCGCAGATTGCCGGGGTCATCCAGGACGTGCTCAATCCGCGTGGCGTCGCCGTCATGCTCGAGGCCGAGCATATGTGCATGGCCATGCGCGGTATCCGCAAACAGGGCTCCACCACACTGACCTCGACCTTCACTGGCGTCTTCAAGGATACACCCGAAGAGCAGGTCCGCTTCGTCACCATGGTGCGCGGCGGCGGAACTGATCAGACCCGCCCCACCTTAGTTAAATAAGGACCGGCGAATGTCGGCATTGGAGTTCCCGAAAGCTCCCTCAGACAAGAAGGCGCTTGAGGAAGGCACGGTCCTTTCGCCGCGCTTCGATGCCGGCGGCCTCGTCACCGCCGTCGTCACCGATGCCGAAGACGGCATGCTGCTGATGGTCGCGCACATGAATGCCGAGGCGCTGGCGCTGACGCTCGAGACCGGCATCGCGCACTACTGGTCGCGTTCGCGCAACGCGCTGTGGAAGAAGGGCGAAACCTCGGGCAATGTCCAGGAGGTTGTCGAGATGCTCACGGATTGTGACCAGGACGCGATATGGTTGCGCGTCAAAGTGCTGGGTCACCAAGCAACTTGTCACACCGGCCGACGTTCATGCTTTTATCGGACGGTGGGGCTGAGCGATGGCAAAGGGACACTTGCCAGCGACGGCAGCAAGCCGCTGTTCGATGCGGAAAAAACGTATCGAAAGCGCAATACACCATCAATATGAACCATTCGCAGCACTTCAGCCACGTATATTCATGATTTCGATACGGCCCGCCTATAGGATGGCCGTGGGACAAGGGAGATTGTGATGCTCGACTGGGCGTCATTGCGCAACAGACCTGACGTTCGGGAGGCCAATGGCCTCTCCTCGGCCGCGGGCGCATCCGAAACCAAATCTCCGGGCAAAACAGGGATTTCGCTGGCATTGGGCGGCGGCTGTGCGCGCGGCTGGGCGCATATCGGCGTGCTGCGCGCGCTTGACGAAGCCGGCATCGAAGTGTCGATGATCGCCGGCACCTCGATCGGCGCGCTGGTCGGCGGCTGCTATGTTGCCGGCAAGCTTGACGAGCTGGAAGAATTCGCGCGCAGCCTGACCAGGCGGCGCATTTTTGGCCTTCTCGACCTCAATCTACGCGGCAGCGGCCTGTTCGGTGGCATGAAGCTCGATGCGCGGCTGCGCGAGCACATAGCCGGCATCCGCTTCGAGGACCTGCCAAAACCATTCGTCTGCGTCGCTTCGGAAATCCGCACCGGCCATGAGATCTGGCTGTCGAGCGGCTCGTTGAGCACCGCAATGCGCGCCTCCTACGCGCTGCCCGGCGTGTTCGAGCCGGTCGCCTGCAATGGGCGTGTGCTGGTTGACGGCGCACTGGTCAATCCGGTGCCGGTCTCGGTCTGCCGTGCCTACGAGCAGCCGCTCGTGGTTGCGGTGAACCTTCACTACGATCTGTTCGGCCGCGCCGCGGTGATCAAGCACAATGCCGGCGAGCTGGTCATCGAGAAAGACGCGCCGAGGGCCGGCCACGCCGATCCCGAACGCCAGTCGCGCGAGACGCGGCTCGGCATTACCGGCGTCATGGTCGAGGCCTTCAACATCATCCAGGACCGCATTTCGCGCGCCAGGCTGGCCGGCGACCCGCCGGACATATCGCTGCAGCCGAAGCTCAGCCATATCGGCCTGACCGAATTCCACCGCGCCGACGAAGCGATCCGTATCGGCTACCAGGCAACGATGGCGCAGATCGGCGACCTGACCCGGCTGCAGACCGTCCTCGCTTAGGCAGGGCGGCAGCGAGCTCTCAGGCAAGCGCCGCGTCGACGATACGAAATTGCACCGTGCGGTTGCCGTTCCAGTGGTTGCCCGACAGCGAGCCGGCGACATGCACCGGCTTACCCCTGTTCTTGAACAGGAATTCGCCAAGAGCCGTGTCGACGGCGCGAAAGGCGATCGCCTGGATGCGGCCGCCGCTTTCCGACTGCAGGTCGGCGCGGATGTGGTTGCTGCCGACCGCCCGCGCATCGACAAGCCGGTGGCGCGGCAGCGCGAACACCGGCGCAACATGCCCGGCGCCGAACGGCCCTGCCCTCTCAAGCGCATCGAGCAGCGCAAGCGTGGCGCCCTCGGCGGCAAGCGCGCCGTCGATCGCCAGGCTCTCCTCGCCTTGCAGGCGGAACACGTCCACCGCCGCGCGCTCTTCGAAGAAAGCCCTGAGTTCGCCGAGCTTCGCCCGCTCGACAGTGATGCCGGCCGCCATTCCGTGGCCGCCGCCCTTGACGATAAGTCCGGCATCGGCAGCCTCGCGCACCAGCCGGCCGAGGTCGAAGCCAGACACTGAACGGCCTGAACCGGTACCGACACCATTGGCGTTGAAGGCGATGGCAAATGCGGGCCGGCGCGCATGGTCCTTGAGCCGCGAGGCAAGCAGGCCGACAATGCCAGGATGCCAGTTGCTGCTGGCTGTGACCACGATGGCCGGACCATTGCCGCCGGCAAGCTCGGCGTCGGCCTCTGAGCGCGCCGCGGCCAGCATCTCCTGCTCCATCGACTGCCGCTCCTGGTTGAGCCGATCCAGCGTCTCGGCGATGGTGCGGGCTTCGACCGGGTCGTCGGTTGCAAGCAGGCGGCTGCCAAGTGCTGCGTCGCCGATGCGCCCGCCGGCGTTGATGCGCGGACCGATCAGAAAGGCCAGATGGAAAGTGTTGATCGGCTCGCCGATACGCGAGACCCGCGCCAATGCCGCCAGCCCTTCGTTCCTCTGCTGCCGCGCAACCTGCAGCCCCTTGACAACGAGGGCGCGGTTGATGCCGGTGAGCGGCACCACGTCGCAGACGGTGCCAAGCGCTACCAGATCGAGCAGGCCAAGCAGGTCCGGCGGTGCGGCATCCGGCAGGCGGCTGCGCAGAATCTTCGCGGTCTGCACCAGGCAAAGGAAGACGACACCGGCGGCACAAAGATGACCTTGGCCGGAAAGGTCGTCCTCGCGATTGGGGTTGACGACCGCAGTCGCCGCCGGCAACGGCCCGCCGACCTGATGGTGATCGAGCACCACGACGTCGGCGCCGACGGCCTTCGCCGCGTCGATGGAAGCAGCACTATTGGTGCCGCAATCGACGGTGACGATCAGCGTCGCGCCGCGCGAAACGAGTTCGCGCATCGCTTCCGGATTGGGGCCGTAGCCCTCGAAGATGCGGTCCGGTATGTAGATCTCCGACGGCACCGAGAAATGCGCGAGAAAGCGCTTGAGCAGCGCCGATGAGGCCGCGCCGTCGACATCGTAGTCGCCAAAGATCGCCACCTTTTCCCTGGCCATCACCGCCTGGGCGATGCGAGAGGCGGCCTTGTCCATGTCGGTCAGCGATGCCGGGTCGGGCAGCAGGTTGCGGATGGTCGGATCCAGAAACTGCTCGGTCTGCTCGGCGGTGACGCCACGCCCGGCCAGCACGCGTGCCACGATATCGGGCACGCCATACCCTTGCGCGATGGCGAGCGCGGCCATGTCCTGACGCTCGGTCAGCCGGTGTTCCCAGGAAACGCCGGTGGCCGACTGCCTGACATCGAGGAAAAAGCGTCTTTCCCCAGTCACGTGACGCGCCGTCTGCAATTTGTCATTGCGCACAGTATGCAACGGCTAACTGAGTCGAAATCAAAACTTTTCCAGATCCTGGTGCCTGGCCTTGATTTCGCGCACGGTCCGCGATGACGATCGCAGGACGATCGTGTGCGTGGTGATGAAATTGCGGCCGAACTTGACGCCGGCCAGCATATTGCCGTCGGTGACGCCGGTCGCGGCAAACAGCACGTCGCCGCGTGCCATGTCTTGCGTGTGGTAGATCCGTTTAGGGTCGGAGATGCCCATCTTGGCGGCGCGCGCCAGATTTTCCGGCGTATCGAGGATCAACTTGCCCTGCATCTGGCCACCGGTGCAGCGCAAGGCGGCAGCTGCGAGCACGCCTTCCGGCGCGCCGCCGGTGCCGAGATAGATGTCGATGCCGGTCTCGTCCGGGTCGGTGGTATGGATGACCCCGGCGACATCACCGTCGCCGATCAGCCGGATCGCGGCGCCTGTCGCCCGCACGGCTTCGATCAAGGCGCCATGGCGCGGCCGGTCGAGGATGCAGGCGGTGATCTCTGCCACCAGCACGCCCTTGGCCCTGGCCAGGCTGGCGATGTTTTCGGCCGGCGAGGCATCGATGTCGATGATGCCGTCGGCATAGCCCGGGCCGATCGCGATCTTGTCCATATAGACGTCGGGCGCGAACAGAAGGCTGCCTTTTTCGGCAATGGCGATAACAGCCAATGCATTGGGCAGGTTCTTGGCGCAGATCGTCGTGCCTTCGAGCGGATCGAGCGCGATGTCGACAGCGGGGCCTTTGCCGGTACCGACCTCCTCGCCGATATAGAGCATCGGCGCCTCGTCGCGCTCGCCTTCGCCGATCACCACCGTGCCGTTGATGGCAAGACGGTTGAGCTCCTGCCGCATGGCATCGACCGCGACCTGGTCGGCGGCTTTCTCGTCGCCGCGTCCGCGCAATCTGGCGGCCGCGACCGCGGCGCGTTCGGTGACGCGCACCAATTCCATGGTCAGTATCCGGTCGAGGCCGGCGACAATGTTCTGGGCCACATTCATCGATGGACAATCCTCGTTGGCAGTTTAGCCTCCCGCCAGAGACGCGCTTCTTGTGTCAAAGCCCCGTGACAACAGCAAGACCTGCGCTGGACCTTTTTGAAAGCGCAGCAATATCAATCGATTAAACGCAAAATGTGAGACTGCTATCCGGCCCGCTCGATGCGGATGACTTGCGGCTTGTCGGTCAGAAGGCTGTCCCTGGTGATGCCGTCGACGGCCTTGCGCACCGCCGCCTCGGTCGTCTCGTGGGTCACCAGGATGACGGTCTTCTGTGCCTCGGTTTCCGGCCCGGCGGCATGCTGGACGATCGATTCCAGCGAAATGTCGTTGTCGGCCATGCGCTTGGCTATTGCCGCGAAGACGCCGAGGCGGTCGTGTACGGTCAGCCGGATGAAATAACCGCCGGCATGGCTGCGCATCTGCGCTTTCTTGTAAGGCTTCAATTCCTTCGCCGGCCGGCCGAAGACCGGACCATGCTGGAAGCCAGGCCGGCTCTTGGCGATGTCGGCAATGTCGCCGATCACCGCCGACGCGGTGGCGTTGCCGCCGGCGCCAGGGCCGGAAAGCAGCAATTCGCCGAGGATGTCGGTTTCGATCGCCACCGCATTGGTGACGCCGTGCACCTGCGCGATGACCGAGGCCGTCGGCACCATGGTCGGGTGCACGCGCTGCTCGATGCCGCTTTCGGTGCGTTGGGCGACGCCAAGCAGCTTGATCCGGTAGCCGAGATCGCCGGCCGCGCGGATGTCGGCCTGGCTGATGTTGGAGATGCCTTCCATGTAGATATCGTTGGCGGCGATCCTCGTGCCGAAGGCAAGGCTGGTCAGGATCGACAGCTTGTGCGCGGTGTCGTGACCCTCGATGTCGAAGGTCGGGTCGGCTTCGGCATAGCCCAGCCGTTGCGCATCCTTCAGGCAGGCATCGAAAGACAGGCCCTCGGCTTCCATGCGCGTCAGAATGTAGTTGCAGGTACCGTTGAGGATGCCGAAAACGCGGGTCACCGAATTGCCGGCCATCGCCTCGCGCATTGTCTTGATAACCGGAATGCCGCCGGCCACCGCCGCCTCGTAATTGAGCAGCACGCCTTTCCTCTCGGCGATCTCGGCCAATGCCACCCCGTGTTTGGCAAGCAACGCCTTGTTTGCGGTGACGACATGGCGGCCGGCCTCGAGCGCCGCTTTGACGGACGAGCGTGATGGGCCTTCGTCGCCGCCGATCAGCTCGACGAACACGTCGATCTCGGCGGTCTGCGCCATCTTGACGGCGTCGTCGAACCACTGTGCTGTGCCAAGATCAACGCCGCGGTCGCGTTTGGGATCGCGGGCCGAAACCGCCGACACGACGATGTCGCGCCCGCACTGCCGCGTCAGTTCGGCCGCCTTGTCGCGTAGCACGCGGGCCACCGACGCACCGACGGTGCCGAGCCCGGCAATTCCAACACGCAACGCTTCAGCCATGTCCGGCGACGCCCCATTCAGTCGGTTCATGTGTAGAAAATCAGCGATGCGCGGCGAGCGGCACGACGTTATTCGGCTGCTTGGCGCTGGATGCGAGGAAGCGCTTGATGTTGCGCGCCGCTTGCCGGATCCGGTGCTCGTTTTCGACCAGCGCGATGCGCACGTGATCGTCGCCATGCTCGCCGAAGCCGACGCCCGGCGCCACCGCGACGTCGGCGTGCTCGATCAGGAGCTTGGAGAATTCAAGCGAGCCCAGGTGCTTGAACGGCTCCGGGATCGGCGCCCAGGCGAACATCGATGCCGCCGGTGCGGGAATGGTCCAGCCGGCGCGACTGAAGGCGTCGACCATGACATCGCGGCGTTTGCGGTAGACGTCGCGCACTTCGGCGATGTCGGCGCCGTCGCCGTTGAGTGCATGCGCCGCCGCCACCTGGATTGGCGTGAAGGCGCCGTAGTCGAGATAGGATTTCACTCGCGTCAGCGCCGAGATCAGCCGTTCATTGCCGACCGCAAAACCCATGCGCCAGCCCGGCATCGAAAAGGTCTTCGACATCGAGGTGAACTCGACGGCGACGTCTATGGCGCCCGGCACCTGCAGCACCGAAGGCGGCGGATTGCCGTCGAAATAGATCTCCGAATAGGCAAGATCCGACAGGATGATGATGTCGTTCTTCCTGGCGAAGGCCACCACCTCCTTGTAGAAATCGAGCGAAGCGACCAGTGCCGTCGGGTTGGATGGATAATTGAGGATCAGTGCCAGCGGCTTCGGGATCGAATGGCGGATGCCGCGCTCCAACGCCGGGATGAAGCCGTCGTCCGGCTCGACCTGCAGCGAGCGGATGACGCCGCCTGACATAATGAAGCCGAAGGCGTGGATCGGATAGGTCGGGTTGGGGCACAGGATCACATCGCCGGGGGCGGTGATCGCCTGCGCCATATTGGCAAAGCCCTCCTTCGAGCCGAGCGTCGCCACCACCTGGCTGTCCGGGTCGAGCTTCACACCGAAGCGGCGGGCATAGTAGTTGGCCTGGGCACGACGCAGGCCCGGAATGCCGCGCGACGACGAATAGCGGTGCGTGCGCGGATCGCGTACCACCTCGCAGAGTTTGTCGACGATGGCCTTGGGCGTCGGCAGGTCCGGATTGCCCATGCCAAGGTCGATGATGTCGGCGCCGCGCGAACGGGCGCTGGCCTTCAGCCGGTTGACCTGTTCGAAGACATAGGGCGGAAGCCGGCGGACCTTGTGAAATTCTTCCATGGCAGTTCCAGACAGTGAGGTTGCGGTCGCGCGTATAAGCTTATTTGCAACTAGGGTCGAGAGCGGGGTCGCATTTGCCTTCGATCTGCTTCAGCGCCTCGGCGCCGTGTTTTTTTGCCAGCTGGTCCAGCGCTGCCTGGTCCGCAACCTTGACGCCGCCGCCCTTGGCGGCCTGGCTCTGCTCCTCGGCCTTCAGTTGGGCGAGCTTGGCGTTCTTTTCCTCGTCGGTGAATTGCTCGGCCGCCACCTGCGGCCGGATGTTCAGGTTCGGATAGGAACCGGTGTCCTTCGCGCCGACAAGGCCGGTGGCGGGCGCTGCACCTTCTATGTTGCTGCTCGTGCAACCGGCCATCGCCAACAGGACGAGCGCCATGCGGCAAAAACGACCAGTGCCGGAAAAAACGTTCTTGCCAATATTAATCGTCATATTGTTTTCCTGGCGGCCGGGTTAGAGCACATTGGACCCTGTTCGATATCCCATGGTAATATGTCAACAAAACGCTTCGGGAGGAACCCCGCGAACCATGTCCAAAACACCCGATTCGGGCAAAGCGGAAGATGACCAACCTTCGACCGTCGAGCAATATCTGGTGAAGGACCCGGAGCGCTTCGCTCTGAACATGGCCCGCATGATCGAGCAGGCCGGCAAGGCCGCCTCGGCATGGGCCGAGCCGCGGGAAAAGGGCGAGGTGCGCGATCACGTCGCCGAGCCGGTCGTCGACATGGTGAAGACGTTCTCCAAGCTCACCGAGTACTGGCTCTCCGACCCGCAGCGCGCGCTGGAGGCGCAAACGCGGCTGTTTTCCGGCTACATGACCGTCTGGGCCAACGCCGTCCAGCGCATCGGCGCCGGCGCCGAGGACGCCGAGGACGCGGTCAAGCCCGAGCGCGGTGACAAGCGTTTCCAGGACCCGGAATGGGGCCGCAACGCCTTCTTCGATTTCCTCAAACAGGCGTATCTGGTCACCTCGCGCTGGGCGGCCGAACTGGTCGAGCACGCCGACGGCCTGGACGAGCACACCCGCCACAAGGCCGGCTTTTATGTCAAGCAGGTGTCCAATGCCATCTCGCCGTCGAATTTCATCCTGACCAATCCGGAATTGTTTCGCGAGACTGTCGCCTCCAACGGCGAAAACCTGGTGCGCGGCATGAAGATGCTTGCCGAGGACATCGCCGCGGGCAAGGGTGACCTGAAGCTGCGGCAGGCAGATTATTCGCCCTTCGAGATCGGCAAGAATCTCGCCGCCACCCCGGGTAAGGTGGTCGGCCGCAGCGACGTCGCCGAAATCCTGCAATACGAGCCGACTACCGACACCGTGCTCAAGCGGCCGCTGCTGATCTGCCCGCCATGGATCAACAAATACTACATCCTCGACCTCAACCCGCAAAAATCCTTCATTCGCTGGGCGGTCGAGCAAGGCCACACCGTGTTCGTAATCTCCTGGATCAACCCGGACGAGCGGCACGGCGCCAAGAGCTGGGAGGCCTATATCAGGGAGGGCCTGCAATACGGCCTCGACACGATCGAGAAGGCCACCGGCGAAAGGCAAGTCAACGCCATCGGCTATTGCGTCGGCGGCACGCTGTTGGCGGCAGCGCTGGCCTTGATGGCGCAGGAAGGCGACCACCGCATCAAATCGGCGACCTTCTTCACCACCCAGGTCGATTTCACCTATGCCGGCGATCTAAAAGTGTTCGTCGACGAGGAGCAGGTCGCGGCCGTCGAAAAGGCGATGAACGAAAAAGGCTATCTCGACGGCACCAAGATGGCGACCGCCTTCAACATGCTGCGCTCGGGCGACCTGATCTGGCCCTATGTCGTCAACAACTACATGCGCGGCAAGGATCCCCTGCCCTTCGACCTGCTCTACTGGAATGCCGATTCGACCCGCATGGGCGCTGCCAACCATTCTTTCTATTTGCGCAATTGCTATCTCGAGAACAGGCTTTCGCAAGGCATGATGGAACTGGCGGGCCGCACGGTTTCGCTGAAGGACGTTACCATGCCGGTCTACAACCTCGCCTCTAAGGAGGACCATATCGCGCCGGCGCTGTCGGTATTCCTCGGCTCGAAATATTTCGGCGGCGAGGTCGATTACGTCATGGCCGGCTCCGGCCACATCGCCGGGGTCGTCAATCCGCCGGCGGCGCAGAAATATCACTACTGGACCGGCGGCAAGCCGGCCGGCGACTTCGACCAGTGGCTCGCCGGGGCCACCGACCATCCCGGTTCCTGGTGGCCGCACTGGCAACGCTGGATCGAAGCCAAGGACAATACCCGCGTACCGGCCCGCAAACCGGGCGAGCATATGCAAGTTCTAGGCGAAGCCCCCGGCACCTATGTCAAGGTGCGCGTGTAACCATCTGTAATGTGTGGTGAGTTGACGCGCCGCCAAAAGCGGGCGAAATGGTGCCGTCAACCCTGAGCAGCCTTGATTCATCCTCTAGCCGCCAAATTACTTTGAGGCTTGCAGATTTGACACAGGTCTCGTTTCCGGTTCGGGGAACAAGGGTCATTTCGACGAGACGTTTCGACGCCGCGCCAATGACGAACCGGTCGGATATCGAGGGGGAATTTTGTTTTGAGATCAGCAGGATCGCGCCTCGCGAAGGGAGAAAGCCGCGCCATTGTGGCGGCGCTTTTCTCGGTGCTCCTGGCGTCCTGCACCTCGGCCGGCGACCCGACCATGTCGGTCGGCATGCCAGGCTACAATACCTCGGCTACCGAAATCAGCACGGCCGCCGGTGCGCCCCAGGCCAGCACGGCCGCATCATCGTCGCAGATGACAAGCGCACAAATGACGATGAATGCCGACGGCGACGCCAACCTTCCCGAGCAGGTCGCCTATGTGCCAGTGGCCAAGCCAGGGGCCAAGCCCGATGCCGGCTTCCCGATCGCCGTTCCCACGGCAGCCGAGACGATCGCGGGACACACGCCGCAGCCGCTGCAACCAAACGCCCAGACGGCCGATCAGGCCGTGGCACAGAACAGTGCTGATGCATCGAAGCCCGACGCCAAGGCCGCAGCGCCGGCGATGAACAACCCGGTCTATGTGACCGCCGGCGAGATGCCGCAGCCACAGGCCTACGCACCGAAGAAAAACTTCCTGGCCTCGCTGTTCAGCGCCACCCCCGCTTCGGCAGCATCGCCGGCCAACAGCAGATCGGGCGGGCAGCCAACGGTCGTGCAGGCGACGCCTGCGGCAAAACCCACCGTTACCCTGGCCTCGGCCAATTCGGCTGAAAAGCCGGTGCAGCTGGTGTCGACGGGCGATACCAGCCACTTCACGGCCGATGCGCTGCCCGGCGTGCGCCAGACGGCGCTGTTCGAGATCAAGCGCAAATCCGGCCTCGACGATGAGAGTGACGTCGATCTCAACGAAGACGAAGGTTCGGGTGGCGCTTACCAGGTCGCCTCCGCCGCCGGCCTCGCCCGGCTGGCGCCCAACGGCCTCCTGAAACAGAACGAAAGCGTCGATGTCGCCTGCTTGAAGCCGTCGCTGGTTCGCGTGCTGAAGACGATCGAAGGCCACTACGGCCGCAAGATGACGGTCACCTCCGGCTATCGCGATCCGGCCCGCAACCGCCGCGCCAACGGCGCCAAGAATTCGCTGCACATGTACTGCGCCGCCGCCGACATCCAGGTCCCCGGCGTCTCGAAGTGGGAACTGGCGAGCTACATCCGCACCATGCCGGGCCGCGGCGGCGTCGGCACTTACTGCCACACCGAATCCGTTCACGTCGATGTCGGACCGGAGCGCGACTGGAACTGGCGCTGCCGCAGGCGCGGCTAGGGCGAGGATCTTCCGTCACCGCGAAGGCCCTTCGGCGGCGTTGCATCATGCCGCAAAAACCAGCTTGGCTGTCGGAAAGACGCGGTTTGGAGCCAAAGGAAAAAAGTTGTCGCAGCCGGCGGCAGACGGGTTGCCGGTTTGTCGCGACGCAACTATAAGCGCTCACATCTGAGCGCGCCCATCGTCTAGCGGTCAGGACACCGCCCTTTCACGGCGGTAACAGGGGTTCGATTCCCCTTGGGCGTACCAGCATTTCAACTTGGCATTATGTCTATCGCCAGCGTGATGCTGCGCAAGCTTTGCTGGACCCGCCACTCTGATGGGGATGTCGGCAAGAAGAGGCGAAGACGACTGAGGACTACGTCGAAGGCTGTCTACGCCCGCAGTCCCCTCGCCTCGCCGCCGCGCTTGCGCGGAACCATCATGTCCCTGGCAAGCAGGCCGCTCACCCGGCAAAAGGCCATGAAGGCCCGCCATGCGTCTTCGGTCTCGACGATGTCCACCGTGGCGCCAAAACAGGCATTGAACGCGGCCTGGTAGGTTGGTCCCTTCCGGCGAACCGGCCACGTTTGCAGAAAATCGAGCGCCTGCTCGACACTGTAGATTTCCTCGACCGGCTGGCCGGGCACAGGCGCGATCCGCACCGGCACCTCGAATTGCAGTCTGTCCATTCGATCTCTCCCGAACTGACACCCCCGCAGCAACGCCGTTCGTCGCAAAAAATTGCCGTGGCGGCTTAATGCCTGGGCCGCTTCTCGCCTAGAAATGTGTCGTCACTACGGTGGTCAATGAACCCGGCGAAGCATGGGCCGCTAGAGGCAAGGAGAATGCTCCCAGGCGTGAATATCGCCGGTCTTCGGCCGTCGCCGGCAGTTCGTCCTTGAACCTTGCGCTTTCCAGTGCCAAATCTGGGAAGGTTTCTCTCGCGGAGGCTCATCCAGGCCTCGCATCCCTGCAAGACGGATAAAAATGGTCACCTATCTCGACGCCGCCACGGCACCGCTCAGAAACACCGGCCAGATCCGTCTTTACGACGAGGAAGGTTTTGTCGGCATGCGCAAGGCTTGCGATCTCACCGCGCGCTGCCTCGACGAACTGGTATCGATTGTGGCGCCCGGCGTCACCACCGAAGCGATTGATCGCTTCGTCTTCGAGTTCGGGATGGACCATGGCGCGCTTCCGGCGACGCTCAACTACCGTGGCTACACGAAATCATCCTGCACCTCGATCAACCACGTCGTCTGTCACGGCATACCCGACAGCAAGCCGTTGAAGGATGGCGACATCGTCAATATCGACGTCACCTATATCCTCGACGGCTGGCATGGCGACTCCTCGCGCATGTATCCGGTGGGCACGATCAAGCGTGCCGCGGAGCGGCTGCTCGAAGTCACGTATGAGTGCCTGATGCGCGGCATCGCGGCAATCAAGCCGGGCGCCCGAACCGGCGCCATCGGCGCCGCCATCCAGACCTATGCCGAAGCCGAGCGTTGCTCGGTGGTGCGCGATTTCTGCGGCCACGGGGTTGGCCGGCTGTTTCACGACGCGCCGAATATCCTGCATTACGGCAGCGCCAGCGAAGGCGTCGAGATGCGGCCGGGCATGATCTTCACCGTCGAGCCGATGATCAATCTCGGCCGGCCGCATGTGAAAGTGCTGTCGGACGGCTGGACCGCGGTGACGCGCGACCGTTCGCTGTCGGCGCAGTACGAGCACACGATCGGCGTCACCGAGACCGGCTGCGAGATCTTCACGCTGTCGCCAAAAAACCTCGACCGCCCCGGCCTGCGGGCCTAGTGTCTGGCAGATCGGGCGTTACCTTGCCCGGCAAATGCTGGGTGGGGCAGCCATGAACGGTGACGACGACGAGCGGGCCTTCTTTCCCGAAAGGCCAGTGCGATCACCCGCGAAGGCGGTGGCCGCCGACAAGCCGCATTATCTCGGCCATCGCGACCGCCTGCGCGAGCGCTTCGCCGCCGGTACCAACACCCTCCCCGACTACGAACTGCTCGAGCTTTTATTGTTTCGGCTGATCCCCCGCGCCGACACCAAGCCTGTCGCCAAGGCATTGCTGGCACGCTTCGGTACATTGGCCGAGGTCCTCGGCGCGCCCGTCGAGCGCCTGCAGGAGGTGAAGGGCATCGGCCCGGCGGTGGCGCTCGACCTCAAGGTGGTTGCGGCAACGGCGCAGCGCATGGCGCGCGGCGAGATCGCCGGCCGCGAGCTGTTGTCGACCTGGACGCAGGTTCTCGAATACTGCCGGTCGGTGATGGCCTTCGAGGAGCGCGAGCAGTTCCGCATCCTGTTCCTCGACAAGAAAAACGCGCTGATCGCCGACGAAGTCCAGCAGGTCGGCACCGTCGACCACACACCGGTCTATCCGCGCGAGGTGGTCAGGCGCGCCTTGGAGCTCTCCGCCACGGCGATCATTCTGGCGCATAACCATCCGTCGGGAGACCCGACGCCGTCGCGCGCCGACATCGAGATGACCAAGCTGATCATAGAGACGGCCAAACCGCTTGGCATTGCCGTTCACGACCACATCATCATCGGCAGGAAAGGCCACTCCAGCATGAAGGGCCTGCTGCTGATCTGAGGTTTGGCGTTGTTTTCTGCTTTGTCCGCTGTGCGCCTCTGTACCGCAACGTGAAGGCGGTCGGCTCGATAAATTCTGGCGCCGAGGCTCAGCTGGCCGTGCGCAGGCGTCGCGATCGGACAAAGGTCTTAAGTCCCTCGGAATCGAATGCGTGGCCGAAGGCATAACCCTGCAATATGTCGCAGCCCAGGCCCTTGAGTAGCCGTGCATGCTGCATCGTCTCGACGCCTTCCGCCACGACCTCGATACCCAGCGACTTGCCGATTTCAATGATCGACGAGACAACCTGCCTTCTCTGCGGAGATTTGACGATTGGGGTGACCAGCTGCCGATCTATCTTCAGCCGGCGCGGCTGCAACTTCAGCAAACTGACCATCGAAGCGTAGCCGGTACCAAAATCGTCTATTTCGACGTCAATCCCCAGCTCTTTTATCTGCTCGATATTCCAGGTGACAAGGTCGTCGTTCTCGTCCAGGAAAATCGACTCAACAAGCTCGAACGAAACTGTTCCTTTCTTGATATTTTGTTCTCGCAGGCTCTTGATGAGCTCCTCGTCTTGAAGGCGCCTGGCCGAGACATTGACCGACACCCGCGGAATGTGAAGTTTTGCAGCGGACCACTCTTCGAAATCCGAAAGCGATTGCTTCAATATGGCTTGGTCGATGATCGAGACGACGTTCAGTTCTTCTGCAATCCTCAGGAAGATGTCGGGCGCCAAAATACCCTTTATTGGATGTTTCCACCTCGCCAGCGCCTCAACCCCAACGATTTCGAGCGTCTTTGCGTCAAATTGGGGCTGGTAGAAGGGGATGAACTCGTTGCGCTCGAGGCCGCCGAGAATTTCGTCGGCAATCCGCTTAGTATCGACGATTTCGCTTTGCATCGCGTCGGTGAAGAATTCGTATCGATTGCGGCCCCGCCCCTTTGCTCGGTAAAGGGCGATATCGGCGTTCACCAGCAGGTGTTTGGCTTCGACATCTTTTGCGTTATCGACAGCGATTCCCACGCTGACACCAAAACGGCATCGATGACCCTGATAGTAGACGGGTTCGCGCATCTGGCTGATGATGCGGTCGGCGAGCAGCGCCAGTTGCTTGGTATCGTCGCGCACCACGCACAGAACGATGAATTCGTCTCCCCCGATACGGGCGACGAATCCCTCGTCGCCGACCTTCGACCTGAGCACGGTTGACGCGTGAACCAGCATCGCGTCACCGGCGGCGTGGCCCAGCGTATCGTTGATGTGCTTGAACCGATCCAGATCTATGTGAAGCAGTGCCGCGTGCCCGCCTGAGCGCCTGGCGTTTGCCGCGTAATGTTCCAGTACCTGGTCGAGGTAACGCCGGTTGGGCAAGCCGGTCAGCGAATCATGAAGCGCGATGTGCTCTATGCGCGCTTTGGCCGACTCGAGTTCTGCATTTTTCGACTCGGACAGCTGTTTTGCACGAACCAGATCCTTGTTCAGCAGGACGTCGGCAGTCACGTCCCATTCCGCGCCGATCATTTTTGGGGTGTCGTTTGCGACCCGGTAGAGGATCGCCTTGGACCGGACATGACGGATCTCGCCATCCTGACGCACAATCCGGTACTCAGACAAATATGGTCGTCCGCTGGCCACTGCCCTGTCGAAGTCCGCGTTGGCGCCAGCCAAATCATCTGGGTGGATTGCTCCCGCCCAGTCTGGGTAGCCCCGGTGCTCGCCGGTTGGTTTGCCATATATTTCGTTGACGCGATCATCCCACGTAAGCTCGTTGGTCGCGAGATCGTGTTCCCAAACCCCAATAGCCGAAGCTTCCAGAGCGAGTTCCAAGCGTCGTGACAATCGACGCAATTCCGCATAATTGCGCTGTCTTTCGCCAATCAGGCGGCCTGTGACCAGGAAAGGGAACACAACCAAGGCTCCGGCCGTCGCCATGATCGCGCGCAACAACCATGCGTTGCTTGGCGTCGAAGGCCAGCCATTTTTGGGAATGGCCGCGAGCTGCCACGAGCCGGAAGGAAGCAAAACGTCAGCCGTCACCGGATCGCTTTTGCTGATCTCCTCATTGCCGTAGAATTGACCACCTCGGTGACCGAGGGCGTCCCTGCCGATCAGCGCTACGTCGATCCCGAGATCGTCGTCAAGCAAGCCGCTCGCTCTGTAAAGGCGCTGCACGTCGACAACGGCGGAAATGATACCCCAGAACCGTTCCGTATTGCCAGCGCTCGGCACGAAGACCGGAAAGCGGCCGATGAAGCCTTGTCCTCCCTGTTTCAGGTCGACGGGACCGGCAAGCACCAGCTTGCGTTCGTCTCGCGCCCTTAGCGCAGCTGCACGCTGCCGCTCGTTCTTGCGGTAGTCCAGACCCATCGCCTGCTCGTTACCCTCCATCGGATACATAAGGGAAACGACCAGATCGGGCGCGCCGGCAATATCGTTCAATTGCGAGTCGGCGCCAAACAGATTGCTCGCGAGCGAGGCGAAGCGTTGCTGTCCCATATAGGGCTCGGTCACGACCGCGGCGACCAGTCCACGCACGAGCTGGAGGTTTCCATTGATATTGCCTTCGAGCTTGGCGCGGATGAGATTGACCTTGGTCAGCACGTCCGCACGGACGGCCTGGTCCGAGACGATTTTGTTCTGGTGCTCCGCGAACGCTGCGCTGACAAGGATGACGACAAACGCGATCGCCGCCGGAATATTTGCCGACGAAAAGACGGCCTCCTTGATGCCGTTGAACCTAGCGCGGAAAAAAGCCAATAGGCGATTCCTCAAGTGCCGTTTTCAGGTTCTCGGGGTCGACCCGATGAGGAACATTAGCTTTCAATGTTTAATTTGACCTTCATACTCCTGAGAAATTTCATTTTCCGACGGCTGACGCCGGCTGCGATACCGACAGCGATGCTGAAGGCGGGCTGCACGATGCGGACCAACATGAAACGCCAGCTAGATCAGCCTTGCTCGGAAGATCGAGGCGCACGAGCGCGATTGCACAAGTCGACGCTCCGACCCGAGTACTCTGGAGCGTTGACCTGGACTAGTGCCCCTCAATCGCCTTGGGAGACACAAGGTATGGTATCTTGCCGACGCTGCGCTTCGTCGCGCCAATGGAATAGGCCATCGGTATCTTGGGAGAGTTCTCGGGTAGGCCGTACATATCCTTGCCGGCCCGCACGGCAAATGAAAAGTGCTGCCACGAAACCGTGTCATGCTCATTGAGAAAATCGAGCGTCAGACCAGCTGAAATCAGCGCATTCACCACGTCACTGATCGGGTGGATCCATTCATAATAGCGAGGATGCTTCAAGATACGATCATCGCCGGTGTAGGTCAGTTCCTCGTTCCAGGCGAGCGGCCGAGCTATCGGCGTTCGCCAGTCGTGCTTCAATTCCAGGGCCGCGGCCTTTCGATCGCACTGAAACATCAATGGATGGCCCTCGGCCATGTAGAGGCGGCCGCCGGGTCGCAGAAGATCGGCAACCACCCGCGCCCAACGGAACACGTCGTCCAGCCAGTTTACCGAACCCCAAGTAACGTAAGCGATATCAAAGGTCCGGCCGAGCGCTTCCACCGCCTCGAACAGTGGCGCTTCCACGAAGCGCACGTCGGTGCCTGCCTTCGCAGCAAAATCCCGCGCCGCCACGATCGCCGTCGGTGAAAAGTCGAGCCCGGTCACGCTGCCTGCGCCGAGATTCTTCAGGCTGATCGTGTCAAGACCGATGTGACACTGCAGGTGGACGATATCCTTGCCGGCGATGTCGCCGAGCTCGCGTGTTTCCAGCTCATAGAGATTGGATCCGCCGGCCAGCACATTCTCGATGTGGTAGCTGCCCGTTGTGTCGGTCGAGTGCAGTTCGGCCCGATCATCCCAATTAAGGCGGTTCGCGCCCAGAAACCGTTCCAAATTCCCCCCACCCCTGACTGACGCATGGTAAACAAGTCGTTAAAACACCTTTGCAGCGAAAGTAGCGCGCGTCAATCCGGACCGGGCGGCAGTGCGCCGCCGCTCGCGAAAGCATTAGCCCCGGGAAGGCTTGCTGCTGATCAAAGGCTTCTGGCGCGATCGCCGCGCCCGGCGACAAGACCCCGCAGGCGCTCCCGGACTCCGCCGTCGTGGTCTGTATGTGGATTAGTCGGTTCCTCAGCCCGGCACAGCCACCATCGCGATATTTCTGGAGAGCTCGTTTGTGGGGGCAACTGCGTCTGCCGTGCTGCTCGTGAGTGCTCGGTAGAGTGCCACATAATCGCTGCACATGCGCTCGACCGTGAACCGCTTCTCGAACGTCTGCCGCACTCGTGCGCGATCGAGGCTGTCTATGCGCCGGAGCGCGCCCACGGCTTCCTCCACCGTATCCACGATCCATCCGGACACACCGTCATCGATGATCTCCGGGGCGGCGCCACGCCGGAACGCAACCACCGGCGTACCGCAGGCCATTGCTTCGATCGTTACGAGCCCGAAGGGTTCCGGCCAGTCGATCGGAAACAAAAGCGCTATCGCATTGCCCAGAAAATCCGCCTTTTGCCGCTCATCGATCTCGCCAATGAACTCCACGTTCGAATGCCGCAGCACTTGCGGCTCGACCCTTTCCTTCCAGAACGACTGGTCCACCTTGTCGATCTTGGCGGCGATCTTCAGGGGAAACCCGGCCCGCGCTGCTATTTCTATGGCCGCTTCCGGCCCCTTTTCCGGCGAGATGCGACCGAGAAACGCAAGATAGCCAGAGGTGTTCGGGTGGAATGGCAGAAGATCGCGGGGCAGGCCGTGATGCACGGTTCCAACCCAATTGACGGGCGGCATGGGCCGGCGCTGGTCGAAGGAGATCGAGACCAGGGGAACGTCGTCGAACATCGCATAAAGCTGCGCCAGATCGGGCAGGTCGAGCCTGCCGTGAAGCGTGGTAACCGTTCGTCTGGCAAAATCCCGAATTATGGGGAAGTGCAGGACATCGACGTGGAAATGTAAAACGTCGAATTCATCGGCTCGCCGGCGCACCCGTTCAAGCATCATAACATGGTGCGGACCACCGTCCTGGACCCTGGGGTTCAGGCGCAGCGCGACGTCGCAACACCGCACCAGCTCGGCTGAGGTACGAGAATCGGCGCTGGCGAACAGCGTCACCTCGTGGCCCTGTCGGACAAGTTCTTCGGTCAGATACGAAACAATTCGCTCGGTTCCACCGTAGGTTCGGGGCGGCACGGATTCGGTTAGCGGTGCGATCTGGGCTATTTTCATTTAGAAAATCTTTTCGGCGGCGATCGCCGTCTTTCAAACAAGCTTCGGCGGCAACCAAGACAAGCGAGAGCTTCCCGTTGCGAAGTATTCTATGCAGAGCGTATTTATAGTTGTGCCGTCCGTGCTCCTCCCGTGCAATCAGGTTTCCCTTATTCAACTCCTCTGCATCCAAGAACTGCGATCCATGAGAAATGTTTCACCGGCTCGATAAAAAGACAGAATGAGCTACGCGCCGCCGCCCCGCCGCCCCCTGACAGGCAGGTTTGGATTTGTTCGATCACCATCAATTGATCCAGGCGTGCCGGTGCCCAATGGAACATAAAGCCCGGAATTCAGTTAGATAGCCGGATTTGACTGGAGTTCGCCACATGCGCAACTCCGGCCGGGCAAGGGCACTGCCGTGACACGGAGTGAGCGGCTTCGGGCGTATCGCGCCGAACTCAGGCACCACCTTGCCGAACTCGGGAGCCATAAACGCTCCTTATGGAGGATGCCATGAACCAGTGGACAAACGCCAGGCTCTGTGACGTAGCCAACCTGATCCTTGGGGCAATTCTGTTCTTCTCTCCCTGGATCTTCGCATTTGCGGCAGGCCCGCAGACGCAGAACGCCCTCGGCAGCGGAATCTTGATCGTCGTGCTTTCGGTTGCCGCCCTCGCAGCATTTGCCGTGTGGGAAGAGTGGGTGAACCTGGTCGTCGGACTGTGGGTTCTCGCATCGCCCTGGGTGCTTGGATTCCAGGCGACCACGGCGATGACCGTGCATGTCGTGATCGGCATTCTGGTCGCCGTGCTGGCGGCGATCGAGCTCTGGATGATGTATCAGAACCCGCCGACCCAGTCCGCCGCCTAACAGGCGCAGCCAGCCAGCGCCCTTTTTTGGGCCTGACGGATCTATCGATCGTCTGCCGGTCTCTCGGCAACAGCCGCCGGAGGCCGGGCAGGCGGCGTTTGTTTGGACGAGAATAGGGAGGATGGCGCATTATGGTCGGTGACAATCCGCGTTCGACGGCCAGGATTGCAGGACATCCTATTCATCCGATGCTCGTGCCATTTCCGATCGCCTGCTTCGTCGGCACCCTGCTGACGGATCTAGCCTATTGGCGAACAGCGGAGATGATGTGGGCTGACTTCTCCGCTTGGCTGGTTACCATCGGCGTGATCATGGGCTGCCTAGCAGCGATCGCGGGGCTGATCGATTTCCTGGCCAATCCGCTGATAAGGGCACAGCCCCCCGCCTGGCCGCACGTGCTCGGCAATCTTCTGGCGCTGGCGTTATCCATCATCAACATGCTCGTGCACACCCGCGATGCATGGACCTCCATCGTTCCTACCGGCTTGATCCTCTCGGCGGTTGTCGTGCTCATCCTCATCTTCACTGGTTGGCTGGGCTGGTCCATGGTGTACCGGCATCACGTCGGAGTGGCGGATTGATGCGCATAGCAAGCTCCATCGGTCAGACCAGGCGCATCGCGGTGTCCGTCCTCGTTTGCACTGCGGCGATCACTCTTGCAGCGTGCAGCGGCAACGACCCGGATCCCAGCAGTCAGATAGGGCCGAATCCAAACCTGCCGGAGCCGATCCAATATTTCTTCCCGCCCATGCATCTCGCTTCCGTGGTCGGATGGAAGAACGACGAAAAGCCGACCGTCGCGCAGGGGCTGCAGATCCAGGCTTATGCCCACGGCTTGCAGCATCCGCGGTCGCTTTACGTGCTGCCCAATGGCGACGTCCTGGTGGTCGAGTCCAAGGCGCCGGGTGGTGAACCGATCAAACGGCCCAAGGATTTGGTGATGGGCTGGATCGAATCCTGGGTCACCTCGGGCGGCGACAGCGGCCCAAGCAACCGCATTACGCTGCTGCGCGACACCGATGGCGATGGCAAGCCGGAGCTGACCAGCGTATTCCTCGACCACCTGAGCTCCCCCTTTGGCGTGGCGCTGGTGGGAAGCGATCTCTACGTCGCCAATACCGACTCCATCGTCCGCTATCCCTACAACACCGGTGACACAAAGATCACCGCGCCCGGGACGCCGCTAACCGCCCTGCCCGGCGGCCCGATCGACCACCATTGGACGAAGAGCCTGGTGGCAAGCCCCGACGGCTCGCTGCTCTATGTCGGCATCGGCTCGAACAGCAACGTCGCCGAAAACGGCATCGAGGCGGAGAAGAACCGCGCCGCCATCTGGCAGGTAGACAGGGCCACCGGCCGGTCGCGCATTTTCGCCAGCGGTTTGCGCAATCCAAACGGCCTGAGCTGGGAGCCGCAGACCGGGGCGCTCTGGGCAGTGATCAATGAGCGCGACGAGCTCGGCCCCAATCTCGTGCCGGATTATCTGACCTCGGTAAAGGATGGCGGCTTCTACGGATGGCCATACAGCTATTACGGCCAGCATCTCGATCCCCGCGTCATGCCCCAACGTCCGGACCTGGTCGCAAAAGCGATCGTTCCGGATTATGCACTGAGTTCCCACGTCGCCCCTCTGGGACTGGCCTTCTATACGGCAACCAGCCTTCCCGAGGCATATCGCGGCGGCGCCTTCGTTGGCGAGCATGGCAGCTGGAACCGCACGCGCTTCAATGGCTACAAGGTAGTGTTCGTACCATTCAGCGGCGGCCGTCCGAGCGGCGTCGCTACCGACGTGGTGACTGACTTCCTGGACAAGGACAACAAGGCGCGCGGCCGGCCTGTCGGCCTGGCTGTAGACAAAACCGGGGCCCTGCTCATCGCCGACGACGTCGGCAACACAGTTTGGCGGGTGACATCTGCCGGCCAATAAAGTGGCTCCACTCCCTTCGTCGAGCGTCGAGCAGGTGAACGGACACTGGTCGAAGCAATCGTGCTGACGTTCTTCGTCATGCTGCTGTTCCTGCAGAACCTGCGCGCGACGATCCCCGACGATCGCCGTTCCGGTGACTCTGCCGAGCACATTCGGCGTGCCCGCCCTTGCCGGTTACTCGACGCTGACGATGTTTGCCACGCGCTGCCACCGAACCGAAGGACCGCCAGCGCCGAAATGGTATTTTTGCCCTTCCCACAGCCGGCTCTAGAATTTTCATCGCAAATCAAGTTATGATGCACTTGGTATTTCCCGGGACGGCTTGCGCCGCTTGGAATACCGGGAGGAACCGGGACATGGCCGTTGCGCTTGTACTCGTTCTGATAGTCGTGGGCTCGGTGTTGTTCCACTTCCTGAGCCCATGGTGGTGGACGCCGATTGCCTCGAACTGGGACTATATCGACAACACCATCATCATAACTTTCTGGATCACCGGTGTCGTCTTCGCCGCCGTGGTTCTTTTCATGGCCTATTGCGTCTTCCGCTTCCGTCATCGGGAAGGCAATCAGGCGGCATATGAACCTGAGAACAGGCGGCTCGAATCCTGGCTGACGGTCGTCACCGCGGTTGGCGTCACCGCTTTGCTCGTTCCAGGCCTGTTCGTCTGGAGCCGGTTCGTTAACGTTCCAAGCGACGCAACCGAGGTCGAAGTCGTCGGCCAGCAGTGGCAATGGAGTTTCCGCCTCCCCGGCAAGGACGGCAAGCTCGGCACATCCGACACTCGCGACGTCAACGCTGAAAATCCACTCGGCGTCATCGCCACCGATGCCAACGGCCAGGACGATGTCGTAGTGGAAGCGGCCGACCTGCACCTCCCGGTAGGCAAACCGGTCAAGATGCTGCTCCGCTCGGTCGATGTGCTGCACGATTTCTACGTGCCGGAATTCCGCGCCAAGATGGACATGATCCCGGGCTCGGTCACCTATTTCTGGTTCACTCCGACCAAGACGGGGACCTTCCAGGTCCTGTGTGCCGAACTCTGCGGCCAGGGACATCCGATGATGCATGGCGTGGTCATGGTCGATACTCAGGAAGACTATCTGGCGTGGCTTGGCCAGCAGCAGACTTTTGCGCAGCTGTCCGCCCCCCAGCAGATGGGCTCGGCAGAGTAGGAAACCGGAACGACGGCGCGCCGTCGGGATTGAAATTAGTGTGGCAAGCCCGAACTGTCGGGCTGGCCGAAAAGGGCACGGAGGTGTTCCTATGGTCGATATCACACCTGCAGATGCGGTACCGCCGGCCGAAGTCGCGGAAATGGAACTCTACCATCCGCACAGCTGGTGGACGAAATACGTTTTCTCGCAGGACGCCAAGGTCATCGCCATCCAGTATTCGGCGACGGCGACAGCGATCGGCATGGTCGCGCTGGTGCTATCCTGGCTGATGCGGCTGCAACTCGGCTTCCCCGGCACATTCGACTTCATCACCCCGGAAGCCTACTACCAGTTCATCACCATGCACGGCATGATCATGGTGATCTACCTGCTCACGGCACTCTTCCTGGGCGGCTTCGGCAACTATCTGATCCCGTTGATGGTTGGTGCTCGCGACATGGTCTTTCCCTATGTCAACATGCTGAGCTACTGGATCTATCTGCTCGCCGTGCTGGTCCTGGTGTCGAGCTTCTTTGCGCCCGGCGGACCGACGGGTGCCGGCTGGACGCTCTATCCGCCGCAGGCGATCATGACCGGTACGCCAGGCGGCCAGGACTGGGGCATCATCCTGATGCTTGTCTCGCTGATCCTGTTCATCGTCGGCTTTACCATGGGCGGCTTGAACTATGTCGTGACGGTGCTGCAGGGGCGCACGCGCGGCATGACGCTGATGCGCCTTCCGCTTACTGTCTGGGGTATTTTCACCGCCACCATCATGGCGCTGCTCGCCTTCCCGGCGCTGTTCGTCGCCTGCGTGATGATGCTGCTCGACCGGGCGCTCGGCACCAGCTTCTTCATGCCGGCGATCGTCGAGATGGGCGAACAGTTGCAGCACGGCGGCGGCAGCCCGATCCTGTTCCAGCATCTGTTCTGGTTCTTCGGCCATCCGGAGGTCTACATCGTGGCGCTTCCGGCCTTCGGCATCGTATCCGACCTGATCAGCACCCACGCGCGCAAGAACATCTTCGGCTACCGCATGATGGTCTGGGCCATCGTCGGCATCGGCGCGCTGAGCTTCGTGGTCTGGGCGCACCACATGTATGTCAGTGGCATGCATCCCTATTTCGGCTTTTTCTTCGCCACAACGACATTGATCATCGCCGTCCCAACAGCCATCAAGGTCTACAATTGGGTGCTGACGCTGTGGCGCGGCGACATCCACCTCACCATACCGATGCTTTTTGCCTTGGCCTTCATCGTCACCTTCGTCAATGGCGGGTTGACTGGGCTATTTCTTGGCAATGTCGTCGTCGACGTTCCGCTGTCGGACACGATGTTCGTCGTCGCCCATTTCCATATGGTCATGGGGGTTGCCCCGATCATCGTAATCTTCGGCGCGATCTATCACTGGTATCCGAAGGTCACCGGCCGGATGCTGAACGAGACACTGGGCCGGTTCCATTTCTGGGTCACCTTCCTCGGCGCCTATCTGATCTTCTTTCCCATGCACTATCTCGGCTTGATGGGCGTGCCGCGGCGGTACAACGAATTGACCGACATGACGATCATGACGGAATCGGCCCATCACCTGAACTCGTTTATCAGCATCATGGCTTTTATAGTCGGTTTTGCTCAGATTGTGTTTCTGTTCAATCTCATCTGGAGCATCCGCCATGGCCGTGAGGCTGGCGGCAATCCGTGGCGGGCAACGACGCTCGAGTGGCAGACGCCCGAAACACCGCCCGCCCACGGCAATTTCGGCAAGGATCTGCCGATCGTCTATCGCTGGGCCTATGACTACAGCGTACCGGGAGCCAAGGAGGACTTCATACCGCAAAACGTTCCGGGCTCCTTCGCGCCCTCCAGGGAGCCGGCATGAGCGTAATCCTGGTCTTCCTGCTCGTGATCGCCGGTATTGCCGGGTGGTGGCTTTCCCATCAGCGGCTAATGACGAAACCGTGGCTCGAGCAAGGTATGATCGGGGATTTTGTCGCTCTGGACCGATCGGCGCTGCCGACCGCAAAGATCGGTCTCGGCGTCTTCCTTGCCGTCGTCGGCTGCCTGTTCGCGCTGTTCACCAGTGCTTACTTCATGCGCATGGCGCTGTCGGATTGGCGGCCGCTGCCCATCCCGCCCCTGCTCTGGCTTAACACCGGCGTACTGGTCTTGAGCAGCATTGCGATACAGTGCGCTTCGCTCGCGGCGCGCAAGGGTCAAGTGGACATGGTCAGGCTTGGCCTCGCCACCGCTGGACTCACGGCGCTCGTCTTCCTGATTGGACAGCTTGTGGCATGGCGGGAACTGAGTGCGGACGGCTATTTTCTGGCATCCAATCCGGCCAACAGCTTCTTCTACCTGCTAACGGGAATGCATGGCCTGCATATACTGGGAGGACTGGTCGGGCTGGGCAGAACGAGCGTCGGCGCCTGGAACGGAGCGCAGCCGCAGCGGCTTCGCCTCAGTGTCGAGCTGTGCGCCATGTACTGGCATTTCCTGCTTTTCGTCTGGCTCGCCATCTTTGCGCTTCTGGCCGGCTGGGCTTCGACTTTAATCGACATTTGCCGAGGGTTGCTGACCTAGGAGGAACGGGCGGATGGCAGAGACGACACTGGCCCACATCGGCCGAACAGAGCCGCGGCCCGCAGGCTGGCAAGGCATCGCCGCCGACTGGTCCTCGGATCAGCGGGCGTTCAAAAACGTGTCCTGGGGCAAGGCCATGATGTGGATCTTCCTGCTCAGCGACACGTTCATCTTCGGCTGCTTCCTGCTCTCCTACATGACCGCGCGTATCTCAACACGCGTGCCGTGGCCCAATCCGAGCGAGGTCTTCGCCCTGCGCATCGGCGGCTCCGACATTCCACTGATCCTTATCGCCATCATGACCTTCGTGCTGATCTCGAGCAGCGGAACGATGGCCATGGCGGTCAATTTCGGCTACCGCCGCGACCGCCGCAAGACGGCAGTGCTGATGCTCTTGACCGCAGCACTCGGCGCGACCTTCGTCGGCATGCAGGCCTTCGAATGGACCAAGCTGATCACCGAGGGCGTGCGGCCTTGGGGCAATCCTTGGGGCGCTGCCCAGTTCGGCGCATCCTTTTTCATGATTACCGGCTTTCACGGCACGCACGTGACGATCGGGGTGATCTTCCTGATCATCGTGGCGCGAAAGGTCTGGCGCGGAGACTACGACGTCGGACGGCCCGGCTTCTTCACCAGCCGGAGGGGCCGCTACGAGAACGTCGAAATCATGGGGCTTTACTGGCATTTCGTCGACCTGGTCTGGGTGTTCATTTTCGCATTTTTCTATCTTTGGTGAGAGGCAGGACATGGCTGAAGCAACCGCAAACGGCCTGGGACAGCATGCGCTGGACAGCGCCCGTACCCATGATGCGACGACGACCGGGTTTACCCCGGCGGAGGTTCATCAAGAGCACCCGATCAAGCTCTATCTGGTGGTCTGGGCCTGGTTGTTCATCCTCAGCACCTGCTCCTATCTGGTCGACTATTTCGGTCTCCACGGCTATCTCAGATGGTCGCTGATCCTGATCTTCATGATCCTCAAGGCAGGGCTGATCGTCGCCATCTTCATGCACATGGCCTGGGAACGGCTGGCGCTGACATATGCAATCATCCTGCCGCCGGTGCTGGTGCTGGTGTTCGTGACGATGATGGTCTTCGAAGCGGACTACACGCTTCTCACCCGAATGGCGTTTTTCGGGGCCGGGCCCTGACATGCAATCCGGATCCAGGCGGTCCGGTCCTGGAGCCTTCGCCTTGAAACAATCCACGGCTGGTCCATTTCTGTTGGTATCGGAAACGACAGGCAATGCCGGCGTTTCCACATGCGTCGCGAACACCAGCAAGGGGCGCCCAAGATGACCATCGCAAACAGACTGAAGGACTTCATCGACAGAAAAGGAATTTCCTACGACACCGTCGAGCATCACCGCACGGCGACAAGCAGACAATCCGCCATTGCGGCACATGTGCCTGGCAGCATAATGGCCAAATCGGTGGTCGTTCACCACGACCGTGGCTACGCGCTCGCCGTGGTTCCAAGCACGCACAGGATAGAACTCGCGACATTGCAGGATGTCATGGACAAGCCTCTTGGACTTGCCTCCGAAGACGAGGTGGTCTCGTTGTTCGGCGATTGCGATGTCGGCGCTGTGCCGCCGATCGGCGCTGCCTATGATGTGCCAGTGGTCCTCGATGAAAGCCTCGGCGACGCTCCCGAAGTCTATTTCGAGGGCGGTGACCATAGGACGCTGGTGCATGTGAGCGGCAAGGATTTCCGCGACCTGACAAAGGACGCGCGCCAGGCCCGTTTCAGCCACCCGGCCTATTGAAAGCTCTGCCCCACCCTGCCCGCACCGGCACTTTCACCGGTGCGCGCAGGGCAGGTTTTTTTCAGCTCACGGTCTGGTGGCCGGCGGCGATTCCACAACTTTCCGATAGACATGCCAGGTCGCATGACCAAGGATCGGCAGCACGACTGCCAACCCGGCGAACACTGGCAGCGAGCCGACGATCAGGGCGACGGCGACGATAAGGCCCCACACGGCCATCACGATCGGGTTGGCCAGGACAACGCGCACCGAGGTGTGGATGGCTTCGTAGGCGCCGACATCGCGGTCGAGCAACAACGGGAATGCGACGACCGTGGTGCACAACACAACCGCGGCGAACACGAAGCCGATGGCGTGACCCAGGATGATGAGCGTCCAGCCGCGTCCCGTGGCGAATATTTCACTGATGAAGCTGGACAGCGATTGCGGCGGCGCCGGGCCGAACAGGGTCTGGTAGAATATCTGGGCCGTCAAAAGCCAGGCGATAAAGATCGCAAGCAGCATGACGCCGACCGCTGCAATAGCCGGCAGTGCCGGAGAACTCCTGACTTCAAAGGCGTGCCTCCACGAGGCGTCGAGCCCGGCTTCCCGTCGCCGGCTGATCTCATAGAGGCCGATCGCCGCGAACGGACCAATCAGTGCAAAGCCGGATACAAGCGGAAACAGCAATGGCAGCGTGTTGTTACCTGATGTCCAGACAGCAAGCACGACTCCCGCAATCGGATAGATCAGGCAGAGAAAAACGATGTGCGACGGTTTGACCATGAAATCATCGACGCCACGCCTGAGCGCATCAAAAAGATCGGAGACACCGATTTTTCGAATTCTGGTGTGTTCCAGCGTCTCGCTGGCGCCTGCTATCACGTGAAAGCTTGCCATGACCATTCCTCCAGACCAGGTCCGGTAAGGTCGCGTTTTACGGTGCTGCCGTTCTGCATGATTGGCCCACGCAAACCGCGACCTGCACCATGATCAATATACTCTCATGCGGGGGACTTGTCGCGCTTTGTAGGAAGGCCCGGGAGTAGGAGCTCCCGGGTAGCCTGACTAGCTACGGACGCCGTTCTTCGATATGCTCTTCTAGTCGAAGGTGAAGGTCATGGACGGAAGGACAGTTCTCATACTCGGCCTTGGCGTCATTATTCTGCTGTTGCTGGGATTTTGTGCTCTGCCAACGTGATGTTTTGAGCCGGGGTCAATAGTCGGCTGAAGCGATCACTCGCATTACAATGGTGTCGGCAAGCAACGCCGCAAATATTGCGAAAAGATAGACAATCGAATACGCAAACAGTGCCTTTGCCGGCTTCATCTCCTTGTCGGCGACGAGAACCTTCCAGGCCTGCCAAATGAAACCTGCACCCAACGCGGCTGAAACAGTGCCGTAATATCCGCTCGCGAAGCCGAAGCCCCAAGGAAGCACGCCGATTGGCGCCAAGAGCAGCGAATAGGCGAAGATTTGTTTTCTGGTCGAGTGCTGGCCGGCCACATTCGGCATCATCGGGACCCCCGCCGCGGCATAGTCACCGACCTTGAAAAGGGCCAGCGCCCAGAAATGAGGCGGCGTCCAGAGGAAAATGATCAGAAACAGGATGAGACTTTCAATGCCGATTGCGCCGGTTGCAGCAGCCCACCCGATCACCGGAGGAAGGGCGCCTGCCGCGCCGCCTATGACGATATTCTGTGGCGTCGAGCGCTTCAGCCACATCGTGTAGATAACAACATAGAAAAAGATGGTGAACGCCAACAACGATGCGGCGAGCCACCCCACCAGCACGCCGAGCGTCATGACCGACAGTGCGGAAAGCACCAGACCGAAGCTGAGAGCTTCGCCAGGCGTGACGCGACCGGACGGAATTGGTCGCTTGGACGTGCGAGACATCAAGGCGTCTATGTCTGCGTCGTACCACATATTGAGCGCGCCGGCGGCTCCCGCTCCAACCGCGATTGCGCCGATGGCAATTACGGCGATAACTGGATTCATCACGCCGGGCGCCATCATCAGGCCGACGAAGGCAGTAAACACGGCAAGCGCCATGACGCGTGGCTTCAAAAGCGCAAAGAAATCACCCGCCGTCGCCTCCGAGAGGCGGATGCCGGTATCCTTGAGACGGCTTTCTTCAGTCGACATTCAGACGACCACCGATGGGAATGGCAGCCTAGCCGGCCAATGTCTTTTTTGCAACGAGCCGCCCTCCCACCGACACTGCCGGCAGATTGCGGCCGAGGCTATGCCTCGACCTGTTTGCTATGCCAAGATCCGGCGGAAGAGCCGGGCTATTTGGAGAATTGCTTCAGATAAGCAATGACGTTGGCGATGTCCTCGTCTTTCTTGAGGCCGACAAACGCCATCTTGGTTCCTTTGACCATCGCCTTGGGATCGCGAAGGTAGGTCGTCAGCGTGGCTTCGTCCCATTTAACGCCGGATTTTCCGGCCTCGGTCATAGCCTTGGAATAGCTGAACCCTGGATGCGTGCCGGCCGTTCGGCCGATGACGCCGTTCAAGGACGGACCGATCTTGTTCTGATCCTTGTCCGCGATATGGCAGACCTTGCATTTGGCGAAGACCTTCTCACCCGCCGCGGCATCCTGTGCCCGCGAGGGGCCGGCAATGACGGTGGCGACGGACATGATGATAAAAAACACAATGGCACGCATGGCATTTCCTCCCTGATCGCCAATTTGCCCTGGCTGACCTGCACAGGCCGACATTTAGTCCGCTGGCATGCGCTCTTGAATGGCAGAACGGATATCCAATGCCTGGGGTTGCGGCACCTACATACCACAGAACCCGGCCGGCAGGTAGAGTTCGGCCATGCAAAGGTTTAATGCGGACAATCTGCTCAAGGCAATTTGGTGTTGCAGCTGGCGGCGATCCGGCCGATCGCCTCTTCAACTCCGGTGAGGTCAAACTCGGCTTTGCCGCGCCCCGACAGCAGCCCGAACCGCCAGGACAGCAGCAGCCGGTCCGCGGAAATCAGTCGCCTGATGCCGTCGGCACCGTCGCGGACCAGCATTCTGCTGCGCGGGCCGACCGACCAGCTTTCGTTGAGCTTGCCGGATTGGCCGACAGTCACCGACATGGCGATGGTTCGGCTGGCGGAAACGGTGTCGCTCAGTTGCAGCCATTCGCTCCAACGCGGTTCGCCGGCTGTCCGGCAGGCGATCGTCAAAACCGGGCTGTAGCTCAATGCGCCGCCACCGGTGATGAGCTTGTTGGTCGCGTAAAGCGAGGCGGTGACAAGGCCATCGCTGCTCTTGTCGAACCGCCAGTTGTCGAGAACCGTATCAGCCTGGGCAATGCCGCAGACCGACGCAAGCAGGAACGCCGCCGCCACGCTTCCGATACCGAAGAACTGTCTCAACGATGCCTCCAACAACCGCTGCGGTCAGCAACCCAGCGCAGATAATCATCAAAGCTTCATATCGCTACCTCGACCGCCAGATGCGTGAAATCCGTTGCGTCTGCGCCACAACGAAAAAGGCCGCCTCGAGAAGGCGGCCTTTCGGAATTCAGCAGGGACGTTATTCAGCGTCCTTGGCGGCCTTCTTCTTCGGCGCGGCCTTTTTCTTCGGCTCTTCAGCGTCGTCGTCGGCCTTCTTGGTGTCCGCTTTTTTCGCAGCCGCCTTCTTCGCCGGCTTGGCCTTGGTTGTCTCCGTATCCTCGTCGTCGGCCAGCAGCTCTTCCTTGCTGACCTTGACATCGGTGACCGAAATCTGGCCGAGCAGATGGTCAACCACCTTCTCTTCGAACATCGGCGCGCGCAACGTGTTCAGCGCTTCGGGATTATTGCGATAGAATTCGAAGGCTTCCTGCTGCTGGTTGGCCGGATAGCGACGCACCTGCTCGAACAGGCCGCGCTGCAATTCCTCGTCCGTCACGGTGACGCCGGCCTTCTCGCCGATTTCGGCGAGAACCAGGCCGAGACGCACGCGGCGCTCGGCAAGCCGCATGTATTCGGCACGCGCTTCTTCTTCCGTCGTCTCTTCGTCGGCAAAGGTGCGCCCAGCAGCTTCGAGGTCGCGGTTGACCTGGTTCCAGATGTTGTTGAACTCGGCCTCGACGAGCTTGGACGGCGCCTCGAACGAGTAAGCAGCGTCGAGCTGGTCGAGCAACTGCCGCTTGACTTTCTGGCGCGTTATCGAGCCGAACTGGTTCTCGATCTGACCGCGCACCACCTCGCGCAGGCGCTCCAGCGATTCAAGGCCGAGATTTTTGGCCATCTCGTCGTTGATCTCAAGCGCACCGGGCTTCGACACTTCCTTGATCGTCACGTCAAAAGTGGCTTCCTTGCCGGCCAGATGCGCCGCCTGGTAGTTTTCCGGGAAGGTAACCGTGACCTGCTTCTCGTCGCCGGCCTTGCTGCCGACCAGCTGGTCCTCGAAGCCGGGGATGAATTCCTTCGAGCCGAGCACCAGCGGCTGATCGGTGCCGGCGCCGCCGCCGAAGGCTTCGCCGTCGATCTTGCCGACATAATCGATGGTCACGCGATCGCCCTCGGCGGCCTTGCCGGTCTTCGGCTCGTAAGTGCGGGCGGATTCAGCGACACGCTTGACCTGCTCGTCGATCTCTTCATCCGGCACGTCGAACACCTGGCGCGTCACCTTGATGTCGGAGAAATCCTTGATCTCGATCGGCGGAATGACCTCATAGTTCAGGCGGAACTCGAAATCGGCACCGCCTGCCAGGATCTTCTCGGCTTCCTTCTCGTCCTCGGTCATGATCACTTCAGGCTGCATGGCGGCCTTTTCGCCGCGCCCGGTGATGATCGAACGGGTCGAATCATTGAGAATCTCGTTGACCACTTCGGCCATGAATGATTTGCCGTAGACCTTGCGCAGATGCTGCACCGGCACCTTGCCGGGGCGGAAGCCGTTGATGCGGACCTTGTTCCTGGCGTCGGAGAGCCGCGCCATCAGCTTGGCTTCCATGTCACCGGCCGGCACGGTGATCTTGATCTCGCGCTTGAGACCGGAGTTGAGCGTTTCGGTGACCTGCATCATAAAACCTTTGTTTCCACCAATGAGGCCGTCAAACGGCCCCTGCCGTTTACAGCCTGCCGGTATGATCTTGCCGGGAATGGCTTTTGGTGCGGGACTTGGCGATCTGTCCGCTCAACGCGGCACAAATCCTCCAGAAATACGCTCCAAAATGTGAATAAGTCTTTGTTTTTCCTACTTCTTATCACATTCTGCAGAAGCGGATCGTCGCGTCCCGTCACATTCGACACGCCTTTTGTCACAGGCGCGGCCGATTTTCAACCATCTTTGCATTCCGGCCAAGGATGCCGATGTGGGCTCTGACATTGACAGAATGATGGCTACATGGGATTGGCCGGGCAATGCGGATGTGGCGGAATTGGTAGACGCCCTGGATTTAGGTTCCAGTGCCGAAAGGCGTGGGGGTTCGAGTCCCTTCATCCGCACCATCCTTCGCTCTTCGAGCTTCGGGTGGCAGGCCACTCGAAGCTCCTCCAAAGCCTTGGCGAAGGAGGATCATTGCCAAGGCCGTAGCGCGATCTAGTAAAGCGGCTCCTCGAACAGTGTCTTGTCGCCGTCCACCAGCGCCTTGATCTGCGCGGTGCCGTTGGCCGCAATCGCCACCCGGATGCCGAACGGCCGCACCCGCATGTCGTTCTGGATCGCCATCCCCTCGCCTTCCGGCAGATAGAAGCGCTCGATGCCGTAATCCGGCGCGATCGTCGTTGCTCCCTGGCTGATATTCCAGCCCTCGGAGACGTGTCCGACGATATCGGCTTCATCGGATGCTGCCGGCGCCGGCGCTTGCCCGAACCAAGCCGCGGTCGGCCCCCAATAGCCGTCGGCGCCCTGCTTCAGCCTGACCACGATCGACGTTTCCTCGCTGGAAAGCTTGCCGGCCGGAATGTTGCCGATCAGCTTCACCGGTATGCGCGAAATATCGTAGCCGAGCAGAATGTAGTCACCGCGCAAGAGATCGCGCGGATCGATCGGCTCGACCCTGAGCAGGACCTGCTTGCCATCGCGCAGGATCGCCTCGCGTCCGGCGATGATCCAGCTCAGAAAGCCGATCTGGACGAGCGCCAGGACCAGCGCCGAGATGATCAGTCTTTTGCCGGTCATCATGCCGCCGCTCCTGTCATGTTCGAGGCGTTCATGCGCTTTTCTATGCGGATGATAATGAAAGCAAGAACGGCGAGAAGCACCGCCGCCGCAAGGAAGAAGCCTGCCGTGTCGAGCATTGATTGCAGCATCACCACATAGATGATGGCGAGTTCGAAGGCGAAGCCCGCATAGGCAACCCAGCGCAGTCCCCGGCTCTCGCGGCCGCCCAGCACGATCGCCGCGACGATGCCGGCCAGCGCAACAGCCGAGGCAATGGCGAAGCCGCTATTGTAGCTGCTTTCATCCGCCAGTTCGAATTGGATCATCGCCAGGCCGGTGAGAAAGCCGATCAGCGCGTGCAAGGGCAACCTGCCGCCGAGTTGCAAAACCCTCTCGACCGGCCCGGCAGCAAAGATCGCAGCGGTAAAAAGCAGCACCGACGCGGCAACGAGCGGGATGGCGACTTGCAGCGTGTCGTATTCCATGGCCAACAGCACGAGGTAGAAAAGGACCGACAGGATGATCAGGTGGCGCGCCGCCTGGCTGCGCGTCCAGAACGAAACGGCGAACAGAATTAGCGCCATGACCACGAAGAGATGCGGAAATTCCGTGCGCCGGAAGTAGTCGAACCCTCTCAGGAACAGCCAGGCATCGGCGATGCCGACGGCAGCGACGGTCAGCGGGTTTGAGCGCAGCGCCACCGCCGCCAGCGCCGTGCCGGCGCCCCAGGTGATCAAGGCCGAGGCCTCGTCGCCCGACAAATGATACATCTGGCCGATCAGCGCGATCGAACCGCCGAATGCCGCCGCCGCGACGATCCACAGTGCTTCGCTGATCGCCGCATGGTCGCGCATCTTCAGCACCGCGCCGCCGACATAGCCGGCAAGGATAACGGCAAAAAGTGCCGCGACCCGCACCAGCCGCGGGATGACTTCCCAGTTGGCGGCGATAAAGATCAGGATAGCCGCGCCGAACAGCAGCGCCGCCATCATCGCCAGGATCGAGCCGAAACTCAGCGATTTGCGTTCGTTTGCCTCGACGTCGCGTATCAGCGTATCGGCTGTCGGCGCGTCGATCAGGCCAGCCTGCTGCCATCGCGCGATATCCGACCTGACCCGTGACGAATAGCTCGCCATGCCCCTCCCCCTTTGCTTGGTCCTTTTAGCTCGTCCGGCCAAACGTTTGACCTAACGGCATTTTCCGATCTGGGCGGAAAACCGGACGCGCGTTAATGCTGCATTGCACAATTTGCATTGCTGCCATGCACCAATAGCGCTTTTAAATCGATATGACCCCACCTATTTTCACGGTGCACACAAAGACGGAATGATCCGAAAGAAAGACGAAACGAGACTACCATGAACCTGATCCGCAACTATCGCAACTGGCGCCGCTATAGGGACACCGTGTCCGAGCTGAACCGCCTGAGCACCCGTGAACTGACCGACCTCGGCATCAGCCGCAGCGACATTCACTACGTCGCCCGCAAGGCGGTCTAATCCTTCGGGCCGCAAATGGTCCGAACCAGTTTTGAAAAGAGAACGACAATGAACCTGATCCGCAACTATCGTAACTGGCGCGTCTACCGCGAGACGGTTACCGAGCTGGGTCGCCTGTCGAATCGCCAGCTCAACGATCTCGGCATCGTCCGCGACGAGATCAAGATGGTCGCTCGCAGGGCGATCTAACCACAAGAATTTCGCCAGGGTCGACCTCCTCCCCGACCCTGACGGATACGGTCAGCCTTCACCTCCTCCCGAGGGTTGACCACAAAAACGGCGCCCGCCGGACCTCCTCCCCCGGCGGGCGCTGTTTCTAAGTTGTTTCTAAAAAGGGTTTCGCGCCCTTTCAAATGGCGAAAGGAATTTCGTCAAAGCCGACCTCCTCCCCGGCGATGGCGAATACGGTCGATCTTCACCTCCTCCCGAGGATCGACCAACAAAACGACACCCGCCGGATCTCCTCCCTCGGCGGGTGTTGTTGTTTTGGGCGGTCTTTCCTAGGCAGCCCACTTGCGGTGCGATCCCTGGCAATTGCAATCCTTGCGCCAAGCGACTATTTCGGCGCTCATGGACAAGAACCCCATTCACGTTATCGGCGGCGGACTTGCCGGCTCCGAAGCCGCCTGGCAGGCGGCCGAAGCCGGCGTTTCCGTTGTCCTGCATGAAATGCGTCCCGTCCGCGGCACCGATGCGCACAAGACCGACGGGCTGGCCGAGCTCGTCTGTTCCAACTCCTTCCGTTCCGACGATGCGCAAACCAATGCCGTCGGCCTGCTGCACGCCGAAATGCGGCTGGCCGGTTCACTGATCATGAGCGCCGGCGATGCGCACCAAGTGCCGGCCGGCGGTGCGCTCGCCGTCGACCGCGACGGATTTTCCGAAGCGGTCACCAAGAAGCTCGAAGCCCACCCGCTCATCACCATCCGACGCGAGGAAGTGACCGGCCTGCCGCCGGCGGACTGGGACCAGGCGATCGTTGCCACCGGCCCGCTGACGGCGCCGTCGCTCGCCCAGTCGATTGCGGACGCAACCGGCGCCGACGCGCTCGCCTTTTTCGACGCCATCGCCCCGATCGTCCATTTCGACACGATCGACATGGACATCTGCTGGTTCCAGTCGCGCTACGACAAGGTCGGCCCCGGCGGCACCGGCAAGGATTACATCAACTGCCCGATGGACAAGGAGCAGTACCTTGCCTTCGTACAGGCACTGGTCGACGGCCAGAAAACCGAATTCAAGCAATGGGAAGGCACGCCCTATTTCGACGGCTGCCTGCCGATCGAGGTGATGGCCGAGCGCGGCGTCGAGACATTGCGCTACGGGCCGATGAAGCCGATGGGGCTGACCAATGCACACAATCCGTCTGTAAAGGCCTATGCCGTCGTCCAGCTTCGCCAGGACAACGCACTGGGCACGCTCTACAACATGGTCGGCTTCCAGACCAAGCTGAAGCATGCCGAGCAGGTGCGCATATTCCGCACCATCCCCGGGCTGGAAAACGCCGAATTTGCCCGCCTAGGCGGCCTGCACCGGAACACCTACATCAATTCGCCGACGCTGCTCGATGCGTCGCTGCAGTTGAAATCGCGGCCCGGCTTGCGTTTTGCCGGCCAGATCACCGGCTGCGAGGGCTATGTCGAGAGCGCCGCCATCGGCCTGCTTGCCGGACGTTTCGCGGCCGCCGAAAGGCTTGGCCATGCGCCGTCGCTGCCGCCCTTGACCACCGCCTTCGGCGCCTTGCTCAACCATATCACCGGTGGCCATATTGTCTCCGACGACGAGCCGGGAAAGCACTCCTTCCAGCCGATGAACGTCAATTTCGGCCTGTTCCCGCCGGTGGACGCGCCGAAGATCGAAGGCAAGCGGCTGCGTGGCAAGGACAAGACGGTCGCCAAGCGGCACGCCGTGACGTCGCGCGCGCTCGCCGACTGCCGCGAATGGCTGGGGCTGCCTTCCCAGGCCGAAGCGGCGGAGTAGCTCCCTGCTTGCGGATTGCGCGGCGCAGAAGTAGGATAACATCCTACTTTGTATCGCGAGGCCAAATTCCATGGAATCCGCTGAGAAACTGTCAATCACCGTAACGCCCGCCATGGCGCGTATGATCCGCGAAAAGGTTGAAGACGGCTCCTTCGGTTCGGTCAGCGAAGTCATCCGCGCAGCGCTTCGCGCCTTCCAGCACGAGGAGGAAGAACATGCCGAGCGCATGGCCTCGATCAGGGCGCGTGTAAAGGCGTCGATCGAGGATACGAGGCCTGGCTATACCGGAGAAGAGGTGCGCGATCATCTCCGAGGACTGTTTGCTCAGTATTCAGGCCGCGCTGATGATTCAGCGGCTTGAGGTCGACTACCGTGAAACCGCCAGAAACGATTTGGCTGACATTTTCAAGCACATCATCGAGGCCGGCGGAAATCCGGACATAGCGCTGAAATTCGTGCTTCGGATCGAAGATCGCTGCCGAAGCATCGGCAATCACCGCGTGGCGGCCGGCCGCGCGATGACATTGCACCAGGGTTGCGAACGGTGCCGTTCGAGCACTCGGCTATTATCGCCTATGTTGTCAGCGACGATCTTGTTCGCATCGTCAACATCTTCTACGGCGGTCGCGATTATGAGACGCTGATGCGCGATGGCGGATCGAGTAATCCATCGTGATGAAAAACTACTCGGCCGGGGCAATGCTCGCCGCCTGCAGTCCAGGCTTGGCGGCCTCCCCGGACTTCCTCATTGGTCATCAGCATTCATGCGGCCGGCCAGCCTCGCGTCGCTCGCCGGAACAAAAGCCAATGCCGGCGCAGGATGGAGAGCCGAGCCATATCCTTGAGAGGCGGGCGGCGGGCAGTCTCCATCTTGTCGAGATAGGCGCCCGACAGAGCCAGCGGCAGAAAGGCCGGGCGCAATGAAACCGGTAAAGCGGACGCTCCCCACTCGAAGGCGGAAAGATGCTCCCGTGCCAGAGCGATCATCGCGGCAACGGCGCGTTCCGCGCCCGGCCCGCCGTTGCCCGTAACGAATTCTTGCGGCGAGGATCCCGCCGCCGCCAAAATATCGGCCGGGACAAAGCACTGTCCCCGCTTGCGATGCAGCGGCAGCAGAAGCAGGAGACCGGTCATCGCCTGCGCACAACCTGCCCTGCCGGCAAGTTCGGCAAAGCGTGGTGCTTCGACCGGATCGAGCACGATCGCCGCAAGCTGGATGAGTGCTGCGGCAGTCTCGCCGCAATAGCCTTCGAGGTCGGTGCGCGACGGCATCGGGTCGTCATAGAGATCGAAGATGCGCGCTTCGAGCATATTGTCGAAAGCGGCCTTGGGCAGGCGGTGAGCGGAAATAGTCGCCCTCAGCGCGTCCGCCACGGGATGGCCGACCTTAGTCGGATCCTCTTCGGCGGCGATGACGTCTCGCCACCATTGCAGCCGCACCTCGCCCGGCAGCGCTTCGCGGATGCGATCGCGTATGCCGGCAATTTCGGCGTTGAAGGCATAGAGCGAAAACAGCGCGTCCCGCTTGTCTTCGGGCGCGTAGAGCGCGGTCAGATAGCGGTCATGATCGGCGGCGCGCACCGTCTCCATGGCGACTTTGGTGTTTTCGGCCACGTCAGTCGACGGCGATGAGTGCTGCGGCCACGGCGCGGTTTTCCGCCAGCAGCACATTGTAGGTCCGCACAGCCGCCCCGGTCGACATCGGATCGGCGGAAATGCCGGCGTCCTTCAGCGCGGCACGCAGCGCGGTCGGCAACGGCCTCAGATCCTTGCCGCTGCCGACCAGCAGGATCTCGACCTTGGCGGCCTCGTTGAACAGCTTGGTGAAATCCGCTGCCGTCAGCGCCAACGGATCGGCCGGCTCCCAGCCATAGATGCCAGAAGGCAGGCACAGCAGCGAGCCGCGATGCGACATGTCGGCAAAGCGGAAACCGCCATTGCCGTAAGCCTCGATCGGTGCGCGGCCGGGGAAATGCGCCTCGCGGATGACGATGCCCTTGGCCACTTTTGAGGCAAGCCGTCAGGTGGCTATGGCTTTGCCGCCGCCCACCGGCTTTTCCTCATCGGACGCTGTGGCCTGCGGCCGCAGCTTGAACAGGATAAGCAGTGGCGCGGCGATAAAGATCGACGAATAGGTGCCGAACACGACGCCGAACAGCATGGCCATGGTGAACGAGCGGATCACCTCGCCGCCGAACAGCACCAGCGCCAGCAGCGCCAGGATCGTCGTCACCGAGGTCAGCGTCGTCCTCGACAGCGTCTCGTTGATGGCGTTGTTCAGCAATTGCGGCAGCGGCATTCGCTTGTATTTTCGCAGATCCTCGCGAACACGGTCATAGACGACGATCGTATCGTTGAGCGAATAACCGATGATAGTGAGGATCGCCGCCAGCGACGACTGGTTGAATTCGAGGCCGGTGATGACGAAGAAGCCGATCGTCATGACCACGTCGTGAACGGTCGCAACGATGGCGCCGACCGCGAACTGCCATTCGAAGCGGAACCAGACATAGATCAGGATGCCGAGCAGCGCGACCAGCATGGCAATGGTGCCTTGCTTGGCAAGCTCGCCCGAGACCGTCGGCCCGACCACTTCGACGCGGCGGAAATCATACTGGTCCTGCAGCTCGCCGCGCACTTTGTCGATGACGGTCTGTTCGGCGTTCTCGCCGCCCTCCTGCGTGCCGACGCGGATCAGCACGTCGTTCGGTTCGCCGAACTGCTGAACCTGCACCTCGCCGATGTTGAGTTCCGTCAGCCTGCCGCGGATGTCGGCGAGATCAGCATTGCCGGTCTTGGCCTGCACCTCGATCAGTGAGCCGCCCTTGAAATCGATGCCGTAATTGATGTCGATGGTCATGAAGCCGATGACCGACAGCACCGAAAGCACGCTGGACAGTGTGAACGTCCAGCGGCGGATGCCCATGAACGGAATTTTCGTTCCCGGCGGAATGAAGGTCACCGGCGCGCGCGGCAACTCCTTCGGACGGGCCCGGCGAAGCCAGATCGACACCAGCAGGCGGGTGAAGGTGAAGGCGGTGAAGACCGTGGTCAGGATGCCGATGGCATAGGTGACGGCAAAGCCCTTCACCGGCCCGGTTCCGAGCCAGAACAGCACCACGGTTGCGATCAGCGAGGTCACGTTGGAATCGACGATGGTCGCCAGCGCCTTGCTGAAACCGGTATCGATCGCCTGAATGACCGAGCGGCCGGCACGTCGCTCCTCGCGGATGCGTTCATAGATGAGGACGTTCGAATCGACCGCCATGCCGATGGTCAGCACGATACCGGCGATACCAGGTAGGGTCAGCGTCGCTCCAAGCAGCGACAGCAGCCCGACGATCATCGCAACATGCACCGCCAGCGCGATATTGGCGAGGAAGCCGAGGAAACCGTAGGCGACGAACATGAACGCCACCACCAGGATTGACCCGATGATACCCGCGACCTTGCCGGCATGGATGGAATCCTGGCCGAGACCAGGCCCCACGGTGCGCTCCTCGATCACAGTCAGCGTCGCCGGCAAAGCGCCGGCACGCAGCAGCACGGCGAGGTCGTTGGCGCTCTCGGCAGTAAAATTGCCCGAGATTTGGCCGCTGCCGCCAAGGATCGGTTCGCGGATCTGCGGCGCCGAAATCACCTGATTGTCGAGGATGATGGCGAACAGCTTGCCGACATTCTGCGATGTCGCCTGGCCGAACCGCGTCGCTCCCCTGGAATTGAAGGTGAACGAAACCACCGGCTCGTTGGTCTGGGAGTTATAGGTCGCACTCGCTTTGTCGAGGTCTTCACCCGAGACGATGACGCGGTTCTCGATCAGATAGGGAACGGGCGGATCGTCCTGCGAATAGAGCACCGAGGACCCCGCCGGCGGGCGGCCCTTGAGCGCATCCTGCACCGGCATCGACTGGTCGACCATCTGGAAGGTCAGCTTGGCGGTCTGGCCGAGGATCTCCTTCAGCCGCTGCGGATCCTGCAGGCCCGGCACCTGGACCAGAACGCGATCGTCGCCCTGCCTTTGCACGATCGGCTCGGTGGTGCCGAGCTCGTTGACGCGGCGACCGACGACCTCGATCGACTGCGTCAGCGCCGCCGAGGTGCGGTATTTGATGCCGGCATCGGTGACGGTGAACTTCAGCAGGCCGGGCTGGGATTCATCCAGCGTCATCTCCCGGATGGAGCCGCCGCTGAACAGGCCAGCTTGCACCGGATCGGTTAATGTCTTCAACGCATTCTTGGCGGCATCGACCTGATTGGCATCGGTGATGCGGACCTGAACGCTGCGGCCCGATCCGGAAAGGCCGGTATAGCCGACCTTGGCATTGCGCAGCAGCGTTCGAATTTCGTCGCGCGTCGTCTCCAGCTGGTCCTTGATCAGATCGTTCGGATCCATCCTGAGCAGGATGTGCGAGCCGCCCTGCAGGTCGAGGCCGAGCGTCATCTGCCGCTTCGGCACCCAGTCGGGCAGCTTGGCCAGCGTGCTGGCGGAAAAAAGGTTGGGCGCAGCGAGGACCACTGTGGCGGCCACGGCCAGCCAGATCAGGATCATCTTGAAGCGCGAAAAATAGAGCATATGGCGTCGTCCGTCAGGGCGTACTGGCGGATCGTTCCGCCGACAATTCGGTTATTTCTTGGCGTTCTGGTTCGCCACCGGCTCGCCCTTAACCTGCACATCGTCAATTGTCGAGCGCGGTGCAGTCAATTTGGCGCCGCCGCCGGGATCGGTTCCGACGTAATTGGCTGATCTCCTGCCCTATTCTAATTCTGCCCGCCGCCAGGCGCTATAGTGCGTTCTTCAACTATTTTCAGTCTTGCCGGCAACGGACCAGAACGCAAAAGCAGGGCAAGTTCTTTGGCGCTCTCATTGGTGAAGTTGCCTGATATCTGGCCGGAGCCGCCAAGGATCGGCTCGCGGATAACTGGCGCCGAAAGCACCTGACTGTCGAGGATCATTGCAAACTGCTTGCCGACATTCTGTGAGGTCGCTTGAGCAAAACGCGTTGTACCCTTGGAATCGAAATTGAACGATACAACCGGCTCATTCATGGCCGAATTGTAGGTCGCCCGGGCATCGACGATGTTGTCACCGGAAACAATCACACGATCTTCGACCAGATAGGGAATCGGCGGATCGTCCTGCGAATAGAGCACCGAAGAGCCTCGCGGCGCCCGGTTGTTGAGCGCATCCTGCACAGGCCACGACGTATCGACCATTTGAAATGTCAACTTGCCAGTCCGTCCGAGAATGTCCTTGAACCGGACTGGGGTCCGCAAGCCGGGCACCCGAACCAGTATTTGGTCATCGCCTTGCTGCTGCACGATCGGTTCGAAAGCGCCACTCTCGCTAACCCGGAGTTTGACGACTTCCATCGACGGCACCAGCGCCATCAATGTCCGAAGCCTGACGCCAGCATCCGTTATTGTGAGGCTGAGCAATCCGGGTTCCGGCTCATCAAGCGCGATCTCCTCGACTGGGTTCGTCCCGGCAACCGGATCGGTGAATATTTTCAGGGCTGTTTTGGCGGCATCGATCTGAGCCGGATCCGAAATGCGGACCTTGACCTCGCGACCCCATCCAGCAAGGCCCGTATAGCCGATCCTGGCATCGCGCAGCAGCGAGCGAACGTCATTGCGCACCGTCTCCAGCCGGTTCTTGATCAGATCCTCCTTATCCACCTCAAGCAGAATCTGCCAACCACCTTGCCGGTCGAAACTCGCCTGCCGCTTCGGCAGCCAGGCAAGAAGGTCGACGAGCGTACCGTCCGGCTTCATAGCGCGCGCGCCAAGCATCACGCCCAAGACCACCATGCCGGCAACAGCCAGCCAGATAAGAATCTTGGTAAGGCGCGAAAACCACATATGGCGTTGCCCGTTGCGGATCGTGCCGCCCGAAGACCCGGTTATCTCCTGAGCTTTATTTCTTGGCGTTCTGGTTCGCCACCGGCTCGCCCTTGACGCGCACGTCGGCGATCGTCGAGCGCAGCGCCGTCACCTTGGTGCCGCCGCCAAGGTCGACCTCGAGCTCGTTATCGTCGATCACCTTGGTCACCTTGCCGACCAAGCCGCCGCCGGTGACAACGGTATCGCCGCGACGAACCGCCGCCAGCATCTCGCCGCGCTTCTTTAGCTGCGTGCGCTGCGGCCGGATGATCAGAAAATACATGATCACGAAAATCAGAGCAAACGGCACGATCTGGATAAACATTGCGGACGAGTCCCCGCCGATGCCTTGGGCGTATGCCGGTGTCACGAACATCGAGGTACTCCTGAATTTTAAAAACAGCCGCCAAACCGTTCTGGGAATTTGACGGCCCCGCCAAATTTGGCCGGAATATAGTCGGTAACGTTGCCAATGCAACTGCGCGGCCGGGCAAATCGGCTGCTTTTCCGGCCTGGTGAGCCGTGTTAGAGGGTGATCCCCAAAAGCGACGCTCGGTTTCCGCAAAAGATCATGCCCGAACAAATGCTTGGGACGAGTTTCGAAACCGCTGAAATCAGGTAGGTTGGCCTGCCGCACCATCCTGAAAGCGAAACAAAAAAGACAAGAGATGACCGACAGTACCATCGATATCCTGAGCCAGAAGCTCGACCGCCTGATCGAGGCGGTCGCCCGCCTCGCCCCGCCGCCGGTGCCGCAAACCGACCTCGGCGAGGCCGATTGCTTCGTCTGGCAGGCCGATCCCGGCTATCTGGAACCGGTGCGCAAGGTCAACCGCGTCGACATCGGCCTGATCCGCGGCGTCGACCGCGTCCGCGACATATTGGTCGACAACACCGAGCGCTTCGCCTCAGGCTATGCTGCCAACAACGTGCTGTTGTGGGGCGCGCGCGGCATGGGCAAATCGTCGCTGGTCAAGGCGGTGCACGCCGCGGTCAACGCTTCGGCCAAGCTCGACCTGCCGCTCAAGCTGATCGAGATCCATCGCGAAGACATCGACACGCTGCCAAAGCTGATGGGCCTGCTGAAGGCGGCACCCTTCCGCTTCATCCTGTTTTGCGACGACCTGTCATTCGACCACGACGACACCTCCTACAAATCGCTGAAAGCAGCTCTTGAAGGCGGCGTCGAGGGCCGCCCGGCCAACGTCATCTTCTACGCCACCTCGAACCGGCGGCATCTGTTGCCGCGCGACATGATCGACAATGAGCGCTCGACGGCGATCAATCCGTCCGAAGCGGTCGAGGAAAAGGTTTCGCTGTCGGACCGTTTCGGCCTGTGGCTTGGCTTCCACAAATGTTCGCAGGACGAATATCTCGACATGATCGACGGCTATGTCCGCCATCACAATCTCGCCATCGATCCCGAGACGCTGCGCGCCGAGGCGCTGGAATGGGCGACGACGCGCGGCAGCCGTTCGGGCCGCGTCGCCTGGCAGTTCACCCAGGATCTGGCAGGCCGGCTCGGCAAATCGCTTAAGGATTAGCCGCTCAAGGACTAACAGCAGAAGAAGCCCGCACCTTGCGGAGCGGACTTCCTCGGCGGGCTGAAGGTCAGGTGGCCCGCAAATCGCTTTTCGTCGTCTATTCGAGATAGGTCGAAGGATCGACCGGCGCCGAGTTCTTGCGCACTTCGAAATGCAGTTTCGGCGAGTCGGTGGTGCCGCTCATGCCGGACAGGGCGATTTCCTGACCGCGCTTTACCTTCTGGCCGCGCTGCACCTCGATCGAGCTGGTGTGGCCGTAGACGGTGACCAGACCGTTTTCGTGACGCACCAGCACCGTGTTGCCGAATTCCTTGAGGCCGTCACCGGCATAGATGACGACGCCGTTTTCAGCTGCCTTGACCGGCGTCCCCTCGGGCACGGCAATGTCGACGCCGTCCTTGCCGCCGCCGAAGCTTGAGATCACGCGGCCGCGCACCGGCCAGCGCATCTTGCCGATGCCGGTTGCGTCCGGCGCCACCGCATCGTCGTCCTCGGCCTGCTGGATGACTTTCGCGTCCTTCTTTGGCGGCGTGTAGGAGGCGAGCGTCTGCGTCGGCGTGGCCTTGGCAGGCGGCTGGGTGGTGGCCGTCGTCACCGGATCGACCTTTGCCGGCTTCGCACTGGCGACGACAGCGGTTCCGCCTGCCGGCACTTTCAGGGTCTGGCCGATCTTGAGCAGTCCATCCTGCATGCCGTTCGCCTGCTTCAACGCGACGACGCCGACGCCGGTCTTTCTGGCGATGGCCGACAGCGTATCGCCTTGCTGAACCGTGTAGGTGCCGCCGGCACCGGCCGGCTTGGCCGTCGCCGAAGCCACTTTGGGCGCGGTCTTTCCATCCTCCGGCTGGCTCGCGGCAGCCGAGGCGTCCACCTGCGCGGCAGACTTGCCTTCCCTGAGCTTCGGCTGCTGCGGCAGCACGGCCACCTTCTCCGGCGCGTCGGCCGGCTGGTCGTGCCTAGTGCCGTTCGCGGGCTTGGCGTCGGCGACTTTCGGCGTGGCGCCGTTGCTCGAATACGCATAGGCCGGGATGACGAGCTTCTGGCCGGTCTTCAGCCCCTTGGTCGCGCTCAGCCCGTTGACTTTCATGATGGCATCGGCCGGCACGCCGTAGCGCCGAGACAGGCCGGAAATGGTCTCGCCGTCCTTGACGACGATCTCGGTTGCATGCGGTGCGCCGGCGGCCGTCGCCATGCGCGGCGCGTCGGGCTCGGCGTTCTTGAACGGCCTTGCCGCCGGAGCGACGGTGCCGGTTGCCGTCCTGTCGACACGAGGAGCGGCAGGCGCCATCGCCGGCGCGGCAGCGGTACGCATCGGGCGGGCGGCGGGTGCCAGGGCGGGAGCCGGCGGTGGCAACTGCTGCGCCGTAACCGGTTCGAGGCTTGAGCGGCTGACCGACTGGGTGTGGCTGCCGTCGACCGGCGCGGCAGCAACATCGCCCGGATAGGGCTGGGCAGCATCCTGCTTGTCGATGATGGCGCGCTGGTTGTTGGTCGAGGCGGTGAACACGTCATCGACGCTGTTGAACCGCGCCACCTGGGAACTACACCCCGTCGCAGCGCCTGCGATCATGAGGACGGCGCAGCCACGCGCCAGATTGCGTCCGTTTGCCTTCAAAACACTGAATTGCATCGCACTAACCCGCACAGACCCGGTACAACTGAGTGTGATTAAAGCGCGTTAATGTTACCGGTCGGTTAAACCTGTAGAATCAGACGCAAATTTTCTTAAAATATTCGAGGAAGGCTCTCAACTTCGTCGTCCTAGGGCGGAGCAGGAGCGAAGCTCCGTCGCGGAGACCCTGGGATGACGAAACGACAGGCTTCGGCTGATCCCCAAGCGGCGCGATGTACCCGGAATCAGATGACCGCGGCGACACCGTGCAGGATCGGCTGCAGGCGCACCAGGCCGATATCCTCGCGTTCGAAGCGGCTGCCGACCTTGGTCAGCTTGGCCAGCACCTGCTCGCCTTCGTCGGGTCCGATCGGCGCGATGACGATGCCGCCGCTCGACAATTGGTCGAGGAGAAAGCGCGGCAGGCTGTCGAAGGCCGCCCAGGCGACGATGCGGTCGAACGGCGCTTCGTTGGCCAGCCCGTTTGAACCGTCCGCCTGGCGCACGATGACATTGCCGATGGCGAGCGCCTCGAGCCGCTGCCGGGCCTGTTCGGCCAGCGTCTTGTAACGGTCGATGGTGACGATCCGCGCGGCAAGCCGCGACATCACCGCCGCCGTGTAGCCGGACCCGGTGCCGATCTCGAGCACCCGGTTGCCCGGCTCGATGGCAAGTGCCGCGATCACCGCCGCCTGCAGGTCGGCGCCTTCGATGGCCTCGCCGCATTCGATCGGCAGCATACGGTCCGACCAGGCTATCGAGTGGAAATGCGGAGACAGAAAGCCGCGCCGCGGCGTCGCCTCGAAGGCGGCGATCAGCGCCTTCGGCACCGTCCCCCTGCCGCGCAGGCGAAGCAGGAAGGCAGCGAAACCTTCGCGCTCGTCGACCGTTGCAGCGTGGTTCAAGTTCATGCGAGCGCCTTGGCCAGTTGATCGCGGATTTCATGCGCGGTGAGATCGAGCTGCAGCGGCGTCACCGACACCAGCCGATTGCGCAAGGCATGGAGGTCGGTGCCTTGCTTGCCCTCGACTGGCTCGCGGCCGAAGCGCAGCCAGTAGTAAGGCAGGCCGCGCCCGTCGCGCCGCTCGTCGACCCACAGGCTGTGGACCAGCTTGCCCTGCGAAGTGACTACAGTTCCGGCGATCTCTTCCGGCGCACAGTTCGGAAAATTGACGTTGAGCAGCACGCCGTCCGGCAACGGCATGGCGACGAGCTTTTCGAGCAGGGCCGGCGCCAGCGCTTCGGTGGTCTCGTAGGGAACGACGCGGTCCTCGCCGACATAGGAATAGGCCTGGCTGATGGCGATCGATCGCACGCCGAGCAGCGCGCCTTCCATGGCGCCGGCGACCGTGCCCGAATAGGTGACGTCGTCGGCGATGTTGGCGCCGGAATTGACGCCGGACAGGATCAGGTCAGGCGCTTCGGGCAGGATCTTCTTCACGCCCATGATGACACAGTCGGTCGGCGTTCCGCGCACCGCAAAGTGCTTTTCGCCGATTTTCCTGAGCCGCAGCGGCTCCGAGATCGACAGCGAATGCGCATAGCCGGACTGATCCTGTTCCGGTGCCACCACCCAGACGTCGTCCGACAGCGTGCGGGCGATGCGTTCGAGTGATGCAAGGCCCTCGGCATGGATGCCGTCGTCGTTGGTCAGGAGGATGCGCATGAGACCGCCTTTGCAGAATTGGATTGACGGCAGCGCTCTACGATACCCGCCTCTGTCCTGCCCTCTTTGCCACCACTTGGCATCTCCCCCTCAAGGGGGGAGATCGGCAATACCGTAGCCGCCGCCTTCCTTGCTACGCCAACAGTTGGCGAAAGCTGTGATGACGGCGCAATCTCCCCCCTTGAGGGGGAGATGTCCGGCAGGACAGAGGGGGGCGCGAAGGAACGCGGGGCCGACAATCTTGTCACTTCGATGATTCGATCTTTGCGAGACCGCCCATGTAAGGCCGAAGCGCTTCAGGAATGGTTACGCTGCCGTCCTCGTTCTGGTAATTTTCGATGACGGCAATGAGAGCGCGGCCAACGGCGGTGCCCGAACCGTTCAGCGTGTGGACGAAACGATTGCCCTTGCCGTCCTTGTCCTTGTAGCGGGCGTCCATGCGCCGCGCCTGGAAATCGCCGCATACCGAGCACGACGATATCTCGCGATAGGCATTCTGGCCGGGCAGCCAGACCTCGATGTCGTAGGTCTTGCGCGCGCCAAAGCCCATGTCGCCGGTGCACAGCGTCATGGTGCGGAACGGCAGGCCGAGCCGCTTCAGCACCTCCTCGGCGCATTCGGTCATCCGCTCATGCTCGGCAACCGAAGTCTCCTGGTCGGTGATCGACACCAGCTCGACCTTGTAGAACTGGTGCTGGCGCAGCATGCCGCGCGTGTCGCGTCCGGCCGAACCCGCCTCCGAACGGAAGCAAGGCGTCAGCGCGGTATAGCGCAGCGGCAGTTTTTCATGCGGCGTGATTTCCTCGCGCACGAGATTGGTGAGCGGCACCTCCGCGGTGGGGATGAGGTACAATTCAATTTCGCGGCGTGCCTCGGTAAACAAAGCCCTATGTTCGTCGTTGCTCTTGCCTGACGCACTTTCCAGCAGGTCAAGTGCCTTCTGACCAATGTCCTCTCTTCGGCGAGACTTTTCGGTCTTGAACAAGTCGTTCTCAAATTTCGGCAATTGCCCGGTGCCGAACATAGTTTCGTAACGCACCATCAGCGGCGGCTGGATCTCCTCGTAGCCGTGCTCGGTGGTGTGCAGGTCCAGCATGAACTGGCCGAGCGCGCGCTCCATCCGCGCCAGCTGGTTCTTGAGCACCGTGAAGCGCGAACCCGAAAGCCTTGCGGCACGCTCGAAATCCATCATGCCGAGCGCTTCGCCGGTCTCGAAATGCTCCTTCACCCAGTTCGGCCGCGTCGGCACCTCGCCGACGACGCGCTTGACGACGTTGTCGTGCTCGTCCTTGCCGACCGGCACGTCGTCGAACGGCACGTTTGGCAGCACTGCCAACGCATCGTTCAGCGCCTTGTCGAGCTCGCGCTCGCGCGCCTCGCCATTCTGGATGAAGGCCTTGATCTCGCCGACTTCGGCCTTCAGCCTTTCGGCAAGAGCTGCATCGCCCGAGCGCATGGCATTGCCGATCTCCTTCGATGCGGCGTTGCGGCGTTCCTGCCTGGTCTGCAGCTCGGTCAGATGCTCGCGCCGCGCCTCATCCGCGGCGATCAGGTCGTCGACCGTGGACTGCGCATCCCCGGCCGACCACGAGCGCTTCTGGAGCGCTTCGACAAGGGCCTTCGAGTTGTCGCGAATCCATTTGATGTCAAGCATGGTCTGTTCGTCCTCGGCACGGCGGTTTCGGGGCAAGGAAATGCCCAAAACAAAGACCAGAGGGCGTAAACCGCATCCCTGATCGATGCAAGATGTCAAGCCGAGTTCCTTCGCGCCCCCCTCTGTCCTGCCGGACATCTCCCCCTCAAGGGGGAGATCGGCAGCTTCGCCGACGGCTTGCTTTTTCAGCGCCGGAGATCTGCGAAAGCCGCGATGACGGCCGATCTCCCCCCTTGAGGGGAGATGTCCGGCAGGACAGAGGGGGCGCTGTCCCGCCGACATTGATGTCGGCAGCACTCGCAACATTTGGTCGAAAGGAATCTGAACCAAAAAACCCGCCTCAGTGGGCGGGTCCTCGGCGCCGAATCAGCACCATACCCAGATTAATAGCATAGCTGCCGGCACAAAGCAAGAACAAAATACGACAGTGCCGGCGAAAGACCACTCGCCCCCAACTACGTCGAAGACGCGTCCGCCGGCTTTTCGGCCACCTCTTCGGTGGCGTCCTGCTTTTCGCGGGCCACACGGTCGCGCTCCTTGCTGCGTTCGATCAGCCGGGCCGACCAGATCGAGACCTCGTAGAGCAGGATCGTCGGAATGGCGAGGCCGATCTGGCTCATCGGGTCGGGCGGCGTCAGCACCGCCGCCACGACGAAGGCGATGACGATCGCCCATTTGCGCTTCTCGGCCAGGGCCGTGGACGACAGCATGCCGACCCGCGTCATCAGGCTTGTCACCACCGGCAGCTGGAACACCAGGCCGAAGGAGAAGATCAGCGTCATGATCAGGCTGAGATATTCGGACACTTTCGGCAGCAGCGAAATCTGCACCTGGTCGTTGGTGCCGGTCTGCTGCATGGCGAGGAAGAACCACATCACCATCGGCGTGAAGAAAAAATAGACCAGCGATGCGCCCATCAGGAACAGGATCGGCGAGGCGATCAGGAACGGCAGGAAGGCGTTGCGCTCGTTTTTGTAGAGGCCGGGCGCGATGAATTTGTAGATCTGCGTGGCGATCAGCGGAAAGGCGATGACCATGCCGCCGAACATGGCGAGCTTGACCTGGGTAAAGAAGAACTCCTGTGGCGCCGTATAGATCAGCTCGACCTTGTGCGGGTCGAGCCCGGCCCATTGGGTCGCCCATCTGAACGGAATGACCAGAAGGTTGAACAGCCGCTTGGCGAAAAAGAAGCAGACCAGGAAGGCAACAAAAAAACCGCCAATCGACCAGATCAGCCGCCGGCGCAACTCGATCAGGTGCTCCATCAGCGGAGCCGACGATTTTTCTATCTCGTCCTTTTCCTTGTCCGAAACGCTCACTTGGCGGCTCCCGCCGTTTTCCTGGCGGCCGGCTTCTTCGTTGCTGACGCCGGCTTCTTCGCTGCTGACAACTGCGCTTTTTGCTCAGCTTTTGCGGCAGCCTTTGGCGCAGCAGTCTTTGCCGGCTTGGCCGGGACGGCGGCCGCGGCTTTCGCGGGCGCTGGCTTCTTCTTTGCCGCAGGTGCTTTTTTCGGCACGGCCGCTGCGGTCGTTTGCGCCTGCACTGCCGGCGCCACGACGGACTCGTCCGTCATCGCCGGAAAGATCGGCGTGGCCGGCGTCGGCTCCGGCGGGCTGACGCCCGGCATCGTCGTTGCGCCGTTCTTCAGCAGCTCGGCTGTCTGCTCTGTCGAAGCTGCGGCATCGACGGCCGGCTTGGGCTTCATCACGGCATCGACGCCGGAACGGACATCGGCGGCGGCCTGCTCGAATGGATTGAGCTGCTTCCTGATCTCAGCCGCCGGATTGAGGCTTCTCAGCGAATCGACCGACTTCTTGACGTCGTCGAGTTCGGCTTCCTTCAGCGCGTCGTTGAACTGCCGCTGGAAATCGGACGCCATGGCGCGCAGCTTCGCCGTTGTGCGGCCGAAGGTGCGCAGCATGTTGGGCAAATCCTTGGGCCCGACGACCACGATCATGACGATCGCGATCACCAGCATCTCGGTCCAGCCGACTTCGAACATGGCTATACGTTCCGACTCAAGTTTTGGCCGACGAAAGTTTCGGGCTCAGCTTTTGCTGGCCTTTTCCTTCGGTACCGAAACGGTTTCGTCGGAACGGTGTTCGACGGTGCGCTTATCCTCAGCCGTCTCGTCGTCGGCCATGCCCTTCTTGAAGCTCTTGATGCCCTTGGCCATGTCGCCCATCAACTCGGGGATCTTGCCGCGGCCGAACACCAGCAGCACGATCACCAGAACGATCATCCAGTGCCAAATCGAAAATGAACCCATAGCAAATCTCTCTCGAACGGTTTCCCAGACGCTGATCTATGCGCTTTCGGGTTCGGATTCAAACAGAACTGCGACAGAGTTCATGAATGAGTCGCCGAAGTCACGCACTTTCGGCACGGCGGCCCGCTACCAATCGGCGCAGTTCCATCCTGCCTGTGGCTTTAAGATGGCGCTCGGCTCAATCTTCCGTGACGCGCGGCGTCAAAAGGCCGAGTTCTTCGAGGTCGATGTCGGTCAGCGGATCCTCGTCGTCGGTGAGCGCATCGGGGTCGGCCGGCGGCAGCGGCACCGAGAAATTCGACGGCATGCGGCCGGACAGCAGCCCGGCACCCTTCAATTCCTCCATGCCGGGGAGATCACGTATCTCCTCCAGTGCGAAATGGTCGAGGAAAATGTCGGTCGTGCCGTAGGTGACGGGACGGCCGGGCGTGCGGCGCCGGCCGCGCATCCTCACCCATTCGGTCTCCATCAGCGTGTCGAGCGTCCCCTTTGACGTCTCGACGCCGCGGATGTCCTCGATCTCAGCGCGCGTTACCGGCTGGTGGTAGGCGATGATCGCCAGCACTTCGAGGGCGGCGCGGGACAGTTTGCGCTGCTGCACCGTGTCACGGCTCATCAGGAAGGCGAGGTCGCCGGCGGTGCGAAACGCCCAGGCATCGCCGACGCGCACCAGATTGACGCCCCGCCGCGCATAGATCTGCTGCAGTTCGGCCATTGCCGCGGCAATGTTGATGCCGTCGGGCAGTCGCGAAGTGAGCTGTTTTTCGCTGACCGGCTCGGCGCTGGCGAATACGATCGCCTCGGCCATCCGTACGGCCTCCGCCATATGCAGCCGCTCGCCAGGATTCCGCGACAAATTCTGCCCCTGATTTTGTGCCGGGTTTTCGGCGACCGCGCCTTGCTCGGCGTCGTCGTCGACCTTGAACGGAATGACCGAAGCGTTGGCGCGTTCGCTCATGGTGTTACCTCGACTATCTTGATGGCCTGGGCGCGGCCGCGCAGATAAAGCGGCGCGAACACCTGGTCCTGCCGCATTTCCATCTTGCCTTCGCGCACCAGTTCCAGCGTCGCCGCAAACGAGCTGGCAACCGCGGTGCGCCGCTCTTCCGGGCCGGCCAGATATTCGACCAGGAAACTGTCGAGCGCCGTCCAGTCGCGCAGCGACCCGATCAGCCTGGTCAGCACGTCGCGCGCATCCTTGAGCGACCACACGCCGCGCCTGGCGATCGTCACATTGGTGATCGCCTGCTTCTGGCGCTGCTGGGCATAGGCGGTCAACAGGTCGTAGAGCGAGGCCGAATAGGCATTGCGCTTCTCGACGATAACCATTTCCGGCATGCCGCGTGCAAACACGTCGCGTCCGAGCCGGTTGCGGTTGACCAGCCGTGCCGCCGCGTCGCGCATCGCCTCCAGCCGCTTCAGCCGGAACTGCAGCACCGCCGCCAGTTCCTCGCCGCTTTCGCCTTCGTCGCCGGGCTGCTTGGGGATCAGGAGCTTCGACTTGAGAAACGCCAGCCACGCCGCCATCACCAGATAGTCGGCGGCAAGCTCCAGCCTCAGCGCCCTCACCTTCTCGACGAAGGCCAGATACTGTTCGGCCAGCGCCAGGATCGAGATGCGCGACAGGTCGACCTTCTGATTGCGGGCAAGATGCAGCAGAAGATCGAGAGGACCTTCGAAGCCGGCCACATCGACGACCAACGCCGGATCGCCGGTCAGCCGGGAATCGTCGTTCTCGGCCCACAAGCGGTCCATCGGTGCGGCCTTGCCGGCCTTCAAGTCCAATGTTTCCGCCACTTCGCTTCCTTTGATGCTAGGCCACCGCGTCGAAATAACTGGCAAATTCGGCCCGAATCTCGGTCTCGTCCGCCACGTCGCGGTTCCTGATATAGGTCAGCGCCCGCTCCGCGCGCTCAAACGACTTGCCTTCAAGCCCGGTCGTGCGCGATGCAATGCCGGCCATCTCCTCGAACACGCCGTTGCAGTGAAGGACCAGATCGCAGCCCGCCGCAAGGATCGCCGCCGCCTTTGACGGGAAATCCCCAGAAAGTGCCTTCATCGAGGTGTCGTCGCTCATCAACAGGCCGTCGAAGCCGATTTCGTCGCGGATGATCTCTTCGATGACCTTGCCGGATGTGGTGGCCGGGTTCTTCGGGTCGATCGCGCTATAGACGACATGCGCCGTCATCGCCATCGGCAAATGGTTGAGCTCCCTGAACGGGGCAAAATCATGCCGCTGCAGGTCGCCGATCGAGGCGTCGACGGTCGGCAGTTCGAAATGCGTATCGGCGAAGGCCCTTCCATGACCGGGAATATGCTTCATCACCGGCAGCACGCCTCCCGCCATCAGGCCCTCCGCCGCGGCGCGACCCAATTCGATGACGGCGCGCGGCTCCTTGCCATAGGCGCGCGCACCGATGACGTCGCTGGCGCCCTCGATGGGCACGTCGAGCACCGGCAGGCAATCCGCCGTGATACCGTAGCGCAGCAGGTCGAAGGCATGCAGCCGCGCCATCAGCCATGCGGCACGGGTGCCGGCGTCATGGTCGTCGCGCCACAAGGCGCCGAGTGCACCGGCAGCCGGATAGTTCGGCGCCAGCGGCGGCCGTAGGCGCTGCACCCGGCCGCCCTCCTGGTCGATGAACACCGGCGCATCCGCACGCCCGACGCAGTCGCGCATCGCGGCGACCAGATCGCGGATCTGCTCGGTCTCGCCGATATTGCGCGCAAACAGGATGAAGCCCCACGGGCATTCGTTGCGATAGAAACGGATCTCGTCGCGGGTCAGTGATTTCCCGGCGCAGCCGAGGATCATGGATTTTGATTCGGTCATGCGGAACAGTTTAGAGCTTCGCGCCGACAAAGGGAATCGCCCGCAATTGCCTTCAGAGGTTTCTGTTCACGCAAAAAAGCCGGCGCGGACGCCGGCTTTTCGAGAGGTTTTGGTGCCTAGTGGGACACGAAGCAATTGCCGCCGGCAGCCTTGTAGCTGGTGCACAGTTTGATCGCCTCGTTGCGAGACTGCGCCGGAACGCGGACGCGGTAGAAGGTGCCCTTGCCGGCGATCTCGGCCTTGACGATGTTGGCGGTGCGGCCGGAAAGCACGCTGCCGTAGCGGCGCTGCAGATCCTGGTAAGTCGCCTGGGCGCTTTCGACTGTCGGCTGCGAAGCGATCTGTATCGACCACGAACCAGCCCCGGCCGCGGCCGGATCGATGGAAGCGACCTGATCGGGCTTGACCTCGCCGACCACGTCGACCGGCTGGTCGGACGGGCGCTGCGGCGCCACCGGAACCGTGGCCGGGGTGCTGGCGGACTGCTTGCTGGCTGACGGCTTGGCTTCAGCCTTTGTGTCGGGCTTGGGCGCCGGCTGCAGCTTGGAGGTTTCGGCCTGATCGCCGCTCGCCTGGTCGCCACTCGGCTGGTCGCCAATCTTCGGATCACTTGTCAATTGGTCGATCAGGGGCACGGTGCCGGTCTGCGCCGCGGCGTCGGCCTGGGCGGCCGGAGCCACGTGCTGCGGCGCCGGATCGGCCGGCTCGGCAGCAGCCATCTGCGGGGCGGCGGGCGCCGGATCCTCGCGCGCCACGAGCGAGCCGTCAGGTTTCACGACCATGGTCCGTACCTTGCGCGGCGCAACAGCGACGATCTCGGGGGTTGCACCCTTCTCGGCCTCCTGCAGAACCTGCGCGATGCGATCCTCGGACTTGGGCGCCGGTGCGGCGGCGGTTTCGGCAGCGCCAGCCGCACTGGCGCCAAGCGCGCTGGAGTCAGACGCGTTAGTGCCGGGCGCATTGGTTCCAGACCCGTCGGTGTCGGACGCCGCGGTGCCGGGCGCGTCGATGTCGTCTGCGGCATCGGGGTCATTGGGCGAAAGATCGACGACGCGGCTCTCCGGTTCGTCGGCTTTCAGGTCCACGGGCTCTTCGGTGTTGGTGACCAGCTTCTGCTGAACCGGCTCGGCGGGCTTGGCGCCCTTGACCACAGCGTCATAAACCTTGTTGTCCTGGTTCGGCACGACGGTGCCGCCTGGATTTTCCGGCTTGATCTTGATCGGCCTGTTGTCGGCCTTGACGATAACCGGCGCATCGCCGCCGCTCTTGCCGCCGAGGGTCAACGCAAAGGCGCCAAGGCCTCCGGCGATCGCCACGGCGCCGACCACCGCACCTATCAGCAGCCCGCGCCTGCGCGGCTGCCTTTCGGCCCCGCGTTCGGCAAGGCCCGGAACCGACATCTCCTCGTCCAGTTCGGGATCGTAGTCGAGCTCATCGAAGGTGAAATCGTCGGCCTGCGAAACCGGCTGGCCACCGGGCAATGGGCCCAGATCGAAACCGTCCGCTGCATCGGCATAGGAAGCGGCCGCCGCGCTGACGGGGGCTTCCGCAGGCTTGGCGCCATAGGCGCGCGTCTCGCTACGATCCTGCTTATAGCCAGACGCGAAGCCGGCATCGTATTCATCGTCATAGCCAGCGCTGCGCACCGGGGCAGGCGCTATATCCGTTGCATTCATTTCGGTGAGAAGGCTGGCAAAATCGGCATCGAGATCGTCGTAGGCGGGCGCCACCGGCTCGTCATCGTCGAAGTTGAGCTCCGGAATGTCGAGATCGTCCGCCAGCGCCACGACGCGCTCGGGCACGTCGACCGTCTCGACATCGGGCATCTCGTCATAGGCGGAAGGCTGTTGATGCGAGCTTGGTGCAGCTTCCGTGTAGGCGGGCCGATCTTCATAGGATGACCTATCTTCACGGGATGCCTGGCCTTCATAGGACGGCCTCTCTTCGACCGGTGCGGCCCGATAGGACGGCGTTGCAGCCGGCTGCGGCGGTGGTGCCGGACGCGCCGAAGCCACCGGCTGGCTTGCAAAAGCGGGCTGAGGCTGTGCGACCGGTGTCACGCGGCTCCACGAGCGGGCCGGCTCGGGCGGTGTGGCGCGTGTCGTCAGCCAGTTCAGCGCATCGAGCGGGTCTTCTTCGGCAGCAGCTGCCGCACTCTTGTCGGCCGAGTCATGATCCAGGCCGATATTCCTGGCGAAGTCGGCATCGAGCGCATCGCTGTCGAGATCATCCGCGGGTCCGGCAGCGGCTTCAACACCGAAATCCTCGCCTTCAAGCTCATCGAGGAGGACACTGCCAAGATCGGCGTCATCGGCGGCACTGGACTGCTGCGGCTCAGCGGGCTCGTGCTCGTCGAGTTCCCAATCCAGCTCGTCGACAGCATGCACCGGCTCGTTGGCGACGTCTTTGACCGCCGCCATTGGCTGTTCAGCGGCCACTGCTGGCTTCTGAACTACCGGCGCGATAGGCTGCTGAACAGCCATCACGGGCTTCTGGGCAGGCTGCGGGCTTGTCTGAGGTTCGTTGACCGGTTGTGCCGGCCGTGTGCTCATCGCACCGAGCAGCGCGTTCAGTTCGTCTTCCAGGCTGCGTTCCTCAGCCACTGGGGCCGTCGGGACGACAGCGGCCGGCGCCGCTGGTTCGGCCGCAACCTGCGCCACGGGCTCTTCGGCTTCCTCGGCAGGCGCATCGTCGAAGCTCAGATCGAAATCGTCGTCGAACGCCGCTTCAGCGGCCGTGCCGGAAAGCCGGGCGGCCTCTGGCTCTTCGATCGACTGCTCTTCGATAAACTCTGGTTCTTCGATTTCGGCAGGCTCGTTCGGGCGAACGTCGAAGTCCATGTCGACATCGGCCATGGCATCATCGAAATGGCCGGCAAGATCCTCATCGGCCGAAACCGCCTCAACCGGCGATGCCGGGGCGGCGACGTTTTCCGCCGGCTCATGCTCGTCGAACATCAGCTCGTCTTCGAGCGAGCTTGCAACGGCATCGTCGAACTCGTCATCGAACGCGGCCGCTTGCGCGGCGGTTTCAACGGCGACGGTCTGCTCCATCGGCTCATGCTCTTCGAGCATCAGCTCGTCTTCGAGCGAACTTGCCACGGCGTTGTCGAACTCATCGTCGAAGGCGGGCTCGTCGACCGGCTCGATCGCCTCGGCTGCGGCCCTGGGTTCATCCTCGCCGGTCACCGCGATCTTGGCCGTCACATCGTCGTCGTGCCGAAAATCCTGGTCGACAGAGGCGGCAAGTTCGTCGTCACTCGAAAGGTCGTCCTCGAACGGCGACACGTCTTCGAGCGAGCCGGCGACGGCGTTATCGAACTCGTCGTCGAGCTCCGGCTCGACGGCGGGAGCGAACGCCCTTTCGGGGGCGGAGGCAATTTCGTCGGCGGCAACAGGAGTAGCCGCAACAGGAGCAGCATCATCCGCCGCACTGTCGTCGAACGCGAAATCCTGTTCGAACGAGGCAGCAAGCGCGTCCTCCATTTCGTCGGCGGCGGCCGGTTCGGGTGTCGGCTCGCGAAGCTTGGCAGGGGAAGCATTGTCATTGGCGTCGGCGCCGAATTCGCCCATCAACTCCTTCTCGAGATCGATCTCGAAATCGCCCTCGTCCACCGACGGTTCGGCGGCAGCGGTTTTCGGCTGGGCCGGCGTTTGCGGTTTGACCGGCTGGCGTGGGTCGAACCCCATGATCCTGGTCAGTTCCGCGAACGGATCATCGTTGGCGATGTCGTTGTGGTCGGCTGCTCTCAGATGGGTTCTGTCTGCCATTATTGTTCCCGAACTCGCACTCATTCGGACGCCATGGACGTCGCGTAGGGTTGGCCCTTACCAGCGCAATGTGGGCAAAAGGTGACAGGTTTTTTACTCAAACCTAACGCATTTCGGTGGGCGCATTGGCTCCGATCAGCGTCAGGCCGGACGTCAAAATGTCCGAAACAGCCTGCACCAGCCCTAGTCTGGCATGCGTCAATTGTCGGTCGTTAACCTTAACAAAACGTAAGTCGGGATTATCGGTGCCCCGGTTCCAGTGTCCGTGGAAGCTGGAAGCGAGTTCGTAGAGGTAAAATGCCAGCCGGTGGGGCTCGAGCGCGAGCGCCGCGGCTTCGATCAGCCGAGGATATTCGGCGAGCTTCCTGATCAGGCCGATCTCCCCCTCATCGGTCAGCAAAGCCACTTCGGCGGCCAGCTGGTTGCGGTCGAACATGGCCTCGCCCAATTGCTCGCTCGCCTGCCGGAATACCGAATGGCAGCGCGCCGAGGCATACTGCACGTAGAACACCGGATTGTCCTTCGACTGCTCGGTTACCTTGGCGAAGTCGAAGTCGAGCGGCGCGTCGTTCTTGCGGTAGAGCATCATGAAGCGGATCGGGTCGCGGCCGACCTCCTCGACCACTTCGCGCAAGGTCACGAACTCGCCCGACCGCTTCGACATACGCACCGGCTCGCCGGCGCGAAACAGCCTCACCAACTGGCAAAGCAGCACGGTAAGCTTGACCTCGTCGCCGGCAATCGCCCGGGCAAGCGCTTCCAGCCGCTTCACGTAGCCGCCATGATCGGCGCCAAGCACATAGATCAGGTCGACGAAGCCGCGATCGACCTTGTCCTTGAGGTAGGCGACATCGGCGGCGAAATAGGTGAAGGTGCCGTCCGACTTGACCAGCGCCCGGTCCATGTCGTCGCCGACCGCGGTCGAGCGGAACAGCGTCTGCTCGCGGTCCTCCCAGTCGTCCGGCTTCTCGCCCTTGGGCGGCGGCAGCTTGCCCTTGTAGATGTGGCCCTTCAGCGTCAGGTCGCTGATCGCCGAGCGTATCTTGCGGGCGTTGTTCGCATGCAGCGTCCGCTCGGAGAAGAAGACGTCGTGATGCACGTTGAGCAGCGCCAGATCCTCGCGGATCATCGCCATCATCGCGTCGATCGTCCTGTCCTTGACGATGGCAAGCGCCTCCTCGTCCGGCATCTGCAGCAGGGAGCGGCCGAATTCGCTGGCCAGCGCCTGACCAACGGGGATCAGATAGTCGCCTGGATAAAGCCCGGCCGGAATGTCGCCGATCTCATCGCCGAGCGCTTCGCGGTAGCGCAGCATGACTGAGCGTCCGAGCACGTCGATCTGCGAACCGGCATCGTTGATGACGTATTCCTTGGTCACGTCGTAACCGGCGAAGGCCATCAGATTGGCCAGCGCGTCGCCGACTACAGCACCCCGGCAATGGCCGACATGCATCGGGCCGGTTGGGTTGGCCGAGACATATTCGACATTGGTTTTCTTGCCGTCGCCGATAGTCGAGCGGCCATAGTTGCGGCCTTCGCCGAGCAGCGCCGTCAGATGCGCCTGCCAGAAGCCGTCCTTGAGCCTGAGATTGACGAAGCCCGGGCCGGCGATCTCGGCGGCCGCGATATCCTCGTCGGCGCGCAGCGCCTCGGCCAGCCTTTCGGCCAGCGCACGCGGGTTCTGGCCGGTCGGCTTGGCCAACACCATGGCTGCGTTGGTCGCGAGATCGCCATGGCTGGCATCGCGCGGCGGCTCGACGGCGATGCGCGACAGGTCCGGCGACACGCCATCCTTGTCTTTCAAATCAAGCGCTTCGACGGCCTTTATGATTCGCGCGTTGAAATCGGCGAAGATGTTCATTGCTGTGGCTCTGACGGTTTTGCAGGGATCCGGCTCGTTGGCCGGCAAAATCGCGCCCGCCCTAGCTCAAATCCGGCGTATGGTCAAACAAACGCCTGTGTTCCTTGAGTGCATAAGTGTCCGTCATGCCGGCCAGGAAATCGGCAACACTGCGCGCCTTGACGCGGTCCTCTGCCCGGTCGAGCCCTTCGCGCCAGCCATCCGGCATAGCGCGCGGATCGGCGAAATAGACGTCGAACAGGTCCCTGACGATCTGGTCGGCATCGGCGCGCACCCGCATGACCTCCGCATGCCGGTAGAGGTGCTTGTAGAGAAAGGCCTTCAGCTCCTTTTCCAATACGGCCGTCTCGGCGGAGAAGCTCACCATCGTCTCGCCGGCCGCCCTTACCGCTTCGGCGCTGTCGGGCTTGATGCGCGCCAGATTGGCCGTCGTCGAGACGATCACGTCCTCGACCATGATGGTGATCTGCCGGCGCATCAGCTCGTGGCCGGTGCGTACGTCATCGAGCGCCGGATAGCGCTGACGCACGCCCTTGAGGATCGACCCCGGCAGCGAGACGCCCTCCAGCATATCCAGCGTCAACAGCCCTGCCCTCAAGCCGTCATCGATGTCGTGGGTGTTGTAGGCGATGTCGTCGGCAATCGCCGCACACTGCGCCTCGATACCAGCGAAGCGGTCGAGCTCGAGGTCGTGCAGTTCGGAATAGTCGCGGATAGCCTGCGGCACCGGCCCCTTCAGCCCTTTGCCCTTGGCATCGGTCAGCGGGCCATTGTGCTTGACCAGCCCCTCCAGCGTTTCCCAGGTGAGGTTCAGCCCATCGAACTCGGCATAGCGCCGCTCCAGCCGCGTCACCACACGCAGCGACTGCGCATTGTGGTCGAAGCCGCCCCAGGCGGCCATCTTCTCGTTCAGCGCGTCCTCGCCGGTATGACCGAAGGGCGTGTGGCCGAAGTCGTGCACCAGGGCCACCGCCTCGGCCAGGTCCTCGTCGCCGCGCAGCGCCCGCGCCAGAGCGCGTGCGATTTGCGCGACCTCGATCGAATGCGTCAGCCTCGTGCGGTAATGGTCGCCTTCGTGTGCGACGAACACTTGCGTCTTGTGCTTCAGCCGGCGGAACGCCGTCGAATGGATGATGCGGTCGCGGTCGCGCTGGAACGGCGTGCGCGTCGGGCTTTCCACCTCGTCGAACAGCCGCCCGCGCGACTTCGCCGGGTCGCTGGCATAGGCCGCGCGCGGCCGATAGCCGAATCCGATGTCGCCCAACTCGTTGGTCATAGCGTATGCCGCAGTTGACTTGCCCCGTCGCGCTTCATACCTATCATACGAAACCGAATGCAAGGTGACGCCCATGGGCGCTGATGCCAAGACCGCCATGAAAGTCGAGATGACCGACGCCGCCGCCAGGCGGATCGCCAAGATTGTGGCGAGCGAAGCCGGTAAGACGGCCGTGCGCGTTTCGGTCGAGGGCGGCGGCTGTTCCGGCTTCTCCTACAAGTTCGACCTGGTCGACAGGCGCAATGACGACGACGTCGCCATCGAGAAGGACGGCGCCACCGTGCTGATCGACGACCTGTCGCTGGTCTATATGGGCGGCTCGGTGATCGATTTCGTCGACGATCTGATGGGCCAGTCGTTCCAGATCAGAAACCCCAATGCGGTCGCCTCCTGCGGCTGCGGCACCAGCTTCTCGATCTAGAAATGCCCGACATCGGCGCGGTCCGTCAGGTCGCGCTTTCCGCCGGGCGCGACCTCGATGCGACGCTGGCGTTCTGGCGCGAGGTGCTCGGCATGAACCTGCATGCGCGTTTCGATCCGCCAGGCATCGCCTTTATCATGGCCGGTGACGTGCGCCTGCTTTTCACCGACGGCCTGCCTGCCGGCACCGTCTATCTCGACATATCGGGCCTCGACGAGTTCCACGCTTCGGCAAGGGTCGCCGGTGTTCCCTTCACCGCGCCGCCGGCGCTCGTCCATCGCGACACCGAAGGCCTGTTCGGCCAGGCGGGGGAAAGCGAATGGATGGCCTTCCTAAAGGACCCGGCAGGCAATACGATCGGCCTTGTCGAACGTCATCCACCGGATCGCTAGTCTCCGGACCACCAGCCTATCGAGGCCGTCATGAAAATCGTCACCTGGAACATCAACGGCGTTCGCGCCCGCATCGGCAATTTGACCCATTGGCTGACGGAAAGCGCGCCCGACATCGCCTGCCTGCAGGAGATCAAGACGGTCGACGAGCAGTTTCCCCGCGCCGAGATCGAGGCGCTCGGCTACAATGTCGAGACTTACGGCCAAAAAGGCTTCAACGGCGTCGCCATCCTGTCGAAGCTGCGTTTCGACGAGGTCAATCGCGGCTTGCCGGGCGACGATGCCGACGAGCAGGCGCGTTTCATCGAGGGCGTGTTCTCGACCGACAAGGGCGCCTTGCGCGTTGCCTCGATCTATCTGCCGAACGGCAACCCGATCGACGACGAGAAGAAGTTCTCCTACAAGCTTTCCTGGATGGCGCGACTTGAGCGCTGGGCCGAGGAGCGGCTTGCTTTGGAAGAGCCGCTGGTCCTGGCCGGCGACTACAATGTCATTCCCGAGCCGATCGACGCGAAGTATCCGGAAAACTGGCTAAGCGATGCACTGTTCCAGCCCGCGACGCGGCAGGCGTTCCGGCGGCTGAAGAATCTCGGCTTCACCGAAGCCGTGCGTGCCGTCACCGACGCCCCGGACATTTTTACGTTCTGGGACTATCAGGCCGGCGCCTGGCAGAAGAACAACGGCATTCGCATCGACCATTTGCTTCTGTCGCCCGAAGCCGCCAACTGGTTTTCCTCGGCTTCGATCGAAAAACAGGTGCGCGCCTGGGAAAAACCCTCCGACCACGTGCCGGTGGCGATCGATCTGGCGCTGCAGCCGGCCTGACCGCAGCTGCTGTCCGGCGGCACATTGATAAGTTGACCTCTTATCGCCACAAATCGCGTGCTTGATGAGAAATCATCATGGTGGCTGGGGTTCCCATGACTACTCGATTTGCACTCTGCCCGATCGGCTGCGCGCTTGCGATGGCGGTGGCGACGCCGGCTTTTGCCGATGCAGAGTGCCTGGCTAACGGCAAATCATTCCAGATCGGCCGGGTCGCCTGCCTGACGCTTGCCGGCCAAAGCTACCTCGCCCGTTGCGAGATGGTGCTCAACAACACGTCCTGGACAAAGCAGCGGGATGGCTGCCCGGAGAACACGCTGGCCCCACATCTGCAGGGCACGCCGATCTCAACACCGGCGCCCAGCGGCATGCCGGCGGAACCGACCGACAATTGATTTCAAAACGGAAATTCTGCCGACCTACTGGTCGCCGCCACCCTTGGTGAGGATGTCGTCGGCCAGCGAGATCGCGGTGCGGCGGTCGGCTTCGCCGGCGGCCGCAAACGCTTCTTCCTGCATGCCGCGGATCCATGGCTGGTCGGCGGGTGAGGCCCGTTCGAGCGCCGCGGTCATCATCGCCAGCCCCCGCACGATCTTGCCGCTTTGGAAGAGCAGGTTGCCGAGCGTCGCCTGCGCGCCCGCATGGCCCTTTTCGGCCGCCAGCTGGAACCAGCGTCCGGCCTGCTTGACGCTGGCCTTGACGCCGCCCTCACCCTTGAGGAACATCTGGCCCATCTCGAACTGGGCGTTCGGATTGCGGTAGTTGGCAGCGGCACGCATGTAATATTCCTGGGCCGCCACTTCGTTCTCCTCGACGGGGCTGCCGGGAATGCCCTTCCTCAGATAGTCGCCAAGCGCCACCAGCGCGTCCGAAACATAGCTTTCCTCGGGCGAACCGGGCTCGACATCCTGGTCGACGATCTCGCTGAAGAACTTGAATGCCGCGTAGTCGTCTCGCGCCACGCCATCGCCTTCGGCATACATGCGCGCAAGCTTCCAGGTGGCGCCGATCTGGCCGTTCTCCGCGGCATATTTATACGCTTCCGCGGCCTGCTCCTTATGGCCGTTCTTGTAGGCGGAAAAGCCGAACTGGAACACCGCCCAAGGGCTCGACTGCGGCTTCACGCCGGTCTTGTCGTCGAACACCTTGTCGTCGAAGGCCATGGCCTGGCCGACGGCGCCCAAGGTCGCGCCAAACGTGGCGAGCGCAACCAGTGCCGAAAGGACAGACGACCTCAACAACTCAGATGTCCGCATAGCAGTGTGTTTCTTTGGCACCGCCGGGATGGGTGACCGCGCCGTCGCGGGCAGATCCGACCGTCTGTGCGTATTTCCAGATCGCGCCCGACTGATAGTCGGTCGTGCGCGCCTTCCATGCTTTTGCCCTCGCCGCCAGTTCGGCTTTGGACAATGCAACCTCGATCGTGCCGTTCACCGCGTCGATCGAGATCAAGTCGCCATCCCTAAGCAGCCCGATCGGGCCGCCGACAGCCGCTTCCGGCCCGACATGGCCGATGCAGAAACCGCGCGTCGCGCCCGAAAAACGCCCGTCGGTGATGAGCGCCACCTTGCCGCCCATGCCCTGGCCGTAGAGAGCCGCCGTCGTCGACAGCATTTCGCGCATGCCCGGGCCGCCGCGCGGACCCTCGTAACGGATGACGAGAACCTCGCCTTCGCTATAGTTACGGTGCGTAACCGCTTCGAAACATTCCTCTTCCGAATCGAAGCAGCGTGCCGGACCCGAGAATTTCAGTTCCGCCATACCAGCGACCTTCACGATCGCGCCTTCGGGGGCAAGGTTACCCTTCAAGCCCACGACCCCGCCGGTCTGGGTAATCGGCCTATTGGCGGGACGGACCACATCCTGGCTGTCATTCCAGGAAACATGTTCCATATTTTCGGCCAAAGTGCGGCCGGTCACCGTCAGGCAATCGCCATGAAGATAGCCATGGTCGAGCAGCGTCTTCATCAAGAGCGGAATGCCGCCGGCCTCGAACATGTCCTTGGCGACGTATTTGCCGCCCGGCTTGAGGTCGGCGATATAGGGTGTTTTCTCGAATATCTTGGCCACGTCGAAAAGATCGAACTTTATCCCGGCCTCGTGCGCGATCGCCGGCAGATGCAGCGCCGCGTTGGTCGAGCCGCCGGTGGCCGAGACCACGGTCGCGGCATTTTCCAACGCTTCTATGGTAACGATGTCGCGCGGGCGGATGTTCCTTGCGATCAGCTCCATGATCTTTTCGCCGGAAGCGAAATTGAAGCGGTCGCGCATCTCGTAGGGTGCCGGCGCGCCGCAGGAATAGGGCAGCGCCAGGCCGATCGCCTCAGCGACGGTGGCCATGGTGTTGGCGGTGAACTGGGCGCCGCAGGAGCCGGCCGACGGACAGGCGGCTTGTTCGATCTCGAGCAGCTCGGCGTCGCCGATCGTGCCGACCGAATGCTGGCCGACCGCCTCGAACACGTCCTGCACGGTGATCTGCCGGCCACGGTAGCTGCCGGGCAGTATCGAGCCGCCATAGATGAAGATCGACGGTACGTTGAGGCGCACCATGGCCATCATCATGCCGGGCAGCGACTTGTCGCAACCGGCCAATCCAACCAGCGCATCGTAGCAATGGCCGCGCATGGTGAGCTCGACCGAGTCGGCGATGACCTCGCGCGACACCAGCGACGACTTCATGCCCTGATGACCCATGGCGATGCCGTCGGTGACGGTGATGGTGCAGAATTCGCGTGGCGTGCCGTTGGCGGCCGCCACGCCCTTCTTGACCACTTGTGCCTGGCGCATCAGCGAGATGTTGCAGGGCGCGGCCTCGTTCCAGCAGCTGGCGACACCGACCAGAGGCTGCGCGATCTCGGCCGCCGACAGCCCCATCGCATAGAGGTAGGAGCGATGCGGCGCCCGCTCGGGACCAACGGTCACGTGGCGGCTCGGCAGCTTGGCCTTGGAGATCGCTCTGGCGTCCATACTCGTCCTTGCCGCGGGCAGTGCGGCCTGCCTCTTCGCCTAGCCTTTTGGCGCATGTCCCGAGACAAGTTCGAGGTGCGCCGGGTTTATGGCGGGAAATAGGCAATGTTCCCGGGCGGCCGGGTGGCGCGAGGGTTGTTCAGAAACTGTTGCCAAAACGTCACAATTATCGGAGCGAACATCATGGGGGCAATTTGTTGCATTGGCCGAATGCCGGATGACGCACCGAACAAAACGGCCGGGCAACGCCCGGCCGTTTTGTCGTTTAAAATTTAATAGTTAGAACTTGATCTTGACGGAAGCCGAACCAGCGAGAAGCAGGTCGTTGCCGTAGGTATAGGTAACGGCATTTGCCACGTCGCCGACACCGCTGAAAGTCGATGACCCGCTCGTCAGCACACCGATCGAGCCGCCGAGCCTGACCTCGATCTGGTCGTTCGGCGAATAGGAGACGCCGCTGGCAACGGCCCAGGTATCCGACTGATAGCCGGAGGTCGTCGAGGTGCCGCGATCCCAGGTCAGCGAAACCACGCCCGACAATTGATCGGTGAACTTGTGCCCGATACCGCCCGTGACCGTCCAGCCGTCGCGATAAAGCAGGTCGAATGAAACGGGCGAGGGCAAACCGGTTACCGGACTGCGCACGCCATTGATGGCAATGACGCCAAGCTTGCTCCACTCCTGCCAGCGGATGGAACCAAAGGCCAGCCAGCCAGGAGCTATACCGCTCTGCAGCTTGAATTCCAGAGCCTGAGGTATCTCAGCCGACGCCGAGACTGGGTACACGCCGGTAGAGCCGGGAATCAGATCCGCTGGAAAGGCGCCCCTGAAGCCGGTCGTGTCGACGGTTCCCGACAGCCCGTCATATTTGTAGCTCGAAGAGTACATCAGGCTGGCGCGCAGGGCGATCTCGGGGATCTCATAGGCTGCGCCCGCACGCCAACCCCATGCCTCGTCGGATAGCTTGAAGACGCCGAGGCCGGTATTGCCGAAGGCGAGCAGTGTCTGACGGGAAAGAAACGCGTCTACCTGCTGGTAGGAGACACCGCCGATGAATCGTATGGCGCCCTTGCCGACGTTCACCTTATAGGAGCAGGTGAGACCGAAATCGTCTGTGTCGACGGCGTATTTGACCGCTGTCGGCGAATAGGCGTTGTTCATGCCGAAATTCGCGTCCGCACCATACGGTCTCGTATAGGTGGCAAGACAGTCTACGGGCTCAAAGATGTTGGCCTTGATGCCGACATGCGGCACCGCATAATCGCCACCAACGTCCACCGCCGATGTCGACAAACCCGAGCCATCGAGACGCTGCACATTCTTGAGTTTGCGCTGTGGCGAAACATAGGTGACGCCTGCGTCGAACGAATATGGCGCCGCGTCGAACAGCTGGTCGATATTGACGCCGCCCCGGTCAAAGCCCCCGGCTTGCACCGCCCCAGCCAAAGCCAGCGAAAAAGCCCCCGCGCCCAGCAGCACTTTCAGACGCGAATAACACATGAATCTCCTCCCCGAAATGTCCTTGCATCAAGCTAGAACCAATTCAGGTTAACGGCGCAACAACGAATTCGCCGTGCGTACATGTACAGCTTGGCTGAACGCATTTCCGACAAGGTGTCGGCCTTCTTACCGAGGCGGGAAAATGGCCGCCACAATACAGATCGATGAGAAAACTCGGGAAAAAACCCTAAATCACTGCAAAACAGGGCATTTTGCGTGCCCAGTCAGCCATTGTTACATTACGGCAACAATGGGGCAAAAACATTCAGTTTGCCTCAAGATTTACGCTGCGGAATGCCTGTTTTCGTGGCAGGCGGCCTGTCTGGAAGGCAGATTCGTGACCGGCGAATCTATTGCGGCCAGCAGGCCCAATTTGTTTGATCAGCCGGCCCAACCTGTTCGATCAACCGGCCCAATCTGTTCGATCAACCGGCATCGCGCACCCGCGCCAATGCCACCGAAAGCTTCTCTTGCGCCTCGCGATATTCGGCGAGTTTTTCACGCTCGGCCTCCACCACCTCTTCCGGCGCGTTGGCGACGAATTTCTCGTTGGACAGCTTCTTGTAGAGCCGCGCTATTTCCTCGGTCACCTTGGCAAGCTCCTTGTGCAGGCGCGCTGCCTCGGCGGCAAGGTCGATCAGGCTGCCGAGCGGCAGGCAGATCGTCGCCTCGTTGACCACGATCTGGGCGGATCCCCTTGGTGGCGCCTCGGCGAGCGAGATGTCGCCGACCCGCGCCAGACGCTTGATAGCCGAGCCCTGACGCTCGAGCCTTTCGTGTGTCGCGTCGTTGGCGCCGATCACCACGAGCGGTGCGATAGCCGCCGGCGGCACGTTCATCTCCGAACGCACCGAGCGGATGCCGGAGACAAGGTCGACCAGCCAGTTGATATCGGCGGCGGCCGCCTCGTCCTCGAAGTCGGGCGACGGCCATGCCGCATGACAAAGCAGCGATTGCCGTTGCCTGCCCTCACCGGCGGTTTCGGCCCACAGTTCCTCGGTCATGAACGGCATCATCGGATGAAGCAGCTTGTAGATCTCGTCGAGTACGAAGGCGACGCATGCCCTGCTCTCGGCCTTGGCGGCCTCGTCGGTGCCCATGAACACCGGCTTCAGCAGTTCCAGGTACCAGTCGCAGAACTGGTTCCAGACGAACCGGTAGGCGGCACCCGCCGCCTCGTTGAAGCGGTATGAGGTGATACCGTCCGTTATGTCCCGCGCGGCTCGCGTCAGCTCCGTCAAGATCCAGCGGTTGACCGCCAGCTTGGCGTCCTGCAGCCAGAAATCGTCGTCGCGCGCCACTTCGTTCATCTCGGCGAAGCGCGTCGCGTTCCACAGCTTGGTGCCGAAATTGCGATAACCGGCAATGCGGGCCGGATCGAGCTTAACGTCGCGCCCTTGCGCTGCCATCACCGTCAAGGTGAAGCGCAACGCATCGGCGCCGTATTCGTCGATGAGCTCGAGCGGATCGATGACGTTGCCTTTCGACTTCGACATCTTCTGCCCGTTCTTATCGCGAACCAGCGCGTGGACATAGACCGTATGGAACGGCTCCTGGTCCATGAAATGCAAGCCCATCATCATCATGCGGGCGACCCAGAAGAAGATGATGTCGAAACCGGTCACCAGCACGTCGGTCGGGTAATAGGTCTTCAGCTCCCGCGTCTGGTCCGGCCAGCCAAGCGTCGAGAACGGCCAAAGCGCCGACGAGAACCATGTGTCGAGCACGTCCTCGTCGCGGGTCAGGATCTCGCCAGGCTGGAAATTCTCAAGCTTGTCCTCGACCCAGGCCTTCCACGGCCCTTCCAGCGCCAGATAATATTCGACGGCGGCACCGAGCGCCTCTTCCTCGGTCTTTTCGACAAAGACATGCCCGTCCGGCCCGTACCAGGCAGGGATCTGGTGACCCCACCAGAGCTGGCGCGAAATGCACCAGGGCTGGATGTTTTCCATCCAGTCGAAATAGGTCTTTTCCCAGTTTTTGGGCACGAAATTGGTACGGCCCTCGCGCACCGAGGCGATCGCCGGCTTGGCCAGTTCCGCCGCATTGACATACCACTGGTCGGTCAGAAACGGCTCGATCGGCACCCCGCCGCGGTCGCCATGCGGCACGGCGTGGCGATGCGGCTCGACCTTTTCGAGAAAGCCGCCCGCCTGCATCAACTCGACGATCTTCTTGCGCGCGTCGAAACGGTCCAGGCCGTCGAGGCTGTCCCATACGGCCTGGCGCTCCGGCGTCACTTCCAGTCCGGCGAGAAAGTCCTCATTGTCCTTGAGGCTCACCGCCGCATTGACAGTGAGGATGTTGACCGCCGGCAGCCGGTGACGCTTGCCGACCTCGAAGTCGTTGAAGTCATGCGCCGGCGTGATCTTGACCGCACCGCTGCCTTTTTCGGGATCGGAATACTCGTCCGCCACCACCGGGATCCTGCGGCCGACGATCGGCAGGATGAGGTTCTTGCCGACGAGATGCCGGAAACGTTCGTCGTCGGGGTGGACAGCGACAGCCGTATCGCCCAGCATCGTCTCCGGGCGGGTCGTCGCAACGGTAATGAAGGTCTTCGGATTTTCCGGATCGAAGGTCATGCCTTCGACCGGATAGCGGAAGTGCCAGAGGTTGCCGTTGACTTCCTGCTGCTCGACCTCGAGATCCGAGATGGCGGTCAACAGCTTCGGGTCCCAGTTCACAAGGCGCTTGTCCTTGTAGATCAGCCCTTCCTTGTAGAGCGTCACGAACACTTCGAGCACGGCCTTGGACAGGCCCTCGTCCATGGTGAAGCGCTCCCGGCTCCAGTCGGCCGAGGCCCCGAGCCGCTTCAGCTGGTTGAGGATGGCGCCGCCGGATTCTGCCTTCCATTCCCACACCTTGTCGATGAACTCATCGCGCGTCAGGTCGCGGCGGTGGATCTGATTTTGCATCAGCTGGCGCTCGACCACCATCTGCGTGGCGATGCCGGCATGGTCCATCCCCGGCTGCCACAGCACGTTCTTGCCGCGCATGCGCTCGAAGCGCACCAGAATGTCCTGAAGCGTGTTGTTGAGCGCGTGGCCCATATGCAGCGAGCCGGTGACGTTCGGCGGCGGGATGACGATGGTGAAGGCTTCAGCCCCCTCCTCGGCCCCGGCACCGGCCCGAAACGCGTCGGCCTCTTCCCAGATCCTGGCAATCTTCGGCTCGACGGCTTTGGCGTCGTAGGTCTTTTCGAGCATGGGAAAACGGTCCGCGCTGTCCGGAATTTGTGGTCCGGTGTAAATCGGAAGGTTGTTGCCAAGTCAACCGCAAGGGCGGCGGGTTTGTTCCACCTGGCTGCCCTGATGAGTCTTTACTTGGCGGCAAGCCCATGCCCGCATTCGGCACAGAATTTCGCCCTTGGCGTGCGGTATGGTTTTCCGCAGGCCGGGCAATCGGGGCCATAGTCGGAACGGCGGACGTGCAGAAGCCAGTACGTGTGGCCAAGCGTGACTCCGGTGCGTTCGCGATAGCGATCGGCAGCCGGATGTTTCATTTCCTTCCAGAAGCCATTCTTGGAAATGAATCTCTTGGTTTGAAAGTAAAGCGCCGCAGGGTCTCCGACGATCTCTCGATACTCCTCGTCGGTAAGCATGGGCACCCAAGATCGCAATCGATAGCTGTAGGTCTGTTTGCGGTTCATCGATCGACGATAGCAGGCGGGCTGCTCCGGCGAAATGCGTGGCGCGCAACTCGCCCTCGCGCGGACGCTTAATGCAATTCGGCCGTTTCAGGACATCGGCTGTGCGCAACTAGGCCCGCAAGCCGGAAAGCTGCTACTGCGCGCCGCGCGCGACGCGCTCGATTTCCTCGCGCACCAGCCGCTCGACCAGCGTCGGCAGGTTGTTGTCCAGCCAGTCCTGCAGCATGGGCCGCAGCATCTCCTCGGCCATCTCGTCGAAGGTCTTCTTGCTGCGGCTGGCAAACGCGTCGGAAAGCTCGCCGAAGGCGGCGGCAACCTGCCGGCCCGTATGCTCCGAAAGGATTGCCGGACGTGCGGGCGGCGCCTCGCTGGCCGCCGGACGCGCCAATCCGATTTTCGAAGATTCCGGGCCGATTTTCGAAGATTCCGGGCCGGTTTTCGAAGGCTCCGGGCCGCTTTCCGAAGGCTCCGGCCCAATTTCCGAAGGCTCCGGCACAGGTCCAGCAGTCGCCTCGTTCTCGAAAACCTCGGCTTTCGGCTCGGCGTCCGGCGTCCGGAGTGGCTCGGCGCGCTCCGGCTTGGCCATCGCGTCGCCGACCGCGGCGATCTCGCGCCGCCAATCGGCAATGATGGTGTCGGTCGTCTCGGCAGCCTTGGCTGTCGCAGGCCGATCCGGCTTTGCGGGCGGTTCGGGAGCGGTGTTCACCTCAGCCAGCGTCACCGCTGCCTTTGCCGGGCCGGCGCGCAGCGGCGTTTCCAGGCGCTCAATGACCGGCGCGGCCGTTGGCTGCACCTCGGCGCGCGTGGCCGGCTTGGCGATCTCCAGTCCGCCGCGCAGTTCGGAGCGGAACGCATCCCCCTCCGCTGCCCGTCCGGCTGCCGGCGCCGGTTGCAGATCCTGGCGCAGCTCGTCCGCGTCGCCCGGCTGCTTGCGGCCGGTATCGCTGTCCTCGATGATCCTTCTGATGGAAGCCAGTATTTCTTCCATGGAAGGTTCGCGCTGTACGCTGCTTGCCGTCGCCATCGTCACATCCGCCGCCCTTGTGACTCGTTCTCAGATTTCCTGTCCGGCAATGCCGGATTCGAATCATGGCAACAGCGTAACCGACGGAACGGCTTGCGAGAATCCCCAATCTGGCGACATCTCGGATTTCAACAGATTAGGGTCGGGAGTTGAAAGCCCGCGCGTCGTTCGAGCGCGGGCTGAAAACACGGCTCGGCGATCAGCGGCCGTCCGGCGTGCGCAGGCCGATCCACTTGTCCTTGACGGCGTTGTAGTGCTCTTCGGGCCTGTACTTCGTCACATTGAGCGCAAGGCGGTCTGCCGACAAATGGCCAACCGCCGAGAGGATGGCATAGCTCGCCACCACCACGTCGCGTTCGGCGCTAACAAGATTGATCTTGGCGGTGATGAGGGTCGCCTGCGCGTTGAGCACGTCGAGCGTGGTGCGCTGGCCGACATTGCGCTCTTCGATGACGCCGTTCAGGGCAAGCTGCGCGGCGGCGACCACCTGCCGGTTGGCCGTGACGCTTTGCTGCGCAGCGGTGTACTGCGACCATGCCGAGGTCACCGCCTGGCGCACGGTGTCGCGGCTGACATCGACCTCGATACGGGCCTGGCTAAGTGATTCCTTTGATTGGCGAACCAATGCCGAGGTCCGGCCGCCGGAATAGATCGGTATCGTCAATGTCGCGCCGATGTTCGCCGAATTGGTTACGCCATCCTGTGTCGAGGAGAGCGAGCCGGGCGCGGTGCCGCGATAGGCGCTCGAAACACCTGCCGACGCCGATAGTTGCGGCAGCAACGCGCCTTCGGCAGACTTCACCGAAAACCCCGCCGCGTCGACCAGATGCGCGGTGGCGAGGATGGCCGGATGCTCGGCCGATGCGATCGCGATCGCCGCATCGAGGCTCGACGGCAACAGCTTCGACACCGGCGAAGCCGGCCTGAGCCTGCCCGGCTCGTCGCCGACGATCTGGCGATAGGTCGCAGCGCTTGCCAGCGCCGTCGCGCGGGCGGCGCTCAACTGCGCCACCGCGGAGGCACGCTGGGCGTCGGCTTGCGCGACGTCGGTGCGCGTACCTTCGCCGACCTCGAAGCGCGAACGCGCCGCACGCGCCTGCTCGGTCAGGAATTGCAGATTCTGTTCGGTCAGCACGGCGACCTGGCGGTCGCGGATAACGTCCATATAGGCGCTTGCCGCGTTGAAAAGAGTGTTTTCTTCGGCGTTGCGCAGGCTTTCGAACGAAGCGCGGACCCGCGATTCGGCGGCCGCCACATTGTTCCTGGTCTGAAAACCGTCAAACAGCGTCTGGTCGATCTCGACGCCGAAGTTGCCGGTGGTCAACGAGATGTTTCGGTGCAACCGGTTGCTGTGGCTGGCGGTATAATCGATGCTCGCGGAACCGGTGATGGTCGGGCGCCAGCCCGACTTGGCGATGGCGACGCCCTCGTCGGTGACACGAACGCCGGCGCGTGAAGAATTGAGCGAGGAATTGTTTTGGTAGGCCTTTGAAAGGGCCCCGATGATCGTTTCGGCCGAGGCGGCCATTGGAGACAGCGCTGTCGCCGAAACGAGGACAGCGGTAAAAAGCAACTTGCGTACAGACGGCACGTTATATTCCCTCATTCGTTTTGCACGGGAACTGCGCCACGCTGGCTTCTCCTTCTGATCAGCCGGCGCCGCGTTTTTTATCGTTCCCCCGCTGAAAGCCCCCAGAAACGCCCGGTTATGCAGATCAGCAACGATTGTTCAAACGCAAGCGATCATGACAGCGCCTTCGCTGCAAGGCAAAATCACTCAGAATTCGAAGGCGGGAATGCGTTCGAATCCCGGTAGTGGCTTAATTGCCGCATTAAATGCGCGTCTTCCCGTTACAACCCCTCCAGTCTTAAAAAAAAGCCGGGCTACGCCCGAATTGCCCTGCCCCTCCACGGCGACGAGTCGGCCGCCTTCGGCAAGCTGGTCGAACAGCGCCGCCGGCACCTCCCCGACGCTGCCGCCGATCAGGATGACGTCGTAAGGCGCCTTATCTGCGTGGCCTTGCGGCAGCGGCCCGTGGACCACGGTGACATTGCCGCAGCCCAGCGCCGTGAGCGTCGAAGTGGCGGTCTCGGCCAGCGCCTCATCGCTTTCCAGCGCCACCACGGAGCTTGCCAGCCGCGACAGGATCGCCGCCGAGTAGCCGGTGCCGCAGCCGACATCGAGCACCGAATCGCTTGGGCCGATATCGGCCAGTTGCATCAGCTTGGCCAATGGCGACGGCTCCATGAGATAGCGCGGGCCATCGGCCGTGTCGGCGATGCGGATGTCCTCATCGATATAGGCAAGATCGCGCTGGCCGGCGCTGACAAAGGCCTCGCGCGGCACGACAAGCATCGCTTCGAGCAACGGTGCGCTGGTCACGTCGGTGGTGCGGATCTGGCCGTCGACCATCTTCACCCGGCGTTCGGCAAAATCAGCGCTCATGTTCCAACCATCCGCTTGCCGCGCAAAGGCCGCGGCTGTTTCGACCGGAACTGAAGCCCCCTGGCGCTGACGCGCGGGAGCTCGGGCATTGGAGGCCTCGCCCGGAATCGAACCGGGGTGCAAGGATTTGCAGTCCTCTGCGTAACCACTCCGCCACGAGGCCTCATTGCTCCCGGCGTTCCACCCGGCTCCAATAGGTTGCGGCGAAAATGCCGTCAAGCGGCCACCATGCATTCCCAACGGTTCCTCGACATTCCATGCCCTGCCTTATCAACGCAATGCCCATGTTAGCAATAACATATTAGCTTATCGTTAAGCATGATTCTGGGCGGCGGGAACCCGAAACCGGCGGCCACGTTGGGCAAAGAGGAGGCTCCGCCATGCGTCGAGCAGCTACGAAGGACGGCACGTCGCGCGGATTGTCGCAGTCTGCAGAGCTTGTGCGCTATGCCATCGACCGCCTCAGCATAGAAGGCGCAAACAGCCTGCCGCCGCGCGACCGGGCGCGGCTGGCATCGGCTACCGCCGTTCTCAAGGAGCTTTGCGAACGTCTGGAGAGCTGCTTCGACCAACCTCGGTAAACGTATGGGCGGACGACGCCGCTCGCCGACATATGGCAGGCTGGCGGCCGTCAGCGGGGCAATCTCAGTCAGGCCGGCGCCGTCGCTCCCACCAGACGACGAAGCGGCGCCGATGACGACGCACCAGGGCAAATTCGTAGGAGAGCACCAGCAGTCCGATCGGTACCATCCAGAAACCCAGGATCGGCAGGAAGCCGAGAATGCCGCCGATGATCAGCACAACGCCGATCGCAATCCTGAGGCCGCGCGAGCGCGGCATGGTGAACTGGCGGCCGAAGACCGAGATTTTCCGGGCCGGTGGCTGTTCGTCGCTCATTGCCGTCATGTGAAATGTCGATCCGTTTGCATCAGTAGCACCATCAGCCGGAGAAAGCCGCAACGGCCTTTTCTGTTCCGTGACAGGCGAGAGACAGCTCATATGAGGGCGCTCGCCGGCCATTGCCAGCAAGCCCTGCGCCAAAAAGCACCGAAAAAATGCGAAATGCTTCTTTGCAAAGCCGAAACGGGTTTGCTATAGGCTGCCCCACTCACGCAAGAGCCTCTGTTCCCCGGTAGCTCAGTGGTAGAGCAACCGGCTGTTAACCGGTTGGTCGCTGGTTCGAATCCGGCCCGGGGAGCCACCGCCTCTTCTACGCCATAGCGCGATATTGCGCGCCAGCGTGCAATTTCTCCCTACGCGTCGATCTCGATAGTCCTGCTTCCAGAGTGTCAGAGCATCGAGGACCGATGAAATCAGGCGTAGAATAGCAGGCTCGCCCGCCCACGCCTATTCGGCGGCTACCGCGCGGAAATACTGATGACCGGCGGCTTCGCGCCCGAGTGCGCCGTTCAGCTCGCCGCGGCGGCGTCCGAACGTTGCCGCCCGTTATTACTTGCCGTCGCTGCCTCAACGACAGCAGCTTACAGACGGGCGCGAGGTGTTCGTGGACGGCGGATTGCATAGCTTTGAGCCTGCGCGCGCGAGGCGTCGCTGGGACAAAGCGGAGAGGCCTCGCGCCAGATCTGCACAGGCAAGATCTCAACGCCTACTCGGTTGAACATAATCCGCGTGGACGTCGCGCCTGCGGCGTTGCCTGAAGAATTTACCCCCGTGCCTCCTGCCGGTGGGGAGGCTTCGCACCGTTCGTGTCCTAGTTGTCAAGACCCCAAAGATCCGTGTTCCGTTTGAAGTACTCAATCAGCATCTCGGTGAGCACCCGCACTTTCCGCGTGGGATGCTGACCCGGCGGTCGGACGACATACGCGGCCCCCGGAGGTACCGGATAGCGTGTCATGATCGGGACCAGCGCGCCGGAGGCCACATATTCATGTGTGATGCAATCGGGGAGCCAGGCGATGCCGAGACCTGCCGCCGCCGCGGCGGCAAGCGCCGTGGCGCTATCGGCCTTGAACCTGCCCTGCGGCTGGATCGTAACAATCTTGCTGCCATTTATGAACTGCCAGGCTTCCGTTCCCTGCATGAGGGCCTGATGGGTGACGAGTTCGTCCAGAGTCTCGGGTGACCCGTGCACCTCGATATAATCCGGGCTTGCGACAAGCTTTCCATGGATCGGCCCGACGCGCTTCGCGATCAGGTTGGAGTCTTGAAGGTAGGCGCCCCGGATCGCGCAATCGAAACCTTCTGCGATGAGATCGACGAAGCGATCGCTGTAGGAAGTATGGATGTGAAGCTTCGGGTGCAGACGCGCCATTTCCGCGAGCACGGGGGCGAAGTGGGTCGCGCCGAAAGTAAGCGGCATGGCAACCCTCAGGCGGCCGCGCAGCTCACCGGTGGGGAGGATCGTTTCCCGAGCCGTATCGATCTCTGCGCTGGCCCGGGCCGCATGGTCTCTGAACGTGATTCCCGCTTCGGTGAGCGCGGCGCCGCGGGTCGTTCGTGCAAGAAGCTGGACGCCAAGTTCCGCTTCAACCCGAAAGAGCCGCCGACTGACGATTGACTTGGAGACGCCGAGCCGGCGCGCGGCGGCCGATACGCCCCCTGCATCGGCCACTGCGACGAATGTCTGTAGATCTTCGATGTCCAATTCAGCGTTCCTCATTTCGCGACACAGCTTGCCTGATTATGGCACTACTGCATCACCAAAAGGAACGGCAAATTGCGTCCAGGCAACGTCGCCCGCTGGCGCATGTCTCCCGTGAACCCATTGCCGTCCATAGCGGCAGAGAAAGATTGCCGTCCATGGCGGCAGAGAAAGGAAGTCTTGATGACCCCTCGCAACGGCCTTGATTCGCTTCTTCGTCCTGAAGACTCGGTACTCGTTCTGATCGACCACCAGCCTTACCAACTCGCGAACCTGAACAGCCACGATCCGCAAGCTGTGGTCAACAACGCGACCGCGCTGGCGAAGCTAGCAAAAGCCTTCAATGTTCCGACCATTCTCACCAGCGTGATCGCGGGTCGTGGCGGCATCCTCTTCAAGCAGATCACTGACGTCTTCCCGGGGCAGGAAGTGATCGACCGGACTTGGGTGAACACCTGGCAGGACGAGAAGGTGGTGGACGTGGTCAAGGCGACCGGCCGCAAACAACTGATTATCGCAGGCCTTTGGACCGAAGTCTGCGTCGCGATGCCTGTCATCCAAGCCCTCGGCGAAGGCTGGGACGTGTCCGTGATCACCGATGCGTCGGGCGGCGTTTCGACCGAGTCCCACCAGATCGCCATCCAGCGGATGATCGCGGCTGGCGCAAACATGATGACCGTGATGGCGCTCGCTGGCGAATGGCAGCGCGACTGGGCGCGCACCGAGCATGTCGAAGAGCTGACCGAGATTCTCATCCAGCACTTCGGCGGCAGCGGCATCGCCTTCCTGTGGGAGCAACAACTCCTCAAGACGCCTGTGCCGAGCGAAGGCTGATTCGGGCCGGGATGGCGAGCATTTCGGTGAGGGTCGGAATCGATCCGTTTGCCGGCCCTCGCCATCTCACCTCACAGGGAAGCCTTGTGATGCCGAACCCACCTTCACGAGCAGTCGCTCGTCGCACATCCTGGATAGATAGCATCGGGGATGCCGATGGCCGTGAGTTCAGCCGTGCGCACCTCGCCCGCCCTCGCGGTAGAGCGATGGCCCGCTCCCTGAGCGTCGGTGTCGGCCCGCCGGCGAGGCGTAGGGCTTCTGCGCCGTCCGGTCACGTTTGCGCATTTTTGGCGACTCTGGTGCATTCTGGTGTAGGGGTATGGCAAATTCGTATTTCTCAGCTTCATCGACTCCGGCGAGCCACCGTCTTTTCGACGCTAAGGCGCGATGCAGCGCGCCGCCGTGCGACTTTCTCCGCGTAACGATCTGGGTCAAGTTTCCACCAGCCTGGCGGACAGGAATTCGATGAAGCGCTGGGTCTTGGCTGGAATGAGGCGAGTTTCGGTGACGGCGTGAATGCTGACCGACGATCCCTGCCATTCGGGCAGGACACGCCGGAGCCTGCCCGAGGCCAAATCTTCGGCGACGATCTTCTCGGCAAGGAGGGCGATGCCCTGGTGGTTGACCGCCAGGGCGCGGATCATCCCGACGCTATTGACCGTGAAGCGGCCTCCAACCTCGACTTCGATCTTGTTCATCCCCTGATGCAAGGTCCAGATCTTCGGCATGCAGATGCATTCATGCTCCGCCAGATCCGCCGGTGTCGCCGGCTCGTCGGACGCTTCGATGTAGCCAGGAGATGCATAGAGGTGGCGCGCGTGGCGCCCGATCAGGCGAGCGATCAGGCTGGAGTCTTCCAGCTCGCCGATGCGGATCGCTACATCGAACGGCTCGGCCACCAAATCGACGCGGCGCGGGGTCAGGTCGAACTCGAAGGTGATGCCGGGATAGTGCCGCGCGAAATCGACGACGATCGGCGTCAGGTAAAGCGTGGCGAAGTCGACCGGGAGCGAGACCCGCAGGACACCGCTCGGCTGCTCCAGCATCGCGCCGAGCTGCTCGTGTGCGAGCCGTGCCTCGTCGACGATGCGCTTGCTTCGTTCGTAATAGAGCTGGCCGGCCTCGGTGAGCTCGATCCTGCGCGTCGTTCGATGCAGAAGCCTCAGGCCGATCGCCTTCTCCAGCGCGCTGATACGTCGCGACAGAGTCGAGTTGGGCATGCCCAGAGCCTCAGCCGCCTTTCGGAAGCTCCTCGCTCTCGCCACCTCCACGAACAGCGCCATGTCGTTTAAGTGGCTCACGCTATTGCTCCATATTTGGAATATTGATTTCACTTTTGCCGGATTTATCCCGACATTGGAATAGTAGACAAGCGCTCCAGCAAATGGAGATCCCAATGAGTCCCTTATTCACCCCTGTCCGCGTCGGCCGCTACACTCTGCCTAACCGCCTCGTCATGGCCCCGATGACCCGCAGCCGCGCCGGCTTCGACGGTATGCCGGGCGAGCTGGCCACCGAATATTATTCCCAGCGCGCCGGCGTCGGCCTGATCGTCACCGAAGGCACCCAGCCCTCGGATGACGGCCAGGGCTATCTCACCACCCCGGGCATCTACACGCCTGCCCATGTCGCCGGCTGGCGGAAGATCACTTCTGCCGTGCACGACAAGGGCGGCCACATCTTCATCCAGCTCATGCATGCCGGGCGCATGTCGCATCCCGACAATACGCTGCATCACCGCCAGGGGGTCGCGCCGTCCGCGATAGCGCCGGGGACGGGTATGTTCACCATGACGGGGATGCAGGACATTCCCACGCCGCGCGCGCTGACGACCGAAGAGGTGCGCCAGACGGTCGCCGATTTCCGCCATGCCGCGCGCTCGGCGGTCGAGGCCGGCGCCGACGGCATCGAGATTCACGGCGCGAACGCCTACCTGGTCCAGCAGTTCTTCGCGCCCAGCGCCAACACGCGCACGGACGAATATGGCGGGTCGATCAAGAACCGAGCGCGCTTCGCCATCGAAGTCGCCACGGCGATCGCCGAGGAGATTGGCGCGGACCGCACCGCGATCCGCCTGTCACCCGGGACGACGATATGGGGGATCGACGAAGGCGCCGAAGGGCCGGACCTCTACCGCTATCTGGTCGCCGAACTCGACAAGCTCGGGCTCGCTTACGTGCACATCATGCACCAGGGCGACGAGGCGCTGCTGGCCGATATCCGTAAGCTCTGGCACCAATCGTTGATCCTCAATCGGCCAAGTCGTCCGCGTGACCAGATCGGCGCCGACGTAGCTTCGGGGCTGGCCGATCAGGAGTCCTACGGCCAGATGGTCCTGGCCAATCCGGACTTTGTGGAACGGTTGAAGACCAATGCGGCGCTGAATGCGGCAGTCCAAGCCACTTTCTATGGTGGCACCGCCCTGGGCTACACCGACTATCCTGCTTTGAGCGCGTAAAGCGCAAGCAAGTAAATCCCCAGACGCCAGTAGTCCAATAGATGTCTCTTACCTGAGACGGACTGCCTAATGAAGTCCTGCACGGGGGGACTTCCAATCCATGTCTTCCACAGGAAGGAGAAACCTCTTGAACCCACCCGATGGCTTCAAAAGCGCCCCCCGCCGGTCTGAACCGCTTGGCTCCGGCCGGGCCCTACGTCTTCAAGCATATGGCGGCACAGAGAGCTTGAAAGTCGATTGGCTATCCGCCCCCGAACCTGGTCCCGACCAAGTGCTCGTCCAGGTCAAGGCTGCCGGAGTAAACGGAATCGACTGGAAAATCCGTGACGGCTACGTCCGCGACAAGTTCAAGTTATCTTTGCCCGCGACGCTTGGCATCGAAATGGCGGGGGTCGTGCTGCGGACCGGCTCCAACGTCGAAGGCGTGAGGGTCGGAGACCGGGTCATGGCCGCGCTGGGTGGCCTGGGCGCTTATGCTGACCATTTGCTGATAAATGCCGAAAAACTCGTCAAGACGCCTGGGGTCCTGTCAGACATCGACGCGGCGGCAGTACCGGTGGCAGCGATGACGGCATGGCAAGTCCTTCAGGTCGCCGATTTCGACCTTCGGGGGCGGCGGGTGTTGATCCACGGCGCGGCTGGTGGGGTGGGCAGCTTCGCCGTCCAGTTCGCCAAGACGGCTGGAGCGACCGTCTATGCTACAGCCTCAACCAAGAGCGTGGCCCATGTCCAAGCCTTGGGCGCTGACGAAGTGATCGATTACCAGAAACAGAACTTCGAGGTTCTTGCGAGCGACATTGACCTTATCGTCGATCTTGTCGGGGGCCAGGTCTTAGACAAATCTTGGTCGGTCCTATCGCCTGGCGGCATCCTGGCCAGCATCGCTGCAACTGATGTGGTTTCGCGCGCCCCGGCAGGCCGTCATGGCATCTGGTTGTCAGTCAAACCTGACACCGCGCGCCTAGCCACAATCGCTCAAGAGATCGCTGACGGCTCGCTGCGGTCCACGATTGCAGAAGTGGTCGGCTTCGACGATCTGGCATCCGCGATCGAGCGCAATCGCACCGGCCATGCTCCCGGAAAGATAATCTTAGACCTCACCAGGTGACTTCAGCTCATGGTAATCGTCCCTAAAGGGGGGACCGTCTGCATTCGGCTCATGTTGGGACGGCCGTGAACCACAGTTATGCAGGGCCTTTCCGCTCCGCCGCAAATCTCAAATGCGCGTTTTTTAGCCTTCCCTGACCGGCAGCGCCTTTTCACCGGAATCGACCGCCCTATTTTCGCCTCGACAGGTGGGTGGCTGCTTGCTGGACGAGTCCTTGCGGCGAGTACGGCATGTGCTTCGAGGTACCCCACATGAACTTCCACGATCGGCACCTATTGCGGTTGCGGGTGAACGGAGAGGATCACAGCCTTTCCGATCTCGATCCCCGCGTCACGCTGCTCGACCTGCTGCGCGAGCGGCTTCATCTGACCGGAACGAAAAAGGGATGCAATTTCGGCGAGTGCGGCGCCTGCACCGTGCATCTCGACGAACGGCGTGTGAATGCCTGCATGATACTTGCCGTGTCCTGCGAGGGACGCGAGGTCACGACGATCGAAGGGCTGGCAGACGGCGATGCGCTTCATCCCGTGCAGCAGGCGTTCATCGATCATGATGGTTTTCAGTGCGGATTCTGCACGCCCGGCCAGGTGATGTCGGCGGCGGCGCTGATCGAGGAGGGACATACCGGCTCCGATGCCGAGATCCGCGAATGGATGAGCGGCAATCTGTGCCGCTGCTCGGCCTATCCGCAAATCGTCGAGGCGGTGCGCGCGGCGGCCGGGAGGGTGAGCCAATGACCCCATTCGTCTACGCGCGCGCCGATAGCCTGGGCGACACGATCGCGGCCGGTGCGGCGCCCGACAGCGCCTTTCTCGCCGGCGGCACCGAATTGCTCAACTGGCTGCGCCTTGGCATTGCCGGGCCGGCGCGGATCATCGATATCTCCCGCCTCGACGGGCTGGATCAGGTCGAGGCACTGCCCGGCGGCGGCTTGACGATCGGCGCGCTGACGCATCTCAACGATGTCGCGCAGCATGCGCTGGTCATGCGCGATTATCCGGTATTGAGCCAGGCGATCCTCAACGCCGCATCGCCGCAACTGAGAAATCTCGCAACGATAGGCGGCAATCTGCTGCAGAAGACGCGCTGTGCCTATTTCCGCGCCGAAGAGCAGCTGCCATGCAACAAGCGTCAGCTCGGCTCCGGCTGCTCGGCATTGCATGGCATCAACGACAATCACGCGATATTCGGCTGGACCGAGGATTGCGTCGCCACCCAGCCATCCGACCCGGCGGTGGCGCTGGCAGCGCTTGATGCGGTCATCGTCACCGCGCACCGCAGCGGCGGCCGGCGCATTCCGGCAGCCGAATTCCACCTGCTTCCCGATACGCGGCCCGAGTCGGACAATGTGTTGCAGCAAGGCGAACTGATCACGGCAATCGAGCTGCCGGCGCCGGCGCCGCGATCGGCTTACCTCAAGGTGCGCGAGCGCGAATCCTACGAATACGCCATCGTCTCCGCCGCCGTTGTGCTGGAGATGGACGGCCAAATCATTCGTCGGGCTGCCCTGGCGCTGGGGTCCGTCGCGCTGCGGCCGTGGCGGCTGAGCGCCGCCGAGGAGCAGCTCGCCGGTGCCGAAATCGGCGATCGCGAGGCGTTGAGCACCGCTATCGAGCAATCCTTCGCCGAAGCGCGTCCCTTGTCGCAGAACGCCTACAAGATCGAACTGGCCAAGACCGCCGCTTTGCGGGCGATCGAAAGAGCAGCGAGGATGCCGTCATGATGATCAGCCAGCCTGTTGCCCGCCCTGACGGCGGCGTCAAGGTGACCGGCCGCGCCCGCTATGCGGCCGACTATTTTGCCCCCGATCTGCTCCATGCGGTACTCGTGACCGCGCCCGTTCCCGCCGGCCGCGTGACATCGATCGTCGTCGACGATGCGCTCGCCGAGGAAGGCGTCGTGCGTGTGCTCACGCATGAGGACATGCCCAAATTCGGCCGGTTCGCATCGCCGAGGGCCGAGCCGGATACGCAGATGCAGCAGGCCGAAGGCCCGCCGGCAGCGCAGAGCTTCATGCCCATGCAGGGCGACGAGATACGTCACGAGGGTCAGCCGCTTGCCATTGTTTTGGGCGAGACGCTGGAGGCGGCGGAGGCCGGCGCTCGCCGCGTCGCGTTGCGCTACGAGTTCGCCGAGCCGGAATTGCCGGCACCCCCCGAGTGGACCGCCATCGACAAGGCTGCTGTCGTGCCGAGGGAGAGCGGCTTCCTGTTCCTGGAGCCGACGTTTACGAAGGGCGAGGTCGACCGCGGGCTTGCTGATGCCGCCGCCACGGTCGAAGCCGTCTATTTGCAGCCGTCGCGCCATCACAACGCCATGGAGCCCTCGGCGACGCTCGCCGAATGGAATGACGGAGAGCTGACGCTGCACGACGCCACGCAGCACGTCTACGGTGTCCGCCAGGTGGTTGCCGCCCGCATGAATGTCCCGGCCGAGAAGGTCCGCGTGATTTCCCGCCATACCGGCGGCGGCTTCGGCGGCAAGGGCTGGATCTGGCCGCATCAGGTGCTGGCCGCCGCCGCCGCGCGCATCATGGAGCGCCCGGTCAGGCTGGCGCTAAGCCGAGCCAATGCCTATTCCTGCCTCGGTTATCAGCCGCGCATGGCACAGAAGATCGTGCTGGCGGCGGACAGGTCGGGCAAGCTGACCGCCGTGCAACAGGACGTGGTCAACCTGACCACCGTGACCGACGATTTCGTCGAGTTCGCCACCGAAGCCTCGAAGGGTCTCTACGCCACGCCGGCCATGCGTCTCAGCCAGCGCGTGGAGCGCGCAAACGTCGCCATGCCGACGCCGCTGCGCGCGCCGGTCGAGGGTCCGGGCACCTGGGCGCTTGAAAGCGCGATGGACGAGCTCGCCCACCGCCTCGGCATCGATCCGCTCGACCTGCGTCTGGTCAACCATGCGGACACGGATCCGGCCACCGGCCAGCCCTGGTCATCGAAGAAGCTGCGCGAGGCTTATGAGGAAGGCGCCCGCCTGTTCGGCTGGCGCGAGCGCCCGCGCAAGCCACAACGCGACGGCGATTGGCTGATCGGCTACGGCATGGCAACCTGCAGCATGGGCTGTTTCCGCAACCCGACGCCTGCAGCCGAGGTCAGGCTGCACAGGGACGGCACGGTGCTCATCCGCACCGGCACCCAGGACATAGGGACCGGAACACTCACCATCTTTCCGCAGATCGCGGCCGACGTGCTGGGCCTGCCGATGGAGAGGATCGAGTTGGAAATGGGCGATACACAGCTGCCGGAGGCGGGGCCGACCTATGGCTCGTCATCGACCATGGGGGTGGGCGCGGCCGTGCTTGCCGCTGCCGAAGATGCGCGTTCGCAGCTTGCCCGTCTTGCCAATCTGCTGCCGGACGAGGTGGAGATGCAGGACGGCAAGATTCGCCGCAGAGGCGCTGCCGGCGGTCAGACGATCGCCGACGTGATGAGCCATACCGACATCGGCGAGATCGTCGGCTCCGGCTCGTTCGATCCGGCGCAGCATGGCAAAGGCCTCGCCATGCGCACTTTCGGCGCGATTTTCATGGAGGTCGGCGTCGATCCGGGGCTCGGCCTGCTCAGGCTTCGTCGCGCCGTCGGCAGCTACAGCGCCGGCCGCATCGTCAATCCCCGCACCGCACGCAGCCAGATGACGGGCGGCATCATCTGGGGCTGGGGCATGGCGGCAATGGAGCAGAGCAGGCACGAACCGGTGCTTGGCCGGTTCCTGTCGAAGAACCTTTCCGGGGTCGCCATTCCGGTCAACGCCGACATTCCCGGCGACATCATAATCCACTTCGTCGATGAGGTGGACGAGCATGCCAGCCCGATCGGCGGCAAAGGCATCGGCGAACTCGGCGCCACCGGCGTTGCCGCTGCTGTTGCCAACGCCGTCTTCGACGCCACAGGCAAGCGGATCCGGGAGTTGCCGATCACGCCGGAAAAACTGCTGTAGAAGGATCGGCCCGCGGAAGCGTCTGCTCGACGAGGTTGACGTAATAGCGCATTACCGTCGGCACGATCTCGTCGTTGAAGACGTAGCGGTCGCCGTGCAGGCTTTCGCCCGGGCCGACCTCGCCGGCGCCGATCCACGCATAACAGCCGCCGGCGTCGCGGATCATGAAAGCGAAATCCTCGCAGCCGAGACTGGGGCTGAACGCGGTCAAGACATTCTCCCGGCCGACGACGGAGGCGGCGGCCTCGACGGCGCGGGCCGTCGCATCCGCCGTATTGATCAGCGGCGGATAGCCCTTCCTGTAGTCGAGCCTGGCCTTGAGCGAATGCGCGGCGGCAATACCTTGTGCGATCTCGCCGATCAGCCTCTCGCAATGGTCGGAAAGGCCGTGCTCGAAGAAGCGGCAGGTGCCTTGCAGCCAGACCTTGCCCGGCACGATGTTGCCAACATTGCCGCCATGGATCTGCGTGATGCTGACGACAAGCGCGCTCTGCGGGTCGACCGAGCGGCTGACGATGCGCTGGACGGCTTGCACGAAGGCGCCCGCGGCCAGGATCGGGTCATCACCGAGCTGCGGCATGGCGGCATGAGCGCCAAGACCCTCGAAGGTCAGCTCGAAATTGTCGACGGCCGCCATTTGCGGCCCGACGCGGGCGGCGATCGCCCCCAGTCTGATGCCCGGCCAGTTGTGGACCGCATAGACTGCTTCGACCGGAAAGCGGTTGAACAGGCCGTCCTCGATCATGCGCATGCTGCCGCCTTCGTTTTCCTCGGCCGGCTGAAAAATGAAAGCGACGGTGCCGTCGAAGGTGCGCGATTGACTGAGCAGTTTGGCGGCGCCGAGCAGCATGACGGTGTGGCCGTCATGGCCGCAGGCGTGCATTACTCCTTCTTTCCTGGAGGCATAGGCCAAGCCGGTTTTCTCCAGCACCGGAAGCGCGTCGAGCTCGGCGCGAAGGCCGATGGCGCGTGCGCCGCCACCGCTGCGCAGGACACCGACGACGCCGGTGCCGCCGATCCCTTCATGCACCTCGTCGACGCCGAAGGAGCGCAGCTTCTCTGCAACGAAACGCGCCGTTTCGTATTCATTGAATGCGAGCTCCGGATTGGCATGGATATGGCGCCGCCAGCCTACGACCTCTGGTGTCAGCGCGGCGATGGGGTCATTATGCAACATGATGCCTCCTTTCCGCCGACAAAAAGCGGCTTGGTTTGCCAGCCATAGAAGGCCCGGCGAGAGGCGTCTTGAACCGGATTGACCATGGCAAGGACAAACGAAGCGGCAGAGACCGGGAAATACTGGCGCCATCCGTGCTTCCCCGACCTTGGCCTGTTCGAGGCGCGCTTCACCCGGCACCGCTACGACCTGCACACGCATCCGACCTATGTGATCGCCCTGATCACCTCTGGCTGCGAGCGCATTCGCATCGGCCGCAAAAGCGTTCTCGCTCCGGCAGGCACCATTGCCGTCGTCAATCCCGAGGAGTGGCATGACGGCGAACGCGGGGCGGATGAAGGCTGGGCCTACCGGACGTTTTATCCTTCGGTGCCGCTGATGACCGCGCTTGCCCGCGAACTCGGCCGCGACGGCGCTCCGGTGTTTTCGCGCGCGACGATCGAAGACAGCAGTCTCGCCGCAGCATTGACGGCAGCACACCAGGGCTCGACATCCCCGGACACAATGACGGCCGAGACGTCCCTGCTCGTGGCGCTGCGACGGCTGATCGTTCGGCATGGCGACTCGAGCGGACAGGCCGAAGAGATCGAAAGCTCCGGATCGCAGCGAAGATTTTCCCTCTACCGCGATCTTGTCGAAAGCGAGCTTGGCTCGCAGCTCGACCTCAAGCGGCTTGCCGGCGCGGCTGGCGTGACCCGGTTCCAGGTCATCCGCGACTTCAACAAGGTAATTAGCCTGACGCCGGCGGCCTATATCCGCGACCGGCGATTGCGCCGGGCGAGCGCGCTGATCGAACGGGGATTTGGCCTTGCCGATGCCGCCATCGCGGCAGGTTTCGCCGACCAGAGCCATCTGTCCCGTACATTCCGGGCCATGCATGGCATGACGCCAGGCATGTTCAGAAGAGCGGGATAAGACGCTCCTGAACAGACAAGCTTGCGCCTCAAAGCTTGCTGCGCAATGCTGACGCAGTTCGGGGGGAATCATGCGAAAAATCTTGGCGCCGACGCTGCTGCTCACGGCTGCACTGTTTGCAAACAGCGCCCAGGCGCTGGATGCCAGCGGCACGCCGGTCATCGTGACCCCGCTTGCCTCTCGCACCGAGACCGCGTCCGGCCAGCCGATCACGCTGCCGCAGAAGAACGTCCAGGTCCTGGTCTCGGCCTATCAGATCGCGCCGGGCGCGACCTTGCCGGTCCACAAGCATCCGTTTCCGCGCTATGCCTATGTTGAGGCCGGCACGCTTCAGGTCACCAACGTCGAGACCGGCAAGAGCAACACCTATCAAACAGGTGATTTCATCATCGAGATGATCGGGCAATGGCATCAGGCGACCAATGTCGGCGCCGATCCGGTCAAGCTGCTGGTCATCGACCAGGTCGAAGAAGGCACCAAGAACACGGTGTTGCGCCAGTAACTGCGGTCGTCGGGCACTCCAGCAAGGAACACCGGATTCACTCCGCAGCCTTCACCCGGTCGGCGGCGGCGGCCAGAACGGCGCGATCCCCCTCCTCGTACAACCGATGGATGGCAATGGCGTTGACGCGCCAGCCTTCCGGCGTCCGCACCAGCCGGTGGAGATAGCTGCCGCCGACCGTCCAGAACCGCCCGTCGATCCAGTGGGCTGCGCGGACATGGCTGCGTGCGACCGCGTCATTGCCCGCGCCCTCGACGGTGATGTTGGTGATGAGGTGCTGGGTGGCGTCGAAGCCCGGCAGCAGCCCTTGCCACTGGGCGATCAACGCGTCGCGGCCGCTGGTCGTGACCTCGCCGCCGAAGAGGCTGGTATAGTCGGTCGTGACACGGGCCGCGAGATAGGATCTGACCCGGTTCCATTCACGCAGATCGGCATAGAGGCCGATCCCGGCCACTGCCTCGGTGATTGCGATCCTGTCTTTGACCGTCAGCGCATCTCCCGGCGCGCTCGAGGCGGGCGCCGAGACGGCGGAAATCATCGCAGCGGAAATCGCCGAGACCAGGACATGCCGGCGGGTGACGAGGCTCATTGTCCCGCCTCCCCCGCACTGCCCAGCGTCGCGCGGAAGTGCGCGGCGGCGGCATCGCTCGCCGCCTTCACCGGCGCGGCACGGTCGTAGAAATCGAACTGGGTGACGTTGTCGAGCCACAGCTCCCGCCTGGAGCTGGTCAGCCGCGCGTAAAACTTGTGCGCACCCTGCGGAATGGCAGCCGCCTCGCTGTGCACCATCAGAAAAGGCTGGTTCAGGCGCGGAGCCGCCCGGATCGCATCGAACCTCAACCAGCCGCGCCAGAACGCCGGATCGGCCTCGTTGCGCCAGGCCGGGAGCATGCCGCGATCGGGCTCGGTGTAGTAAGGCATCTTGAACATGACCGCGCGCTCGTCGGTCAGGCTCGCGGCCGGCAAGAACGCTTGCTTGCCGGTGCGGCGATACTCGGCCTCGGCCGCATCGCCGGCGGCTTCAAGCCTGGCGACGCCGTCGTTGCCGCCATAGGTCTGCTCGACCACTTCGGCATCCTGCAACCAGGGCGCAACGAGGGCGACCGACTTGATCGCGGCGTTTCCTGCCGCGGCGGTGACCATATAGCCGGAGCTGGCGCAAATGCCGAGCCCGCCGATGCGGTCCTGATCGGTCTCGGGCCGGGTCGCGAGATAGGCGACGGCCGCTTCGATGTCAGCGATCTTGGCATTAGGATCCTCATACTGGCGGCGCGCGCCGCCGCTTTCACCCCAGCCGCGAAAATCGAAGGTCAAGGCGACGAAGCCACGATCGGCCATCTCGCGGGCGTAGCGGGCCGGCATCTGTTCCTTCACCGTCATCCAGGCGCCGGTCACGACCAGCGCCGGCCGAGGTTTTGCCGCGTCCAGATCCTCAGGCAGATAGAGCTCGCCGACGATCTGATCACCATGCGAGGCGAAAGTGACGCGCTCGACGCGCGGTGCGGCGACGGCATTGGAGGCGGCGAGCGCGGCGGCGGTTGCTACGGCAAGTGTCAGGGTTTTAAGCATCGCAAGTCTCCTTTGGCTTGGAATGAGAAGCGCGGCGCGTTGCGAGAAAGACCGCCGTCTCAGCGCTCGCCAGCCAGTCGGCTGGGCAGTGGCTTCAGCGGGTAATGCGCCCAGTAGAAAGCGTCCGACTGGTACATGTCGGTCAAAAAATTCTGTGCCTCGGCGATCTTGCCGTCCGTGATGCGGAACATCAGCGCGTAGAACTGGTCGATCTCGGGACCTGAGCCGACATTCGACCAGCCGCGATGGACGTCGACCACGAGGTCGCCTTGCGCCTGGAAGAAGATCGGCTCGGCCTTGAACTTGCCATCGGCCAGGCCGCGGAAGAAGGCGACCACCTCGTCCGGCCCGCGCTTGTCGCCGGCGAGCGGATGATGACCGGGAATGCGCCACACGATGTCGGGCGCGAGGAAGGGCCGCACGGCCTCGGGATTGCCGGTCGCGTAAGCTGCGTAGTAGTCTTTGATGAGCTGGATATTGCGGTCTTCCAGTGGCCCGCTGTGCGCCGGGGCGGCAGACACCGCCAGAAGAGTGCCGGCGGCGAGTAAAGCAAGCCTGGTCATCGGTCCTGTCTCCTTGCCCGTTCGAGCCGTTCCCAACACCGAGGCCCGTTCGTCGGACCCAACATGACGCCTTTCGTTCGCCGGAAAAACCAGTAGAGTTCGATAGGGCTATTTGGAAAATCCTTACAATGCGCCTCGACCAATTCAGCGGCATCGTCGCCTTCGTCAAGGTTGCGGAGGCCAAAAGCTTCACCCGCGCCGGCGCCGAGCTCGGCGTCGCTCCGGCCTCGTTGAGCGAGGCGGTCAAGGGGCTCGAGGAGCGCCTGGGGGTGCGGCTGCTCAACCGGACGACCCGCAGCGTTGGCTTGACCGAAGCTGGCGCCCAATACCTCGACCATGTGCGTCCGGCAGCCGAAGATATCTGGGCGGCTGGTGCGGCTCTGCGCGACAGCCGCGATCGTCCCGCCGGCACGCTGCGGCTCAGCCTGCCGTGGATCGCCGCTCCGCTGCTGATCGAGCCGCTGATGCGGCCGTTCATGGATGCTTATCCCGAAGTGCGGCTTAGTCTGATTTTCGACGACAGCTTCGTCGATATCGCCGCCGATGGCTTCGACGCCGGCCTGCGCATCGGCGAACTTCTCGAGAAAGACATGATCGGCGCGCGTCTGGGCGGGCCACTGCAGATGGTCGCGGTGGGTAGCCCCGATTATCTGGCGCGCAACGGCACACCGAAGCGGCCGGCCGACCTCGCCGCCCATCGCTGCATCGCATTCGCCCTGACCCGCACGCGCGCGATTTCGCCCTGGGAGTTCATTGTGGAGGGACGCGAAGTCGCATTCACGCCGGACGCATGCCTGGTCGTGAACACGCTTCCGCTGTGCATTACCGCCGCCGCGCAAGGGCTTGGCCTCGCCTTCGCGGTCGAGGGCCTCGCCGCGCCGCTTCTCGCCTCAGGCGCGCTGGTCAAGGTGCTGGAGCCTTTCTGTCCCGCTTACGAGCCGCTCCACCTCTATTATCCCAGCCGCCGCCTCGTGCCACCGAAGCTGCGGGCCTTCATCGACTTCGTCCGCGCGAATTCGCACAAGCTGCGGATCTGATGTGGCTTTTCGAGAATCCGGCCCCGTTCAGCCCCAGGCGCCGACCATCTGCCTGGTGGTTGCGTTGAGCCGGTTGAATGCGTTGATCAGGGCAATCTGGACGACCAGGGCGGCAAGCGCCTTTTCGTCATAGTGCCGGGCGGCCTCGTCCCAGACTGCATCCGGCACCGGATCCGGCCGGTCGGCCAACCGGGTTGCCGCCTCGGTCAGTGCCAGCGCGGCGCGTTCGGCGTCGGTGAAGTAGGGTGTCTCCCGCCATGCGGACACGGCAAAGATGCGTTCGTCCTTTTCGCCGGCCTTCTTCAATTCGCGCGCATGCATATCGACGCAGAGGCTGCATCCGTTGATCTGGCTGGCGCGCAAATGGACGAGCTTGCGCGTCACATAGGACAGGTCAGCCGTTTCCGTAGACTTGTCCAGCGCGAGCAGCGCCTGCAAGGCGCCGGGAATGAGCACCACCGGGTTTTTCAATCGTGCTTGCATAGTGGTCTCCTTCGGGCGTGTTTTTTCAAGCCCGGACGACGAACATCCGGGGTCTCGATATGTCTTGGTTCTGTCAGTTCGCCGGCCGCCGCGTTGCGGCAAGGCGAGCGCCGGGATCTTCAGCTTTGCGAGGCAGTCACCCGCTCAAGCCGCTCGAGAATGCGCGGCCAACCGCTTCCCATGCCGATGTAGCCGCGCTCGTCCTCGGACCGGAACCCGGAATGCTCCATGCGCACCCGCGTCGCTGTACCTTCGGGCGTCAACGACCATGTCACCACGGTCTTCAGACCGCTGTCGGATTCGGTGCCGTCGCCCCAGCTGTAGGCTAGCAGGCGTGGCGGCTCGATCTTCAGCACCTCGCAGTTCGTCACGCCGGACCAGCCAGGCACCGGCGTCGCGCGAAAGGTAAAGCGATGGCCTTGCTCAGGCGCAAAGTCGTTCTCCATCAGCCATTCGGCAACTAGATGCGGCACGGTCAGTGCGCGCCATATCTTTTCAGCCGCATGCGGGATCAGACGCTCGACGACAATGGATTTGGTTTCGATTGTGGTTGCTTCAGTCATGACTTCGGACCCGTTGTTTGCGGTTTGGCTGGGCTATCAACAACGCGCTCTCCATGAGAACCAATAACCCACCAGCTATGAGTTACGTATAACGCTTAAGTTATGAATGTGTCAAGCGGCGGAATGGCAGGCGCGCCCGCAAGCACATTGAGCCAACACTTCCGGCTTTCATCGCACCATGCCCGATGCTACCGCTGGCCAGCTGAAATCATCGACGGATCGCCCATGACCGAGACCGAACGCCCTCGCCTCCCGTTGATCGAGATCTGCGTCGAAGGCATAGACGGCCTGCTGGCCGCGCAAGCCGCAGGCGCCGACCGTGTCGAGCTCTGTGCCAGCCTGATCGAGGGCGGCATCACGCCGAGCTTCGGCACGGTGCGCGCCGCGCTCGAGCTGGCGACGATCCCGTTCCACGTCATCGTGCGGCCGCGCGGCGGCGATTTTCTGTATGGCGAAGCCGAATATCGTTCGATGCTCGCCGATGTCGGCGCGCTTGCCGAGCTCGGCGTCGCCGGTGTCGTCGTCGGTTGCCTCGCTGCCGACGGCACTATCGACGAACAGCGCATGAGCGAATTGGTTAAGGCGGCGGGACGCTTGAACGTCACCTGCCACCGCGCCTTCGACATGACCCGCGACCCGACCGAGGCGCTGGAAGCGCTGATCCGCTGCAAGGTCGGCCGCGTGCTGACCAGCGGCCAGCGCGACACGGCACTGGAAGGCGCGGACCTGCTCGCCGAGCTTGTCAGGCAGGCCGGCGACCGCATCATCATCCTCGGCTGCGGCGGGCTTGATCCCGAGAACATCAGCAAGGTGCGGAGGAAAACCGGGTTGAGCGAAATGCACTTCGCCGCGCTCAAGGACGTGCCGAGTGCCATGCGCTACCGCAACCCGAAAGTCGGCATGGGCGGCACCGACCTCGACCGCGAATACCGCAACACCGTGACCGACGAGGCGCTGGTGGCGGCGACCATCGCCGCTGCCCGGACATGATCCTGGAAGATCGAAGAAAAAACATGATCGAAATGCGTTTGCCGATCGAACGGGTTTCGCCGCAGGATGAGCCCGCCATCCTCGCGCTCAACAACGAGCACGCTGCGGAATTATCATGGCTCGAACCTGAGCGCCTGTCCTTCCTGCTCGGCGAAGCGTTTTACACGCGCCGCATCGGTGCACTCGAAGCCTTCATCATGACCTTCGACCAGGACGCGAGCTACGACAGCCCCAACTTCCTGTGGTTTCGCGAGCGCTATCCGCGGTTCGTCTACGTCGACCGCGTCGTGGTCGGCGCCAAAGCGCGCGGCCGCGGCCATGCCCGCCGGCTGTATGAGGATCTGTTCGAGCAGGCGTCACGCGCGGGCCAGGCGATCGTCACCTGCGAAGTCAATGCCGAGCCACCCAATCCGGCTTCGGACGCCTTCCATGCCGCACTCGGCTTTGCGGAAGTGGGCGACGCGGTAATCCACGGCGGCAGGAAAGCCGTGCGGTATTATGCAAGACGGATCGCCGGCTGAACGGCGGGCGCCGTTCGCCCTACCAATTGCGGTTCAGCCAGGAGCGGGCCGGCTTTTCGATGATGTAGTAGCCGCACAGCGCGCAAGCGAACGCCGCCGCAAGCATCAACCACGGCGAACTGCCTTTTATGTCGACGATTTGATAAAAGGGCTGCTGCCAAAGATAGAGCGAATACGACCACAGCCCCAGCATCGTCATCGGCAGGGACGATAGAAACCCGGTCAGATACCGGCTGCTGAAGTCGAGCAAATTGACGGCGAGTGCCAACAGCGGCACCGCGACCAGATAGTGGATCGGGGTTGGCACGGCAGCCATGAAAAGGAGCACAGCCACTACTGAGGCCGCCGGGGCGACATGCGGCCCCTTGAGCAGCGCCGGCAGCCTGTCGTCGGCCTTGAGCAGGCATATCACCGCCGACAGCAGGATCGAGGCGATGTGCACGTCGGTGCGCCAATAGGTGCCCTCGTAGCCTATTGCGAGCACCCAGTAGGAGATGGCGCCGTTTGCCATGGCCAGCACCGACAATGCACCGAGCAACATGATGACCCGGGACCGCCCCGAGACGACGACGCTGATCAGCGCCAGGATGATATAGGCGTGCTCTTCGACGCAGAGCGACCAGATATGGTCGAGCGCGCCGGCGCGGGTGACGAGAATTCCGGCATAGTTGTAGGTGAACGTCAGCGCCGTCAGCGCCGCCTTCCATTTGAAGGCGATGAATGTGCCGGACAAGGCAACCATCGCGGCGACGACGAAGATGAGTAGTGCCGGGTAGATGCGGGAGAACCGGCGCTTGAAGAATTTCTTCAGCGGATAGTATTCGACAAACAGGATCTCGGCCATCAGCCGGCCGCTGAGCACGAAGAAGAATTCGACGCCCAGGACGCCGAGATTGATGCCGGGAACGGGGAAGAAATGGCCGATCAGCACCAGCGCGATCGACAGGCCGCGCCAGCCGTCGAGATAGGCAAGCCTGGTTCTTGCCGAGCTGTCGGCCACAGGCCTGGATACGACAAGACGCGTCGCGGAAATGTCCGTCATGCCGGTCCCTTCATTGAACCTGCGAAAGGCGGGCTGGAGGCCGCATTCCTCCAGCTATATTGCAGCGCACCAGAACTTTGTGCAAGTGCGAGATAACGACACGCCCGAAGCACAGGACGGACCGAAAGGGGCTGTCACGTCCGTTCCCCGAAACCAACGGTCGACAGTCTCAGGCGTTGGCGGCAGGCGCTTCGCGCCGTGGCCGGCTTATTCCCAAATGGTACATTGCCATCTGGCCGGCAGAGCAAAATGTACCGGCGATTTCCGCGGCACCGTGCGGCAGGCCTAGCCTTTGCGCGATGCAATGCCTTGCCCGACCGGCCAAATCGGTCGAATGTGCCGGCGACATATCCACTGAAACAGAGACAGTGCATGACCGGCTTCGTCCTTCCCTTGCCCGCAACCCCGTCGGTGGCCGTGGCCGGCTCGCCGGAGCGTTTTGCGGTGCGCCGGATCTTCTGCGTTGGCCGCAACTACGCAGCCCATGCCCGCGAGCTCGGCAATGACGAGCGCGACCCTCCCTTCTTCTTCACCAAACCAGGCGACGCAGTGGTCGACTCGGTGGTCGGTTCGGGCACCACGATCCCCTACCCGCCACTGACCCAAAACCTGCATCACGAAATCGAGCTGGTCGTCGCGATCGGCAGAGCCGGCTTTCGCATCCCGCGCGAGCGCGCGCTGGACCATGTCTGGGGCTACGGCGTCGGCGTCGACCTGACTCGCCGCGACCTTCAGGACGAGGCGAAAAAGGCGGCAAGGCCGTGGGACTGGTCGAAAGCCTTCGACCGTTCAGCGCCCTGCGGCCCGCTGGTCCCGGCGCAAAAATCCGGTCATCCCGAAAAGGGCTGCATCTGGCTCGCGGTCGACGGCGAGATCAGGCAGGACGGCGACCTTGCCGAACTGATCTGGCCGGTTCCCGACATCGTCTCGATTTGCAGCGAGGCGCTAGAGCTTAAGCCCGGCGACCTGATCTTCACCGGAACACCGGCTGGCGTCGGCGCCGTCGGGCCGGGCGAAAAGATCACCGGTGGCGTCGACGGCATCGGCGAAATCGAACTGACCATCGGCCAACCGATCCGATGAGCGACATCGTCCTCCATAACTACTACCGCTCCTCGACCTCTTACCGGGTGCGGATCGCGCTGGAGATGAAGGGCCTGTCCTACGACTACGTGCCGCATCATTTGCGCCACGGCGAGCATCTCGAACCCGCCTACCTCGCGGTCAATCCGCAAGGGCTGGTGCCGGCACTGGTCCTGGACGACGGCACGCTGCTGACGCAATCGCTGGCGATCATCGAATATTTCGACGAGACCACGCCTGAGCCGCCGCTGCTGCCCAAGGATGCGCCTGGCCGCGCCCGCGTCAGGATGCTGGCGCAGATGATCGCCTGCGACATCCATCCGGTGAACAATCTGCGCGTGCTGACCTCGCTGCGCACACTGTTCGGCGCCGGCGACCAGGATGTCGTCAACTGGTTCCGGCACTGGGTCAACGAAGGCTTCCAGCCGCTTGAAAAGATTCTGGCTTCCTCGCCCGAGACCAAGACATTCTGCCATGGCGACACGCCGGGGCTGGCCGACATCTGCCTGGTCGCACAGGTCACCAGCAATGCCCGCTTCGGCGTCGACATGACGCCCTACCCGACGATCTCGCGCATCAATGCCGCCTGCATGGCGCTGCCGGCGTTCCAGAAGGCCGCGCCTGAGAACCAGATCGATGCCGAATAGACCGCAAATTGCATGAAGTGATGAGGAACTGCCGATGAAAGCCGTCGTCTTCGAAAAGTTCGGCGAAACGCCAACGATCCAGACCGTTCCCGATCCGGAGCCGGCACCGGAAGGCGTCGTCATCAAGGTGGAGGCGACCGGCCTCTGCCGCAGCGACTGGCATGGCTGGATGGGCCACGACGACGGCATCCGCCTGCCGCATGTGCCGGGCCACGAACTGGCCGGCGTCGTGGTCTCCGCAGGCAACCAGGTGACCCGCTGGAAGGGCGGCGAGCGCGTCACCGTGCCGTTTGCCGTCGGCTGCGGCCGCTGCTTCGAATGCACCTCGGGCAATCACCAGGTGTGCGAGCACCAATTCCAGCCCGGCTTCACTGCCTGGGGTTCGTTCGCCGAATATGTCGCCATCGACCATGCCGACACCAATCTCGTGCGCTTGCCCGATGAGATGGAATTCGCCACCGCCGCCAGCCTCGGCTGCAGGTTCGTCACCTCGTTCCGCGCCATCGTCGACCAGGGCCGGGTGACGCCCGGCGAATGGGTGGCGGTGCACGGCTGCGGCGGCGTCGGCCTGTCGGCGATCATGATCGCCAGCGCCATGGGCGCCAATGTCGTCGCCATCGACCTCACCGACGAGAAGCTGGACTTTGCCAAAAAGATCGGCGCGGTGGCGACGATCAACGCGGCAAAGACGCCGAACGTGGTCAAGGCGGTCAAGCAGATCACCAATGGCGGCGCGCACATGTCGATGGACGCGCTCGGCCACCCCAGTACCTCGTTCAACTCGATCGCAAACCTGCGCCGCCGCGGCCGCCACGTGCAGGTCGGCCTGATGCTCGGCGACCATGCCAGGCCGCAGATACCGATGGACAAGGTGATCGCATTCGAGCTCGAAATCCGCGGCAGCCACGGCATGCAGGCCTTCCGCTACCAGGCGATGATGGAGATGATCCGCACCGGCAAGCTGAAACCCGAACTGCTGGTCGGCAAGAAGATCAGCCTCGAAGAGGCGCCGGCCGCATTGATGGCGATGGGCGGCTTCGAAGGCATAGGCATCGGCGTGGTGACCAGATTCTAGATCACGCCCTGAGTCTGGATCAGCGAAACGACGCGCAGACCTCCCGCACGCAGGCTCGCAGCCAGCGTTGTGCCGGATCGGCATCGAGTCGCGGATGCCACAGCATCGAAATGGTGACCTCCTCGATATCGACCGGCAACGGGAAGCTGTACATGCCCGTGCGCGCGCCCAGCGTGTGCCGTTCGGGGACGCTGGCGATCAGATCGGAGGCGCGCGCCATGGCGAGCGTGGCCGAGAAGCTGGAAACCATGCACACGATCGTCCGCTGGAGACCGAGCAGTTTCAAGGCCTCGTCGATCGGGCCCTTTTCGCGGCCACGCCGCGAAACGCTGATGTGGCGGCCGGCCGCATAGCGTTCCGGCGTCATTGGGCCCTCGCCCAGCCTGTGACCCGTTCGCACCGCACCGATGAAGCGGTCGCGAAACAGCGCCTGAATGCGCATTTCGGGGCTCGTTTCACTGGCAACCCCGATTTCGAGATCAACCGCCGCGTCACGCAACGACATGTCGTTCTTGTCGGATTTCGGCGCAAAACGCAGCCGCACGCCAGGTGCATCCGCTTCGACACGGGTCAGAAGACGCGGTGCGAACTCCTCGACGAAACTTTCGTTGGCGCGCAGCGTGAAGACCTTGTCGAGAGCAGAGAGGTCGAGGAGCTTGGCCGGGCGCAGCAGCGCTTCCGCATCCTGAACGACTCGGCCTACCTGTTGCTGCAATTCGAGCGCGCGCGGCGTCGCAACCAGGCCACGGCCGGCCCGGACCAACAATGGGTCGCCTGTCGCCTGGCGCAACCGCGCCAACGTCCGGCTCATCGCCGAGGGACTGAGGCGCAGCCGCCCGGCCGCGCGCGCCACACTGCCCTCGGTCAGCAGCACATCGAGGGCGACAAGCAGATTGAGATCTGGCGACGACATGGAAGGACCGTAGCACAGCTCGGCCGCGATGTGGCGTTTCATGCACGAATAAGATGCAAATACTGCGCCTTCCGCCACATCATGCGAGGGAATAGCGTCCGACAGCTCCGATTGGGGGCTGCCGGCAAAGGAGTTCACCTTGGCATCGACCGCTGAAAAGACCTGGGACGAAGTTGCCCCGGTGAGCGCACGCTCGACCCGATGGGCATTGGCAAGCCTGTCGCTTTCAACGCTGCTGTCGTCGCTCGCCACCAGCATCGCCAGCGTCGGGCTGCCATCGCTGATGCAGGCGTTCGACGCATCGTTCCAGCTCGTGCAATGGGTCGTCCTGTCCTATCTGCTCGCCATCACCACCTTGATCGTAAGCGCCGGGCGGCTCGCCGATATATTCGGCCGCCGCCCGCTATTGCTCGGCGGCATTGCCCTGTTCACCTTCGCATCGGTGCTTTGCGGGCTCGCGCCGACGCTCTGGCTGCTGATCGCCGCACGGGCGGCACAGGGGCTCGGCGCGGCCATTATGATGGCTCTGACGCTGGCCTTTGTCGCCGACGCGGTTCCCCGGGATAAAACCGGCAGCGTCATGGGCCTGCTCGGCGCCATGTCGGCGATCGGCACCACGCTTGGCCCCTCGCTTGGCGGACTGTTGATTGCCGGCCTCGGCTGGCGCGCGATCTTCCTCATCAATCTGCCGTTGGGGGTGCTGGCCTTTGCGCTTGCCTGGCGCTTCCTGTCGGCCGGAAAAAAGACGCCAGGTCGGCGCGGTTTCGACGGGATCGGCACGGCTTTGCTCGCGCTGACGCTAGCCGCCTATGCGCTCGCCATGACCCTTGGGCGTGGCAGTTTTGGTTCTCTCAATGTCGGCTTGCTGATTGCCGCAACCGTGGCTGGCCTGCTGTTTGTCATTGCGCAGACAAGGGTCCAGAACCCTTTGATCCAACCTGCGAGGTTCCGCGACCAGGCGTTGAACGCAAGCCTCGCCATGAACCTGATCGTCGCCACGGTGATGATGGCGACGCTGGTGGTCGCACCATTCTATCTGTCGCGCGCGCTCGGGCTGGACGCAGCCATGGTCGGGCTGGTTCTGTCGACCGGCCCTCTGGTTACCGCATTGGCGGCGCTGCCGGCCGGACGCCTGGTCGATCGTTTCGGGGCGAACCGGATCATGATCGTCGGCCTGTTCGATCTCGCTATTGGCACCTTTGCTCTGTCGCGGGCGGAATTCGGTATTGCCGGCTATGTCGTGCCGATCATCATCGTCTGCACCGGCTACAGCCTGTTTCAGACCTCCAACAATTCGGCCGTGATGACGGGCGTCGCATCCGACCAGCGCGGCGTCGTCTCCGGCCTGCTCAATCTGTCGCGCAATCTCGGCCTGATCACCGGTGCGTCCGTGATGGGCGCAGTGTTTGCCTTCGCATCGGCTGGGGAAGGCACTGGCTTGGCAGTGTTGGCACCTGCGGCAGCGGCACGAGGGATGCAGGTCACCTTCCAGGTGGCGACGGGCCTGGTGCTGATGGCGCTGATCCTTGCGGTATTTTCAGCCCGCGCCACTGCCGGGCGAACTGATATCGTTGCCAAGCATCCTTGAGGATTCCACCCGGTTCGCATGCAACTCCGGCAGCCGGCGCACCTATCTCGCATATCTCTTGGCACCGACGACGCAAAGCACGACGGCGGCGGTGACGGCGATCATGGCGGGACTGACCTGCTCATGCAGCAGCGCTGCCGCCAGCCCCAGGCCGAAGAAGGGCTGCAGCAGTTGCAACTGCCCGACCGCGGCGATGCCGCCTTGCGCCAGGCCGCGATACCAGAACACGAAACCGATCAGCATGCTGAACAGCGAGACATAGGCCAGACCAATCCATGCGCCCCTGCCGGCACTTTCGAGCGACGGCGGCATGGTGATGAACGTCAGCGCCAGCATGAGGGGCAGCGACAGCACCAGCGCCCACGAAATCACCTGCCAACCGCCGAGTTTGCGCGACAGCGCCGCTCCTTCGGCATAGCCCAATCCGCACACGATGATGGCGGCCAGCATCAAGATGTCGCCGAGCGGCGAGACCGACAGGCCTTGCGTGACTGCGAAACCGGCGACAAGGGCGCTGCCGAGGCACGAGAACAGCCAGAACGCCGGCTTCGGGCGATCGCCGCCTCGAACCACACCGAAGATCGCGGTCGCCAACGGCAACAGGCCGACGAAAATGATGGAGTGAGCCGACGTGATGTGCTTGAGCGCCAGCGCCGTCAGCAGGGGAAAACCGACCACGACGCCAAGCGCCACGATCGCCAGCGGGAACAGATCTCGCCGCTCCGGGCGCTTCTGACGAAAAACGAGCAGCAGCGCCAGGCCGAGGATGCCCGCCGAAGCCGCACGGGCGACCGTTACGAACACCGGATCGAAATCCATCACCGCCACGCGCGTCGCCGGAAGCGAACCGCTGAAGATCAGCACGCCTATGAACCCGTTGACCCAGCCACTCGCCGCCCAACCACTCGCCGCCCAACTACTCGCCGCCCAACTACTCGCCGCCTTGTCCATCGATGCCCCGCTGATTTCGCCCTCTATCGGGCCGGGCGTCTGGCTCCGCCAGAGACAATCAGGTACAGTTTGACAAAACCGTCATGGTAGGGCGAGCAGTACGGATGGATGAGCAGACGACAACTGATGAAGGCAGCCGGACGCTTGTCGAAAGCGTCATGGTGACGATCAGGCACAGGATCGCCGCGCGCAGCCTGACGCCGGGAACGCGGCTGCCTTCGATCCGGGCGTTTGCGAAGGCCATGCAGGTTTCCAAATCCACCGTGGTCGAAGCCTATGAGCGTCTTGCGGCGGAAGGCATGATCCGCTCGCGGCCGGGCTCGGGTTTCTATGCCGCCGGACCGTTGGCTCCGTTGTCGCTGGCCGAGATCGGCCCCAGGCTTGACCGTGCCGTCGACCCGCTCTGGGTCTCGCGCCAATCGCTGGAAGCCGGCGACGGCGTCCTGAAACCGGGTTGCGGCTGGCTGCCGGCAACATGGATGCCCGAGGCTGGATTGCGCCGGGCACTGCGGACGACGGCCCGCGCCGACGACGCCGCGCTGACCGACTACGGCACGCCGCTCGGCTTGCCGGCGCTACGCCATCTGCTGGCGCGGCGCATGGCCGAGCACGGCATCGAAGCCTCCCCGGACCAGATCATGCTGACGGAATCGGGCACTCAGGCGATCGACCTGCTGTGCCGGTTCCTGCTCGAACCGGGTGACACGGTGTTGGTCGACGATCCCTGCTATTTCAACTTCCATGCCCTGTTGCGCGCCCATCGGGCCAAGGTGATCAGCGTCCCCTACACGCGCTCGGGGCCGGACATCGAACTGTTCGCGCAGGCGCTGAACGAGCACCGGCCGCGCCTCTACATCACCAATTCGGCGCTCCATAATCCGACCGGCGCGATATTGTCCCCGGTCGTTGCCCATCGGGTGCTGAAGCTCGCCGACCAGTCGGGGCTGACGATCATCGAGGACGATATCTTCGCCGATTTCGAACACACGTCCGCGCCCAGGCTGGCGGCCTTCGACGGCCTCAGCAGGGTCATCCATATCGGAAGCTTTTCCAAGACGCTGTCGGCATCGGTGCGCTGCGGCTTCATCGCCGCTCCTCGCGACTGGATGGAAGGATTGACCGATCTCAAGATCGCCACGTCCTTTGGCAGCGGGCGACTTGCATCCGAACTGGTGCTGACGCTGCTGAAGGACGGCCTCTATCGCAAGCACGTCGATCTGCTGCGCGCGCGGCTCTCGCGCGCCATGGAAGAAACCGGCACCCGGCTCAGGGCAATCAGCATCGTGCCGTGGATAGATCAGCCGGCCGGCATGTTTTTATGGTGCAGGCTGCCGGAGGGAATAGATGCCGCGGACGTCGCCCGTCACGCTTTGTCGGCCAACGTCGTGCTTGCGCCCGGCAATGCGTTCAGCCTGTCCCGGTCGGCCAGCCGTTTCATGCGCTTCAACGTCGCGCAGTCCGGAGATGACCGGATTTTCAGGGCGCTTGAACAGGCGATGTCGCGTTGATTCGCGCTGCCGGAACCCTGCTGGCCTGAGGCTGTGCTCTCAGGCCCCTGCCCGCTTGCGGCGTGCATAAAGCATGACGAGCGTCTCGGCGGTCAGCGCCGGCCTCTGCTCGCCTTCGATCTCGACCGTATTGGCGGCCTTCATTAGATATTGCCCCGGACCTTTGTCTTCCATCGACAACAGCGTGGTGCGCAGCCTGATACGCGAGCCGACCCTGACCGGCGCCACGAAGCGCACTTTGTCGAAACCGTAGTTGAACGCGGCCTGCGTGTTTTCGGGTACGATCCCCATCTCGAGCGCCAGCGCGCCGATGATCGACAGGGTCAGATAGCCATGCGCGATCGTGGTGCGGAACGGGCTTTGCCGCTTCGCCCGCTCGGGATCGACATGGATCCATTGATGATCGCCCGTGCATTCGGCAAACTGGTCGATGCGGTGCTGATCGACCAGCGTCCAGTCCGAAACGCCCAACTCCTGCCCGGCCATCGCCCTGAGTTGCTCGAAGGTCGGCGGCGTCCTCGGCCGTATCTGCGTCATTCCTGCTTTCCCGATCGCTTGCCTGTTCCGGACCACGACGGGCCGCCCCTGTCAATTCGCCAATGCGATTCCAGCGCATAATCTTCGGCCCGCGAACCGCCAGTCTTCGCCGCCGGCAAGTGTGCTGCCGGGGAACAGCTACCTCTTGTCGTGGCCGGCGCGGATCTCCTCCATCGCCTCCTTGATGCGGCTGCGCAGGATTTCGATCGATTCGGTGCCGGACGCCCTCGCCAGTTCGGCCATCTCGCCGGCATTCTTCAGCGCGGTCTCGAAGGATTTCCTGGCGAACGCCGCCTGCTTCTGCATCATTTCCTGCGGATTGCCGGGCGCTCTGTAGCTTTGTGCCATGTCGGTGATTTCGCGCAGCGTGTCCTGCAGCATCTCGCGTTGCCTTGACAACAGCGCCGAGGCTCCAGCGGCGCTCGCCCGTGCCGACTTCTCCAGCGCTTCCAGGTTCTTGGCGTGGTGGGCGAGGATCGCCTCGACGTCGACATTCGGCAGCTTCAGGTCGCGGCCGAACTTGCCGAACATGTCGATGAAGGACTCGGACTCCGGTCGTTTTGCCATGCTGGTTCTCTCCCCTTGTTGCCGTGAACGCCGCCACTGCACGGAAGATAGTGCAGCGAAGCTCAGCGGTCCATTCGGACGAGTCAGCCGACAAGAAACAGCCGTTCGGCAGTGTAGAGCACGAGCCCGGCAAGGCCACCGATGATCATGCCGTTGAAGCGGATATATTGCAGGTCCTTGCCGATGTTCATTTCGATAAGCCTTGTCAGTTGCGCGAGGTCCCAGCGCTTGACCTGGTCGGCGATGAACTTCGACACGCCGCTCTTCTGGCTTTCGACGAAGGACGCCAGCGCCACGATGAACCCCTGGTTCATGTCGGCCCTGATCTGCGCGTCGTCGGCAAGATGGCGGCCGACCTCGACGAACATGGTGGCGAGATGGTCGCGGATCATCGAATTCGGCGCCTTGGCGTCCTGTTCGATGAACAGCCGCAGGCTGTCCCACATATCGCCGGCCAGCGCGCTGAGCTCTGGCCGGGCAAGGAAATCGCGCTTCAGCTTTTCAGCGCGCCTGGCATATTGTTTGGATGTCCTCAACCGCTCGACGAAGGTTTCGACGAAAAGGTCGAATTCGGCTCGCATCGGATGGTGCGGATCGGCCCGCACCTCATCGAGCAGCGAGCCGGCCGACGCAATGATCTTCTTCAACAGATAGGCGTCGGCGCGAAACAGGTTGAACAGCGACGGCAGTTCCTCGCGGATCTTCTCGCGCATCGTCGCCAGCGCCTGCTCGTCGCTCAGGAAGCGGCCGACCACCTTGGTGAACTCGTCGAATAATTTCTGGTGACGGCGATCGTCAGTCAGCGCCGACAGCAGCTCGGCGGCGAGCGGCGCCAGCGGCACCTTTTCGATCTGCTCCAGCATACGGCTGGTGACGAAGCCGCGCAGTCCGGATTGCTCGACCGCCGCCAGCGTCTGCGGCACCAGCCGGCCGACGAAGCGCGACAAATCGGCGGCGCGGTTCGGGTCGGCCAGCCAGTCCGCGACCAGCGCGGAAAAGTCGACCTCGGCGAGCTTTTCGCGCACCGGTTCCGGCGCCAGGAAATTCACCTCGATGAAGCGGCCGAGATTGTCGGCGATGCGATTCTGGTTTTCCGGGATGATGGCCGTATGCGGGATCGGCAGGCCAAGCGGCCGCCGAAACAGCGCCACCACCGCATACCAGTCCGCCAGGCCGCCGATCGTCGCCGCCTCGGCGAAAGCGGCGACGAAGCCCAACCACGCATGCCGGCTCTCGAGCGATTTCGCCACCGCAAAGACCAGCACGCAAAACGCAAGCGCTGCGGCGGCAACGAACTTGGTGCGCCTGAGCGCCGAAAGCTTGGCGTCGGCATCGGCGTCGAACCGGACGGACACGACGGATGCAAATACCGGGGCTGGTCGTGACATGATGGGGCCGCTCCTGATCGTGTATGCGAACTTATCTAGTGTCGCCTGCCCCAGAAAGCGCGCCGCTGGTTCCGGTGCGCGCAATCGTGCACGCAAACTTGACGCCGGAATTCATCTATTATGCAGCGCCAGTCTGGAATTGTTCCAAACTATAGGCCATATTGACGCCAACCACTGTTATGTGAGGACACAATGCGGCTTACCCGTCAGACCAACTACGCCATGCGCATTCTGATGTATTGCGCCGCCAACACCGAGCGGTTGAGCCGCATCCCCGAGATCGCCGCCGCCTATTCGGTATCGGAACTTTTCCTGTTCAAGATCCTGCAGCCGCTGGTCGAAAACGGCCTGATCGAAACGGTGCGCGGCAGGAATGGCGGCGTCAGGCTCGGCCGCGCGGCCGAATCAATCAGCCTGTTCGATGTCGTGCGGGTAACGGAGGAAAGCTTTGCCATGGCCGAGTGCTTCGAGAACGACGCCGCCGAATGTCCGCTGGTCGATAGCTGCGCGCTGAATTCGGCATTGCGCGAAGCGCTCAACGCCTTCTTCGCCGTGCTGTCGCGCTACACGATCGCCGATCTGGTGGCGGCGCGCCCGAATGTGCGGCACCTGCTCGGCATCGACATGCTGGTGCAAAGGGCGCCGGCCGCCTGATTTCTGGTCGCATCTCAGTTGGTGAGGTCTGTTGAGATTCAGGTCAGGCCGAGCCGAAAATGGTGGGTTCCGAGAACCGGAACGGAGCGTACGTTTGGGTACGTGAGTACCGGCCTGCGCCGGCCATAGCCTTAACTGCCGCGCCTCTCATGAATGCTTCGGCCGGCGAAGGCCGGAAGCGCAGGAAACCGCCATTTGCGGGCCGGCATCACCTGGATATCAACAGACCGACTGCGGCAATACGAACGGCATGTTTGCGGCCGGCAACACACCGACCTTCAGCCGGCAATCGAAGACCTTTTCGATCAGCTCGTCGCTGAGCACCTGTTGCGGCGAACCTGTAGCGGCGAGCCTGCCGCGATGCATGACGAAAATCCGGTCGGCATACATCGCCGTCAAATTGAGGTCGTGCAGGATGGCGACCACGCCGCCGCCGCGTCTGGCGAAATCGCACGCGATGTCCATGATGATCAGCTGGTGTTTGATGTCGAGGCTGGACACCGGCTCATCGAGGAACAAATAGCGCGGCTTGCCGTCGAGCACCGGCTCCCACACCTGGCACAGAACGCGGGCAAGCTGCACGCGCTGCTGCTCGCCGCCGGACAGCTCCTGGTAGAAGCGGCCGGCAAAACCCTCGAGGTCGACGCGCGCCAGCGCCCGTGCGGGCAGGCGCTGGTCCTCGCCGGGCAACGCGCCGGAGCGCCCGCCGACCAGGCCTAGCCTGACGATCTCACGCACGGTGAACGGGAAGGACAGCGTCGTCGCCTGCGGCAGCACGGCGCGCAGCGTCGCCGCTTCGATCGGCTTCATCGCCGATAGATTGCGGCCGTTGACGGTGACCTCTCCCGAATAGCCAAGATCGCCGGACAGTGCTCTGAGGAAGGTCGTCTTGCCCGAACCGTTGGGGCCGACGATGGCCGCGATTTCGCCGGGCCGCGCCTCGAAATCGACATTGGCGACAATGCGCTTGCCGCCGATCGCCACCGAGACATCGCGCGCTTCGATCATAGGCAAACTTTCACAGGTCGATGACGCCGCGCTTGCGCAGCAGTATCCACAGGAAGAACGGTGCGCCGGCGACAGCGGTGACGATGCCGATCGGCAATTCGGCCGGCGCGACGATGGTGCGGGCGACGGCGTCGGCCAAAAGCAGCAGCGCCGCACCAAGCAGGGCCGATGCCGGCAGCAGGTAACGGTTATCGGGGCCGATCAGCAGACGCAGCAGATGCGGCACGACGATGCCGACGAAACCGATGCCGCCGCTGACGGCGACCGACGCGCCGACCGCTGCCGAGACGCCGACGATCGCGGTGTATTTCAGCCGCTGCACCGGAATGCCGAGATGGCCGGCCGTGGCCTCGCCGAGCGCCAGCGCGTTGAGGCCGCGCGCCAGGAACGGCATTGCCGCCAGCGCCAGCACGATGACCGGCCCGACCGAGCCGATCTTCTGCCAGGTTGCGCCGCCCAGCGAGCCGAGCTGCCAAAAGGTCAGGTCACGCAACTGCCGGTCGTCGGCCATGAAGATCAGGATGCCGGTCAGCGCCATGGCAAGCGCCGCCAGCGCGATGCCGGCGAGCAGCATGGTGGCGACCGAGGTCTGGCCTTGCCGTGTCGCGACCTGATAGAGCAGCAATGTCGTCGCCAGCCCGCCGCAGAACGCAGCCAGCGGCAAAGCCAGCGTGCCGAGCGCCGTAGTCAGCGGCGCCAGCATGGTCGAGCCAAGCACGATGACGGCGACCGCACCGAGGCTCGATCCGGCCGAAACCCCGATCAGGCCGGGGTCGGCCAGCGGATTGCGGAACAACCCCTGCATGACGGCACCGGAGACAGCAAGCGATGCGCCGATCAGCACGCCCATAATGATGCGCGGCAGACGGATGTCATGGATGATCAGGCGGTCGCGGGCGCTCAATGCCGCGTCGCCGGGCAACGCGCCGAACAGCCAGTCGTGCATGACGCCGATGGCCGAGGCATCGGATGCGCCGGAGGTCAGCGACAACAGCACGGCGATAGTCAACCCGACGCAGAGCAGCACGACGACGAGGCGGGCGCGCCGCGAACGGTCACCCTCGGCTGCCGTCGCCATGATGCCCGCCGCACCGGCGATCGAATGATCGGCCATCGCGCTCAATCCGTGACCTGGCCGCCATAGAGCAAGACGGCAAGGTCGTGGATGGCGTCGGCCGTGCGCGGGCCGAAGCCGAGCAGATAGCCGCCGTCCATGCGGATCAGCTTGCGGGCGGCACCCGCCGGCGTCGAAGCCACGGCAGGGTTCGAAAACAGTTCGTCATCCGCGGTGGCCGGTCCGGCATTGTTCATCATCAGGATCACGTCGGGCCTGGCGGTGATGACGGCCTCGTCCGACAATTGCTTGTAGCCGGCAAAGCCGTCGATGGCGTTGATGCCGCCCGAAAGCTTGATGATGCCGTCGGCGGCGGTGTCGCTGCCGGCGGAAAGCAGCCTGCCGCCCTGCATCGACAGCACGAACAGGATGCGCCTGCGCTCCTTGATCGAGGCGGTCTGCTTTTCAGCTGCCTTCAGCTTGGCGTCTATCTCGGCGGCCAAGGCATCGGCCTTGGCGCCGACGCCGAGGGCCTTGCCGACGATCTGGATCTTTTCGAGAATGCCTTGATTGTCATAGCGCTCGGGCACCTCGATGAACGGGATGCTCGATTTCTTCAGCACGTCGACGGCTTCCTTCGGTCCGCTGCCGTGCAGCGCCAATATGCCCGACGGATTGACCGACAGCACACCCTCCGGCGACAGCTGGCGCATGTAGCCGACATCAGGCAGTTCCACCGCCGCTTGCGGATAGCGGCTGGTCGAATCGCGCGCGACAAGGCGATCCTGTTCACCGAGCGCATAGACGATCTCGGTGATCGAGCCACCAATGGCCACGATCCTCGAGCGGTCGGCGAAAGTCGCGATGCCCTCGGCGGCTTGAGCCGGCATCAGCGCGGCGAAGGCCAGGAAAACAGCGGCCGCAGGACCAGGCGCCGACCTGGAGACCGATGCCAGCCTGGAGAAAAGAACCATCGTCGTTTTCCTCAGGCTGCGGTCGGGCTTGGGATACGCGGCAGGTTTTCGGCCAGAAAGCGCCAGTCTTCGCGCTCGCTTTCGCCTTCATGCCGCTTACCGAAGAACTGGATGATCATCTTGCCGTCGGCGCCATAGACTTCGAGCGACGTGACATAGCCGTCCTTGGTCGGCTTGCGCACGGCCCAGACCTCATCGATGTGGTCGGTCCGCAGGTGCAGATGGAAGGTCTGGTCGAGCACGTTGAGCCATGGTCCCATCGGCTTGATCGAGGCGACGGGGCCGGAATGGATCTGGATGCAGCCGCGATTGCCGACAAAGCACATGATCGGCATGGCGCCAGCAGCGGCGTGGTTGAACATGGCGTTCACCGCATCCTTGTCGACCAGCCAAGCGTAGTCCTGGCCGACCATTCGCACCGCCTGTCGGCGGCTGATCTTCAGTGTCTTCAGCATGCCGAAGAACTGGTGCACGTCGGTCAGCTGGCTCCAGCGGTCGCGCAGATCGTCGATGCTCGCCGGGTTGTCCGCAGTCTCGGTCTCGTCAGCCGTGCCCGCTGAAATCGCCACCGTCGGCTCCTGGTTCGGCGATTCCAGCCCGGCCACCAGTTTCTGATAGGCGTAGAGGTTGGAGGCTGGCCTGAGATGCACCTTGTGTACCGCCTCGCCTGCGGTGTCGAAGAACTGCAGGCTGCGGCGGATGTCGGCGCCATCGCGCTTTTCCACGGCAAAGCCGTGCGACCAGACTTTTGGGAAAATACGCAGGTCGATATTCTCGCCGAGCACCATGGCATTGTGATTGCCGGTGACGACCTTGTCGTAGACGCCGATCTTCTCGTGCACCGCGCTTTCGTTGCGGGTCAGCGCCATCACCTCACCGACAGCTTCGAGGCCAGTCAAAAGGTCGTTGACATGCGGCTCGACGCGCACGACGCCGTCGCCGCAATGCGCGGCGACCAGTTCGGCCTCCGAAATACCGAGCTGGGCGGCGAGGTCGCGCTCGCGCATTTTCGGATTGTCTGCCCGTGCCCGCCGGATCTCGTGCGGGGCGGGTTTTACGCGCTGGTCCATTTCTACCACCTACTTGTTGAGGATGAGCTTGCCCTGCCGGGTGATCTTCAGCCGGTACAGCGCACCATGATGCTCGATGCCGATCTCGTGCTCCCCCTGGAACAGCGTGTTGCTGGACAGCATTCTCACGGCCGATTGGACCCGGTCGAAACGGACGGAATTTTCGTCGGAACGGCGGACGCGATAGCGAAAGTCGCTGGGATTGTGCGTGTTCATGGGTTCGATCCCTTTCCTGTGCCTGGCATCTGGCTCGGCGCCTGCGTGAAATGCCGATTCAATTCTTGACTCGAATGATCATGTTATCTAGCAGTGCAATACCGGAGTAAATGAGTCAACATTTAAGACGCCGGACGCGATGAAAAATGCCAGCGAGCCCCAAGCCAGCCAGCATCGAACATGGATTCGTGGAGTTGCAGCATGGGGTTGGCGAATTGGAGACGGCTGGCGGGCAGCGGCCTGACACATTGTTCTATGACAAGCAAAATGGCCGCGTTGCTGGCCGGCACGGCGGCGATCCCGCTGCTCGCCACACCGGCCGGCGCCCAGCAGGTCGCCCAACCGGCAGCCGACCAGCAGCAGACTGACCCGTCTCAACAGCCCGAAAAGGTAAAGCCGGCCCCGGCGGGTACCACACTGCTCGACAAGATCCTGATCCTCAGCCGTACCGGCGAGACGGCGATCGAGTCGCTTGCTTCAGCCAGCCATGTCGACGAGGAACAGCTCGAGCGCCGCATGGCGACCACGCCCAACGAAATGCTGTTCGGTGTGCCGGGTGTCGCCGTCCAGGCCGACGCAAGGCGTGTCAGCTCCAGCATCAACATCCGCGGCCTGCAGGATTTCGGCCGCGTCTCCGTCATCGTCGACGGTGCCCGCCAGAATTTCCAGCGCTCGGATCACGGTACGCAATCGACCTTCTACATCGATCCGGAATTGATCAAATCCGTCGATGTGATCCGCGGCCCGGTCGCCAACACCTATGGCTCCGGGGCGATCGGCGGCGTCGTATTTTTCGACACCAAGGATGCGCAGGATTTCCTCAAGCCGGACGAGACCTGGGCGGCATCCGCGACCGGGCGCTACGAAACCAACGGCGAAGGCTGGACCACCAGCGCCACCGGCGCCTATCGGATCAACGAGAACTGGGACGTGCTCGGCAATATCGTCTACCGCGACTATGACGACTACAAGCATGGCGGCGGCGACACTGTAGCGGGCACCGGCTTCGACGTTTTGAGCGGCCTCCTCAAGACGACCATCCGCCCCAGCGAAAACAGCGAGCTGAAGCTGGGCTGGATCGGTTCGAACGACGGATGGACCGAGACCAGCGGCAGCGCGCCGGTGAACGACGCCGACCTGAAGGCGAATACGTTCACGGCCCGCTACAACATCACCGACGAAGACAAGAGCTGGCTCGATCTCCACATCAATGCCTCTTACAACAAGACCAAGCTCGATCTGACGACCCTTGTCGCGCAAAACCGGTTTGATCCGGTCACCGGCCTGCCCGTGGTTTTGCCGGCGGGTTCGAAATCGACGTTCGACATCGGCACCTCCGGCATCGACATTTGGAACACGTCGAGATTCGAGACCGTTGGAATCGCGCATGAGCTGACCTATGGCGGCGACTGGGTTGGCGACGATGTCGAGACAGGCGGCACGGCGGGCGGCGACAGCTTCTATACGCCCTCGGGCAACAGGAACGTCTCCGGCGCTTACGTTCAGGACAAGCTCACCTGGGACTGGCTCGAGGTCATCGCCGGGCTGCGTTACGACAGCTACAAGCTCGACAGCGATGTCGGCGAAACCTCTGGCGACCGGCTGTCGCCACGCATCACAGTGGGCATTTCGCCCTTCGAAACTGCCAGCCTTTCCGGCCTGCAATTCTACGGCACCTATGCGGAAGGCTACCGTTCTCCCTCACTGTCGGAGACCCTGATCAGCGGCAATCATCCGGCCGGCGTCAGCTTCCCGTTCCTCCCCAATCCCAATCTCAAGCCTGAAACCGGCAAGACCGTGGAATTCGGCGTCAATTACAGCACCAACGGCGTCATTGTGGCCGACGACGCGCTGCGGCTGAAGGCGGCCTATTTCAACAACAATGTCGACGATTACATCGACGGCGTGACGCTCTCGCCGTTCGACCCGACCAGCGGCTGCCCGTTCGGTCCGGGCATCCCGATCTGCTTCCAGTATCAGAATTTCGCCAAGGCCAAGATTCACGGCTTCGAGATGGAGGGCGTCTATGATGCCGCCTGGGGCTTTGCCGGGCTTTCGGCGTCGTTCACCGACGGCCACACGATTTCCTATGAAGGCGAACGGGCGGACCTTGTCACCGTCCCCTCCTCCCAGGTCACCGGGCAACTCGGCTTTCGCTTCCTCGAGGACAGGCTGACCATCGGCGGCGAGGTGCAATACAACGGCAAGCCGCAGGGCAACCCGGTGGCCAGGGACTACACGCTGGTCAATGCCTTCGCCAGCTACCAGGCGACCGACAATTTCAAGGTCGATTTCCGCGCCGACAATCTGTTCGACGTCAAATACGCCAACCCGCTGAACGCATCGACCACCAGTGTTGTCTACGAGCCAGGCGTCACCCTGAAGCTGGCGGCGACGATGAGGTTTGGAGGCTGAGACAATGAAAGGCATGACGGCATCCCTTCATCTGTTCGCCGCGGTGCTGGCAATATTGCTTGCGGCGGCTCCGGCGTGGACACAACAGCAAGCACCGGCGCTGATCCTCGAGCTGAACGGCGCGCGGCCCTCCGACAAGGGCTGCCGCCTGACCTTCGTGGTCACCAACAATCTCGGCGCCGACCTTTCCAAGGCGGCATTCGAGATCGCGCTGTTCAACGAGGCCGGCGTCGCCGACCGGCTGACCGTGCTCGACTTCAAGGATCTGCCGGCAGGCAAGACCAAGGTGACGCGTTTCGATCTTGCCGGCACGGATTGCGGCAAGGTCAGCCGCGTGTTGATCAACAGCGCCACGGAATGCGCCGGCGCCGAGCCGAATGCCTGCATGCGCGGGCTGAAGACGCAGACCAGGACCGGCATCGCCTTCGGGGTCTGAATTTTGGGACCGGAACCCGCATTCGCACGAAACACCATGGCGTGGCCACTAGCCGGTTTCCTGCCGCCGGAGCCGGACGATCCGGATTTCGCCATCCCGCGCGGGGCCCTGCGTGTTTCGCCGCGCGACAGGCCGGAAGACAGTTACATCGCCGATGCCGACGGCGACTTGACTGCGGTACCTATGGAGCCATTGCGGCAGGCACGACAGACGCGGCGGCGCCGCAACTGGACGGTGGCGATCGCCTGCTCTTGCGCATTCCACGTGGCGGTGGCGCTGGCCTTCCTCACGCTGCCGGACGACCGGCCAAGCATCGAAGGTGCCGACCAGCAAGGCGAAATGCTGCTCGGCGCCGACCCGCAGCAGGCGGCCGGCGATGTCGGAGACGATCCGGAAGTGTCCAACGTGACGATGGTGACCATGCTCGACGCCAAGCCGGTCGAAACGGTCGAGGCGCAGGCGGCCGCGGCAGAGGAGACGCTCCAGCCGGTCACCGATGCGGCGGAGACATCGGACAAAGAAGTGGTTGAGCCGGTCAACGAGGCCGCCACGGAAACTGCTGCGCCTGCCGATCGCACCGAACCAGCACCTGCGCAGCCGGCGCGCCAGGACCCATCGCCCGACGTTCTTGCGACCGACAGACTGGTGTCTGCCGACGACAATGCCGTGCCGCCGCCAGTCAGCGCGGCCGAAACGGCCGAGGCTGCCGAGACAAGCGCACCGGCACCAGCCGACCCGGCGCCGGCGGAAACAGTTCAGACGACCGAGACAGTCGGCGCGGCGGAAGAACCGAAGCCGGACAGGCCGGAGCCCAAGCAGCCGAAGAAGGCAACCGCAAAGAACAAGCCGGCCAGGAAGGCCGAACCAAACGAGCCTGAAAAGCCGGCCCTGCGCAGGAAGGCGAGCAAGGCACTTGCGAAAGCCGATTCCAAGAAGAAAAAGACCGGCTCCGGCGGCCGTCACGAAACGGATGTCGCGCGCGGCATGGCCGACGGCAGGAAGGACGGCAAGATCCTGACCGCCAGCAGGGGCGGCAAATCAGGCATCGGCAATGCAGCCGTCACGAACTATCCCGGCAAGATCAGGTCAAAGCTGGTGAGGGCCTTCAATTCGACACGCACGCGCGCCACCGGCACAGCTACGGTTGCCTTTACCGTCGGCTCGAACGGCAGCGTCCGGTCGGCCAGGCTGACGGGCAGTTCGGGTGTTGCCGCGCTGGACAAGGCCGCACTCGACGCAGTCCGCCGGGCTTCTCCCTTTCCCCCTATTCCAGACGGAGCCGGTCGCTCGGCCTGGCAGTTCGAAGTGCCGCTCGGTATCAGATAGCGACCGTCCCCATGCCGGCACCAAAGTTGGCGCCGCCCTGCCCGCGATACGCGAGCCCTGGCGAACCTACGCAGCGGCCAGCAGGCTGGCATTGCCGCCCGCCGCCGTGGTGTCGACGCAGACGGCGCGCTCGTGGGCGTAGGCGGCCGGATAATAGACTTCGCTGATCAGCGGCACGATCGGGCCGGCGCGCTCGGCGATGACCTTGCGCACGATGCGCGCGGCCTCGGGCGTGCCGGAAAAGGCAACGACATCGACCCGCAGCGAGCGCGCTTCGACCGGGTCCGGTCTGCCGTCGATGGCCGCCAGCGGCAGTCCCTTGCCGGTCAGTGACGAAAGTGCTGCCGGCGCGCCGGGCGCGACGGCGAGCACCGCATTGCCGGCGGCCAGCGCCTGGATCGTCTGGGCAAGCAGCGTATCTGCGTCCGGGCCAAGGCAGAGCACGCGGCCGCGCGGCGACAGCGACAGCGTGTTGGCCTCACCGGTCGGCCCGGGCAGGTCGACCTGGCCGAAATCGATGCCGGCGGCAGTGCCGATAGCCGCGGCACCCTTGCCGCGCAGATGTTTCCTCAGGATGGCGACGCGATCCGGCCGCGTCGACCAGCCGCCAAAGGCCGGGTCCGGCAGATTGTCGGCGAGCTCGGTCGCCGTCACCTTGCGGCCTTCGGCAAGATGGGTGCCGGCTTCCGGCCCCTTGCGGAAGCGCCGGAGATAATGTGGCCCGCCGGCCTTCGGCCCGGTGCCGGAAAGGCCCTCGCCGCCGAACGGCTGCGCGCCGACGACGGCGCCGATCTGGTTGCGGTTGACGTAGATGTTGCCGGCATGGATGCCATCGACGAAATGCTGGGCGCGGCCTTCGATGCGGGTGTGCAGGCCAAAGGTCAAGCCATAGCCTTTGCGGTTGATCGCAGCGATCACCGCATCGATCTCGTCGGCATCGAAGGTGGCGACATGCAGCACCGGCCCGAACACCTCGCGCTCCAACTCCTCGATGCCCTTGACCCGAAAGACGTGCGGCGCAACGAAGCGGCCGTCCTTCGGCGCTTCGAGCTTGGCGATCAGCCGGCCCTGCAGGCCCATTTTGGTGCAATAGTCACGGATCGACGCTTGCGCCTCGTCATCGATGACCGGGCCGACATCGGTCGATATCCGCCACGGGTCGCCGAGGCTGAGCGCTTCCATCGCGCCTTTCAGCATCTCAAGCATCTTCTTCTCGACGTCCTTCTGCACGTAGAGAATGCGCAATGCCGAGCAGCGCTGGCCGGCGCTCTGGAAGGCGGAGGCGAGGATGTCGCGCACCGCCTGTTCGGGAAGTGCGGTGGAATCGACGATCATGGCGTTGAGGCCGCCGGTCTCGGCAATCAGCATGGCGTCGGGCACGGCGGTCTCGGCGAGCTGCTTTTCGATCAGCTTGGCGACCTCGGTCGAGCCCGTGAAGCAGACGCCGGCAATGCGCGGATCGGCGGTCAGCGGGCCGCCGACCGTGGGGCCGTCGCCGGGCAGAAGCTGGATGATGTCTTCCGGCACGCCGGCCTCGCGCAGCAGCTGGACAGCGCGGAAGGCGATCAGCGGCGTCTGTTCGGCTGGCTTGGCGATCACCGAATTGCCGGTGACGAGTGCCGCTGCAATCTGGCCGGTGAAGATGGCGAGCGGAAAATTCCACGGCGAGATGCAGGCGATGGCGCCGCGCGCCTCGGTGCCCGCCTCGGCATTGGCGGCCTCGGCCGCATAGTAGCGCAGGAAATCGACCGCCTCGCGCACCTCGGCAACGCCGTCGGCGAGCGACTTGCCGGCTTCGCGGGCGGCGAGCGCAAAGAACTCGACGGCGTTCGCCTCGTAGAGATCGGCCGCCCGGTTGAGGATGGCAGCGCGCTCGGCGACCGGGCGTCTTGCCCATGCCGGTTGTGCCTCCACCGCTATGCGTACCGCGGTCTCGACCTGCTTGGCGCCGGCCTCGCTCACCGTGCCGACCACTTCGGAAGGTTTTGCCGGATTGACCACCGGACGCTGCTTGCCATAGCCGGCAGCGCGGCTGACCGGCTTGGCGTGCCAGCGGTCCGGCCCGGCGAACTCGGCCCTGGCCTTGTCGATCGCCGCCAGCGTCGGCGTGTCGGTGATATCGAAGCCCTTGGAATTGCGGCGGGCCGCACCGAAGATCGCCGGCGGGCGGGGGATAGCCGGATTGGCGGCGGGACCCTGTTTCTCGACGGTTTCGAGCGGGTCGCGAGCAATATCCTCGGGCTCGACTTCCTCGTCGGTGAGCTGGTGGACAAAGGAGGAATTGGCGCCGTTCTCCAGCAGCCGGCGGACCAGATAGGCGAGCAGGTCGGAATGCGCGCCGACCGGCGCATAGATGCGGCAGCGCGTGCCTTCGGTCCGCCGCACCGTCTCATGCAGCGCCTCGCCCATGCCATGCAGCCGCTGGAACTCGAATGTATCGCGGTCCGTCGTCATCGACAGAATGGCGGCGACGGTGTGGGCGTTGTGGGTGGCGAATTGCGGGTAGATGCGGTCGGTCATCGACAAAAGCTTCTTCGCGCAGGCCAGGTAGGAGACGTCGGTATTGGCCTTGCGGGTAAAAACCGGATAGCCGTCGAGCCCGAGCGTCTGCGCCCGCTTGATCTCGGTATCCCAATAAGCGCCCTTGACCAGCCGCACCATGATGCTGCGGTCGTATTTCCTCGCCAATTCGTAGAGCCAGTCGATGACGAAGGCGGCGCGCGGGCCATAGGCCTGGACGACGACGCCAAAGCCGTTCCAGCCGGCAAGCTCCGGTTCGGCCAGCACCCGCTCGATGACGTCGAGCGACAAATCGAGGCGGTCGGCTTCCTCGGCGTCGATGTTGAGGCCCATGCGCGAATGGCGCGCCGCCAGCGCCAGCGACAGCAGCCGCTCGGCCATGACGGGCAGCATCGTTTCCTTCTGCGTCACTTCATAGCGCGGATGCAGCGCCGACAGTTTTACCGAAATGCCGTGGTTCTGGCGGATGTCGGGGCCGTTGGCGCCGGCATCGAGCGAAGAGATGGCATCGGCATAGGCCTTGAGGTAGCGCAGCGCGTCGGCCTCGGTGCGGGCCGCCTCGCCCAGCATGTCGAAAGAATAGAGATAGCCCTTCTGCGTCATCGGTCGGCCGCGCCTGACCGCCTCGGCAATGGTGCGGCCGAGCACGAACTGCTCGCCCATCTCGCGCATCGCCGCCGCAACCGCCTTGCGGATGACCGGCTCGCCGAGCCGGCGCACCATGGCGCGCAGCGTGCCTTCGATGCCGCCCTCGCCTTCGTCGAGCACGCGGCCGGTCAGCATCAGCGCCCAGGTCGACGCATTGATGAAGATCGAGCTCGAGCCGCCCGAATGTGCCGACCAGTCGTGCGGCGCGATCTTATCGGCGATGAGGTCGTCCATCGTCTCGGTGTCGGGCACGCGCAGCAGCGCCTCGGCCAGGCACATCAGCGCCACGCCCTCCTTGGTCGAGAGGCCGTAGGCGGACAGGAAGACCTCCATCAGCCGCGGATCGGACGAGCCGCGCACCGCGCGCACCAGATCGGCGGCACGGGCCGAAATCGCCTTGCGGTCTTGCACGGACAGCCCGGCCGCCTCGGCCAGCCGCTTCACCGCCTGGTCTTCGTCGGGCAAATAATTGGCACGGATCTGCTGGCGGATGGTGTCGAGCGCTGGCATGGCGGTCCTGTAGAACGAGCATAAGGGAGCGGGCCGGCGGTCACCGGACCGAATGGCGCAAGCTAACATAAGTAGGGATTGCGGTCGGTCCAAAGAAATCGACAAGACAGATCGATCGATCTATCATTACGACTGATCACCTCCAATTCGACCAGGAATCCAGTGACAGAAGACCAATTGGACCGGATCGACAGGAACATCCTGTCGGCTCTGGGCAGCAATGGCCGGCTTTCCATGTCGGAACTGGCGGCGAAAGTCGGCCTGTCGAAGACGCCGGTGCAGGCGCGGGTGAAACGGCTGGAGAAGGACGGCTTCATCAGGGGCTACCAGGCGATCATCGACCGCGAGCGCATGGGCGAAGGCCATGTCGCCTTCGTCCAGGTGAAACTGTCTGACACCCGCTCGGCCGCGCTCGACGCCTTCAACCGCGCCGTGCAGGCGGTGCCGGAGATCGAGCAGTGCCACATGATGGCGTCGAGCTTTGACTATCTGCTGAAGGTCCGCACCACCGACATCGCCGCCTACCGCCGCGTGCTCGGCGAGCGCATCTCCGCCCTGCCGCACGTTGCCCAGACCTCGACGTTTGTCGCGATGGAGACGGTGAAGGATCGGTAGGAAACGCCGGCGGGACAGCGCCCCCTCTGTCCTGCCGGACATCTCCCCCTCCAGGGGGGAGATCGGTTGTCACTGCCGCTTTCGCCAATCTCTAAACGTCGCAGGAGTGAACGGCGCACCGAAGCTGCCAATCTCCCCACTAGAGGGGGAGATGTCCGGCAGGACAGAGGGGGGCGCGAAGGATCGCTACCCCGCCACCCTCACTCCGCCAGCGTCTTCAGGAACGCCACCAGCGCCGCGCGTTCGCGATCCGAAAGCTGCAGCGGGTGGACCTCTGACACACCCTCGACACTTGCCGGCGCCTTCGAATAATGCGCCACCACCTCGTCCAGCGAGGAAAACTGCCCGGCATGCATGTAGGGCGGACGGGTGGCGCCACCGCGCAGCGACGGCGTCTTGTAGGCGCGGACGAGTTCCGGCCCGGTCTTGACCATGAAGCGCAACTCGCGGCAGGCGCTGGCATCGCCGTCGCGAAAGGCGCCGAAACAGTTGAACGGATCGGCCTCGACCTGCGCCACCGCGTCGACGCGGCCGCGATCCGGCGGCAGGCCCGCGACCGGCGGCACGCCGGTGTTGTGGAAGCTGCCGTCGGTAAAACGCGGGCCGTTGTGGCACGTCACGCAATTGGCCTTGCCGATGAACAATTTCAGGCCGAGGATTTCCTCCGACGAAAAGGCGGCGTCGCCTTTCGGCTTGGCGCCGGCCACCAAATCAATGGCAAAGCGGTCGAAGCGCGTCTGCGGCGGCGCGATCGAGCGCTCGAAGGCGGCGATCGCCTTGCCGATATTGGCAAAGACGCGATTGACCTCCTCGGCTTGGCTGGCGGGCATGGCGTTCCAGGCCGCCCTCTCGGCATCGGTGCCGAGCGGGCTGGCATTGGCCGGCACGCCCGAAAGGTCCGGCAGCGGCCCGAAGATGCGCTCGTAGCGCTCGCCGAAGCGGGCCTTGATGTAATGCGCGAAGGCGGCGCGGTTGCCGGCCTGCTCCAGCGGATTTTCGAGCGGTGTCAGCGCTTGCGCCCACAGGCTGTCGCGCCGCCCGTCCCAGAAGAACCAGGGATCATGCGCGACGCCGGCCAGCGGCATGGTCCGCCGGTTGGTGCGGCCGACGCCGACCGCTTGCGGCAGGTCGTCCTGGAATTGGCGGTCGATCTTGTGGCAGGTCGAGCAGGATACCGTGCCGCCGCCGCTCATCCCGGTGTCGAAGAACAGCGTCGAGCCGAGTGCCGCGGCGGCCGGCACGTCGGCAAAGCGATTGGTGGTATCGGGCTTCAGCGGCGGCAGCCTCGACAGCGCCAATGAGGCGATGGTCTGCTTCTCGGCGTCGGAAAACTCCGGTCTGCCGCAGCCGGCGAGCACCGCCACCATCACCAACGCGAGAAGACTGGAAAACCGGCTCATCTATGGCTCACAGCACCACGTTGAAGACGACAGTGTCCGAGCCGGCCGCGGCGGAGATGGCAAAATGCAATTGCCACCACCCGCTCATCGTGAATTTCACGCCGTCGATGCGATAGCGTCCCTCGCCGAGGTAATCGGTCGCCTGCGGGCTGGTCGGCAGACCGTGCTTGTGCTGCGGCATGCCGCCGGAAATCGTTATCGCAGCACCTTCCACCGGCGCACCCTCGACGGTTTTGAGCGTGAGCAGCCAGGATTCCAGTTCGCCCTGCCGGATGACGCCTTTCTCGGGCTCGAAAGTCGCCACGAACAGCTTGTTCGCCGTCGTCTTGGAACGGCCTACATCCGAGCTTGGTTGCGGCGCACGCGGCGCCGTCAGATAGACGATTGCCAGCACGCCGGCGAGCAAGGCAGCCAGGCCGAGGCCTCCAAGAAGATAACGCCATAACGATGCCAAACCCATTCCTGTTCTGCGGATAACGTTTCGCTGGGCAGATCGCGTCCCACGCCCCTGTGGGAAATCGCGCCCAGTGCAAGAATCCGCCGTTGCCAAGCATGGCGCTGCCGGTTGCAAAAAGCTACAGCACCGCAATTGCAGGATGGAGGAGTGCTTCATGGCAGGAAACGGCATCGCCTCGATCGGCGAGTGCATGCTCGAGCTTTCGGGCCAGGCCGGGCCGAACTGGCGCATGGGCTTTGCCGGCGACACGTTCAACACTTTATGGGCGCTGCATGCCTTGAGCGGCGACCGGCCGGCGACCTATGTGTCGGCCTTCGGCGACGACCCGTTCTCACGCGACCAGATCAAGTTCCTGGCCGAGAACGGCATCGGCATCGGCGCCAGCCCGGTGATAGCGGGCGCCCGCCCCGGCCTCTATGCGATCACGCTGACCGGCGCCGAACGTTCTTTCACCTATTGGCGGGCCGATGCGGCCGCAAGGCAGTTGGCTTCGGACCCAGCCGCTTTGCAGAAAAGCCTTGAAAACCAGGCGCTTGTCTATTTTTCCGGTATAACTTTGGCAATCCTCGACGACGACGCACGCACGGTGCTGCTGACGGCCGTGGCCAAGGCGCGCGCGGCCGGCTCGCTGATCGCCTTCGATCCCAACTACCGGCCGCGGCTATGGCGCCAAAGCGAGGAAGCGCAGGCCGCGATCCTCGAGGCGCTCGCCGTCGCCGACATCGCGCTCCCGACCTTTCCCGACGAGCAGATGCTGTTTGGTGATACGACACCGCAGAAAACAGCTGAACGGCTGCGAAAGCTGGTCGGCGAAGTCGTCGTCAAGAACGGCGAGGAACCGGCGCTGATCGCGCAAAACGGAACCTTGCAATCGGTGCCGGCGGTACACGTCGCCACCCCGGTCGACACCACCGGCGCCGGCGACTCCTTCAACGGCGCCTATCTCGCCGCTCGCCTTGCCAGCCATGCCCCGGCAGAGGCGGTGCTGCGCGCCCATCGCGTCGCCGCCGCCGTCGTGCAGGTGCGCGGCGCCCTGGCGCCGTTCGAGACGCTCAAGGCTGCGTTCGAGGCAACTGCTATCTGACCTTGATGACGACCTTGCCCTTGGCGCGTCCTGTTTCGACATAGGCCAGAGCGTCATTGGTCGCTTCGAATGGAAAGACCCGATCCACAACCGGGCGGATCGCGCCGGCTTCGATGAGAGCGGTGATTTTGCTCAGCTGATCGCCCTGCGCCCACATGAAAAGGAACGAAAACTGCACGCCGCGGCGCTTGGCTTTGGCCCGAATTCCGCGACTCAGGAAGCGCAGCACCAGCCTCAGCATCAAGTTCAGTCCCTTTTCCCTGGCAAATTCGGGATCCGGTGGACCGGAGATGGAGATGAGCTTGCCACCCGGTTTCAGCACGCTCAGGGATTCTTCCAGTGTCTTGGCGTCCTGGCTGTTCAAGACGACATCGTAGCCCGACAGAACTTTCTCGAAGTCGTCTTTCCTGTAATCGACGACGACATCGGCGCCGAGACTTTTGACCAGATCGGCACTCGCCGCGCTCGCGGTTGTCGCAACGGTCGCGCCGAGGTGCTTGGCTAACTGAATAGCAAATGTCCCGACGCCGCCGGAACCAGCCTGAATGAAGACCTTCTGTCCCTTCTTCAGGTTTGCCCGTTCGATGAGCGTCTGCCAGGCGGTGAGACCGACCAGGGGAATCGACGCCGCCTCTTCCATACTGAGATTCTCGGGCCTCAAGGCTACGTCGGCCTCATTCACGGCAATGAATTCGGCGAATGTCCCAATCCGGCCATCGCGCGGCCGCGCATAGACCTCGTCGCCTGCCTTGAACTTGCTGACTTTCGATCCCACGCGGATAACCTTCCCAGCCACGTCGTGGCCCAGGATGAAGGGCCGGCGGTAGGGCAAGATGAGCTTGAATTCTCCGGTTGTGACCTTGGAATCGAGCAGGTTCACCCCTGCGGCATGGACCTCGACCAAGACATCGCTGTCCTGGAGCTCCGGCTCCGGCATTTCGGCCAGCCTCAGGGTGCCCTTTTTATTATACTTATCGACAACGAATGCCTTCATGGCAGTTACTTTCTAAGAATGTCTGTTGTTGTTCGGGACGAAACAAGCCGAACGTTTTCAGCTGCATGGCCGCCCTGCGGCAAGGCCTCAGCCTCGAGGAAGGACAGGGCTTTCGGGACAAAATCGGCGTAGTTCTGAAATACCCCGCCATGCCCGGCATCCGGATAGATAACCAGATGCGCCCCCGGGATACGCCCGGCGAGATCATAGGTATTGCTGCTCGGCACCATCCTGTCCTGGTCGCCATTCGCAACCAAAGTGGGAATGCGGATGGTGCTCAGGTCTTGTGGCGCCTGGAGTCCGTAGGCCTTGATCGCCTTGAGTTGCGCGCCGAACGCACTCAGCGATACCGCTTTGTCCCGGTTATTCCGGCGCTCTTTCAACCGTCGCAGAAATGCGTTTGCGGCGCGGCGGCCATTCGGCGTTCTTGTGAAGAAGAGATAGTACTTCGGATCCCGAAAAGTCAGCGCGCCCTTGATCATGTCCACGATCGTCAGCGGCGTCACCCTGTCGATGCCTTGCCCACCGGCCGGCCCCGTGCCAGCCAGGATGAGTTTGCGCACAAGCTTGGGCTCGGTCAGCACAATCTCTTGCGCCACGAAGCCGCCGAGTGAAAAGCCGAAGAGATCGACTTCTTCGAACCCCAGCGCCCGGACAAAGGCGACCGCATCCCGCGCCATGCCGGAAATGGTCGACGGAGTTTTGCCACCCGAAGCACCGATGCCGCGATTGTCGAAGGCAATCACCCGCCGGGTCGCAGCGAGGCCATCGACGATGCGCGGATCAAAATTGTCCAGCTGAGCAGCCAGATGGTTGAGCAGGATCACCGGCACGCCCGTCCTGGGCCCGAGTTCCCTGTACGCAAAAGCTATGCCGCCGACATCGACCGAGCGCGTTGGCGCGTCCTGGAACAACGCCGGTGAACGCGGCGACCGATTGGATCTATGTGTCATGCTTGGCGCCTCCGTTTCGAAGGGCCTGGCCAAATGTGTCGTAGTTGCTAGTCGCATGTGCGTGAAATCCTCTGGCTCGCCGTTGTTCAGACCGGCAGTCGGAACTGCTTGCGCAGGCTCTTGTCGAAAATCCCCGCGGGGGCAAAGCGGCGCAGCAGGCTGACCTGGCGCGCTGCCTTACCAGCGGTATAGCGCCGCCGCGGACGGGCATCGGTCGCTGCCTTGACAACCACATCCGCCACCACTTCCGGCCGATCGGCCTTGGGCATCACATCGCCCAGCAGCGCCTTGAACCCGGCTCGAGCCCGATCGTATTCCTTCAACAGCGAATCCGGCTCGATGCCGTTCTGGTCGAAGACGGTGCGGACGAATGCCGGCTCGATGACGGAAACGCGGACGTTGAAGGCGCGCACCTCGTGGTCGAGCGATTCCGAATAGCCTTCGAGCGCGTGCTTGACCGCCGAGTAATGAGCTGTGTATGGCGCGGGTACCAGTCCCAGAATCGAGCCGATATTGATGATGCGCCCTTCGCCGCGCCGCCGCATCGACGGCAACACCGCATTGGTCATCCGCATGACGCCGAACAGATTGACGTCGAATAGGGCTTGTACCTGTGCGACCGAGGATTCCTCGGCGCCTCCTAGCAGACCGACACCGGCATTGTTGACCAGGAGGTCGATCCGGCCAGTCTGCGCAAGCACGGTGGCAACGAGCGCATTGACGGCCGCATCATCGGTCACGTCGCATGCCAGCATGGTCACTCCGCCCGGACCATTACTGGTCTTGCGGCGACTTGTCCCGAAGACAGTGAAACCCGCCCGCGCCAAGGCCTCGGCGCTGGCGCGGCCGATGCCCGAGGAGGCTCCGGTCACGATTGCGGTTTTTTCAGAATTCCCATTCATTTTTGATGTTCCAGGTTCGAGAGGTCTAGCTTATTTCCACGAATTGAATTATGGTCGTAATATCAGATTATGAACATAATGCAATAGCAGGACAGGAAAGAAAGACCATGCGCTACGAAAAGGGCCGAAAAGACGCGTCACGCAGCCGGATCATGGAGGTCGCCGCCGAACGTTTTCGATCTGACGGCATCGCGGCGTCCGGGCTGGCGACCATCATGAGCGACGCCGGGCTGACGAACGGCGCCTTCTATCCGCACTTCCAGTCCAAGGCGGAGCTCGTCCGTGAAAGCGTGGCGGCGGCGCTGGACGCGCAGTCGCATCAAGTGCAGGAAGCGTTGGCCGCCGGCGGTCCGGAAATGGCCATAGAGACGTATCTATCGGCCGAGCACCGGGACAATCCTGGAAAGGGTTGTGCTTCGGCCGCGTTGTTGCCGGAAATCGCGCGGCAGCCGCCTGAAACGCGAGCCCTCTATGCCGAGCGCGTTCAATCCCTGGTGCGCCAGATAGCCGAAGCTCTGCCGCCGACCGAGGATCCCGAGGGCGCTGCGTTGGGCATGTTTGCAACGCTCATCGGCGCGCTTCAACTCGCGCGCGCCGTGGAAGGGACGGAATTGTCGGATCGCATCCTTGCGGCGGGAGCAGTTGCCGCAAAGGCGCTGATCCGGCCGGTTCAAGACGAGGTGGCCCCCTGAGGGCAGCCCGGATTATTCGGCCGGCTCGAATCTGCCTTGCACCAAGACTGTCTCCACCGGCCCAAGCGGATTGATGATCCGGCTCTCCAGGACTTCGATAAGTTTGCGTCCAACACCCGCCATATCCACGGAATGAACTCCGATCTTTGCCGGCAGGAAGCGTGCCAGCCGCGTGCTGTCACGGGTGACGATGTGGACGTCGCGGCCTGGTGTAAGACCCCGCTTGCCGAGAGCGTGCAACGCTCCCAGAAGGCCCAGTTCGTTGGCGCACGCCAAGCCCGTTGGCGGATCTGATGACGCCAGCAAGCGATCGAACCAGCCTGCGCTCGATTCCATGGTGAACATGCCATGACCGATCAACGATGGGTCGATCGGAATACCAGCCTCGGCCATTGCCCTTCCATACCCGGAAAGACGCATGGCACTCGCCTGGTCCTCCGGAACGAGAAGTTGCAGCGCAATGCGTCGACAGCCCTTATCCATGAGCCGCCGGGTCGCCTCGTAGGCAATCTGTTCATTGTCGACATCGACATAAGGATACGCGATATCCATGTCGGTTCTTCCAAACGCGACGAACGGCATGCGTTTATCCAGCAGCAGCTTGACGCGCGGATCAGCCGACACCAGGCGCGTGATGACCAGGCCGTCTGCGCTGCGAGCCTGAAGCTGCCGCTGCACACTCTCAACGGGATCGTCGTCGGGAGTGGTGGAATAGATGGACAGACTATAACCGGCTTGCCGCGCCGCCAGCGTCATGCCTTCGATTAAAGGAAGCTTCAACAGATCGGACAGATGGTCTCGTGTTTCCATCGGGAGTACGGCCGTCAGCGTCTGCGTTCGACCGGTTTTGAGCGCGCGACCATGATGATTTGGTAAATAGCCGACCCGCTTAGCCGCCTCCTTGACGCGGGCTATGGTCGAGGGCTGCACTTCCGGTCCATCTTTCAGAGCGCGGGAAACCGTGGTCACCGACAGGGAAAGTTCCGCGGCGATCTGCTTTAGATTGGCCATTGTTCGCCCGACTTCATTTGCGAAAGCGCCGGCTGATTTGCTGACCGCCATAACGTTACCGAATTCGACATCCCGGTCAATCGAAACTCCCGTAGGAAGCAGCTTGACTCCAGCGCATTGAGATGCAATCGTAACGTTACGATTACAAAATAATGGCTCTTTTGAGCGATGTTTGATAAAGTTGGGGAGGAGAACCTATGTCCTGGCTACGCATTTCCTTAACAGCATTCGCAATCTCGGCTGCCCTGCCCGTTCATGCGCAAACAGTCACCATCACGACCGCAGGTGGGGATTATGGTAACGCCATGAAGGAAGCCATGTGGGGCCCTGCTGCAAAAGAGCTTGGCTATGATGTCCGCGAGGAGACCCTAAGCGACGGCCTGGCCGCCTTGAAGATGCAGGTCACCTCGGGTGCGGTCACGACCGACGTCATTCACCTGGGCTCACCGGAAGGTGCCCAGGCCGCCGCACAATCGCTGCTGGAGCCACTCGACTACAAGATCATCGATCCGAAATCCGTCCCGGAGGGTGCGAAGTCCGACTACTGCTATCCGTTTGACTCCTATGGCACCGTCATGTCGTGGAACACCAAGACCTATGGCGAGAACCCGCCGAAGACATGGGCGGAATTCTGGGATGTTGCCAAATTTTCTGGCCGTCGCGCGTTGCGCGCCAATGCGCAAGACTCGATCGAGATCGCGCTGCTCTCCGATGGCGTGGCACCGGCGGACGTCTATTCCGTGCTCAGCACCCCGGAAGGGCTAGAGCGCGCCATCAAGCGGCTTGAAGCGATCAAACCAGATGTCGCCGTGTGGTGGACCTCGGGCGCCCAGTCCGCGCAGTTGCTGAAAGACGGTGAGGCGGATTTGGTCATTACCTGGAACGGACGCGCGCAAACCGTGAAAGCAGATGGCGGCGCGGCTGACTACACGTTCAAGGGTTCGGTCATCGGCACGGACTGTCTTGGGGTGCCGAAGGGAGCGCCGAACAAGGAAGCCGCGATGAAGCTCATCGCAGCGATGACGCAGCCCGCGCGGGTTGCCAAGCTGACCGATTTCATTGCCTACGGCCCAGTCAATCCTGCGGCATATGAGGGTGGCCTTATTCCCGAGGACCGTCTGAAGACCCTTGCGACCGCACCTGAAAATGCTGGCACTTCGGTGTTTTCCAATTCAGAATGGTGGGTCAAGAATGGCGAGGCTGCCCAAAGAGCCTTCGATGAAATGATGGCTCGCTGACTCTCAGCTCTGACGCATGTCGCGCAAAAATGTGCAGCGCGACAACGACATGCATGAAAACAAGAACCTAAAGCGCGTCGCGTGAAGCCGGTCGAACGCGATGCGCTTCAAGGCTGGAGCACATGATGAAGTCGCTCGCGATCACCATCGAAAGCGTGCACAAGGCTTATGGGTCCTACGTCGCACTGGATGATGTTTCGCTCGACATTCAGGCTGGCGAATTCCTCACGCTGCTTGGACCATCGGGATCGGGCAAGACCACGTTACTCATGGCTCTGGCCGGTTTTGTCAGGCCGGATTCCGGTAAACTTTTCTTGGGCGATCGAGACATCACCCGCCTGCCGCCCGACAAACGAGACATCGGCATAGTATTCCAGAATTACGCCTTGTTTCCGCACATGAATGTCCTGGCGAATGTCGCGTATCCGCTGGTGCTGCGCAAGGTACCGAGAGCGGAGGCGCGTCAGCGGGCGCTTGATACCTTGGCCCGCGTGAAGCTGGATGGTCTGGCGGAGCGCAATATTGCCGCACTATCCGGCGGCCAACGTCAACGGGTGGCATTGGCGCGGGCTATCGTCTTCGAACCGCGCGTGATGTTGATGGACGAGCCGCTGTCGGCGCTCGACAAGAACCTGCGCGAGACCATGCAGTATGAGATCCGGCGTCTGCATGATCATCTACGGATCACCACGATCTATGTAACCCACGACCAGCGCGAAGCGCTGATTATGTCTGACCGGATTGCGGTGATGAATTCTGGCCGCATCCAGCAGATAGATACGCCGCAGCGGATTTATGATCGTCCATCGACCCGCTTCGTCGCGGAGTTCATGGGCGAGGCCAACATTGTGGCCCCGGGCTCAGCGCGCAGAATCGACGGCGCCGAAGCATCACGCGAAACTCTGATGATCCGCGCCGAAAGCTTCCATCTTGATGCGAAGCTCGTCGGGGGAGACGGAGTGGCTCTCGAAGGAATACTGCGCGCCAAAGCGTTCCGCGGCGAGAACTGGCTTTTGACGCTGGCGCTTGACGGCGGGCAAGAGGTTCTTGTCTGCATTCCGGCAGCGCTGGCCGGCGGCTGCGCCGAGCTTGCCGCCGGTCAGCGGATGACCGCATATGCACCAGCAGCGAAGGTTCACGCGATACCGGGAGCGATGGCGTGATCGTCGTCCGGGACCCGGCGCTCGCGGCGGATGCGCGGCGCGAGCGGCGGTTTTTTCTTTCACTTTCGCTCCCGGCGCTGTTCATCGTTGGACTGGCGGCGATACTGCCCATCCTTTGGATCATCCGGCAATCCTTCCTGACCACCGGGGGTGAGTACACCGTCGGCAACTACCAGAAGGTCCTTTCGAGCGGACTGACGTGGTCGGCGCTCGTCACGACCCTCGAACTGTCCTTGGGTACGCTGGCGGGCTGCATTGTTCTCGGCACCCCGCTGGCGCTGGCGCTGGCCAGTGTCAGACCAAGGCTGGCCAACGTGCTCATGGCGTTCGTTATGCTGCCGCTGTGGACCTCTATTCTGGTGCGTACCTATGGTTGGCTCGTGCTCTTGCGGCGCGACGGCCTGATCAACGCGGCTTTGACCGGTTCAGGCCTGACGGCGGAGCCATTGCCGCTGGTCTACAACTTCACGGGAACGCTCATCGGCATGGTGCACTACATGCTGCCACTTTTTCTGCTGCCTGTTTATGCTGCGATGCGCGATATCGACCCAAATCTCATTCGCGCGGCTGCGAGCATGGGAGCCACTCTCAGGCAGGTCATCCGCACAGTCATTATGCCGCTTTCGGCGGGCGGCATCTTCTCGGGTTCGATCATCGTCCTCATCTACGCCATAGGTTTTTTCATCACGCCGGCGGTGCTTGGCGGCGGCAAGGTAAATCCGCTCTCTACCCGGATCGAGCGTACATTATCGACCTTTCAGGACTGGGGGTCGGCAAGCGTCCTGGGCATTCTGCTCCTCGTTCTTATGGCGCTGATCGGTGTGATGTTGCTGGCGGCACGCCGTCTGGTGGCCCAGAACACCGTGGAAGCCTCCCATGCTTGAAGCCTATCCGCAAAACAGGCTCGCCCGCATTTTGCTCTGGAGCTTTGCCGCTCTTGTCATGGCATTTCTGATGCTGCCGACGCTCGTGGTGGTGCCGCTTTCCTTTTCGGCGTCGAATCTCCTCGAGTTTCCGCCGCACGCCTACTCGTTGCGCTGGTACGAGAACTTCTTCGGCTCGGCAACGTGGATGGCCGCGCTCAGAACGAGTTTGATCCTTGGGACTTTGACGGCGTTGATCGCGGTGCCTTTCGCGCTGCTCGCCTGCATTTCAATGAATCGGCTGGGCGGAAAGACCGCTGCGGCCATCCAGAGCGTCCTGCTGACCCCCTCGATCACCCCAGGTATCCTGCTTGCGATCGGTCTCTTCTTTGTGTTGGCCGCACAACATCTGATCGGAACGCTATTCGGTGTGCTGGTCGGACATGTGGTGCTGGCCGTTCCGGTCGCCTGCATTGTGTTGCTACCCGCTCTCGCCCGCTTTGACTGGAACCAGGTTCAGGCGGCGCGCAGCCTCGGTGCAAACTGGGCCAGGTCCATTGGCGGAATCATCGTTCCGCAACTTCGGATCAGCTTGCTGTCAGCGACATTGATGGCGTTCCTGACTTCGCTCGACGAGTCCGTGATTTCGATCTTCATCGCAAGCGGTCGCAACAGCACGATGCCGAAGCTTATGTTCCTGTCGCTGCGCGATCAGATCGATCCGACCATTGCGGCGATCTCGACATTGTGGACCGTCATCGTCGTGGCCGTGGTCCTGATTGTGACCCTTCGCCAAAAATCCTGACCGAGACTGGAAACATGCCCACCAATTATCATGCAGCCGACGATCTGACGGATCATTCGACGGACATCCCTCAGGTAGGGTTGGCCATCATCACCGGGTCGGCAAACTGGGGGCTTGCCTTCCCGGAAGATGTCGAATTCGATGGTGTGCGCACCTTGCGGCGCGACATGAGTTTTGAAACACCTTTCGGTCGCACCGACAACTGGAAGCTGCTCGAGTTCGATGCGTCGATCACAGCGGAAGGGAGAGCAAAACGCGCGCTGTGCATGTATTCGCACGGCAATCCCCGCGACCGTATCGACCATTCCTGCCATCGCCGCGCGTTCTGGGTATTGATGCGGGCGGGTGTACGGCAAGTTCTCGCCTGCTCGACTGTAGGCGCCGTCAACAAGGCGATCCAGCCGGGCGACATGGTGGTGACCGCCGATATCATTGAACTGACGCAGACCCCGTTTTCACTGCTTCCTGACCGTCAGAGCTTTGACTGTTCGGGCAAGCAAATCGTGTGTCCAAGATGTGCGGCGGTTCTGGTCGAAACGGCCCGCCGTCATTGGCCAGCCGAATGCCGCGTTTATGGCATCGAACAGCAGTTGGTGGCTGCCCATTGTTATGGGCCCCGGCTGACAACGCCTGCCGAAGCCTTGGCATATCGGGGCATGGGGGCGGATGTACTCAACCATTCCATCGCCCCTGAGGCGACCTTGTCGCGCGAGATCGGCGCGTGTTTCGTGCCTTGCGCGTTCGTGACGGCAGGCTTCAACGACTATATGGATCGCAATCGCCAGAAATTGCTGCAGGAGGACGTGCTGCCCAGTCTCTCCATGACAGCCTCGCGGGTCGCGCTGGAGACCGCCGCGCGACTTCCCGCTGATCCAGAATGCTCCTGTCACGGCTTGAAGTCGCCTCAGCCGAAAGAACGCTCCAGCCGGTTCTGAGATAACCCGCCAGATAGCTGAAGCTCTGCCACCGACCAAGAATCCCGAGGGCGCTGCATTGTGCGTGTTTGCGACGTTCGAAACGCTGAGGGCGGCGTTTGAGGATTAGGGTCAAAACTCAATCAGACTGGCTGCCGCCAATGGCCCAGATGGGCGGAACTTGCCGTTTGAATTAGTCGGCGGGAATGAGCACAGAGCGCCATTTGCTGACAATCATGGCGCTTCACCATTGCGGTCGTTCTCGCTACGACCTGATGCGGACCCGAAGCGGATGGTCGTTTGATCCGGTTAAACTCAACGCGCCACCCTACCACGTGCGCCATCTCGAGACGTTCGCGAAAACCTCCACGTCGGTCGCGACTCGACCATGGAGCGGAAGTACAGGCGAAGTCCTGTTTCGTTCGAGATGGCCTGGTTCAATCTCCAGCATCCTCCTCCTGCCATACTGGCCGGAGCGAGTGCCGGCCGCGAGCGAGTGGCCTTTGAGCGTAGCTCAGAGCGTCTTGCTCATCATCAGGATCGGAACCGGAGCGCCGCCACGGTCATCGACGAATTTCTCGGCGGGTTGGTAGCCGCAGGCTCGATAGAGCGGCTCTCCTGCCATCGTGGCTGCCAGATCGGCACGGCGGAAGCCCTCAGCCTTAGCGGCACGTTCACACAGCGAAAGGATAAGGCGGCCGACGCCTCGCCGGACAAAATCCGGATGCGTATACATGGCTCTGATACGCGCCGCGTCCGTGGCTGGATCAAGCAGTGCCGCGTTGCGTCCCGGTGACTGATCACCACCATACATGGTCGTGCGCCGGCTCCAGCCACCGCACCCTGCCAGGACGCCGTCGTGCTCCACGACGAAATAGGTGCCATCATCGACAAGCTGCGTGTCCAGCCCCATGATTGCGCGGCTGGATCGGATCTGTTCATCGTCGAGAAACGGTTTCTGGAGTTCGGAGATCGCTGCATCCATGAGCGCAATCATGGAGGCGAGGTCCTCGCGTCGCGCTATCCGGTGCCGAAAGTCTTCACTGGCCATGTTCAAGCACACCATGAGGCGAAACAAACGCACGATATGGCGAATTTCGTTCCGTCAGAAGACCAAAATATTCGCTGCGGCAGCCTTGGGACGCCTGTCGACAGCAGGCCGAAGGTATAACCAATGACAGTCATTCTGGCAGCCCCGCCATGCGATAACCTTCCACGATATGCCGGCGCACGTCTTCGGCTGGGAATGGCTGCGAATCCGACCAGTGCCGGATAGTGAAGTGCGGATTGCTTATCATGAACATTTTCGCCTCCCAGCGCGCTTCCTCCAAACGGCCAAGTTGCGCAAGGCTTGCTGCAAGCAGGCGTCGTGAAGTCGTGCGATAGGTTTCGGACCTGCGCAGCGTTTGGATCGCGGATTCGTAGTCGCCCATGGCATATTGGGCCTGGCCCAACATCCAGTAATACCAACCGGGCGGGTGAGGGTTGAGTCGCAGTGCCCTGCGGACCTGCTCTATGGCTTCGGCAGGTCGGCCCTTTTCCGTCGTCAACTCGGCCTGCATTGCCCAAGCGTCGGCGTGGTTGGGGTCCAACTCGTGGGCAGCATCGAATTCGGCATCCGATTCCACCCAGCGACTCTCATGTCCCAGTATGACGCCCAATACCCATCTGTTCCCGGCGTCGTTCGGGTCGAGTTCGACCGCCAGCTGTGCTTCGGCGAGCGCTCTTGCGCGGTTGGGGTCCATCGGTTCGTCCCAGAACTCCCAGCCCAGCCAGAGGTTGAGTGCCAGCCAACGGTGCGCCTCCGCGTATTCCGGGTCGAGCGCGATTGCCCGGTTCAGCAGCAAAATGGCCTCTTTCGCGGTGAGCGCCGTTTGCAGGCCAAGGGCCCGGGCACGCACACAGAGATCATAGGCCTCCAGGTTGCTCGGTCTGTTGCGCGCCGGCGCGGCGATCAGGCGGCCAACCAGAGCCTCGACAATCTTGCCGGTCACCTCGTCCTGAACGGCGAAGATATCTTCTAGGCTCCGGTCGAATCTTTCGGCCCAAAGGTGGTCACCCGCGATCGCGTCGATCAGTTGGGCGTTGATACGCACCCGTCCAGCGGCCCGCCGTGCACTACCTTCAAGAAGATGGCGAACTCCCAGTTCTCGCGCGATGCGACGCACATCCACGTGCCTGCCTTTGTATGCAAATGCCGAGTTGCTGGCGATGACGAACAACTCGCTTGTCCTCGACAGATCCGTGATCAAGTCTTCGGTGAGGCCATCGACAAATGCCTCCTGCTCCGGATCATTGCTCATGTTCGTAAAGGGGAGGACGGCAATGGAGGGCTTGGCGGGGAGCTGCAGAGGCGCTTTCTCCGCGAGCCCGCCATCGTCCGATGCGGTCGACAGCCGGATCCGGTAGACAGACACCGGTTCGGTGACGTTCTTGATCGCTTGCGGACCAAGTTCGTCGAAGCCGCAATCGAGCTTCCGCTTGACTTGGTCGTAGACGCTGCCGGACACACAGACATCTCCTGCCCCGGCCATTGCCTGGAGCCGCACTGCGATAATGACGCCGTCGCCGAACAGATCGCCGTCCTCGACAACGACATCGCCCAGATTGATGCCGATATGCAGGTAGATTCTCCGGTCGGCGGTCACACCCTCGTTTGCGGCCGCCATCCGCTTCTGAAGGTCCACGGCGCATGACACGGCGTTCACCGCGCTTCCGAACTCGACCAGAACGCCATCACCCATCACTTTCACAATACGGCCATGACGGTCGCGGACGAGTGGTTCGAGGATTTCCTTCCTCCTCCTCCTTAAAGCGGCCAACGTTCCTTGCTCGTCCAGGTCCAGAAGTCGACTGTAGCCCACCACGTCGGCAGCCAATATGGCGGCAAGGCGGCGTTGGGCGCGTTCTTCGGCCATTTCGCGTTGCTTTCATTGAAAGCAGAAAAGCGAACTTTATGCCGCCCATTTCAAAAGTCTATCAGGTTGACTTCGAGGCTCGATCGCCAAGCAGCTACATAGGGTGATCGCGCCTGTCGATTGTCCCCACTGGGGTCACGACTTGCGCTTGGGGCTCGTCTTGGAGAAGGTCAGCAAGGGGCCAGTGCCGAGTGCCGCAAATGTCGGCTATCGGGCAGTGAAATGGGCTGACGAAGGGCAGCTCAGGGTCAACTTGCGTCGTCAGGGCTCTCGGCGTCAAAGGTCCGAGAGGGTTCGAAGTCGGTCGTTCAGAGTGATTGCGTTTTGACTCCAGAGCGCCGCGCGTCATTGGACGCGCAAAGGACGCTATAACACTTTGAATTTTGCATGATCCTTTCCGAACCGGAGGTCAGCGCAGCAAAACCATGCCGGTTTCCGGGGGTCATGCCCTAAGGCAGCCTGAACCGGTATTCGGTCACGTGATGATAGATCTGGCCCGGCCACAGCGTGGCTTGCGGGAAATACGGCCGGTTCGGCGCATCCGGCCAGATTTGCGGTTCCAGGCAGAAGCCTGAAAACGCCTTGTACTGGCGTCCGCCCAGTCCAGGCGAGGACGGTGCCAGATACTGGCCGGTATAGAGCTGGACGCCCGGCTCGGTCGTCCAGAGCTCCATCTCGACGTCGGAATTCGCGCCTTGCGCCCACGATGCCTGCTTCAGCGGCCCGCGCGTCGAAGCGAGGCAGAAATTCTGGTCGTAGGGGAGTTGCTCGCCCTCGGTCTCCATGCGCAGCGGCCGCGCCTGGCGAAAGTCGAAAGGTGTGCCGTCGACCGGCTTTACCGTGCCTGTCGGAATGAGATCCGCGTCGACCGGCAGATAGGCGCCGGCATTCAGCATCAACCGGTGATCGAGAATGTCGCCGGCGCCGCCGTCGTCCAGGTTGAAATAGGAATGCTGGGTGAGATTGCAGAGCGTCGGCTCCTCGCAGGTGGCGGTCAGTTCGACGCTGAGCGTGCCGGGGATCTTGAGCCGGTAGGTGCAGGTCACGTCGAGCGCGCCGGGAAAGCCCATCATGCCGTCCGGGTCGTGCAATGTCAGCGTGACAAAATCCCTGCCATGCAGCGAAACCGCCCAGGCACGGCGCGAAAAACCTTGCGAACCGCCATGCAGCGTGTGCTTTTCGAGGAAATTGCGCTCGGTCTGGTAGCGTTTGCCGGCAAGCGTGAAGCGGCCGTCGCGGATACGGTTGGCATAGCGCCCGACGACAGTGCCGAAGAAGGCGGTATCCGTCTCATAGTGCTCGAAACGATCATAGCCGAGCACCAATGGCGCCTCGTGCCCGGCCAGGTGCAGATCCTGGATGATCGCACCCAGGCCGATAATATTGGCGGTAAGGCCGCCGCCACGAATGGTGAAACGGCGGACTTCCTCGCCCGCCTGCGTCGTACCGAAAACCTCGCCGTCCTTCATCGCCATGCTCGCAAGTTCGTTGCTCGACGCCAGCCTGGCCTTTTCCGAAGCGGCTCAGGGTCTTTTTCGGTATTACCGCATGAGGCTTCTAGAGACCAAGTCCGCCGATGCAGACATATTTGGTGTCGAGATAGTCCTCGATGCCCTGATGGCCGCCTTCCTTGCCGAGGCCCGATTCCTTGACGCCGCCGAACGGCGCCTCAGGGGTGGTGATGAGCCCTTCATTGACGCCGACCATGCCGTATTTGAGCCCTTCCATGACCCGGAAGGCGCGGCCGAGATCGCCGGTGTAGAAGTAGCAGGCCAGGCCGAATTCGGTGTCGTTGGCGAGTGCCACGGCCTCTTCCTCGGTCTCGAACTTGAACACCGGCGCTACCGGGCCAAAGATCTCTTCCTTCATGAAGCGCATCCTCGGCGTCGCATTGGCGATCACCGTCGGCTGGAAGAACGAGCCGCCGAGCGCGTGGCGCTTGCCGCCGGCGACGACCTTGCCGCCCTTGGCGGTAGCGTCGGCAATCAGCTCCTCGACCTTCTCCACCGCCTTTTCGTCGATCAGCGGCCCCTGCTGGACGCCGTCTTCGAGGCCGGAACCGACCTTCAGGCCGTCGCTCGCGGCAGCCAACTTTTCGACGAACTGGTCATAGATGCCGGCCTGCACCAGGAAGCGGTTGGTGCAGACGCAGGTCTGGCCGGAATTGCGGTACTTGGCGGTGATGGCGCCAGCGACGGCCCGCTCGATGTCGGCGTCGTCGAAGACGATGAACGGCGCATTGCCACCGAGCTCCATCGACACTTTCTTGACGGTCACCGACGACTTCTGGATCAGGATCTTGCCGACCTCGGTCGAGCCGGTGAAGGTGATCTTCTTGACCAGCGGGTTGGCACAGATCTCGTCGCCGATCTCACCGGCGGCGCCGGTCAGGATATTGATCACGCCTTTGGGGAAGCCGACTTCCTCGGCAAGCGCGCCCCAGGCAAGGCCGGAGTAAGGCGTCTGCGACGCCGGCTTAACCACGGCGGTACAGCCGGCGGCAAGCGCCGGACCGAGCTTGCGGGCCAGCATCGAGGACGGGAAATTCCATGGCGTAATAGCGGCGATGACGCCGACCGGTTCCTTGGTCACCAGGATACGGCGGTCCGCCCAGGGCGACGGCACGACGTCGCCATAAGTGCGGCGGCCTTCTTCGGCGAACCACAATATGTAGGACGCGGCCGAGCCGATCTCGCCCTTCGATTCGAACAGCGACTTGCCCTGCTCGATGGTTAGTAGTTCGGCCAGCACGTCCTGATTGTCCATCATCGCGTCGTGCAGCTTGCGCAACAGCTTCGAGCGTTCGAGCGCGGTGGTCTTGCGCCATGTCTTGAAGGCAGCGTCGGCGGCCTCGATGGCGCGGCGGGTCTCGGCCTTGCCCGACTTCGGCACGGTGCCGATCTTGAGGCCGGTGGCAGGATTGTTGACGTCGACCGTCTGGCCTGAATCGGCCTGCACCCATTCGCCATTGATGAGATTGGCCTGCCGCATGAAATGGCTGGTTTTCTGAAGCATGATCTCGCCTCCGTTCGGCACCTGGCGGGCCGGTCGCTGATTTCGTGAATGGACGTGCGCGATAGCATCGCTAGAGCCACTGCTCTTAGCCCAGGGCAAGCCCCGCAAGCAATCACAAGATGGCATATAGGGTTTGGGCCAGCCAAAGCGAGAGCGATGCAGCCGGGTTCTTATCCAAAAACCCGGGCTCTTATCCAAAAACATGGACGACCACGGTCAGCCAAAACGCAGTGGTCACGACCGCACAGGCGGTGGCGATGGTCATCTGGTTCGACGCCAGCGCCTGGCCGGTGTTGAACTGCACCGCGATGAGATAGGAATTGATGCCGGACGGCAACGCCGCAACCATGACCGCCACCTTGGCCGTCAATGGCGGCAGGCCGATCAGCCAGACCAGGCCGAGAACCAGCGCCGGCATTAGGAACAGTTTCAGAGCCGACAGCGCCAGCGCCGGCCTTACATTGCCGGAAATGCCGAAACGGCGCAGGCTGAGCCCCATGGCGAACAGCGCCACCGGGGCGGCCGTGCCGGCCAGCGCGTCGCTCAGCCGCGTCGCAAGCACCGGCAGCGGCGCACCGGTGAAGCGCCACGCCAGCCCGGCCAGTATGCCGATGATCAGCGGATTGATGAATACCCTCCTGAGAAAGCTCCTGACGACGCGGAGCGGATGCACAGGCTCGCTGCCGCCGCGGCCGAACATCTCGAACAGGATGATCGAGGCCATCATCATCACCGGCAGGTGAATGGAGACGAGCAGTGACAGCACTTCGAACCCGGCCGGCCCGAACACGCCGATCATGAAGGGCGCGCCGAGCAGGACGACGTTGGAGTAGGACGACGATACGCCGCCGACGACGCCGGCGCGGGCGTCTCGTCCGAAAATGCGCGTAATGACCAGATGGCCGGCAGCCCAGGTAAGCGCGACCGCCGCGAAATAAGCCCCCCATAGCGACCACGGCGCCACGCCGTGGAAATCGGCCTTTACCATGGTCTGGAACAGCAAAAGCGGCATTGCCACGTTGATGGCGAATTCGGATACGCCCTCGCCGCTCGCCGGCTTCAAATAACCGGTCAACCCGGCAAGATAGCCGAGCCCGACAAGACTGAAAACGAAGAGGACGGTTTCGGTAAGCGGAGACATTTTTCCCGTGATAGGCGAGCCCCGGCGGCGGCGCAATCGCCCTTCCCTCGCGAATGTACCGGCCAACAATCCGGCCGCTCGGATCTTGCCCGAATTTGCTCATGGTTGGATGCCAGCGCTATACAGGGTTGTCGGGGGACACGCGGCGAATGGGCCTTGTCGGAAATCAGCACTTCTTCAAGCAGGCGTGGCTGACGGCTTTCGTCGGCGCCATGCTTTGCCTCGTGGTGACCTCGGCTCATGCCGCGGAGCCGGCGAGCCTCAGGGGTGTGGCGCTGATCGTCGGCCAGTCGAAATACCAGCACATAGCGGCTCTTCCCAACCCCGCCAACGACGCCCGCGACATCGCCAAGATGCTGACCGACCTCGGCTTCGACGCGCGCAGTGTAACCGACCGCGACACGGCAAAGCTGAAGCGCGACCTCGAGCGTTTCGCCGAGGATGCAGAGGACGCCGACGTCGCCTTGATCTACTATTCCGGCCACGGCATCGAGGCCGGCGGCGAAAACTATCTGGTGCCGGTCGACGCCGACGTTTCTTCATTGAAGGACGCCGATCAGGCCCTGGTGCCGATCTCCGCCGTCATGGACGAATTGAAGACGACCGTGCCGGTAACGATCATGTTGCTCGATGCCTGCCGCACCAACCCGTTTCCGGCGGATGCGGTGCTGCGCCGGGCGCCGACGGCCTCGGCCTCCCCGATCAGCGCCGGCGGATTGGAGCCGGTGCGCGGTGCCAGGGCACTGGCAAACGCGACCGCGACGGAAAATCTGGGAACGGTGATCGGCTTTGCCGCCGAGCCGGGGCGGCCGGCACTCGACGGCATCGTCGGCGAAAACAGCCCCTACGCAGCGGCACTTCTGCGCCACCTAGCGGCAATGAAGGGCACCGAGTTCGGCTCGGTCATGCGCATGGTGACCGAGGAGGTCTATCTCGACACCAAGGCAAGGCAGCGGCCATGGGTCAATGAAAGCCTGCGCCGGCTGCTCTATTTCGGCGTTGCACCGCAGGAGCCGACCGGCGACGACGACCTGATCACCGGCGAGCGGCGGCAATTGCTGCTGACGATCGCCGAGTTGCCGAACCCCAAGCGGGCACAGGTCGAACTGGCCTCGCTGCAGGACGGCGTGCCGCTCGACGCGCTTTATGGCGTGCTGAAGGCGCTCGGCACCGAAAAGATGCCGGAGGACCCCACCGACCTGCAAAAGCTGCTCGATGCGCAGGCCGAGCGCCTGAAGAAGATGATCTCCGAGCGCAACGCGCTGCGCACCGACGACCCCGAGATCAGCCGCCTCGTCGCCTCGGCCGACAAGGCGATCGGCCAGGGCGCCATCGTCACCGCGCGCAACTTCCTCGACCAGGCGGTGGGCCGGGTCGAGCAGGCCAGCGGCGTGGTCGATCGGGCAGAGGATCTGGTCAGGCAGAAGCGTCTTGCCGACGCGACGGTCTATGCCAGGCGCGCCGACGCTTCGGCGCTGGTCTTCGACTATCTGTCGGCCGCCAACGATTACGGCAAGGCCTTCTCGCTGGTCGAGAAATGGGACGACAGGCTGCGCTGGAACTACAAGAACCAGGAGGCGGAAGCGCTGAACGCGCATGGCAACGCCACCGGCGACAGGCAAGCGCTGCAGCGCGCCATCGACGCCTACCGCATCATCCTGAATTTCATCCCCAATGGCGAGCAGAACCGCGACTGGGCAATCACCCGCAACAACATGGCGGTGGTGCTGCAGACGATCGGCGAGCGCGAGCGCGAAACCGACCGGCTGGAAGAGGCAGCGAAAATCTTTCGCGATTCGCTTGCCGTGTTCGAGCGCGAGAAGGACGACATCAACTGGGCCGCGGCCCAGAACAACCTGGCCAATGTGCTGTTGAAGATCGGCGAACGCGAGAGCGACCCGAAACGCCTGAACGAGGCGGTGGTGGCGATGCGCGCCACGCTGGAGAAGCGGCCGCGCGACAAAGTCCCGCTGGACTGGGCCGCCTCGCAAAGCAACCTTGGCCTTGCGCTTTACGCGCTTTCGGAGCGCGAACCGGACGGCGAGCGCCTGACTGAGGCCGAGGCCGCCTATCGGCTGGCGCTTGAAGAATACACGCGCGAAAAAGCCCCCGTTCAGTGGGCGATGGTCCAGAACAATCTCGGCAACACGCTGGTGTCTCTCGGCACGCAACGCAACGACAAGGCAAAAATCGACGAGGCAGCCGCGGCATTCCGCGCCGCGCTCGAAATCCGCACCCGCGACACCTTCCCGCTCTCCTGGGCGAGCAGCCGTCTCAATCTCGGTAACGCGCTGAGCAGTGCTGCCCGTTTCGATTTCGGCACCGGCCTGCTCGAAGAGGCGGCTGCCGCCTATGGCGACGCGCTGACCATATTCACACGCCAACGTTTTCCGACGGATTGGGCTTCGGCGGAGAACAATCTCGGCTCGATCTACCAGACGCTCGGCCAGCGCACGCGCGATCCTGCCAGGCTTGAGCAATCGGCTGCTGCATACCGGGCGGCACGGCGCGTCTATACCAAAAAGGAGTTTCCGCTCGACTGGGCGATGACCCACTACAATCTCGCCAACACGCTGCAACTGCTCGGCGGCGTGACCGACAAGCCGGTGCATTACGAGGAGGCGATCGAGGCCTATCGCGATGCGCTGCGCGAATACAAGCGCGAGACGACGCCGCGGCAATGGGCACTGGCGCAGGCCGGTCTAGGCTCGGCGCTGCAATGGCTAAGCATGAGCGAGGCCGATCCCCGCAAACTGGCCGCATCGATCGCCGCGCGCCGGGCGGCGCTGGAGGTACTGACCTTCGAGACCTCGCCCGTCGACTGGGCAAACGCGCAGAACGGCATCGGCATGAGCCTGATCAATCTCGGCAATCTCGAACGCACCGGCAAATATCTGGACGAAGCCGAAGCCGCCTTCGAGGCAACGCTCAAGGTCTTCACCCGCGAAAGCCAGCCGATGCAATGGGCCTTCGAGCAGAACAATCTCGGCGACGTCCACTGGAACCGCGGCAGCTATGGCGGCGGCAATGCCGAATTCCAAAAGGCGATCGAATTCTTCGAGAACGCCAAGCAGGGCTTTACCGAAGCCGGCTACACACTCCCGATCCCGCTGACCGACCGCAAGATCGATCTGGTGAAGAAGCAGATAGCGAAGAAATAGGCGTCTCGGCCGCAGGTTGCACTCGGCTTGTCTTTCAGCCGGCTTTGCCGTCCCTATATGCCGGTCACCGGGGACCTGCCTGCCGGTCACCCGAAAAGGATGTCTGATGCTTCGATTTGTGCTGGCGCTGCTGTTGCTTGCCGTTTCCGCCACAGCCCATGCGACGGAAGCCGGCTGGGCGCTGCTGCGCGACGGCGGGCACGTCGTGCTGCTTCGCCATGCCATGGTCACAGGCACCACCGATGCGGCCAATTTCGACCTCGGCAAATGCGCCACCCAGGTCAATCTCTCGGAGCGCGGCAAGCAACAGGCGCGCAAGATCGGCGCGCTGTTTGGCGCCCGCGCGGCACCGGTCGAGCGCGTGCTGTCCAGCCGTTATTGCCGCTGCCTCGAGACCGCCCGCATCGCTTTCGAAAGCGAGCCGGAGCCGTTCGCACCGCTTGACCTGCTGAAGACCGACGAAAAGGAGAAGGCCGCTCAGATCGCTGCGATCCTGGCAGAGATCCGCGGCTATTCCGGCTCCGACAATCTGGTCATGGTCACGCATCTCGAAGACATCAAGGAATTGACCGGCATCTCGCCGCGCGAAGGCGAAGCCGTGGTCGTCGAGCCGCAAGGCGACGGACTGCGCGTGCTCGGCCGCGTTACCTTCTGACCGGGCCGGTCGCTCCTCGCGTCGAGCGAGATAGGTGTTGCCGAAATGCCACTGCCACGAGAAGCCGTGGTTGGATTCCGATCTCATCTTGCTCTGCCTGGGCAGCAATCCCATCTGCGCCCGGCGTATCAGGCCTTTTCCTGCCCGGAAAAACCGATTAGACAGCCCAAAACACATGCGGACAGATTCCGCCCGCAATCGAAGGAAAAGCCCTTGTCCACCACGTTCGACAAAGTCGCCAAGATCATCGCCGACACCAGCGAGATCGACATCGAGACGATCACGCCCGAAAGCCACACCATCGACGATCTCGGCATAGACAGCCTCGACTTCCTCGACATCGTCTTTGCCATCGACAAGGAATTCGGCATCAAGGTGCCGTTGGAAAAGTGGACGCAGGAGGTCAATGACGGCAAGGCCTCGACCGACGACTATTTCGTCATGAAGAACCTGTGCGCCAAGATCGACGCGCTCGTCGCCGCCAAGAACGCCATCTAAGCACAGCGCTTGACGCGCCCTCACCCACAACAGCCGCCCATGAACCCCCGCGACGTCGTCATATCAGGCATCGGCCTTGTCTCGTCGTTGGGCGAGGGTCCGGATGCGCATTGGCAAAAGCTCGTCCAGCCGCGCCTTGAACCGGTTCTGGAGGCCTCGCGCTTCTCGCCCTATACGGTCCACCCGCTGCCGGAGATCGACTGGAACCTGCAGATCGCCAAGCGTGGCGACCAGCGGCAGATGGAGACCTGGCAGAGGCTCGGCACCTATGCGGCCGGCCTTGCGCTCGACGATGCCGGCATCAAGGGCAATGACGAACTCTGCGCGACCATGGACATGGTGGTGGCCGCCGGCGGCGGCGAGCGCGACGAGGCGGTCGACGCGGCCATTCTCGCAGCATCGGAAAGCCGCAATGACCGCGACGTGCTGCTCAACGAGAAGCTGACCACGGAATTGCGCCCCACGCTGTTTCTGGCACAGCTCTCCAACCTGCTCGCCGGCAACATCTCGATCGTCCACAAGGTGACGGGATCGTCGCGCACCTTCATGGGCGAGGAAGGTGCCGGCGTTGCCGCTGTCGAGACGGCGGCCGCGCGCATCCGCTCCGGCCAGTCGACGCATATACTGGTCGGCGGCGCTTTCCAGACCGAACATTCCGACATGCTGCTCGGCTATGAACTGGCCGGCTACCTGCATCGCGGGGCGTGGCGGCCGGTCTGGCAAAGGCAAGGTGCCGAAGGCGGCGGCGTGGTGACCGGATCCGGCGGCGCGTTTCTCGTCCTGGAGCAACGCGAGCATGCGGAAAGCCGTGGCCGGAAGATCTATGCGGAACTCGGCCCGGTCCTGTCCGGCCGCGCCAGGCGCCGGCGGGGCGAACTCGATGGCGAGATCGACACGCTGCTGAAGCAGGCCGCATTGCCGAATGGCGAGCTGCTCGCGATCTCCGGCGCTTCGGGCGCCCATGCCGCGACCGCCGCCGAGAAATCGGCGCTCGACGCCAATCCGGCGATCGCCGCACGCGGCTTTTCGACGTTGACCGGCCACATGAAGGAAGCGCAGTTCCCCTTTGCCGTTGCGCTGGCGGCCCTGGCTGTCGACCGCAAGGCCGCTTACCCTGTCTTCGACGCCACAGTCGAAAAACCGTTTGCCGGTGTCCCGAAGACCGTCCTTGCAACGGCGATCGGCTATCACCAATTCGAGGGCATGGCGCTGATCAAAGCCGCCTAGAGCATCGGACCGAAAAGTGTGACGCGGTTTTCGGGCGATCCGACGCTCCAAGAGAAACAGGTTTTTGGACAACAAATGGCCAATCTGAACGACCACATGGGCAGGCCCATCGTCGCCGTCACCGGCATCGGCGTGGTGACGTCGCTCGGTGTCGGCAAAGCCGACAATTGGGCGGCGCTGACATCGGGCAAATCCGGCATCCATCCGATCACCCGCTTCCCGGTCGATCATCTCAACACCCGCATCTCCGGCATGGTCGACTTCCTGCCGTCGAGCTCCAAGGGCGCCAGTCTCCTCACCTATGAGCTTGCCGAAACCGCCGCCCAGGAAGCGATGTCGGAGGCAGGCCTCGATGCCGGCGATTTCGGCGGACCGCTGTTCCTCGCTTCGCCGCCGGTCGAGCTCGACTGGAGCGAGCGCTTTTCGCTCTACAATTCCGACACGCACGACACCGGTGCCGAGAGGCTGCTGCGGGTGGCGCGCGGCCTCAGGGAACTCGACATCTTCGAGACCACCCAGTTCGGCTCGATTGCCGACCGGCTTGCCGACCGTTTCGGCACGCGCGGCCTGCCGATCACGCTGTCGACAGCCTGCGCTTCGGGCGCCACGGCGATCCAGCTCGGCGTCGAGGCGATCCGCCGCGGCGAATGCGACAGGGCGCTGTCGATCGGCGCCGACGGCTCGGCGACCGCCGAGGCGCTGATCCGCTTCTCGCTTCTGTCCGCGCTCTCCACCCATAACGACATCCCTGAAAAGGCCTCAAAACCCTTCTCCAAGGATCGCGACGGCTTCGTGCTCGCCGAAGGCTCGGGCGCCCTGGTGCTGGAATCGCTGGAGGCAGCACTTGCCCGCGGCGCCACCGTTCTCGGCATATTGCGCGGCTGCGGCGAAAAGGCCGACGACTTCCATCGCACCCGCTCCAAGCCGGACGGTTCGCCGGCGATCGCGGCGGTGCGCGCCGCTCTTGCCGATGCCGGCTTGAGCGAGGACGGGATCGATTATGTCAACGCCCATGGCACCTCGACGCCCGAAAACGACAAGATGGAGCATTTGTCGCTGTCGACGGTGTTCGGCGAGCGGATCTCGTCAATGCCGGTCTCGTCGAACAAGTCGATGATCGGCCATACCCTATCGGCTGCCGGTGCTGTCGAGGCAGCATTTTCGCTGATGACGATGCGCGAAAGCGTCATTCCGCCGACCATCAACTACGACAATCCCGACCCGGCGATCGTCCTCGACGTGGTGCCGAACACCAAGCGCAACGCCGAGGTCGGCACGGTCCTGTCGAACTCCTTCGGCTTCGGCGGCCAGAACACCTGCCTTGTCATGGCGCGGGAACCGGTCTAAGCGACCTTTTTCAGCCAGACTGAACCGACAGGCACCATGCGCGCATTGCAACTTATCGAGGACCGCCGCCTTGAAACGGTGGACCTGCCGCCGCCGCCGCCGCCTTTGCTCGGCGAGGTGACGCTGCGCATCAAGGCCGTGGCGCTGAACCATATCGATGTCTGGGGCTGGCGCGGCATGGCCTTCGCCAAGCGCAAGCTGCCGCTGGTTGTCGGCGCCGAGGCCTCGGGCGAGGTCGAGGCGGTCGGCCCAGGCGTTTCCAGCCTTGTGACCGGGCAATTGGTGTCGATCTATGGCGCCCGCACCTGCGGTCTTTGCCGCGCCTGCCGCGAAGGCCGCGACAATCTCTGCGAGCATGTTTCGGGCGTGCACGGCTTCCATCTCGACGGCTTTGCGCAGGAAAAGATCAACCTGCCGGCGCGCCTTCTGGTCCCAGCTCCGCCCGGCGTGAGCGAAATCGGCGCGGCGGTGGCGCCTGTCACCTTCGGCACGGTCGAGCACATGCTGTTCGACAATGCCCGGCTGCAGCCCGGCGAGACGATACTGGTCCATGCCGGCGGCTCCGGCATCGGCTCCGCCGCGATTCAGCTGGCCAAGAAGATGGGCTGCACGGTCATCACCACCGTCGGCTCGAACGACAAGATCGACAAGGCCAAGGCGCTCGGCGCCGACCACGTCATCAATTACCGCGACGACCGCTTCGAAGGCGTCGTGCGCAAGCTGACCAAGAAGAAGGGCGTCGACGTGGTGTTCGAGCATGTCGGCGCCGACACATTTGCCGCCTCGATGCTGTGCCTCAAACGCGGCGGTCGGCTGGTCACCTGCGGCTCGACCTCCGGCGTGTCGACGCAGATCAATTTGATGCAGTTGTTCCAGCAGCAGCTGAAGCTGCTAGGCTCGTTCGGCTGCCGCATGGAAAACATGGCTGACGCCATGCAGAAGATGGCGGCGGGCCTGGTCGCGCCGGTGATCGACACCGAGGTTGGCTTCGACGGAATCGATGCGGCGCTGAAGCGCATGGAAGGCCGCGACGTCTTCGGCAAGATCATCCTGCGCGTCGGCTGAAATGATCGGCAACGCCTTCAGGAAGATCCGCAGGGACGTGGGATTCCGCTATGGCAGGCGGCTTCGCCAGTTCAACTACTGGCTGGTCGCGCGCGTCGCGATGATCATCATCTCCGCGCTGCGCCTGCTGCCGCCCGACAGGGCGCTCAATTTCGCCGACCGCGCTGCCCGCCGCATCGGCCCTTGGGTAGCGCGCCATCAGGTTGCTGTGGACAATCTGCGCAAGGCCTATCCGGAAAAGAGCGATGCCGAGATCGAGGCGATCGCTTCCGACATGTGGGGCAACATGGCCCGCCTGGCCACCGAATACATCTTTCTCGATGCTTTGTTCGACTACGATCCCACTGCGACGAAGCCGGGCCGTGTCGAGGTCAAGGGCGTGGAGCATTTCGTGCGCATTGCCGGCGAGGACAAGCCGCATATCGTCTTCACCGGGCATCTCGGCAATTTCGAGCTGCTGCCAGTGGCGGCGGCGACCTTCGGCATGAACATCACGGCGCTCTTTCGCCCGCCCAACAACCCTTACCTCGCCGACTACATCCTCTCGACCCGCCGCTCGAGCATGGGATCGCTGCTGCCGTCTTCGACCGGTGCCTCGTTCGCGCTTGCGGCCATCCTGGAGAAAGGCGGCAATATCGGCGTGCTGGTCGACCAGAAATTCACGGGCGGGCTCGAGACGACATTCTTCGGCCGCCCCTGCGAGAGCAACCGGGTTCTCGGCACCCTGGCGCGGCACTATGATTGCGATGTCTACCCGGCGCGCTGCGTGCGCCTGCCGAACAACCGTTTCCGGCTCGAGATCGAGGACAAGCTCACCTTGCCGCGCACCGCCGGCGGCAGTGTCGACGTCCGCGCCACCACCCAGCTTCTCAACGACGTGGTCGAGCGCTGGGTGCGAGAAGACCCCGGCCAGTGGATGTGGTTCCACAAGCGCTGGGAGATCAGCGGCCGCAAAAAGCGTCGGCCGGCGACAGTGCGCGACAAAGCCGCCTGAGCGGAACGATCTTTTTGGGCACAGGCCCTATTTTGTTCTTGCTTTGTGCCGGCAGCTATGCTATTAACTTCGGTATGGTGCTATTTGGCCCCGACGAACCCGCCGCTCCGGCGGGTTTTTTATTGCGGGCCGAGGAGCAGGCCCTAATTCGTCACGAGAATCCGCGTATTGCCGAAGCCGGCTTTGCGCACCATCGAATAGAACGCGGCGGCGTTGCTGGGGTGGAGGCGCACACAGCCATGCGATGCCGGGCGCCCCAATTGCCGGATCGCGCCGGTGCCGTGGATAGCATAGCCGCCGCGGAAGAACACCGAATAGGGCATCGGCGACATGTCGTATTTGCGCGAATACCACATCCGGGCCGTCCGCTGTGGGCGATAGCTGCCGCGCGGCGTGATGTAGCCTTTGCGGGCGGTGGAAACGCTCCACCGGTAATACGAAAGCCCGTATCTTACCGTCATCGTCTGTGAGGAAATATCGATGTTCGCGACCAGGCTGGCCGCCCGGCTCTCGAACGACGAACCGAACAGCATCGCCATCAATGCCGCTGCCATGAGAACAGTGTTTTTCATGCAATCAAACCCCTTTGATGCCCCTTGCCTGCCTGCCCTCGCGCTGTTCTCCAGCGTTTTGATGGCAAGCCAGCGAGCTAACACCCACTCCCTGACAATTTCACCAATCCAAAGCAGCGAATTTGAACGATTTCCCGCAATAGTTGCTGTAACGACACGCAATCGCCTCGCAATTCGCCATCGGGCTTGCAAAACCCCCTCATCCGCTGCTCAATTCGCCGAATGAACGAACCGAACGAACGGCTCCTCAAGGCTATCGATGACCGAGCCGATGATCTGGTTGCACTGACTGCGGATCTGATCCGCTTTCCGACCATCAATCCGCCCGGCGAAGCCTATCGGCCATGTGCCGAATATATCGGCGCGCGGCTGAAGAAGCGCGGTTTTGAGATCGAATTCATCCGTGCTGAAGGCACGCCTGGCGACACTGACCATTATCCGCGCGTCAACGTCGTCGCCCGTTTCGATGGCCGGGCGCCGGGTGCTTGCGTGCACTTCAATTCGCATATCGACGTCGTCGAGCCCGGCGACGGCTGGAGCCTCGATCCGTTCGCCGGCATCGTCAGGGATGGCAAGGTCTATGGCCGCGGCGCATGCGACATGAAAGGCGGGCTTGCCGCCTCGATCATCGCCGCTGAAGCCTTCATGGAGGTCTTTCCCGATTTTCCCGGCGCCATCGAGATTTCAGGCACGGTCGACGAGGAGTCCGGCGGCTTTGGCGGCGTCGCGCATCTGGCGAAGCTCGGCTATTTCTCCAGGCCGAAGGTCGACCACGTCATCATTCCCGAGCCGCTCAACAAGGATCGCATCTGCCTTGGCCATCGCGGCGTCTGGTGGGCGGAGATCGAGACCAAGGGCGAGATCGCGCACGGCTCGATGCCGTTCCTCGGCGACAACGCAGTGCGCCATATGGGCGCCGTGCTGCGGGCCTTCGAAGACGAATTGTTTCCGGCGCTCGACCGCAAGATGACGCGCATGCCGGTCGTGCCCGAAGGCGCAAAACGCTCGACCATGAACATCAACTCGATCCATGGCGGCCAGACGGAGGATTTCCGGCCCGGCCTGCCCTCGCCCAACGTGCCCGATTCCTGCCGGCTGACCATCGACCGCCGCTTCCTGCTCGAAGAGGATCTCGCTGCGGTCAAGAGCGAGGTGACCGATATTCTGGAACGGCTGAAGCGCGAGCGCAAAAAGTTCGATTACGAAATCCGCGATCTGATGGAGGTGCTGCCGCTGATGACCGAGCGCGACGCGCCGGTGGTTAAGGCGGTCGCGCAAGGCATCATGGAGATATTCGACCGCGAGCCGGATTATGTGATTTCGCCCGGCACCTATGACCAGAAGCACATCGCCCGCATCGGCCACATCTATGACTGCATCGCCTATGGCCCGGGCATTCTCGATCTCGCCCACCGGCCCGACGAATGGGTCGGCATTGCCGACATGCTGGACTCGGCAAAGGTGATGGCGATCGGCCTCGACGTGCTGCTGAGGGGCGCCGGCCCGCTATGATCCGGCCATGGGCGAAAAAACATTCCTCCCGGCGTCGGCGGACGGTACGAAACGCAATTTACTCGGCGGCGAATTCACGCTTCTATCCGCCGGGTTTTGAGCACGTGTTTTAGCATATGGGGAGTTGCACGATGAAATTGTGGAAAACCATTCTGGCCGCCGCGGCGCTGGCGTTGGCCGCCGGAACCTCGGCGATGGCCGCGCGCACCGACCTGGTCATCGGCATTACGCTCGAACCCCCGCATCTCGACCCGACCGCGGGTGCCGCCGCGGCAATCGACGAGGTACTCTATGCCAATGTCTTCGAGGGCCTGACCCGCATCGGCCCGAACGGCGAGGTGCTGCCCGATCTCGCCGAAAGCTGGAGCATTTCCGACGACGGCAAGGTCTACACTTTCAAGCTGCATACAGGCGTGAAATTCCATGACGGCAGCGACTTCAACGCCGACGACGTGAAATTCTCGCTCGATCGTGCCCGCGCCGACAATTCCGTCAACGCGCAAAAGAGCCTGTTCGCCGCCATCGACAAGGTCGAGGTCGTCGATCCTACGACGGTGAATGTCACGCTGAAGAACCCGCAAGGCTCGTTCCTCTACAATATGGGCTGGGGCGACGCGGTTATCGTCGCGCCTGAGACAGCCGACACCAACAAGGAAAAACCGATCGGCACCGGCCCGTTCAAATTCCAGAACTGGGCCAAGGGCTCGTCGATCACGCTGGTCAAGTCGGAAAATTACTGGGGCGCCCCGGTGTTCCTCGACAAGGCCGAGTTCCGCATCATTCCAGATGCCGCCGCCGCCGTTCCGGCGCTGCTTTCCGGCGACGTCCAGGCCTTTCCGTTCTTCGATCCTGACAGTGTCGCCCAGGTCAAGGACGACCCACGCTTCAAGGTGGTGATCGGCTCGACCGAGGGTGAAACCATCCTGTCGATCAACAACAAGAAGCCGCCCTTCGACAAGCTGCAGGTCAGGCAGGCGATTTCCTTTGCGCTCGATCGCAAGGCGATCATCGACGGCGCCTCGGCCGGCCTCGGCGTGCCGATCGGCTCGCACATGTCGCCCGCCAGCAAGGCCTATGTCGACCTCACCGGCCTCTACCCGCACAATGTGGAGAAAGCCAAGGAGTTGCTGAAGGAAGCCGGCCTGGAGAATGGCTTCAAGGCGACGCTGAAGCTGCCGCCGCCCTCCTATGCGCGGCTTGGTGGCGAGATCATCGCCTCGGAGCTTCGCGAAATCGGCATCGATCTCGAGATCATCCCGGTCGAATGGGCGCAATGGCTGGACCAGGTCTTCACCAAGAAGGATTACGACCTGACCATCGTTTCCCACACCGAGCCTAACGACATCGATATCTATTCGCGCAAGGACTATTACTTCAACTACGACAACCCGGCCTTCGACAAGATCATCGACGAGCTGAACCTTACCTCCGACGAGGCCAAGCGCATGACGCTGCTCGGCGAGGCGCAGAAGGTCCTGGCCGATGACGCCGTGGTCGGCTTCCTCTACGAATTGCCGAAGGTCGGCGTCTGGGACGCCAAACTGCAGGGCCTGTGGGAAAACGCCCCGATCCAGGCCAACGACCTGACCAAGGTGAAGTGGACGGATTGATCGCTGACAGAAGGGCGAAAGTTGCACTCCGTCACACCCCCCTCTGTCCTGCCGGACATCTCCCCCTCAAGGGGGGAGATTGAGCCCTCACCGCCGCTTTCGCTAACCACTAGCGTTGCAAGGACTGTGCCGGCGTGGAAACTGCCAATCTCCCCCCTTGAGGGGGAGATGTCCGGCAGGACAGAGGGGGGTGGGCGGGAACGCAAGCTTCGCCCGGGTTTTGCGTCCGGCAACACAGCGGTTCCTCAACGTCCATGACCGCCTATCTCCTCAAGCGCCTCGTCATCGCCGTCGTCACGCTGGTTCTGGCCTCGATGGTCGTCTTTGCCGTGCTGGAGATCATTCCCGGCGACCCGGCGCGGCTGATGCTTGGCCTGAACGCCAGCGCCGACCAGATCGAATTGCTGCGCAACCAGATGGGCCTCAACGCTCCCGTCATGCTGCGCTATCTGCATTGGGCCGGCGGCTTGCTGAGCCTCGATTTCGGCCGTTCCTACACCTATTCGGTGCCGGTCATCGATCTGGTCCGCGAGCGCCTCGTCGTCTCGCTGCCGCTGGCACTGATGGCGCTGGCGCTGTCCACAGTCATTGCCATTCCGGTCGGGCTGTTTTCCGCCAGCAGACGCGGCCGGGCCGGCGACACGATTGCGATGGGCGCCGCCCAGCTTGGCGTCGCCGTGCCCAACTTCTGGTTCGCGCTGATGCTCATCTATCTGTTCGCCGTCTGGCTGCGGCTGGTGCCGGGCGGCGGTTTTCCTGGCTGGAGCGCCGGTGTCTGGCCGGCGCTGAAGTCGCTGCTCCTGCCGGCAGTCGCTCTCGCTCTGCCGCAGGCGGCGATCCTCGCCCGGGTCACCCGCTCGGCGCTGATCGAAGTGCTGAACGAGGACTACATCCGAACCGCCCGCGCCAAGGGCCTGCCCTACCGGCTTGTCTTGTGGCGGCATGCGCTGCGCAACGCCATGATCCCGGTGGTCACCATTTTAGGCCTGCAATTCGCCTTCCTGCTTGCCGGCACCATCATCATCGAGAACGTCTTCTACTTGCCCGGCCTCGGCCGCCTGGTGTTCCAGGCGATCAACCAGCGTGACCTGATCGTGGTCGAGAGCGTCGTCATGCTGCTGGTTGCAGCCGTCATCGTCGTCAATTTCGTTGTCGACCTCTCCTATGCAGTGGTCGATCCGCGCCTGAGAGGCCGGCAATGACGCTGCACATCGACATCCCCGACGAGAATCTTGCCGGCATCCTGGCCAAGGCGTTCAAAAACCGTTCGTTCCTTGCCGGCTTCGCCATCACCGCACTGGTGGCCGCGGTCGCGATCCTCTCCTTCTTCTGGACGCCTTACGATGTCACCAAACTGGTCATATCCGACAAGACCCAGGCGCCGTCGCTGGCGCACTGGTTCGGCACCGACCATTTCGGTCGCGACATCCTGTCGATGATCATGGTCGGCGCCCGCAACTCGATTGCCGTGGCGCTGGTGGCGGTCGGCATCGGCATGGGCATCGGCGTGCCGCTCGGCGCCTTTGCCGCGGCGCGTGGCGGCATCGTCGACGACGTGCTGATGCGGCTGAACGACCTGGTCTTCGCCTTTCCGGCGCTGCTTTCGGCAATCATGATCACCGCCATCTTCGGGCCGGGCGCGTTCAACGCCATCATTGCCATCGGCATCTTCAACATCCCGGTATTCGCGCGCGTCGCCCGGGCCGCCGCCCTGGCGATCTGGCCGCGCGAATTCATCCTCGCCGCCCGCGCCGCCGGCAAGAGCAGGACGCTGATCAGCATCGAACATGTGCTGCCCAACATCGCCACGCTGCTCCTGGTGCAAGGCACCATCCAGTTCGCGCTGGGCATACTGGCCGAAGCAGGGCTTTCCTATGTCGGGCTGGGCACCCAGCCGCCAATGCCGAGCTGGGGCCGCATGCTGTTCGACGCCCAGACCCGCATGGTGGTGGCGCCGTGGATGGCGATCTTTCCCGGCATGGCGATCGTCATCACCGTGCTTGGCTTGAACCTGCTTGGTGACGGCATTGCCGACATTCTCGATCCGAAATCGCGGCGGCAGCGATGAGCCTGCTCGAAATCGACAAGCTGTCGCTGACCATCGGCGGCACGCCCATCCTCAGGGACATCGAACTTTCCGTCGCGCCCGGCGAAGTCATGGGGCTGGTCGGCGAATCCGGCTCCGGCAAGTCGATGACGGCGCTCGCGGTGATGCAGTTGCTGCCCTGGGCGGCGCACGCCAGCGGACGCGTCACCTTCGACGGCATCGACATCCTGGCGGCGAGCGAGGACCAGATGTGCGCGCTGCGCGGCGACGACATCGGCATGGTGTTCCAGGAGCCGATGACGGCGCTCAACCCGGTCAAGACCATCGGCGAGCAGGTCGCCGAGGGTATTCGCTGGCACACCAGGGCGAGCCGCGGCGACGCCGAGGAACGGGCGCGAAAAATGCTGGACCGGGTCGGCCTGCCGGCGGCGCAGTTCCCGCTGTCGCGTTATCCGCACGAGTTGTCCGGAGGCCAGCGCCAGCGCGTCGTCATCGCCATCGCCTGTGCGCTGAAACCCAAGCTGTTGATCGCCGACGAGCCGACGACCGCGCTCGACGTGGTGCTGCAGGCGCAGATCCTCGACCTGCTGCGCGACCTCGTAGCGGAAAACCGCATGGGCCTGCTGCTGATCTCGCACGACCTCGCCGTGGTGACCGAGATGGCGGACCGCATCACCATCCTGCGCCATGGCGAGGTGATGGAGGCCGGCGACACGGCGCGCATTCTGTCCGGACAGCTTCATCCCTATACGCGCCAGCTGGCGCAGGCCTCGATGCATGTGCCCGCGCGGGCTAGGCACAGCGTCGGCCAAGGAAAACCTCTGGTTGAGGTAGAGAGCGTGACGCGCGACTATCCGGCACGGCGCATATCGCTGCTCAAGCGAGGGGCTCCCATCCGCGCCGTCGACGATGTTTCCTTCTCCATGGCGCCCGGCCAGTCGGTGGCGTTGGTCGGGCGCTCCGGTTGCGGCAAGTCGACGCTTGCCCGCATGGTCCTGGCGCTGGACAGGCCGACATCAGGGACAATCCGCTTCCGCGGCGACACCCTCACCGGCAAGAGCGAGGCGGAGCTGAAGCCGGCGCGGCGCGACATGCAGGTCGTGTTCCAGGACCCGTACGGCTCGTTCGACCCACGCCAGAAGGTCGAGAGATTGGTGGCCGAGCCGCTGCATGTGCTGGAGAAGAAGCCGGCGCCCGCCGCGCGGCGCGAGATGGTGGCGTATGCGCTGCACGAGGTCGGCCTCTCACCAGGCGACATGGACAAATACCCGCATGAGTTTTCGGGCGGCCAGCGCCAGCGCCTTTCGATCGCCCGCGCCATCATCACGCGGCCGAAATTGGTCGTCGCCGACGAGCCGGTCTCGGCGCTCGACGTCTCGATCCGCGCGCAGATCCTCGATTTGTTCGCCGAGCTCAACCAAAAACTCGGCATCGCCTATCTGTTCATCACCCATGATCTGACCGTCGCCCGCGCCATCACCGACGAGGTGATGGTCATGCATGACGGCAAGATCGTCGAGCGCGGCAGGACGAACGAAGTGCTCGACCACCCGCAGTCCGAGGCGGCCAAGGCGCTGGTCACTGCTGCTCCAGACCTGCACCGGGCGATTGCAAAACGGCTGCACGAACAGGGCTGAGCAGCCGGTTCGCAAAGCGAGTTCATCGTGCCGGTGGCACGATGAAAGGCCAGCGAACGCCGGGACGCTGCGGAGCAGTGAGGACCCGGCTGTGTCGCTTCGTGGCACGGCTTAACCTTATTCGTTCGGCACACGGGCGGGAGAATGGCCATTGACAGCAAACGGTTATGAAAGGCGCGACGGGCCGGAGCCTGATCGGGTTCCTCCGCTGGGCCTGGGCGGCTCCGCTGCTCTGTTCGGCGCGGGTGCTCTGCTGCTGTTCCTGACAACGCGGGTAGCCGTCCCGGCGTTCGTCTCCGCCACCGGGGCAGAGCCTGTGGTGATGTGGTTCCTGGCCGCAAGCATCGTCCTTTTTGGCCCCCTGCTTCTCACGGCTGCCCTGCTGTTGTATCGGGAACGGCGTTCAGGAAGGCCGGGGTCGTTGGGCGCGCGGCTATGGCTTCGCCCGATGAATGGCGGCGACTGGCTCTGGGCTGTTGGAGGGCTGGCGGCCGTCGGCGTGTTGACCGGCGGCATCGGCGCCGCGCTCCGGATGCTGCAAGACGGGATGAATTTTAATCCCTCGTTCATGGCTTTCGAGCCGCTCGGTCCCGGCCGATACTGGATTCTCGGCGCGTGGCTTCCGTTTTTTGTGCTGAACATCGTTGGGGAAGAGTTTGTCTGGCGGGGTTTCGCGCTACCGCGGCAAGAGATTGCCTTCGGCAGGCGGGCTTGGCTGGTCAACGGGATCCCGTGGTTGCTGTTCCACGCTGCCTTCCCCTGGCAAGTCCTGTTGACCCTTGTGCCGATCACGTTGCTGCTGCCCTATGTCGTCCAGCGGCGTCGCAGCACATGGGCCGGGATGGTTATCCACGCCGGGTTCGGAGCGATGGGCTTCCTGGTCCTGGCGTTCGGGCTTGCATGAATGCCGCACGAAGTGAAGGGCTTGACGCGGAGCGGAGCAAAGCTGCCTGACCAAGGAAACGACGAATCTGAGAATGATGAACGCGACAAACCCGAGTGGGGCAGTCCTGCCAGACAATCTCTGAACCCTTACACGGGCCCCACTTTTGGTACCTTCCGGGGGGGCGAGTTCAAGGGAACGTCAATTCGCACATATTCCAAACTGAACGCGAGAGGGTAAACGTCATATGGACTACCTAAAAGAAAATCTCATTGGAAAAGAATTTCGATCAATTAAGTACGAAAACGGCAGTATCATGATCGTACTTGAGAGAGGTTCTATCGCAGTAAATACCAAAATTTCATGCTCTATCCTGGCATACATGCAGTCTATCAATATTATTGACGTTGTCACCGACTCCGGATGGGTTTCCATTATATTCTCTGACAGATCTGAGATTCGCATATCGCGAGTAATTGAGCGCGGGATTTCTCCGGAGAGCTTTGTCTATCACGGCGAGGATAACATAATAATAGTGGATAATTCAATAAGTAAATGAAGTCAGATCATGAAGATTGTAGCGGCTTCGACTGTGAGAAACGTGACTACTTCGAGGGCACTGTCCTTCTCCCAAGGCTACAGGACGCCAGCTTTCGGCCTGAACGACATCTGATTGCGCGACGGGACTTTGCCGGCGAACTTTTCTAAATTGCGGTGACGAATTAGGGGATGGGGTGACGGGTGCACTTTGTCGCCTTCGCCTAGTCCCCCAACAAAGGAGGCGATAAACCTCCCTCTGTTCCAAACGACTAACAGGAGGGGCTAATGGTCGACCTATCAATGCTCGAGTGGTTAGAGGAGTGGTACCAAGGGCAGTGCAACGGCGATTGGGAACACCAATACGGCATAAAAATTGATACGATCGACAACCCTGGATGGGAAGTTTCAATAGATTTGCACGGGACGCAGCTCTATGGAAGAAAGTTTACAGACGTAAGCTTTCAGTATGGCGACGAAATAGATTGGTTTTTTGTAACAGTAAAGGACGGTACTTTCAAGGGATTTGGAGGGGCAAGGAACTTGTCGAAGATTATCGAAGAGTTTAAAAAGTTTGCGATGGATACGCAAAGGTAAATAGAGCAATTAGATGCCTAAAGATTTTTTTCGCCAGATGTAGAAAACGGGAACTATGGTGACAGTGCTGGACTGCACCCCTTAAGTGAGACACGGTAATTTCTGTGACAGGCTATCCTTGGAGGATGGCCTATGACAGACAAATGACGTTCAGAACGTCAACAGTCAGCCGATGCCTCAGCCTTGCGGCTTCACCACATCGGCCGGGCTGATGTCGAGCAGGTCGAGAGTGCGGCGCAACAGCTGCATTTCGCTCCCGGCGAGTTGCGAATCGGCCTTGGCGATTTCGGCCATGTGGCGGGCGAGCAGCTTGCGCCGTTCGACGTCGAGGTCGCGGAACTGCGCGACGGCCTGCGAGCCGTTGGTCTCGTAGCCGAATTCGTTGAGATATTCGATGACGCTGTCGATGCTGGTTTCGGGAATGCCGAAGGCGTCCCGGCAGATACGCCTGAAGGCGGTCATTTCGCTTTCGCTGACCGAACCGTCGGCCAATATCATACGGAACAGCATCAGCAGCTCCGCCGACAGCACCGGATCGTCCGCGACCTTGCGCACGCCGGGGTCGCCGTCGAAGATCGAGCGTATCTGGTCCAGCAATCCCATCGCCATCAGCCCCTTCCGATTCGTCGGCAAGGTAGCGCGGAATCGGCCTGGCGCAAACGGTGGTGCGATGGTGGAAAAGCCGCCTGCGTGCGCTCATTGGTGTGTGACCGCGCGCCTGATACTATGCCGTTGTACGAATCATGTTGAGGAGGGACCGAACATGAATCTCAGTGCGCCTACCCAGCTTATTTTCATTATATCCCTTGTTATCGCCATTATCGGCGTTCTCGCCGCGCTTGGCGTCCTTGCGTTCATCCCTTTGGCTGCTGTGTGGATTGTCGTCATCGCTTACATCGTGCTGGCCGCCGGCTGCCTGATGCGCGGCGCCTAAACACGTCCAGACAATTCAGAATCTCAGGCAACTCGGAGCGCCCGGCCAAAAGCCGGGCGCTTTTGATTCCGACGGATGGTCTGTTAAAGTCGCTTGGCGGAAGGAAAGCTTGATGCCCGCCGACAGCAAAGACGGCAGGCGCCACGAAAGCCCAGGCCTCGATCGGTTCGAGATGGTGCGGCGCGCGCCGAGCCATCGGCTTCAGGGCGCCGTCACCGACATATGCGGCTTTCGCGAAACCATGCCAGGCCATTTCCGCGCCATCGAATATGCCTCGCTGACCGTGCCGCTGGTCATCAGCTTTGCCGAACCCTTTGCCATCGGGCTCGGCCATGACCCGGGCGACAATGACCGCTTCGCCAGTTTTGCCGCCGGCCTTTATGCCGGGCCGGTAGTGATCGAATCCTTCGGCGGCGCCTGCTGTGTGCAGATCAATTTCAGCCCGCTCGGCGCTCGTCGCTTCTTCGGACGGCCGATGAGCGAACTGACCGACCGCATGGTCGGCCTGGATGACGTGCTCGGCGTTGACGGCATTGCACTTCGCGAAAGGCTCGGCAATTTGCCGGATTGGAGCACACGCTTCGCCATCGTTGAGGCCTTCGTCGCGGATCGGTTGGCAACCGCAGACCGCACTCAAGTCGAAATGGTCTGGGCCTATGAGACGATCGTCTCGACGAGTGGCCGGACCCGCATCTCGACGCTTGCCGAAAAACTTGGCTGGAGCCGCAAGCATCTTGCCGCAAAATTTACGGATGCGGTCGGAACCGGCCCAAAAACGCTGTCGCGCATCGTCCGCTTCAACCATGCGCTTGGCCTGTCGAGACAGGCGAACAGCGCTTGGGCCGACATCGCCGCCGACTGCGGCTATGCCGACCAGGCGCATCTGGTACGCGAGTTTCGCGATCTGGCAGGCGTCGCGCCGACGGCGCTTGCCGCTAGGTAACATTTCTTCAAGACGCGCAACCGGCCTTCGCCCAGACTGGGTTGATCGATCAACCCGTTGAAGGAGATCTGCCATGCCGAACATCACCGAACCACCGCGGGTTTACCCGGCGCTGCGCTACAGAAATGCCGGCAACATGATCGACTGGCTGTGCGAGGCCTTCGGCTTCAGCATCCGCGCCCGCCATGGCGAAGGCGACGTGGTGCACCACGCCGAACTCGCATTCGGCTCTTCGATCATCATGCTCGGCACGGCGCGCGATGACGCCTACGGCAAAATGGTCGGCGCGCCCGGTTCGGGCGGCGGCAAGTCGATCTATGTTGCGGTCGCTGACGCAGACGCGGCATACGCGCGGGCAAAGACCGCCGGCGCCGAGATTCTGGAAGAACTCACCGACCGCGACTATGGCAGCCGCGAATTCATCTGCCGCGATCCGGAAGGCAATGTCTGGTCGTTCGGCACCTACTGGCCGAAGGCTGACGAGAAAGCATGATCCCGAAAAGTGGAGACCGGTTTTCGGACAAGATCATGCTCAAGCAAAGTATCTAACGCGCCAGCCCAAAAATCGCGTCGCAGTCGAGGTGGGTTTCCAGTTCGGCTGCGATCTCGTCCAGTGCCCGTTCGACCTCGGCGCGGTAGTCGATGCCGCCGCCTTTGACGCCGAGGCTTTCGAGGAATTTCGCCCGGAAGGCATCGGCGGAAAACAGCCCGTGCATATAGGTGCCCGATACCTTGCCGTCGGCCGAGATGGCGCCGTCATCGACGCCGTTGATAACGGCGGACGGCCGCAGCGTGTCGGGCCCGGTGGTGCGGCCGAGATGGATTTCGTAGCCCTCGAGCGGCAGATCGAACGGCACCGAGCGCGCGCTGACGTTGCGCACCGTCTTTTCCGGCTCCATCACCGTTTCGACGTCGAGCAGCCCGAGGCCTTGCGTTTCTGTAACGCTGCCCTCGATGCCGTCGGGATCGCGCACGATATGACCAAGCATCTGGAAGCCGCCGCAAATGCCGACGATGTGGCCACCGCGTTTCCTATGCGCGGCAAGGTCGCGGTCCCAGCCGTTCTCGCGCAATTTCAGGAGATCGCCGATCGTCGACTTCGAGCCGGGAATGACCACCAGACCCGCATCTTCGGGCAAGCGCTCACCAGGCGGCACGAACACCACCTCGACCTGCGGTTCGGCCTTGAGCGGGTCGAGATCGTCGAAATTGGCGATGCGCGAGAGCATCGGCACGGCAACCTTCAGCGCGCGCTTCTCGCCGGACGCCAGTCGTTCGAGCACGACGGAATCTTCCGATGGCAGCCGCGCCGCCGCCTTCAGCCACGGCACGACGCCAAAACAGCGCCAGCCGGTGAATCTTTCGATCGCCTCGATGCCGTCATCGAACAGCGAGACATCGCCACGGAACTTGTTGATGAGATAGCCGGCGATCATACGCCGGTCCTCGTCCGGCAGGATCAGATGGGTGCCGGCGACCGAGGCGATGACGCCGCCGCGATCGATATCGCCGACCAGGATCACCGGCACGCCGGCGCGCGTCGCAAAGCCCATATTGGCAATGTCGCGGCTCCTGAGATTGATCTCGGCCGGCGAGCCGGCGCCCTCGACAATGACCAGATCGGCGCCCTCGCCGACCTTTGCCCAGGAGTCCAGCACCGCATCCATCAGCCGGCCCTTCAGCGCCTGGTAGTCGCGCGCCCGCGCCTCGCCGAACACCTTGCCCTGCACGACGACTTGAGCGCCGACATCGGTCTGCGGCTTGAGCAGCACCGGGTTCATGTGGACGGTCGGCGCCACGCCGCAGGCGATCGCCTGCAGCCATTGGGCGCGGCCGATCTCGCCGCCGCCTGAATCGCCTGGAATATTGGCAACAGCGGCGTTGTTCGACATGTTCTGCGGCTTGAACGGCCGCACTTTCAAGCCGCGCTTCTTCGCCACGCGGCAGAGGCCGGCAACCAGCACCGTCTTGCCGACATCCGAACCCGTGCCCTGCAGCATGATCGCCTTGGCCATATCAGTCCCTGCCCTGCGCAACGGTTCCGGTGATCGTCGACTTGGCCGCCAGTGGCCCACCACGCCAGAGATAGAGCGCCAGCAGCGGCTCCTTGCCGGTGCGCATGGCGTGGCTGACGTCAGAGGCATGGTGGATCACCTCGCCCGCCGCTCGAAGGCGAAAACCGCCGTCGCCCATGCGCCATTCGGTGCCGCCGGTCAGCGGGATGTAGATCTCCTCCGCGACATGGTGATGATCGGGGTAGACGATGTCGGGTCCAAGGATCAGCAGGCCGGCCGCGACCTCTTCATTGACGAAATGGCCGCGCGTACCGAACACCTCCAGCCAGCCGTAATTATCGATGAAAACCTTGCCGAAATCCGCCTCGCCATAGGTCTGCCCCCAGCGCAGATCGCCGCGACGCTCCGCAACCAGCCGCGCCAGCGGCTTGGCCGCAGCGGGAGCGAGTTCGACGATACGGTCGAGCTGGACGAGACAAGGCAGTGCATGCGGTTCAAGCTGCCGGCCCGGCATGTCCCAGCCGATCCGGGCCACGGCGTCGCGCACCAGCGCATCGTCGAACATCTGGAGATAGGCATGGAAGCGTCCAAGCAGTTCGTCGAAATTTGTCGTCACACTTTGCTCCAAAGCGCATTCGCGCACAGCGGCTGCCCAGATGGTTGGATCGAGACTGGTCGGGTTGCGCGGCGGCATCATTGGTCTAGATTGGACGGCGCGCAAAGCCAAAAACGACAGGCCAGCAGGCCGGAAACATCAGGGAGCACGCCATGGACGCCGCTGTCGATGCGGGCACCAGCCAGTTCGAACTCAACGAAGACCAGCGCGCCATCCAGGAGATGGCGCAAGCCTTCGCCGCCGACCGTGTGGCGCCGAACGCACTCGACTGGGATCGCAACAAGTATTTCCCCGCCGATGTGATCCGCGAGACAGGTCCGCTCGGCCTTGGCGGCATCTATGTCCGCGACGACGTCGGCGGCTCGGGGCTCGGCCGGCTCGACGCCGTGCTGATCTTCGAGGCGCTTTCGCGGGCCGATCCGGCGTTTTCCGCCTTCATCTCGATCCACAATATGGCGGCATCGATGATCGACCGCTTCGGCAGCGACGAGCAGCGCCGGTGCTTCCTGCCGAAACTGACCTCGATGGAATGGCTGGCCAGCTACTGCCTGACCGAGCCGGGCTCCGGCTCGGATGCGGCAGCGCTGAAGACGCGCGCGGTCAAAACCGGCGGCGATTATGTGCTGAACGGCGCCAAGCAGTTTATCTCCGGTGCCGGCGACAGCGACCTCTATGTCGTCATGGCGCGCACCGGCGCCGACGGGCCGAAAGGCATTTCCACCTTCGTCGTGCCGAACGATGCGTCCGGCCTTTCCTTCGGCGCCAACGAGCGCAAGATGGGCTGGCACATGCAGTCGACCCGCCAGGTCGTCTTCGAGGACTGCAAGGTGCCGGTCGAAAACCTGCTGTCGGTCGAGGGCGCCGGCTTCGGCATCGCCATGGCCGGGCTCGACGGCGGCCGGTTGAACATCGCCGCCTGTTCGCTCGGCGGCGCGCAATCGGCGCTCGACAAGGCGCTCGCCTACACCGCCGAGCGCAAGGCTTTCGGCTCGAAGATCAACCAGTTCCAGGCGCTGCAGTTCAAGCTTGCCGACATGGAGACCGAATTGCAGGCGGCGCGCATCTTCCTGTACACCGCCGCCTCGAAGCTCGACCGCAACGCGCCGGATGCCTCGAAATGGTCGGCAATGGCCAAGCGCTTCGTCACCGACACCGGCTTCAACGTCGCCAACGATGCCCTGCAACTGCATGGCGGCTATGGCTATCTGCACGATTACGGCATCGAGAAGCTGGTGCGGGACCTGCGCGTCCACCAGATCCTCGAAGGCACCAACGAGATCATGCGCGTCATCATCGCACGCGCGCTGATCGGACGGTAAGGCAGTAGGCAGTAGGCAGTAGGCAGAAAGATGACCGGCAAGATCAATTCGTACAAGGATCTTATCGTATGGCAGCAGGCGATGGATCTGGCCGTCACCACCTACTCCCTGACCAAGGCATGGCCAAAAGAGGAATTGTATGGGTTGACCAGCCAAATCCGCCGCTCAGCAACCTCTATTCCTGCAAACATCGCGGAAGGTTACGGCCGAGACAACAGAGGCTCCTATCAGCAATTTCTCAGGATTGCCCAGGCATCGCTGAAGGAGTTCGAGACACACCTCCAGATCGCTGAACCCATTGGCCTTGCTACGCATGATCAAGCTTATCACGTGCTTTTAGCGACCGAGGGCATCGGGAAAATGCTTCGCCAACTTATTAGCAAACTTGCGCCCGAATAGGTCGCTTACTGCTACTGCCTACTGCCTACTGCCTACTGTCTACTGCCTACTGCCTACTCAAACCACGGAGCGCCATTATGACCACCATCGCCTTCATCGGCCTCGGCAATATGGGCAATCCGATGGCCGCCAACCTGGTCAAGGCCGGATATGCCGTGCACGGCTTCGACCTGGTGCCGGAGAACCTCGTCATTGCCAGGGAGCACGGCGTCGTCGTCATGGCCAATGCCGTTGCGGCGGTGAAGGATGCCGATGCGGTCATCACCATGTTGCCGGCCGGCAAGCATGTTCTGTCGGTTTACACAGACATCGCGGCCAAGGCGAAAAAAGGTGCGCTGTTCATCGATTCCTCGACCATCGATGTCGAGTCGGCCCGAAAGGCCCATGCCATCGCCGCCAAGCACGGATTGCTGACGATCGACGCGCCGGTCTCCGGCGGCACGGGCGGTGCGGCGGCCGGCACGCTGACCTTCATGGCCGGCGGTTCGAAGGAGGCCTTCGCCAAGGCCGAACCAATCCTCAAGCCGATGGCCGGCCGCATCGTTCATTGCGGCGACGACGGCGCAGGACAGGCGGCGAAGATCTGCAACAATATGATTTTGGGCATTTCGATGATCGGCGTTGCCGAGGCCTTCGTGCTGGCGGAAAAGCTCGGCCTGTCGCACCAGGCGCTGTTCGACGTCGCCTCGACCTCGTCCGGCCAGTGCTGGTCGCTGACCACCTACTGCCCGGTGCCCGGCCCGGTGCCGACATCGCCCGCCAACAATGGCTATAAGCCTGGCTTCGCGGCGGCACTGATGCTGAAGGACCTGAAACTGTCGCAGGAGGCCGCACAGAGCGTCGGTGCAGCAACGCCGCTCGGCGCCGAGGCAGCCCAGCTCTATGCGCTGTTCAACGCACAAGGGAATGCCGGCGCGGATTTTTCCGGCATCATTAATTTCCTCCGTGGTAACCCGGCGTAAGCTCCAAGTTCACAGGTTTCGATCTGCCCAAAGCGGAAAGCCGGCAAATTTAGGTTTGCTTAAGCTCTTGCTAACCCTGCAGTAACGATATGCGTTTAAAACGGATTGCGAGGCGGACATCCGCCCGGCGCTCCGGATCAGGTCTCGCGTACCGGAGCCCGTAAGTTTCGCCGTTAGTTTCGCAAGTGTATTGTTGGCGAAGCGCCATGCGTATCTGGCAAAGCCGCGTTCCGATGGAGCGCGGTTTTTGCGTTTCGCATTCTTCAAGGACAATGAGGCGATCGCCCTGGCGCGTCTCCAGATGATCGTCGGCGTCGTGGCTGCTGTCCTGAGCTACGTCGACCCACAGGTGGTCGCGCCCCAACCCCCCAGCGCGTCGGTGCCATGGCTCATCGGTCAGCTACGCTACTTGCGTGCGAGCACGACGTGGGCCTCTTGGGGGAACATCAGCTCCCCTTCAGTTGAATAGATTGCCAGCGAAAAATTTAGATCACCGGTGATCGCTGCGATGACTGCTTCCCGATGTCCGGCATCCATTCCGCTGACCAGCCCGGCCTGCGGAGTCGCCGCCAATTGTAGTCGCACATATTCCCTTGACGAGGGAAATCGGATGTTCTGTGTCGTCGTGTGGATGGTCACCTGACGAAATCCCGCCTCGGCCACCAATCGGTAAAGCTCGTCCGCATCAGCGAGTGAATGCTCAGACCTTTTCGTTGCCGAAGCGCCTGGACCGAGTTGTCGATCCAAGGCATCCGCCAGCGCCTTCGCCGCAGGAGTGTGCTCAATAGCGCTGAAAACGTTTAAAGCCAGTCGGCCGTCAGGCACCAGAACCCGGAACATCTCACGGAGCGCACTAGATCGATCCGGAAAAAACTGCAGTCCGAGCTGGCAAAGAACCAGATCGAAGGCGGAGTCAGGGAACGGCATTTCGAGCGCGCTTCCCTCGTGCCAGTCGATACGCGCTCCAGCGCCTCTCGGGAGCGACCGAGCAACGGCGAGCATGCCCGTATTGATGTCGAGGCCGACGACCTGCCCACTTCCCATACGCTCGGCCGCCGAGCGTGCCACCACGCCGGTGCCGCAAGCTACGTCCAGAATCCGCTCACCAGATTGAGGCGCAGCACGATCCATCAGGTCCGCAGCCCACAGGGCTGTGATTGCCGGGACTAGGTAGCGCTCGTAGAGGTCGGCGGCGCTGCCTTCCAGCTGCCACTGCTCCTGTTTGGCCATAGTGTCCCTCCCGCACAACGATCTCGGGCAACGGGCCCGATCGGCGCTTCAGCAGCCATCATAAAGCGCGTGTCTGTCGACTAGCAACCGGGCAATGGAAACCGGCAGGGTGCTATTCTTCTCGTTCCGTATCACAACGGTCTTACACCATCCGCCCCAAGTAGAATCAAACTCACATTCCACTGTGCACTCCACGCGCGGCATCTCGCCAATATTTACGAGGCCGATATCCACGAGTTTGTAGCGAGCGATCGCCTTTGGATATTTCCTGAAAACACTCTCAATTTCTGACACGAAGCCCTTGTGCTCTTCTGGAACCGGCCTTTTGAAAGGTGTTTTGGCGTCCTGCGCAAGACATACAGTGATGACCGATTGCATAACCAAGGCTAGGATCAAAGAAATGGTGCGCATCAACTGTCTCCAATACGCCTTACGTGGAGAGATGTTTTGATGGTGGATGGCCGCAACTCCGGGACGGGGGGAAGGCCGTATCGAGGGTAGTCTGCGTCAAACATGGCCCACCATCGCCCGTGTAATCGTTGCACGGGCAGTTGCCGTGCGCCTCTATGTGCGCGTTGCAAGGGTTCCCGAACCCAAACCCATCATCAGGTAAAGTTACTCCCGCCCGCGCCAGTAGCGCCGCGGCTTCTTTCCGCGCGCTAATGATCAAGAACGCGGCCTTTTCCAGGGCTTCCGATTGTTCGCGCGTGAGACCTTCCCGAGACAGATATTTAAAGATCCTCGTCTGGCGAACTCTTCGCATGAAGCGGCATTCAATCTCCGGGCCCCCGATTACCGGGCGCCCGGCAAACGTTCCATCTTACCGCTTGCGCAAATCTGCTTGCGCCAGGTCGAGCGCCGTGGCGATGCGGTCGCAGGCCATGTCGATCGTCTCGCGCGTCCAGATCAGCGGCGGCGACAGGATCATCGTGTCGCCGGTAGCGCGCAGCATCATGCCCTGGACAATCGCGTGGTCGCGAACCATCACCGCCGCGCTGCCGGCCGGCAGGAAGCGCTCCTTGGTCACCTTGTCCTTGACGATCTCGATCGCCCCCATCAGCCCGAACGAGCGCACCTCGCCGACCAGATCGTGCCCACCGAGACGTTCCTGCAGGGCCCTGGCGAAGTAAGGCCCGGTGTCGTTCCTCACGCGCTCGACCAGGCCTTCGCGCTCGATGATCTCGAGGTTCTTCAGCGCCACCGCGCAGGCCACCGGATGCCCGGCATAGGTGTAGCCGTGATAGAATTCGCCGCCCTTTTCGACCAGCGTCGCCGCGATGCGGTCGCCGACCAGCAGCGCCGACAGCGGCTGATAGCCAGAGGTCAGCGCCTTGGCCGTGGTGATGGTGTCGGGCTCGACATCGAAGGCTTGTGCGGCGAACCACTCGCCTGTGCGGCCATATCCGGTGATGACCTCGTCCAGCATCAGCAGGACATCGTATTTGCGGCAGATGCGCTGCACCTCCGGCCAATAGCTCATCGGCGGGATCTTCACCCCGCCTGCCCCCATCACCGGCTCGCCGATGAAGGCGGCCACCTTGTCGGCGCCGGCTTCGAGGATCGCGTCCTCGACCGCTTTTGCCGCGCGCAGGCCGAAATCATGGTCGCTTTCGCCGGGCAGTGCGAGCTCATAGGCATAGGGCATCATCACATGGACGATGTTGGGCACGGCGCCGCCGAGCTGCTTGTGCATCAAATCCATGCCGCCGAGCGAGGCGCCGGCGATGGTCGAGCCGTGGTAGCCCATCTTGCGTGAGATGATGCGGTTCTTCTCGGGCCTGCCTTCCAGCACCCAATAGTGACGGACCAGGCGCAGCGCCGTGTCGTTGGCCTCCGAACCGGACGAGCCGTAGAACACCTGGTTGATGTGCCTTGGCGCGATCTCCGCCAGCTTTTTCGACAGCAGAACCGGCGTCGGCGTCGAGCATTTGAAGAAAGAGTTGTAGTAGGGCAATTCCTTCATCTGGGCGTAGGCGGCGTCGGCCAGCTCGTCGCGGCCATAGCCGACATTGACGCACCACAGCCCAGCCATGCCGTCGAGGATTTCCGTCCCTTCGGCATCATAGATGAACGGCCCGTTGGCGTGGGTGATGATGCGCGAGCCGGTCTCGCGCATCTCTTTGTGGTCGGTGAACGGATGAAGGTGATGCGCGGCATCGATCTGCTGAAGCTGCTTCAGCGAATAATTCTGGTAGGTCATGTCTGGTCTTTCCTCTTGAACCAATCCGGCAGCTTTCGCGCCGGGGCGGATTCGTCAGAGGACAGCGGGCGGCGAATAGCCGATGCGAGCGCAGAGCCGCAACAGCTCGGCGCGTAGCGTGCGCGACGACGGCGTCACCGCCACCCCAAATGCGCAACCCGATTTCGCCAGCCGAGCCATGCATGCACCTTAGGCTGCCTCGAGCCCTCAGTTCAAGCCGTGCCGGTCAAGCGACGCCGGTCAATTGGTGCCAGTCAGGGCCCGCTGCAGGAAGACGTACTTCATCGCCGCCTGTGCGGCCTGCGGCCGCCGGTCGCCGCGTCCGCCATGGCCGCCCTCGGTCTCCTCGAAGAACAGCGTCTTGCCGTGGCCGGCCGCCTGCAGCCGTGCCGCCATCTTGCGGGCATGCCCGGGATGGACGCGATCGTCGGCGGTCGAGGTCGTCAGCAACACCGGCGGATAGGCTGCATCCGTGTCTACATGCTGATAGGGCGAATAGGCGGCGAGCCAGGCTGCCTCTTCCGGCTTCGCCGGATCGCCATACTCGGCCATCCATGACGCGCCGGGCGGCAGCTCGGTGTAGCGCAGCATATCGAGCAGCGGCACGTCGATGATCACTGCACCGAACAATTCCGGGTGCTGGGTCAGCGAGACGCCGGTCAGCAAGCCACCATTCGATCCGCCCTGGATGCCCAGTGTGGCGGGCGTAGCGATGCCGCGTTTGACCAGATCTTGCGCGACGGCAGCGAAATCGTCGAAGGCATTCTGGCGATTGGCCTTGAGCGCCGCCTGGTGCCAGTTCGGGCCGAACTCGCCGCCGCCGCGGATGTTGGCCTGCACATAGGCATTGCCCTTCTCCAGCCACAGCCTGCCGCGTACGCCGGCATAGCCGGGCAGCAGCGGCACTTCGAAGCCGCCATAGCCGTAAAGCAATGTCGGCACGGGTCCATGCAAGTCGCGCCTCCTGACGACGAAGTACGGGATCATCGTGCCATCCTTCGAGCGCGCCTCGAACTGTTCGGAGACCAGGGACGACGCGTCGAAACGCGCCGGCTGCGACTTCACCGTTGCCAGCCCCGCGGCGTTGTCGTCCGACCAGATGATCGAGCTCGGCGTCAGGAAATCGGTGAAGGAGAAGGAGACGCTGGAACCGAAATGCTCGGCATGGCTGATGCCGACATTGCCGTTTTCGGGCAACGCCACGGGCTTGAACTCCCAGCCGCTGTCGCTGCGCTTGCCGGCGACGACCTTGCCGCGCACATTGTCCATCAAATTGATGAACAGCCGGTCCTGCGTGCGGGCAATGCCGGCGATCGAGACGCGGTGCGCCGGCTCGAGCACGGTATCGAGGGATCCGAATAGCCCGGTTTCGATCCAGCGCTCGAAATCGAGTGAATAGAGTCCGTCGGGCTTACACAGCGTGCCGTCCGGCGCAGTCCACGGGGTACGCACGCCAAAGACGAGCTGGCCTTTGAACAGCGCCGTATCGGTGACGTCGTCCGGCAACGGGATGCGCCTGTTTCCGCCGGAAGGCAGCCGCAGGAAGCTGTGCGAGGCGAAGAAGTCGATGGTCCGGGCGAGGAAGACATGACGCTTGTCGCCGTCGAATTCGACGGACCCGCCGGCGGCAAGATCCTGCTTCAGCGCCTCGAAGATCGGCATCGCCGCTTCCAGTGGCGTGCCGCGCCGCCAAAGCTTGACCACGCGCGGATAACCGGACTGGGTCTTGTCGTCCTCCTCGAAGGCGGCGGAAACGATAACCGTGTCCTCGTCCAGCCAGCTAAAGCTCGATTTCGAGGCAGGAGCGCGAAAGCCGCCATCGACGAACGATCTGCTTTCGATATCGAATTCGCGCATCTCGCTGGCATCGCCGCCATCCGGCGACAGGTTGAGCAGGCAGCGGCTGAAGTCGGGGTAGAGCCGGCTGGCGCCGCTGAACACCCATTTCACCCCCTCTTTCGCCGCCAGACTGTCGAAGTCGATGATCGTCTGCCATTCCGGCTTGTCGGTCTTGTAGGAGGCGACGGTGGTGCGCCGCCAGAGGCCGAGTACGTTCGTCCGGTCCTGCCAGAAATTATAGACATAGCCGTTGATAGCGGCCCCGACGGCGATGTTATCCTCGGCTGTCATCAGGTCGAGCGCCGTCTCGAACGACGTCTGATAGGACGGATCACCCTGCAGCTCCCCGACCGTAACTGCATTTTGGTGATGCACCCAGTCGAGCGCCTGCTTGCCCCTCCTGTCCTCAAGCCAGAGAAACGGGTCTTCGGCCGCCGAACCCGGCTGGCCCTTGGTATTCGATTTGGTCATGAGGTCTCCGGTTGAGTCGGGTGGCGACATAGCCAAGATCGACATGGGGCCGCTTACATTCAAGCCATTCGTCAGAAACGGCGGCTTTCTGGCATTCACACCATCCGTCTTCGAATGACCGTTACAACTGCCAGCGCCAGGCAAATGGCACCGAGCGTCATTGGCAGGCCGCCGGCGCCAACAACATCCATGGCGCTGCCCGCCAGCGGCGGCACGGCGATGCCGCCGACGCCCCACATCAGCGAGAAGGCGGCGTTGCCGGCGACCAGTGCCGAGCCGGTGAACCGCTCGCCGAGTTCAATGATCGACATCGTGTAAATGCCGTAGGAAACCGCGCCCCAGATGAAGACGCACGGCCAGATCAGCGGCGTCTCGATGAGAACCGGCAACAGAACGCATCCCAGCACCGTCATCGAAACACAGATGAACCGCACCAGCCGCGCCGTCAGTCGTTCCGCCAGCAGGCCGAGCGGCACCTGCATAGCGATGTTGCCGGCGATCATCACCGACAGCAGCGCCGACATGCGCGCTTCGGCGATGCCATAATGTGTTCCGTAGACCGGCAGCAAGGCGAGCACCGCCTGTTCGAAACCGGCGGCCACGATCACTGCCGATAACAGCAGCCACGCCTGCGGCACGAACCCCAGCACCGAAACGCGGTGCCCGCTCTCGTCGACCTTGGGCAGCCGTGCCAGCACCGAGGCGAGGCAGGCGCCGCAAAACAGGAATGCGGCGATGCCGACGAGGAACGGCGGCCATCCCTCGGTGCCGACCGCAAGCAGGCACAGCGGCCCCGCCGCAAAGCCCGCCGAAATGATGGTCGAATAGATGCCCATGACGCGGCCGCGGCGTGTCGGCGGCGCCAGTGCGATCACCCAGACTTCGCTCAGCACGTAGAGCGGGTTGGTGACGGCGCCGATCAAAAAGCGCAGAGGAAACCACAGATAGACATTTTGCGTCCAGCCGATCAGCGCCAGCACCAGCGCGGAAAGTGCCGCGCAAGTAAGCGCGGTGCGCCCTGCCCCGAAACGCCGCGCCAGCGCCGGAACCAGCGGCGACGAGACGATGAAGCCGATCGGCGTCATTGCCGCCGACAGGCCGATCATGGCCGGCGAAACGCCCTGGCGCTGCAGGATGAAGCTCAACAGCGGATAGCTCAGCCCTTGCGCGATGGCGAACACCGAGACGGTGGCGATCACGCCGGTGATCGCCGCCCATTGCACTGTCTCGCCGCTGTCCTGTTTCGCCCGGTCCATGATGCAGGACTAGCGTTTCGCTTTCATCGCGGTAAGCACCGGCAACGAAAACCGCTTGCGCCAGCCGGAAGAGATAAGAGCCTGACGATCCCTCCGGCTGCCCTTCAGGCATGTCGCTTCCCTCGTCCTAGTGGTCGCCGCCTCCGCAATGGCTGGCCGGCCGGCAGTCCATTATGCCGCCGCATTGCCGCAGCGTACGAGGACTATCATGACCGCCGCCCTTCAGCCCGCCGAACCTGCATTGGCAAACGACCGCGCCCGTCGCGGCGGCCGCGCGGGAAAGCGTGCCGGCGGATCGGCGGCGTTCGAGCAGCCGCCGTTTCGGCAGTTGAAGAACCCGCTGGCGCCGACCCGGCTGGTTTCCGACGACGAGCTGGAATCTATCCACCTCGCCTCTCTGCGCGTGCTGCGGGAAATCGGCGTCGACGTGCTGCATGACGAAGCCCGGCGCATCATGAAGGCGCATGGCGCCGATGTCCGCGAAGGCAGCGAGCGGGTGCGCTTCGACAGTGACATGATCCTGGAACTGGTTGCGCACTGCCCGCCGGAATTCACCATCCACGCCCGCAACCCGGCGCACAACGTGCGCTTCGGCGGCGATAATCTGATCATCTCGATGATGGCGTCGGCGCCCAATTGCTCCGACGTCGACCGCGGCCGCCGGCCGGGCAACCAGCAGGACTACCGCAACTTCCTCAAGCTTGCGCAGATGCACAACATATTGAACTGCACGGGCGGCTATCCGGTCGAGCCGATCGACATCCATCCGTCCGTCCGCCACCTTGAATGCATCCGTGACCTCGCCACGCTGACCGACAAGATGTTCCACATCTATTCGCTCGGCAAGGAGCGCAACGTCGACGGCATCGAGATCACCAGGATCGCACGTGGCATCAGCCATGAGCAGTTGCTTGCAGAGCCGTCGGTATTCACCATCATCAACACCAATTCGCCGCTCAAGCTCGACGTGCCGATGATGGAAGGCATCATCCAGATGTCGAGCAAGGGCCAGGTGGTCATCGTGACGCCGTTCACCCTGTCCGGCGCCATGGCGCCGGTGACGATTGCCGGCGCGCTGGTGCAGCAGAATGCCGAGGCGCTGTCCGGCATCGCCTTTGCGCAGATGGTGCGCAAGGGCGCGCCTGTCGGCTACGGCGGCTTCACCTCGAACGTCGATATGAAGTCCGGCGCGCCGGCCTTCGGCACGCCGGAATATATGAAGGCGCAGCTGGTCGGCGGGCAGCTCGCCCGCCGCTACAACATCCCCTACCGCACCTCCAACACCTGCGCCGCCAACACGGTCGATGCGCAGGCCGCCTATGAAAGCGTGTTCTCACTGTGGGGCGCCATCCAGGGCGGCGGCAATCTGATGATGCATGCGGCCGGCTGGCTGGAAGGCGGCCTGCGCTGCTCCTACGAGAAGACCATCCTCGACATAGACCTGTTGCAGATGGTCGCCGAGTTCCTGACGCCGCTCGATCTTTCCGAGGAAGCACTCGGTTTCGACGCCATACAGTCCGTCGGCCCCGGCGGCCATTTCTTCGGCACCCAGCACACGCAGGACCGCTACAAGACCGCGTTCTATGCGCCTATTATCTCGGACTGGCGCAATTTCGAGAGTTGGGCGGAGGCCGGGTCGCCGACGGCGCTCGAAAAGGCCAATCGCGTCTGGAAGGAACGGCTGGCCTCCTATGAAGAGCCTTACATGGATCCGGCAATCAGGGAGGAGCTCAACGCTTTCGTCGACAAGCGCCGGGCCGAAGGCGGCGCGCCGACCGATTTCTGATCATCTGATGAGTAGTCGACCCCCACTCCGTCTTGATGGCAGGCTGGCCGGAAACATCGCTGTATCCGATCTCCGCTTTGTTTTCGCGCCCCGCTCACTCGATTCAATCTCTTCAAAAACGGAATTATCTTCATGAAATCTCATGCAAAAGCGGTTGTCATCGGCGGCGGGGTCGTTGGCTGCTCGGTGCTCTATCATCTGGCCAAGGCTGGCTGGAACGACATCATGCTGATCGAGCGTTCGGAGCTCACTTCCGGCTCGTCCTGGCATGCGGCGGGCGGCTTCCATACGCTGAACGGCGATCCCAACGTCGCCAAGCTGCAGGCCTACACGGTGCAGCTTTACAAGGAGATCGAGGAGATTTCCGGCCAATCCTGCTCGCTGCACCTGACCGGCGGCGTGATGATGGCTGACACGCCCGAGCGCATGGACTTCTTGCGGCTCGCCCACGCCAAGGGCCGCTATCTCGGCATGGACACCGAACTGATCACGCCGTCCGAAGCCAAGGCGATGTTCCCGCTGATGGACGAGACGAATTTCGTCGGCGCCATGTGGGATCCAGTCGAGGGTCATCTCGACCCTTCCGGCACCACCCATGCCTATGCCAAGGCCGCCAGGAAGCTAGGCGCCGAGATCGTACTGCGCAACCGCGTCGTGGAACTGACGCAGGAGGTCGACGGCACCTGGAACGTCGTCACTGAGCAAGGCACAGTCAAAGCCGAGCATGTGGTTAACTGCGGCGGCCTGTGGGCGCGCGAGATCGGTCGCATGGTCGGCGTCGAACTGCCGGTGCTGGCCATGGAGCACATGTATCTCCTGACCGAGCCGATGCCGGAGGTCGAGGAATTCAACAAGTCGACCGGCCGCGAGATGATTGGCGTGCTCGATTTCAAGGGCGAGATCTATACCCGCCAGGAGCGCAACGGCATCCTGCTCGGCACCTATGAAAAGGCCTGCAAGCCGTGGTCGCCGGTCAGCACGCCCTGGGATTTCGGCCACGAGCTGCTGCAGCCAGACATCGACCGCATCGCGCCGTCGCTCGAGATCGGCTTCAAGCATTTCCCCGGCATCGAGAAGGCCGGCATCAAGCAGATCATCAACGGCCCCTTCACCTTCGCGCTGGACGGCAACCCGCTGGTCGGCCCGGTGCAGGGCCTGACCAATTTCTGGTGCGCCTGCGCCGTCATGGCCGGCTTCAGCCAGGGCGGCGGCGTCGGCCTGGCGCTGTCGAACTGGATGGTCCATGGCGACCCCGGCTTCGACGTCTGGGGCATGGACGTTGCGCGCTTCGGCGAATGGGCAACGCTGCGCTATACCAACGCAAAGGTCCGCGAAAATTATTCGCGCCGCTTCTCCATCCGCTTTCCCAACGAGGAATTACCGGCGGCAAGACCAGCGCAGACGACCCCGCTTTACGACACCATGCTCGCCAACAACGCCGTCATGGGCGACAGCTGGGGTCTCGAAACCCCGCTCTGGTTCGCGCCGAAAGGCTCGGAGCCGAAGGACGTCGTGTCCTTCCACCGCTCCAATGATTTCCGCCCGATCGGCGAGGAAGTGCGCGCCACCCGCGAGAGGGTCGGCGTCACCGAGATCGCCAACTTCGCCAAATACGAAGTCTCCGGGCCAGGGGCCGAGGACTTCCTCAACCGTCTGATGACCAATCGCATGCCGAAGACCGGCCGCATCGTGCTGACGCCCATGCTGAACGAGTTCGGCCGGCTGATCGGGGACTTCACCATTGCCAAGGCGGGCCCAAGGGGTGGGGAAGACCGCTTCATGATATGGGGTTCTTCGGCAGCGCAAAAATACCACATGCGCTGGTTCGAGAAGCATCTGCCGAAGGACGGTCCAAGGGCGTCAGAGGTGCGCATCCACCGCTTCGACCAGACGCTGGTCGGGTTGTCGATCGCCGGGCCGAAATCCCGCGACCTGCTGCAGAAACTGGTCGATGTCGACATCTCGACCAAGGCCTTCCGCTTCATGGATTTCCGCGAGATGGCGGTCGGCGGAGCGCCCTGCATGGTCAACCGGATCACCTACACCGGCGACCTCGGCTATGAGATCTGGATGGCGCCTGCCTACCAGCGCCTGGTCTACAAGGCAATCAAGGAGGCTGGCGAAGAGTTTGGCCTTGTCGATTTCGGCATGCGGGCTTTGCTCTCGATGCGCCTTGAGAAGAACTTCCCGACCTGGTTCCGCGAGTTACGTCCGATCTACGGACCGTTCGAAGGCTCGATGGACCGCTTCATCAAGCTAGAGAAGAACGACTTCATCGGCCGGGAAGCAGCGGCCAAGGAACAGGCAGAAGGGCCGAAACTGCGCCGTGTCTCCTTCATCGTCGATGCCGCGGATGCAGACGTCATGGGCGACGAGCCGATCTGGGCCAAGGTCGGCGGCAAGGATTACGGCACCGTGGAAAAGCCGCATGGCTATGGCGCGCCGCGCTTCGACGCGGGCGGCAAGGAAGTGCGCGGCTCGAACGCCGCCGAAGGCGCGTCTGCCGTGCGCGGCATTGTCGACGGCGACTGGCGCGTGGTCGGCTGGGTCACCTCCGGCGGCTATGCGCATTATGTCGAGAAGTCGATGGCGCAAGGCTATGTACCGGCAGCGCTTGCCGAGAACGAGAGCGCCGGGCTGTTCGAGATCGAAATCCTCGGGCACCGGCGTCCCGCACGCATCAATGTCGAGCCGCCCTTCGACCCGAGCGGCGAAAAGATGAGGACGTAGGCGCAGCCAGCCGGTCGCATTGTGCGGAGCATACTCTTCATGCTAGCGCAGCCGGCAACACTCTGCTGGCAAGGGCGATGAGATTTCATTGAAGTACAATCTGAGATGGGCCGAGTGGCTGGCCGAGGGACGGATCGGCCCCTTCCCGGCGGCGATCGTCATGGTCGCGGCTTATTTTGCCTTGCAGACCATCATACTGTCCCTGTTGAGCTCTTGGGCGGGAACCGGCGTCGGCATCGATGATGCGGAGCAACTGATCTATGTTCCGCATCTCTGGGCTGGATATGGCGGCTCGCAACCACCTCTCTACACCTGGATCAACTGGCTGGCCGCGCATGTTTTCGGCACCAGTATCTTCACGCTGAAGCTCGTCAAATACTCCGTGCTGTTCCTTGCCGCCTGCAGCGTGTTCGCCGCCATGCGGCGGTTCGGCTACACCAAGGCGACAGCGGCGGCGGCCATGTTCGGCCTGTTTACGATCCCGCAGATCGTCTGGGAATCGCAGCGCGCCTTGTCGCATTCCGTCGCCGTCGTCGGCTTCTGCTCGCTGCTCCTGCTGGCCATGGCCTATCTTCTCGAGCGGCGAAGCATGATCGCCTATGCGGCGTTTGGCCTGGCTACCGCGGCGGCAATTCTTGCCAAATATAATGATGTCTTCCTCGTGGTGGCCCTTGTTGCGGCCGTGCTGTCGCTGCGCGAATGGCGCGGCGCGATCCTCGATCCGAAGTTCGCCATCAGCATAGCAGTCGCGATATTGGTGCTGGCGCCAACCACCTATTGGAGCCTCATGCATCCCGCCGATTTATTGTCGAGAGGCGAGAAGTTCGGAATAGACGCGCAACAAGGGCGCGTGGCGGCGGCCTTTGTCGGCGCCGGCAAGTTTATCATGGGCACCTTCAATTTCGCGGTCTTGCCCGTTCTCGTTTCCGCCCTCACTTTCTGGCTGGCGAAGTTCCGTTTCTCCGAGCGGCACCCGAAAGGTCCGGCAAGGGAAATTCTGTTGTGGCGTACTTTGGCGCTCGGCTTGGCCATGCTGGCAATACTTGTACTTGCCACCGGCGTGACGGTGGTCAAGGACCGCTGGCTGCTGCCCGTCCTGTTCATCTTGCCGCTGGCCATCGTCGCTACAATGGAACGGCTGGCGCCGCGGGGCAGGAATGCGCAGCTTCTGGTGATCGCGGCTGGAGCGATCATCGCCGTGCTGCTCGCGCCCGCCACCTGGTACGTCCAGATAAACGGGACCAGTGGCCTCTCGCGGATGATCCGCGTGGATTACCCCGCCCTCTATCGCCAGCTGACTGCGGACGGACCGGTCAAAACCGCAATATCTGATGGTGCATGGGTCGGAAACCTGCGGTTGGTCGACGAAAAACTGGTCGCACTTGACCAGGAAGTGCCTAATTTCGAAACGCTGATGCAGGAGCCAGCCGTACTCGTCTGGCTTGACCGAGACGATCCGCGGCCGGTCATTTTGGAGCAGCTCAAAGCGGCCGGCTATGAGCCGGACGGCCAACCACGGCAAATGATGGTTCCGCTGTTGCGCGGCACCGGCAAGTCCGCCCGGGCCGGCGCCTATGTAAGATTGAAGAGAATGGCGGTGGGAGAAGCCACGGCGCCTAAGGAAGGCGTTAGCGGAGGAGCCGAGGGTGGACAGGAACCCGACTGACCGGCCCCGTCATCACCGCAAGATCATGCCGTTCGAGCCCGACGGCTCGAATGATGCGCTGCACAAAAAATCGCGGCTGAAGGCCGCTGAACTCAACCAGCATGCGCTGGGCTATGGAGCGCTGGCGGAAGCCGAATGGCAGGCGGCGGGCATTGCTGCTCCTAACCTGCCCGCCATGCGCCGATACCGGCTCGAGCGCATCCGCGCCGAGCTGAAGCGCCGCGACTATGCGGGAGCCCTGCTCTACGATCCGGTCAACATCCGCTATGCCACCGACGCAACCAACATGCAGCTCTGGGTCGCACACAATCGGACCAGGCATTGTTTCGTTGCCACCGATGGCCCGGTGGTGCTGTTCGACTATTTCTCCTGCGAGCACCTTTCCGATCATTCCGGCGTCGTCGACGAGGTGCGGCCGGCGGTGTCGTGGGCTTATCTGTACAGCGGCGAGCTGACCGGAAAAGTCCGCCGCTGGGCAGCCGGCATCGCCGACCTGGTATTGGAACATGGCGGCGGCAATCGCCGTATCGCCGTCGACCATATCAATCCCGAGGGCATCGAAGAGCTCGCCCGTCTCGGCATCTCGACCGGCAATGGCGAGGCGGTGATGGAAAATGCGCGGCTGATAAAATCACCCGACGAGATCCTTGCCATGCGCCGGGCGATCGCCGCTTGCGAGGCGGCAATGGGCGAGATGGAGAAGGCGCTGAGGCCTGGCATCTCCGAGAACGAATTGTGGGCCGAACTCCATCGCGGCAACATCGCGCGCGGCGGCGAATGGATCGAAACCCGGCTCCTGTCGTCGGGTCCGCGCACCAATCCATGGTTCCAGGAGTGTTCGTCGCGGACGATCGAGGCCGGCGAGCTCGTCGCTTTCGACACCGACCTGATCGGTCCTTACGGCTTCTGCGCCGACCTTTCGCGCACCTGGCTTTGCGGTGACGCGCCGCCGTCGCATGAGCAGCGCGACCTGTTCCGCATCGCCGCCGACCAGATCGCCCACAACACGGAGCTGATGCGGTCGGGCATATCGTTCCGCGACCTCGTCGAGGGCTCGTCAGTGCCACCGGGAGACTGCTTCCCGGCCCGTTACGGGGTGCTCTATCACGGCGTCGGCCTTGCCGACGAATACCCGACTTTGCCGCATGCTAGCGACTGGACCGACGACACACCGGACGGAGTGCTCGAACCTGGCATGGTGCTGTGCGTCGAGAGCTATATCGGTCGGCTTGGCGGCTACGAAGGCGTCAAGATCGAAGAACAGATCCTGATCACTGAAACCGGCAACGAGAAGCTTTCGACCTACCCGCTCGACAATCGGCTGCTTGGCGGCTGAGCGACGCTAGCATGTCGCGCAAAAGTGTGCAGCGGCTTTGCGATAACGACATGCATAAAACAAGAATCTAAAGCGCGTCGCATGAGGCCGACCGAACGCGACGCGCTTTACGTGAGCGCTGCGATCGCCTCGCGCATCGCGGCGACGATCGTTTCCGGCGTCGTCCTGGCGGTGATGAACGGCAAGCCTTTGCGCCGCCTTGTCCAGCCGACGACCGTCACCTTCTGCGCCGCCGGCTCGAAACGCTGCGCCAGCGCCCAGCTCTCGCAATCGATCGCCGCGACGTCCGCCCTGCCCTCGGCAACGGCAACGATCGAAGCACGGTGCCCACAGCTTTCGCTCAGCGCGGAAAAGATATCCAAACTCTCGCCCAATGCTTGCAGGTCGCGGGCTGGCGCGATGATGCCCGACATGGAATCGAGGCTGTTGAAGGTGAAGCGCTTGCTGCGAAGCTGATCGAGCGGAATGACGGCACCGCCGTCGGCCGGCGCCCTTGCCGGCGGTGCCTCGCCCGCCCTCATGACGATGGCGCTCGAATAGAGTTCGCCCTGTCCACCCTCGAAGGCGTCGTAACGCGGCTGGCCGACGAGCTGGACACGCTGCGACAGGCCGAGTTCCATCGGTCCCCAGCAGGTTTGCGCAAAGAGCAGCGCCGGATGCAGCCAGAGCTGGTGAAAATCCAGTTCGTCCGGCGGCAATGTCGCCGGATCGGGCGCGATGGGTTTTCCCTGATCATCGCGAATACCGCCAGGCACGGGGGGCAAATCGCCGGTGCGGCGGATGATCGTCTCCGGCGCATCGATGCCTTTTTGTCTGAAAGCATCGCGCAGCCGCGCCCATTGCGCGTCGACATCGTCCCGCGCTTCCGGCCAGTCGTACATCGGCAAAGCCGCAATGAATTCGCTCATGCCGGGATTTGACCGTTATGCGGGGAAATTGACAAGGTCAGGAAAGCGTCGTCCGCGCGGCACCGCCTGCAACAACGCAAGAATCATTCTTTCGGCGGCTCGGCGGGTACCGGTGCGCTGCCAAGCCCATTGAGGCTGCGTGCCCTGACGCGCGGCTTGAATGCGCGTCCTGGTTCCGGCATGCGCCGCAGCACGGGATGGACGACCGGCTCCTTCGCCTTGAAGGCATAGGCCTTGAGCAGCGCGAAATAGTTCGGATAGGCGTAGCCATTGTTCATCCGCAGCCATTCGTCACGGCGGTCGCGAAACACCTTCGGCAGCCTGTACCAGGCCACCGTCGGGCTCTTGTGATGGACGAAATGCAGATTGTTGTTGAGGAACAGGAAGGACAGCGGCGAGCGCTCGACGATGATCGTGCGGCCTTCCGGATGTTCAGACCATTGGTGCTCGGCGTAGGTGCGGATCGAAATCAGCGATTGTCCCAGCCATACCGGCACCAGAACGTAAAGCCACAACGGCATGCCGAAGCCGAACTGCACGATGGGCAGCACCACGACGAGGCCGATCGCATGCAGCAGCCATGCCTTGCGGATGGAATTGTCGCCCGCGGCAACCTGCCTGGCGTCGTCGATGAAAAAGCCGATGCAGGAAAGCCACGGGCCTAGCACCAAACGCCCGATCATCGTGTTGTTGACCTTCAGCAGGAATTTCATCGCCGACGGCAGCTCCTCGTGCTGCCAGAGAGCCTTGTAATAGCTTTCGGGATCGTCGAGCGGATCGGTCAGGCGCTCGTCTGCATGGTGGCGCAGATGAATGGTCTTGAATCGGCGAAACGGCCAGACAAGGCCAATCGGCAGGAACACAAAGGCTTCGTTGAGCCGCGCATTCCGGGTTGGGTGGCCGTGCAGGACCTCGTGCATCAGCGAGGATTGCAGCGCCGCAATCAGGGTCAGAAAGGCGAGTGCCAGCAGCGGGTAGGATGGCCAGAGCAGGAAGCCGGTAGCGAGCCAGCCGCCGTAGCAGAGAAGTGCGAGAAATACGGTCGGCCATTCGATGCCCGCTGCGCCGTGTCGCCTGTTGCCCATGCTCGTCATGCTATCGACCACTGCCTTCCAGTCGCCGGAACCCGTTTGATTCCTGACAGCATTGTGTCAGGAGCGTTGCATCGCTGCAACGCGATAAGGCGCACAAACTGTTGCGATTGCGCATTTTCAGCTGCAGATGTTATCTATTGTAAACAAGCTCGTAGATTCATTTGCGCTCGAAACGCCATGTAGAGCGCTTCGGCGCAAAATTTTGCTCACGTCAGGGAGAGTAGAGATTTGGACAAGCGCGACCTGTCGACGATCTTTCGCGAGCGCCTGAAAATGCTCTTGACAAGGTCCGATTTGAACCAGTCGGCCTTCGCCGCCGCGGTTGGCATCGACCGTTCGGCACTGTCGCAGCTGCTCTCCGGCGCCTCGACCCGCCTTCCCCGCGCCGAAACGCTGCTCAACATCGCCGCCGAATTCAAAGTCTCGCTCGACTGGTTGCTCGGCCTCAGCCACGACGAGGGTGTTACCGGCGAAATCCGCGAGAGCCTTGAGATCGAGGAGGCGCCGGACGGCTTCGACCGCACGCTGCTGGCTCGCTGGCATGCCGAGGCGGCGGGAACGAAAATCCGCTACGTGCCGGCCGGCATTCCCGATCTTCTGCGCACCGAGGCGCTTGTCGACTACGAAGCCGTCATCGCCAACAAGAGCCGCGAGGCACAGGCCGGCGAAACGCAGTACCGCATCGACTACAACCGACGGCCCGAAACCGACATGGAAGTCTGTATGCCGCGCCACACGCTGGAGATCTTCGCGCGTGGGCTGGGCGTGTGGGACCGCTTTCCGGAGGCCGACCGCCACCAGCAGCTCCTCCACATGGCGACGCTGCTCGACGACCTCTATCCCACCTTCCGCCTGTTTCTCTATGACGGGCGGATGCGCTATTCGATCCCCTACACCATCTTCGGGCCCTATCGCGCCGCCATTTACGTCGGCGACATGTATCTGGTGCTGAACGCCACGCAGCCGATCCGCACCCTGACCAGCCATTTCGACAATCTGATCCGTGCCGCGGACGTCAACGCGCATGAAGCGGCCAGCTTCACACGAAAGCTGGCGGAGATGCAATTTTGACCGGTTGCTCTACGTGCCGACATTGACGGCACATAAAGAATTCTTTATATCCTTATCTCAGTTATTCTTCCGGGAAGGCGTATTTCACATGACCAATCCGATCGACGCTCTGCTTGCCGAAAAGGGCGTCCTGCTCGCCGATGGCGCCACCGGCACCAATCTGTTCGCCATGGGCCTTGAGGCCGGAGAGGCTCCCGAGCTCTTGAACGAGACCGCGCCCGACACCATCACCAGCCTGCACCAGAACTTTGTCGATGCCGGCGCCGACATCATCCTGACCAACTCTTTTGGCGGCACCTGCCATCGGCTCAAGCTGCACCACGCGCAGGACCGCGTCTATGCGCTGAACAAGCGCGCGGCCGAGATCGCAAGCGCCGTCGCCGGCAACGCTGGCCGCAAGGTGATCGTGGCCGGCTCCGTTGGCCCGACCGGCGAGCTGCTGGTGCCGCTCGGCGCCATGACCTATGACGAGGCGGTCGAAGCCTTTGCCGAGCAGATTGAGGGGCTGAAGGCCGGCGGCGCCGAAGTCGCCTGGATCGAAACCATGTCGGCGCCTGACGAAATCCGCGCCGCCGCCGAAGCCGCCATCCGCGTCGGCCTGCCCTATACCTATACCGGCTCCTTCGACACCGCCGGCCGCACCATGATGGGACTGCTGCCGAAGGACATCCACGGCGTCGTCGACGGCCTGTCGCAGACACCGCTCGGTGTCGGCGCCAATTGCGGTGTCGGCGCCTCCGACATTCTCGCTTCGCTGCTCGACATGACCGAGGCGAAGCCGGAAGCAACGGTGATCGTCAAGGGCAATTGCGGCATTCCCGAATTTCGCGGTGCCGAGATCTACTATTCCGGCACACCCGAGCTGATGGCCGACTATGTGCGCCTCGCCGTCGATGCCGGCGCCAAAATCGTCGGCGGCTGCTGCGGCACCTCGTTCCAGCACCTCGCCGCCATGCGCAAGGCGCTCGATGCGCACACCAAGTCGGATCGCCCGACCGTCGAGCAGATCGTCGAACGCATCGGCCCGATGCGCAACAAGCAGGCTACGGTCAACGTCGCCGAGACCAGCGAAGCCCGCCGCGAGCGGCGCCGCGGACGCGCCTGACGCTTTCGTCTGCGACATGGTCCGCGCGAAGCAGTGCGGCCGCGAAAAAAGGCCGGCAAGGTTTCCCTCGCCGGCCTGCCTCACCCGCCCGTAGGCCGGCTCCCCCTATCAGAACGATCCCATCTGAAGAAACCGGCCGTCATTGCCACTACCGGTTACCGCCGAGCGCCGAGGCAAGGCGCACAAGCGAGAGGAACTCGGACCGGTATCCAAACGGGTCGGCTCCTCTGGCGGCGGTGGCAATCTGCATGATCTTGTCGTAGCCGAACTTCGCGGTCGCATCCTCGTCGCGCAGCTTCTGGCCGAAGGCAGCAACGGCAACGGAGAAACGCTGGTCGGTGCTGGCCTGGTCGAACGACGCCACCTCGTTGGTTGACGTTACCGGCGTGGTGATCAGCTTCGAGGTGTCCTCGTTCGGCAGCTTGTAACGGATCTTGACGAAAGCATATTCGTCGGCATTGGCGACACCGCCATTGTTCACCGAGGCCTGGCCGTAGCGCAGCTGGTCGATCTGTTCGCCGCCGCTGCCCTTAGGCGTGATCTCGTAGATCGCGGTGACTGAATGACCTGAGCCGATCTCGCCGGCATCGACCCGGTCATTGTTGAAATCCTCTCGGTTCAAGGCGCGGGTTTCGTAGCCAATCAGCCGGTACTCCGAGACCTTGTTCGGGTTGAACTCGACCTGGATCTTCACGTCCTTGGCGATGGTGAACAGTGTCGAGGAGGCATCCTCGACCAGCACCTTCTCGGCCTCCGCCAACGTATCGATGTAGGCAGCAGTGCCATTGCCGTTCTGGGCGATGGTCTGCATCATCTGGTCGTTCAGATTGTCGCGGCCGAAGCCGAACACCGACAGGAATACGCCTGTCTTGCGCTCCTTTTCGATCAGCCGCTTCAGGTCGTCGTCGTCGGTCTGGCCGACATTGAAGTCGCCATCGGTGGCGAGCATCACCCGATTGATGCCGTCCTTGACGAAGGATTTCTGCGCCAGCCTGTAGGCTTCCTTGATGCCGGCCTCGCCTGCCGTCGAGCCGCCGGATGTCAGATTGTCGATGGCAGCGAGGATCTTGTCCTTTTCCGAAGCCTTGGTGGGTTCCAGCACGGTACCGGCATCGCCCGCATAGGTGACGATCGAGACGGTGTCGTCAGGTCTCAGCTTGTTGACAAGCAGCCGGAAGGCCGACTGCAGGAGCGGCAGCTTGTCCTGCTCGTTCATCGAGCCCGACACATCGATCAGGAAGACCAGATTGGCCCTGGGCTGCTCGGCCGGCTTCACGTCGAAACCCTTGATTGCGACATGCATCAGCCTGGTGTGCTCGTTCCACGGCGTCGGCATGACGCTGACGGTCGAGTGGAACGGCGTCGAGGCGGAGTCCGGTCCCTTCCAGGCATAAGGGAAGTAGTTGATCATCTCCTCGACGCGAACCGTGTCGGCCTGCGGGATAAAGCCTTCCTTCAGCGAGCGCCGGACGAAGGAATAGGAAGCGGTGTCGACATCGATCGAGAAGGTCGAGACCGGGTCTTCAAGTGCGGCATGCACCGGGTTGGTCTTGAAATTCTCGACGCGGTCGCGGTTTTCCTCTTGCGGCAGCATCTGGTCGGCCGGCGCAGCGGCGGGCTGCTGTGCCATCAGCTTGGGCTCGGCAACCGTGCCAGGCACGCGTCCGACCCGCGCGCCGCCATCGACTGCCGGAGCCGCGGAGCTTGCACCCCCATCCAACGCGAACTCGCCGCTCTGCGCCGGTTCGGGTGCATTGCGGCTGAGCACATCCTGCTGCGTCAGCCCGCCGACCGCGGTCGATTCCGCCTTCGGCGGCGATGTCGGCGCCACAAGCGCCTCGCCGGTGTCGCGGCTTTCACTGTCGGCGTCCGCCTTCTTCTGCTTGTCCGCTTCGGCAACGACCGGCGGTTTGACGGTCGCCGGTTTGTCAGCCAGCGTTTCGGTGATCTTATCCCCGCCGAATTCGGGCCCGCCGAATTTGGATTCCCCCAGCATATAAATGGTAGCGTATCCGGCGATCGGCAGGGCAACGAGCCCGGCAATGGCCGGCGTGGCGAAGAGTTTCTTTTGCATGATTTCGCTCCAGAGCCTTTGTGCTCGCTCTGTGAGACGAAGCCCGCTCACCGATCCTTGGGCGCCCGGCAAAGTTTTTTCTTCCATGTCATAGGCGCGCAGCGCGGCCTGGAGGGCACGCGCCTTTGCGTCCGCGTCCGGCGCCGGTGCTGCGATGTCGCGCAGTCTGTTCAGTTCGTTGTCGTCGACCATGGTCACACTTCCCCGGCTGAACGCATCAGCGTCTTCAGCCGTTTCTTCGCTTCATGGATGTGCCAGGAAACCGTCGTCTCCGAGATCGCCATCGCCTCGGCGGCGGCGGCGTGGCTCAGCCCTTCGCCATAAACCAGCAGCACCGCATCGCGCTGCTTGTCCGGCAGCTTGCGCACCGCTGCCCAGAGCGTCTCGGCCGGGTCTTCCGGCTCAGCCGAGATTTCCCCCGAAATCAGCGCATAGGCGCCATAGGCCTCGGTCTTGACCGTCTCGCGGGCGGTCTTGCGCATCATGTCGCGCGCCGCATTCAGCGTCATGGTGTAGAGCCACGTCGTGAAGGCACCGCTGCCGTGATAGTCGCGGATCGCCCGCCCGAGCCGGACGCAGACTTCCTGGGCGATGTCCTCGGCGTCGGCCTTTTTCCCGCACCAACGATAGGCGGCGCGATAGACGAAACCATAGTGCCTTTCGAGCAACTTGCCGAAAGCACCCCGGTCTCCGCCCTTCGCCCGTCCGATCAGTTCGGCGTCGGAGGCTTCGCTTTCGTCCAGCATCATCGCCATCATTTGCCTGTTGGACGAAGGCTAATGGCGGTTCCTTGGGGCGATGGAAAGAATTTTTTGGCGGGCGGTCACGTCGTAATGGTTGGCGTGCCTTGGCCGAGCGTCTCCGCAAACAGCGTCGTCAGCCGCTTCCAGTGGCGTTCGGCGCCGGCTGCATCGAAGGCACTATGGTCCGGCATGCACCAGCCATGCGCCATGCCGGCATAGTTCTCTATGACATGATCGACCTCGGCGGCGCGCAGTGTTTCGGCCAGCCGCGCCGATTGCTCCGGCGGAAAGCTGCGGTCCACACCGGCAGTGCCGATATAGACCCTTGCCTTGACCGAGGCGGCCTTCCGATGCGGACTGTCGGCTGCGTCACCAGCCAGATTGCCGCCGTGAAAAGTGGCCGCGGCGGCGATGCGATCGGGATAGCTGGCCGCCGCGTTCAGCGCCCGCGCTCCGCCCATGCAATAGCCGACAATGCCGACCGGCCCGGTTAGGCCCTGGGCAGCGAGCACATCGAGGAAAGCGCCGCTGTCGCGGATCGTCATCTCCTGGGTCGTGCCGCCCAGGAGACCTGTGATGGCGGCCTTGCTCCTCTCGTCGCCGAACGCAGTCTTGGGATCGAACGGACCGTAGGGCGCATTGCGGTAAAAAAGGTCCGGCACAAGCACCGCATAGCCCTCGCCCGTAAGCCGCTCCGCCATCTGATCAAGCGCCGGTCGCGGACCGAAAACGTCCATGTAGAGGATGATCGCTGCCTTGGCTGGGGCCGCCGAACGGTACAGCCGGGCCTTGGCAATGCCGTCGCTTGTCTTGATCTGCATCGCTTGCGTGGCCATCATCCGCTCCGTTGATCTGACGTGCGATAGATACCCGCGGTGACCGTCGCGGCAAGCTGTAATGAGGCGATCTGCTTCAAGATTTCGTGCGGCATTCGGCGACGCTACAGACGCGCGAATGCTGCCATGTGAAAGGCCTGAACCTCGGCCGGATAGCGATAATCGGTAGCGTAAGGACAGGCGTTGCGTTCGAGGCAGCCGCCGGTCCGGCAGGGCGCGCCGTTTTGCCCGCGCACATGGGCCAGACAGGTTTCATGTGCAAAACCATTCGCAGAATAAGCCTCGACCGGACAGGATTTCAGGCAAGGTTTTTCCAAACATGTATCGCAAAGGTGAATCACGTCGTGGGGTTCTTGGAGCGCAATCTCATTTTCGAACAGCAGCGCGCCGCGATAGGCATGCCAGAGCCCGTATTTCGGATGCATGAGAATGCCGAGCGGCGACGGCTTCAGCCCCTCCGCACGCATCGCCCATTGCTGGAACGGCAGATAAGGCCTGTCGGACGGTGACACGGCGCGCGCCCCGAATTTTCCGGCCACCGCGCCGATCACTTCGCGCGACCATCTGTCGAGCGGATCGTCGATCGGCTGTGACTGTTTCTCCAACCAGCGCAGGAAGTGCGGCCAAGGTGCGGCACCCGCCTGCCCCACCAGCAGCACGGATTTGGCGGCGACGCCGGAGAGACCGGAGGGTGTTTCTTCACCACCTGCAAAATTGAAGCCGCCGCGAAGCATGAGGCCGGAGGCGGAAAGCGCTGCCGCGATGGTTTCAGTCATGCCGCGCTCGGGATCACCCCTTCTTGTCCGGGTCGGAGAAGGCACTCCGCCAGACTTCCTTGTGGATGATGTTGGCGACTTTAGCCCCGCCTGATTCGGGCTCCTTTCAGGTGAAGGCGTCGGCCATCGACGACTTCTTCCTGGCGATGAAGTCCTTCAGCCCATCGTCGATGCCCGGATCGAGATACGGCGCCTCGTAGCTTTCGAGCCAGCGGCGCGCGAGCTCGTTGGCGCGCTGCGGCGCGGTTTTTTCGCCTTCGGCCAGCCACTGCTCGTAGGAATTGTTATCGGCGATGTTGGAGCGGTAGAACGCGGTCTGGAAATTGGCCTGGGTGTGATCGCAGCCGAGATAGTGGCTGCCTGGGCCGACCTGGCGGATGGCATCCATCGCCTGGCCGTTTTCCGACAGGTCGACACCCTCGGAGAACTTCTGCGTCATGCCGAGCTGGTCGATGTCCATCATGAATTTTTCGTAGCAGGAGGCGAGACCGCCCTCGAGCCAGCCGGCCGAATGCAGCACGAAGTTGGTGCCGGCGAGGATCGTCGAGTTGAGCGTGTTGGCGCTCTCGTAGGCGGCCTGCGCATCGGGGATTTTTGAAGCACAGAGCGAACCGCCGGTGCGAAACGGCAGGCCGAGCCGACGGGCAAGCTGTGCGGCGCCATACGAGACAAGCGACGGCTCCGGCGTGCCGAAGGTCGGCGCGCCAGACTGCATTGAGATCGACGAGGCGAAGGTGCCGAACAGCACCGGCGCACCCGGCCGGATCAGCTGTGTGAACGACGCCCCGGCCAGAACCTCGGCCAAAACCTGGGTCAGCGTGCCGGCGACCGTCACCGGGCTCATCGCACCGGCAAGGATGAACGGCGTGACGATGCAGGCCTGATTGTGGCGCGAATAGACCTTCAGCGCTCCCAGCATGGTCTCGTCGAAGACCATCGGCGAGTTGGCATTGATCAGGCTGGTCAGCACCGTGTTGTTCTCGACGAAATCGTCACCAAACACGATCTTGGCCATCGCCACCGTATCTTCAGCGCGCTCGGGCGCGGTCACCGAGCCCATGAACGGCTTGTCCGAATATTTGATATGGCTGTAGACCATGTCGAGATGCCGTTTGTTGACCGGCACGTCGACCGGCTCGCAAACCGTGCCGCCCGAATGATGGATCGACGGCGCCATATAGGCGAGTTTCACGAAATTCCGGAAATCCTCGATCGTCGCATAGCGCCTGACGCCGTCGAGATCGCGCACGAAGGGCGGTCCATAGACCGGCGCGAACACTGTCGCGTTGCCGCCGATCTGCACCGAGCGCTCGCCGTTGCGGGCGTGCTGGGTATAGACGGACGGAGCGGTCTTCAACAGCGAGCGGCAGAGGCCCTTGGGGAAATGCACCCGCTCGCCCTTGACGTCGGCGCCCGCCTCTTTCCAAAGCTGCAGCGCCTCGGCGTCGTCGCGGAAGATGATGCCGATCTCCTCCAGCACCGTGTCGGTGTTCTTTTCGATCAGCGCCAGCCCTTCCTCGTCCAGCACTTCATAGACGTTGATCTTGCGCTTGATATAGGTGAGCTGTGTGCCGGGGCCGCCGCCCGAACGTGCAGCCCGTCGGGCTGCGGCGCCACCGCTGGCAGCGCGCCCGCGCCGTGCGTTTGACGCTTCCTGATCGACCGGCGCGTTCTCACTCATAATCGTTCTTCCCTGGCTTTCGTTCTGGCCTGATTTACTCCGGCCGGGCTCTTGCACCGGCCTGAAATCCGTTTGCGGCCGCATATTGCGGTCTCTGGCCGGATCGTAGCCATGCACCCTATTCGAAACGGCCCGCCAGCGCCAACGCCTGTCGCAAAATCGACAAGAATTCCAAGAGATTTACGGTCGCTTTCGTTTTGCGGGAAGTCGCAAATCAGCTATGGACAACCGGCCCGTGCGGGTTAGGTATTGACGCGATATTTTTAAGCTGCCGCAACAGTTGTAGCCGGCAAGGAGCCTGAGAAAAAATGGCCGACGACGAGATCATCCTTTCGGAACTCTCCGACGACGAGTTGGTGCAGCAGATGCACGACGATCTTTATGACGGGTTGAAGGAAGAAATCGAGGAAGGCACCAATATCCTTCTCGAGCGCGGCTGGGCGCCTTACAAGGTGTTAACCGAGGCTCTGGTCGAGGGCATGCGCATCGTCGGCGAGGACTTCCGCGACGGCATCCTGTTCGTTCCCGAAGTGCTGCTGTCGGCCAACGCGATGAAGGCCGGCATGTTCATCCTGCGTCCGCTGCTTGTCGCCACCGGCGCGCCGAAGCAGGGTAAGATGGTGATCGGCACCGTCAAGGGCGACATCCATGACATCGGCAAGAATCTGGTCGGCATGATGATGGAAGGCGCCGGCTTCGATGTCATTGACCTCGGCATCAACAATGCGGTCGAAAAATATCTCGATGCCATCGAAAAGCACCAGCCCGACATCATCGGCATGTCGGCGCTGCTGACGACGACCATGCCTTACATGAAAGTCGTCATCGATACGATGAAGGAAAAGGGCATTCGCGATGACTATGTCGTGCTGGTCGGCGGCGCACCGCTCAACGAGGAATTCGGCAAAGCCGTCGGCGCCGACGCCTATTGCCGCGACGCCGCGGTGGCGGTCGAGACCGCCAAGGACTTCATGAAGCGCAAGCACAACGTCCGCGCTTCGGCCTGAGCCAATAAGTCCGGCACCGACGAGAAAAGCCGCGCCTTGCAGTGCGGCTTTTTTATTCCCAAATATTTAGAGCCGTGCGGATCAGGGTTTCTTGACGGTATCGTCAACAGCCTTCGCAGTGGATTTGATATCCTTACCGACGCCGCGCACCGTGTTGGCGCAGGCCGAAACAGCCAAGGCGCAGGCGAGAATAGCGATTGGCGCGACGCGGAACAATTTCATGAATGGTGTCTCCCTCAGGATATAAATTCGCTGGACAGCAACGAAGATGGATTAGACTGGTTCCATGACTACCGCGCGAAAACAACAATCCGATCAAGGCGACAGGCTGCTCGTCATCGCCTGCGGGATGATTGCGCGCGAAGTTTTGGCGGTCAAGGAGCAGCTCGGGCTCGACCATCTCGACCTGACCTGCTTGCCGGCGGAGTTCCATTTCTATCCTGACCGCATCGCGCCGGCCATGGACAAGGCTATCGAGAAGGCCAAGACCGACGGCTACAGACACATATTCGTCGGCTATGCCGATTGCGGCACGGGTGGCCTGCTCGACCGGATCTGCGAGAAGCACGGCGTCGAGCGTATGGCCGGGCCGCATTGCTTTGCCTTCTACCAGGGCATGGATGCCTATGCGAAGGTCGCCGATGACGACATGATGTCGTTCTACATGACCGATTTCCTCTGCCGGCAATTCGATGCCTTCTTCATGAAGCCGCTCGGTCTGGACAAGCACCCGGAGCTGATCAAGGACTATTTCGGCAATTACGAGAAGCTGATCTATATCGCCCAGACCGACGACCCGGAACTCGACAAGGTCGCCGAAAAGGCGGCGAAAATGCTCGGCCTCGCTTATGAGCGGCGCTCGACCGGCTATGGTGACCTGACGGGCGAACTTAAGCGGGTGGCCTCACATCCGGAGGACGTCCGTTAGACGCCCCGCTTCGGATTATTTGCTCGCCGGTTGCGGATCCGACACGAAATCGACAACGCGGCCGTTTTCTAACCGGATCGGTCCCCTTGCAGTTGGATCCTTGCGCAACGCCTCTGCAATCAGGGCTTCGACGGTGTCGAGGTTGACTTGCAGAATTGAGGAGTCGCCCAGTTCCCAGTACTCGCCTTCATCAAAGACATCGAGCTTGTCGAAAAGAGGAGCAACTTTGCGGAGCAGCTCGATGATTTCGATATGCGCGTCCGACCCGGCAAACTGGGTCTTACAAAATTGCTGCATGAAGAGGTGCCTGTCGAACTCGAACCGAAGGGGCTCCGACTTGGGATGCGGCAGAAGCTCTATTCCTATAACCGGGCCGAGATAGTCCACGCTGCGTTCATCAACGACCCGATGGAGAACCATTTCGGCTTCGTCTATTTTCCGAAACGGCCAGCCTCGAGTGACAGCAAACGCCTCCACTTCCCGCAATAGCACAGCGTAGTGCTCGTCTTCGCGCAGCTGTCCCTCAAAATGGATCGTCACCCCCAACATGCACCTCCCCGCGCAAACGTTTTGCGATGATAGCCGCGCTTCTATTCGATCGCCAGGGCGGCAAGCACATCGGCAAAGCTCGTCTTGCAGACGAAACCCAGCCGCTTCCTCGCCCGCGACGCATCGTAGACCCGGTCGATCGACGAAAACATCGTCCAGCCTTTCTTCGTGTAGAGTGCCGGATAATCCGGAAAATAGCGCGCGACGACCGACGGCGCGTCGGCGATCAAGGCCGCGCAATCTTCGGGCTGGAAAGGCGTCGGTGCCGAGATGATGAAAGTGTCGAAGCCCAATTGCGGCGCTTTCTCCAGGGCAGCGATGTGGGCGTCGGCTGCGTCCTCCACCGTCAGCCGGCGGAACAACAGCTCATTGGCCTTGGTGTTGGCATCCGACTGTTCGATCACGTGCGCCATGTCGTCCGCCTCGGGAAAAAACCGGGCGGTGCGCAACACGATCACCGGCAGGCCGAACTGCAAATGATAGAGCCGGCAGAGCTGTTCGGCTGAAAGCTTGGTGACGCCATAGATGTTGCGCGGTTCAGGCGACATGTCTTCCGTCAGCCATGCCGCCTTGCGCGCCCCGCCGGTGAAGCCGGTGCGTATGGACTCGGAAATCATCAGCGATGTCGTCGACGTAAACACGAAGCGCTGAACGCCAAAAGCTGCTGCCGCATCGAGCAGGTTGAGCGTGCCGCGCACATTCGTCTCGACGAAATCCTCGTTGCGATGACGTTCGATGTCAGGCTTGTGCAGCGCGCCGCTATGGATGATGGCCTCGATGCGGTTCTCCTCGACCGCCCTCATGACCAGGTCGCGATCGGCGACTGAGCCGACGATTCGCGTTTCCGAGGATGGGACGGGATCGAGGCCGGTGACGTCATGACCAAGAGCCCGCAGGCGCGGCGCCAAGGCGCTGCCCAGCCAACCGGACGATCCCGTCAGCAAGATCCGCATTCTTTTGCACCTCGTTTCTGCTGTCGATGCTCAGGCACGGATGACAGAACGCGGCGAAACATTAAGGTATGCGCCAGACAAGAAAACAGCCTGCTCCAGCCAACAAAAGGGAAACGCCACCGATGATCGCTCGCCTCATGTTTGCCGCAGCAACTGTCCTCTGCTTGACCATGCCCGCGTTGGCCGATGGCGAGGTGCAGAAGCTGATAACGGCTGCCGACAAGGCGCGGCTCAACAAATATGGCGAGACGCGCAAGGCAGCGCTTGACGAGGCGAAGGCCGGCGATCCCGCCGAGGTCAAGCAGCTCGACGCTTTGCTGGCAAAGCCGCTGGTTCCCTTCTCTGACAGGGACCTGACCGGCAAATGGCAATGCCGCACCATCAAGGCCGGCGGATTGAGCCCGCTCGTCATCTATGGCTGGTTCAAATGCAAGGTGAGTGACGACGGCTCCGGCTGGAGACTGGAAAAGATCACCGGCTCGCAGCGCACCAAGGGCCGCTTCTTCGACGATGGCGAGAAACGCGCGATCTATCTCGGTTCCTTCCACGTCAACGACGATCCGGCAAAGCCCTACGGCAGCGGCCCGGAAAGCGATCAGGTCGGCTATGCCTTCCGCAACAGCGCCAGTGAATGGCGCATCGAGTTCCCGGCGCCCTATTACGAATCGAAGCTCGATATCCTCGAATTCAAGCGCTGAGCCCCGATCACCAGGGGTTAACCCGGTCAGCCTAGCATTCGCGCGCAAAGAACAGGTTCTTTGCGGGGGGGTCGCAGAGCATGGCACTGTCGAAAACAAACCAACGGCCGATCGTCGTCGTCACCGAAGGCGGCCCGCATATCTGGGCGATCGTCAACGCCGTCGCCGATCAACTCGGCCCGGTCAGCGTCATCCTCGAAGCTCCTGAATCCAAAAAGCAATTGCTTCTCGCGCGGGCGCGGCGGCAAGGCTGGACCTCGGCCATCGGTCAACTCGGCAGGATGGTGCTGACGCGCCTCGGCAAGCGCTTCTTCGCCGGCCACGCAGCACGGCTTGCCGCCGGGCAGAAGCTGCAAACCGAACCGAAGCCTGGGCAAAAGATCATTTATGTCTCGTCGGCCAACGCGCCGGAGTGCCTGCAGGCGATCGCGGAAATCCAGCCGGGTGTGGTGCTGCTCGCCGGCTGCCGCTTGCTGTCGCGGCAGACGCTGGCGAAAATCCCTTGCCCGGTCCTCAACTACCACGCCGGCATCGCCCCGAAATATCGCGGCATGAATGGCGGCTACTGGGCGCTGGCTTCAGGCGATGCGGAGAACTTCGGCACCACCGTACATCTGGTCGACGCCGGCGTCGACACTGGCGGCGTGCTGCGGCAGACGCGTGGCAAACCGCAGCCGGGCGACACAATTTCAAGCTACGCGTTGCGGCAGGCGGCCTTCTCGCGCGACATCTGCGTCGAAGCGGTCAGGGATGCGCTGGCCGGCAAGGTCGGCACGGTGGATCCCGGCCTGCCTTCGAAACAATGGTATCATCCGACGGTATGGTTTTATCTCTGGACGGGGATAAGGAACGGCGTCTGGTGACGCGCCGATTTACCGGACAGCCACCCGCCACTAACATTGCATCATGAGCGACATCGACCACCGCACCATCATTGCCGGCCTTTCGGTCGAGGACCGTCGCGACCTCACCGCCAGGGTTGACCGGCCAGGCATTGTCCGGCTGGCGGTCCATGCCGGGCTGGTTATCCTGCTAGGCGCGCTGATCGCCGCCCGCGTCCCGTTCTGGCCGCTGCTCGTCTTGCCGCAGGGAATCCTGATCGTCTTCTTCTTCACGCTGTTGCACGAGACCATCCATGAAACGGCGTTCAGGACGGCGTGGCTCAATCGCGCTGTTGCCGCCGTGGCCGGCTTCCTGATCCTGCTGCCGCCGGAATGGTTCCGCTATTTCCATTTCGCCCATCACCGCCATACGCACGACCCGGACAACGACCCCGAACTGATGGCCCCGAAGCCGGAGACCATCAGCCAATATCTGCGCTATCTGTCAGGCGGCCCCTATTGGATCGCCATGGGCCGTGTGATCGCAACCAATGCGGCGGGCCGCAACCGCGACGGCTTTGTGCCGGAAAAGGGCCGCGGCAAGGTGGTTGCCGAAGCACGGCTGTTCCTGATCGGCCATGCGGCATTGCTGGCCGCATCGCTCGCCGCGCAGTCGGCGCTGCTGTTGTGGGTCTGGATCTTGCCGGTGCTGGTCGGACAGCCGTTTTTGCGTGCCTACCTGCTGGCCGAGTACGCGTTGTGCCCGCATGTCGCCAACATGCTCGAGAACACCCGCACCACCTTCACCACAAGGCTGGTGCGCTTCGTGGCTTGGAACATGCCGTACCATTCCGAGCACCATTCCTATCCGGCCGTTCCCTTCCACCGCCTGCCGCGCTTCCATGACATCGTCGCGGAGCATTTACGCACGACCGAACGAGGTTACGTGCGCTTCCACAGGAAGCTGGTCGGCAGCTACGATGGCCGCGCCGGCTGACCAGTGCTGGAAGAAACTCCGCTTTCAACCGCGGCCGTCGATTGCGTCGCTTTTGAAGGCCCCCGCGTCGTCCCATAACAAGCAGCCCAACAGCGCTTCCGGCAATGCTCGAAACCACTGCATTGGCCAAAAGATCGGAATCGATCTTCGGAGAGCACGATGCAGCGGAGTTAAATGGTAGAGCATCGTTTATGCGTCCGATTGGACGCACGGCGCTCTGCAGGAGCAGGAATTCATGGCCGATCTGATCGTCGTCTACTGGCGCGACATCCCCGCCCAGGTCATCGTCAAGAAGGGCCGGCAGAACGCCAAGCGCGAACTGCCGTTGCGCTTCACCGAGGCGATCGACATGTGCGCCATGCGCACCGGCGCCGGCGGCACCGACGACTATCTTGCCGAATGGCGCAAGGCAGAGCCCGTCGCAGTCAGTGACGATCTTGAAGCCGAGGCAGAGAAGGCTCTTCGGGAGCTCGATGCGAAATACGACCGTGAGCGGCTGGTCGCTCTGGTCAAGGCGGGCGGCAAAGAAAATGTCTGATCCCCAATCAATGCCGGCGACGACGGCTCAAGCCGGCGTGACCCAGGCGACCATCGTCAAGAAGGCGGCGCCGAAATCCGACTACAAGCCGGCCGACGTGTCGCCGCAGCGACGTGTGCAGCGCTCTTTCGCGGTGCGGCTTTGGTCGGTGCGGCATTCGCGGCTGCTCGAATGGTTCTACGGCAAATTCGCCGACATGTTCCTGCTCCTCCATCCGCTGTGGAAGGGCATCGGCTACAGCCGTGTCGAAGGGCCGGTGAAATTCGTCGAAAAGCGCGTCAAGGGCTTCATGTTCGACTGCCGCATGTGCGGCCAGTGCATTCTTTCCTCGACCGGCATGTCGTGCCCGATGAACTGCCCCAAACAATTGCGCAACGGCCCTTGCGGCGGTGTCCGCGCCAACGGCAATTGCGAAGTCGAGCCTGACATGCCTTGCGTCTGGGTCAAAGCCTGGGAAGGCTCGCAGAACATGGCGCATGGCGACAAGATTTTTGACGTGCAGAAGCCGGTGGATCAGTCCTTGCGCGAAACCTCCGCCTGGCTGCGGGTCACCGCGCAGGCCGCGGCCGCCCGCAATGCGGCCCGGAACACTACGAAGACCGGAGCGTCGGCATGATCGGCCGTCAGCCAGACGAGAATCCGGCCGGCATCCATTTGCCGCTCGATCCCCTGCCCGGCCACACCTCGCGTGGCCGGCTGGAACGCGTCCTCAGGCGCGGCGAGTTCGCAGTGACGACCGAGCTCAATCCGCCCGACAGCGCCGATCCGGAAGACGTCTACAACCGCGCCAGGATTTTCGACGGTTGGGTCGACGCCATCAATGCCGTCGATGCTTCCGGCGCCAACTGCCACATGTCGTCGGTCGGCATCTGCGCGCTGCTGACCCGCATGGGCTATGCCCCGATCATGCAGATCGCCTGCCGCGACCGGAACCGCATCGCCATCCAGGGCGACGTGCTTGGGGGTGCTGCGATGGGCGTCGCCAACATGCTGTGCCTGACCGGCGACGGCGTGCAGGCCGGCGACCAGCCCGGCGCCAAGCCGGTGTTCGATCTCGACTGCATGTCGCTGCTCGAAACCTGCCGCGTTATGCGCGATAACGGCAAATTCCTGTCCGGCCGAAAACTCACGACGCCGCCGCAGCTTTTCCTTGGCGCGGCCATCAACCCGTTCGCGCCGCCGATCGATTTCCGGCCCTATCGGCTGGGCAAGAAGATCGCCGCCGGGGCGCAGTTCGTGCAGAGCCAGTACTGCTTCGACGTACCGATGTTCCGCACCTACATGCAGAAGGTCCGCGATCTCGGCTATACCGAGAAATGTTTCATCCTGTGCGGCGTCGGGCCGCTGGCCTCGGCCAAGACGGCCAAATGGATCCGCTCCAACGTACCGGGCATTCACATTCCCGATCAGATCGTCAAGCGCCTGGAAGGCGCCCAGGATCAGAAGAAGGAAGGCAAGCAGCTCTGCATCGACATCATCAATGAGGTGAAGGAAATTCCCGGTGTATCCGGCGTCCATGTGATGGCCTACCGCCAGGAAGAATACGTCGCCGAGATCGTCGACGAATCCGGCGTGCTGAAGGGTCGCCGGCCGTGGAAACGCGAAATCCGCCGCGACGACCAGCTCGTTGCCGACCGGCTCGACCACATACTGCATGACGACCTCACTGAAACCCAGGTCGACATGGTCAAGACCGCGCATTGACAGCGCGAATCGTCAGCATTCGCTTGATCAGAAACAGATAACGATATAAAGAACTCTTTATATCACGATGGAGAGATTTCATGACCCGGACCATCGTCGCCTCGGCGACACGAGAAATCATCATCGGCTTCGATCAGCCCTTCTGCGTGATCGGCGAGCGCATCAACCCGACCGGCCGTAAGAAACTGGCCGCCGAAATGATCGCCGGCAATTTTGAGACCGTCATCAAGGATGCGCTGGAGCAGGCCGCCTGTGGGGCGACCATGCTCGACGTCAATGCCGGCGTCACTGCAGTCGATCCCAACGCCACCGAGCCGGCGCTGCTGGTGCAGACGCTGGAGATCGTGCAAGGCCTGGTCGACCTGCCGTTGTCGATCGACTCCTCCGTGACTGCGGCAATCGAAGCGGCGCTGAAGGTCGCCAAGGGCCGGCCGCTGGTCAATTCCGTCACCGGCGAGGAGGAAAAGCTCGAAGCCATCCTGCCGTTGATCAAGAAATACAACGTTCCCGTCGTCGCCATTTCCAACGACGAGACCGGTATTTCGATGGACCCCGATGTGCGCTTCGCCGTCGCCAAGAAGATCGTTCAGCGCTGTGCCGACTTCGGCATTCCGGCGCATGATGTGGTCGTCGACCCGCTGGTCATGCCGATCGGCGCGCTGGGCGATGCCGGCCGCCAGGTATTTGCCCTGCTACGCCGGCTGCGCGAGGAGCTCAAGGTCAACACCACCTGCGGCCTCTCCAACATCTCGTTCGGCCTGCCGCACCGTCATGGCATCAACGCCGCCTTCATCCCGATGGTGATCGGCGCCGGCATGACCTCGGCGATCATGAACCCGGTGCGGCCGCAGGAAATGGAAGCGGTGCGCGGCGCCAACGTGCTGAACGGCACCGACGAGAACTGCACCAACTGGATCAGGACCTACAAGGACTACAAGCCTGCTGAAGGCGGCCAGGCCGTTGCCGCCCGGACGCAGGTCAACGCGCCGGGCGATGGCAATGGCAATGGCGGACGCAGGCGCGGCGGCCGCGAAGCGCGTATGGCGCGGGGTTGAGCCAGGTCTTGGCCGACACGATATGGGGCCTAGGACTGGGGAGGAACCGAGACACAGCGGCATCGCTGCCGTGGCCAAGACCCGAGCTGCGTAGAAAGTAAAGTCTGGAACGTATGAACTCTCCCGTCAACATCACCGATCCGCTCGTGCTGTTCATGCCGTCGGGCAAGCGCGGGCGGTTTCCGGTCGGCACGCCGGTTCTGGATGCCGCGCGCCAGCTCGGTGTCTATGTCGAGAGCGTGTGCGGCGGGCGTGCCACTTGCGGTCGTTGCCAGATCGAGGTGCAGGAAGGCAATTTCGCCAAGCACAAGATCGTTTCCTCCAACGATCACCTCTCGCCCAAGGGCGCCAAGGAAGAGCGCTACGAGCGCGTACGCGGCCTGCCCGAGCGCCGCCGGCTGTCCTGCTCGGCGCAGATTCTCGGCGATCTCGTCGTCGACGTGCCGCAGGACACCGTCATCAACGCGCAGACCATCCGCAAGGACGCCGACACCAGGGTCATCGCCCGCGATGCGGCAATCCGCATGTGCTATGTCGAGATCGAAGAACCCGACATGCACAAGCCGCTCGGCGACCTCGACCGTCTGAAGATCGCGCTGATGAAGGACTGGGGCCTCAAGAGCCTCGATTTCGATTTCCATCTGTTGCCGCAGGTGCAAGGCATTTTGCGCAAAGGCAACTGGACCGCGACCGCCGCCATCCACAAGGACACCGACAGCGAGACCGCACGGGTCATCGCTTTGTGGCCCGGCCTCAAGAACGAGGCGTACGGCCTTGCCTGCGATATCGGCTCGACCACGATCGCCATGCATCTGGTGTCGTTGCTGTCGGGCCGCGTCGCCGCCTCGTCGGGCACATCCAATCCGCAGATCCGCTTCGGCGAGGATCTGATGAGCCGTGTCTCGTACGTGATGATGAACCCGGACGGCCGCGAAGGCATGACGGTCGCCGTGCGCGAGGCCATTTCGGGGCTTGTGGACAAGGTCTGCACCGAAGGCAACGTCCAACGCAACGACATCCTGGATTCCGTGTTCGTCGGCAATCCGATCATGCACCATCTGTTCCTCGGCATCGATCCGACCGAGCTCGGCGGCGCCCCCTTCGCGCTAGCCGTCTCCGGCGCCGTGCACATCAAGGCATCGGATATCGGTTTGAAGCTCAACCAGGGCGCCAGGCTCTATATGCTTCCTTGCATTGCCGGCCATGTCGGCGCGGACGCTGCCGCAGTGACGCTGTCGGAAGGGCCGCACCGCCAGGACGAGATGATGCTGATCGTCGATGTCGGCACCAATGCCGAGATCGTGCTCGGCAATCGCCAGCGGGTCGTGGCGGCCTCATCGCCAACTGGCCCGGCGTTCGAAGGTGCGGAAATCTCCGGTGGCCAGCGCGCCGCACCGGGTGCCATCGAGCGCGTCCGCATCGATCCTGAAACGCTGGAACCGAAATACCGCGTCATCGGCTCGGAACTCTGGTCCGACGAGCCGGGCTTCCTCGACAGCGTGCAGGCGACCGGCGTCACCGGTATTTGCGGCTCCGGCATCATCGAGGTGGTCGCCGAGATGTATCTCGCCGGCATCATCTCCGAGGACGGCGTCGTCGATGGATCGCTGAGCGGCCACTCGCCTCGCGTCGTCGCCAATGGCCGCACCTTCTCCTATGTGCTGAAGGAAGGCGAGCCCAAGATCACCATCACCCAGACTGATGTGCGCGCTATCCAGCTTGCCAAGGCCGCCCTTTATGCCGGCACCAAGCTTTTGATGGAAAAGCAGCACACCGATCATGTCGACCGCATCCACTTCGCCGGCGCATTCGGCTCGTTCATCGACCCGAAATACGCAATGGTGCTGGGCCTGATTCCGGATTGCGACCTCGACAAGGTCTCGGCCGTTGGCAATGCGGCCGGCGCCGGCGCCCGCATGGCGCTGTTGAACCGTGGCTATCGCCGCGAGATCGAGGAAACCGTTAGCAAGATCGAGAAGATCGAGACGGCGCTGGAGCCGAAATTCCAGGAACATTTCGTTTATGCCATGGCGCTCCCGAACAAGATCGACCCGTTTCCCAAGCTGTCGGCGGCGGTGAAACTGCCGCCGCGCAAGACGGTGAGCGAAGACGGCATTGCCGGCGACGCTGCCCCGCGGCGGCGTTCGCGCGAAGGCCACGCCGCGCGGCGCGGGCGGGGATGACTCGCCTCCGCTAGGCTGTCAGACCTTCCATTTTCATTTGTATGCAAATGTTTCCAGATCGCGCCGATCTGGAAACGAAATCGCGTTTTCGTGAAATCCGCCAGATACATAGGCGGAGCATTTAACCGGCATCGAACGGCAGGCGGAAACAGTTTTCGGCCACCGCAACGCTCCAAGGAGATCAAGATGTCGATGTTCGAAAGCCTCGGCCGCTATGGTGCGGCCTTCAAGAAAACACGCGAAGCGCGCAAGTCGCTGCGCATCCTCAACAGCTTGCCGCCTGAGATCCAAAAGGACATTGGCTGGCCGGTGTCGCCGCGTTCGAGCGAAAGGCAGCTTTCGGTCGGATGGGGCATGCAGCGCGGATGAAATTCATCGACAAATGCAAGCTGCTCGGTATTCGCCGGAGCCGCAATGCGGCTCCGGCTGCACCCAGCAATTGGCTGCGCGCCGCGTTGCTGCCGCGGCGTTGAGCTGCGCCGGTAGGCCAGAGACTTCATGGCCGGACGCTTTGTCGACAGCTGGGATCAAACGACCGTGTTGAGATTGCATCAATCTTGACTTTTTTGGTGGCGACACAATCTTCGAAATAGTCGGGGTTCTCTTAGTCGGCTCAGCCGAAGTCCGTGTATCTGCATGCCCAGTCTCAAAAGCCACGTCGTGTCGTTCGTCCTCAGGTACAGCCGCAAGAAGGCGTTTTCCAGCCCCGAGAACCTGCAGCGCTGGATCGCCTATGCGCGCAAGACGGAAAACCATCAGCCGCCTGCGTCGCTGCGGTCACGCCTGGAGATCACAACCCGCGCGATCAACGGCTTTCCCGTCTACGAGATCGCTCCCCAGGCTGGTGAGCGGAGGCGGATTCTCTACCTGCACGGCGGCGCTTATGTCTTTGAAATCACACCCTATCATTGGCGGCTGATCGCCGACATGGCCGACCGCCTCGGGTTCGGTATCACCGTGCCGATCTATCCCATTGCTCCCGAACACGATTTTCACGCCATGTTCGGCATGGTCGGCGCCGTCTACCGCCAGATGTTCGGCGAAACCAGGGCGACTGATATCATCTTCATGGGCGATTCCGCCGGCGGAAACATGGCCGTCGTGCTGACGATGATGGCTGCGCAAAATGGCCTGCCCTTGCCATCACGCCACGTGCTGATTTCGCCCGGTCTCGACGTGTCGCTCGCCAACCCAGAAATGTATGAGGCCGAACGCAACGATCCGTGGCTGGGCATTGCCGGCGGCCGCGAGGCGATCCGGCTTTACAGCGCCGGCATAGATCCCACCGACTGGCGCATCAGCCCGGTTTACGGCGACCTGTCGGTGCTGCCCAAAACGCTGCTGCTGACCGGCTCACGCGATCTGCTCACCCCCGACAATCTGATCTTCGCGGAAAAGGCACGCACGGCCGGCGTCGAAATTGAGGTCGTCCACGAGCAAGGCATGTTCCATGTCTGGCCGTTGATCGACATGCCGGAGGCGCGACGCGCGCGGGACAGTATAGTGGCCTTCTTGACCAACGAAACTTACAGTTATCATGCCAAGGCAGGAGAGTTGTCGCTGCAAAGGGCAGACCGCGACGGAACCCCTCGCGATCTGGTTGCGCCGCTCAGGTCGTAGTTTGGGTCAGAACTTCCCAGTTTCCCTGAACATCTCAAACGTCGCGCGGATATGGTCGGCGACTGCCTTCACCGGCGCGCTGGCGTCCGGCGTCACCACCATGGCGAGGTTGTAGGTGCCGATGTCAGGCATGCCGTCCTTCGGGCACAGCTCGACCATGTCGCTGCCGAGGAAGGATTTCGGCAGCGGCGCCACCGCAAGATCCGCCATGATCGCGGCGCGCTGGCCGGCCGTGTGCGCGCTCATATAGGCGATACGGTAATTGCGGCCCTCGCGGCCAAGCGCCTCCAATGCCCCTGCCCGCCAGGCACAGCCCTCTTCCCACAATGAGACCGGCAGCGGCTCGCGCAGATGCGCGCAACCGCCCTTGGCACCGGCCCAGACGATCGGCTCTGTGAGCAGCACTTCGGCGCCGATCGCGCTGGTCTTGTAGGAGTTGGTGAGCAGCGTGATGTCGAGCGCCCGGTCGTCCATGCGCCGGCGCAGATTGACGCTCTGGTCGATGGTGACGTCGACCGCGATCGATGGATGCGACTGTGCGAACCGCTTCAGCACATGCGGCAGCACACGTTCGCCGTAATCGTCCGGCGAGCCGAGCCGCACCACCCCGACAATGTCTGGAATGATGAACTTCGACACCACCTCGCGATTGATCGACAGCAGCCGGCGCGCATAGCCGAGCAGCATCTCGCCATCGGTGGTCAGCGTCACCGAACGGGCGTCGCGCGCGAACACCGAGCGGCCGAGAATGTCCTCCAGCTTCTTGATCTGCATGGAGACGGCCGACGGCGTGCGGAAGACCGCATTGGCCGCAGTGGTGAAGCTGCCGGTCTCGGCGATCGCGACGAAAGTGCGCAGAACATCCAGATCGAGCAGCGGCAGCGGATGATTGAGTGGGGCGTTCATGGCAAGCGACCTTCAATTTTTCTGATGCAAACCATCATTCCATTTCGTTTGATTGAACATCAGTTTGGGAGGATAGTCAACTCCATCGAAGGCAGGACGCATCGAAGTGGTCCCGAAACAACCATGACACGGACCTGCAATCGACACGAAATGAAGCTGAAACAAACCCGGTGTACCGCCTGACGCTGCAAGCGCCGGGACAACCCGGCCCAACGCGAAGGAGAATGAGATGTCTATCCTGTTATCCATCGGTCGGATCGCGACCGAGTTCAGCGAGGCCCGTGCCCGCTACCAGACGGAACGCGCCATCCGCGCGCTGCCGATTGAACTGCAGAAGGATATCGGCTGGCCTGAAGCTGCCGATGCCAAGGCCGGCACTCGCCATGGTGTGGGATCCTGGGCTGGAGCAAAGTAAACCGTGTGTATCAACAGCTGAAGGCCTGCCGCGCAGATCAGCCCGGCAGGCCTTTTTGTTTGTACTCCAATGATTTTCCCGAGCCATGTCGCCGTCGCATGCCGCATATGAGCAAGTCGCATAGCAGCCCGCACTGGCAATCAACACATTGTAAATAATCGAAAATCCGGGGCAGAATGCCCAAATTTGTCGCATTCCGTGTCGCTTTTCATATCAAGTGCTTCGCTTTTGCGATTTAGTTTCCCCTCACGTAAGCCTATATCATCATCAACAAACGAGCTGCCCCACTCCATCAAGCGAAGGCGACCCGTCTGAGCAACCGAATGGAGATGATCATGAAGCTTTTTGCCCGCCTCTTTGCCCGTCGCGAAATGAACCTGACGACCGCGCTCGAGCGCCAGCGCCTGGCCAACACCATGCCTGGCCAGACCGGTGCCATGGCTGCCGCGCGCCTCGGCTTCGTCGCCTGAGACGCGGCAATCCCGGCGGAAGCAGCCTAGCGCTGCTTCGAAGTCGATCCAGCGCCGCTTCGGTTTTGCCGAGGCGGCGTTTTCGTGTGCGCAGACTGCGTAGGCTCGTTTGGTCGATCCGGCGGCATGTCGCGTCCTTCGCCGCATAGCGATTGCCCATTTGCGACCCGTGTCGCAAATAAAGTCGCTCCGTTGCCATCTAGCCAATTGACAGGAAACGTCTTTCCTGATGTCGCTATGCTAATCGCGACATCCTGTTCGCGCCATTGCAGCGTGAGGATCTACCCGTGAACGTCGTAAAGCACCCGATCCGGCGATCGTTCGTATTCTTCCTGGTCCCCGATTTCACCATGATCGCCTTCGCGACGGCGCTCGATCCATTGCGTTCGGCCAACCGCATGCTCGGCTATGAAGCCTATCGCTGGCGGCTCGCCAGCATCGACGGCAAGCCGGTGCGCGCCTCGAACGGCGTCGAATGCGCCGTCAACACCTCGCTGGAGGAAGAGCGCAAGAAAATGTCCGGACCGGACCGGCCGAACATGGCCATCGTCTGCAGCGGCATCAATGTCGAGCGCTACCAGAACAAATCGGCCTTTGCCTGGTTGCGCGAGGAGTACAATCGCGGCGTTGCCGTCGGCGGCCTGTGCACCGGCGCGCATATCCTGGCCGCCGCAGGCCTGCTGTCCAACAAGCGCTGCGCCATCCATTGGGAGAACCTGCCGGGCTTTTCCGAGGCGTTCCCCAAGGCCAATGTCTTCGCCGACCTCTTCGAGATCGACCAGAACATCTACACCTGCGCCGGCGGCACCGCCGCGCTCGACATGATGCTGAAGCTGATCGGCGACGATTTCGACGAAAGCCTCGTCAACCGCGTCTGCGAGCAGGTGCTGACCGATCGCGTGCGCAGCCCGACCGACCGCCAGCGCCTGCCGCTGCGCGCCCGCCTTGGCGTGCAGAATTCCAAGGTTCTGACCATTATCGAGCTGATGGAAGCCAATCTCTCCGAGCCGCTCTCGCTGATCGAGGTCGCTGACCATGTCGACCTGTCGCGCCGGCAGATTGAGCGCCTGTTCCGCACCGAGATGGGGCGCTCCCCTGCCCGTTACTATCTGGAGATCCGCCTCGACCGCGCCCGGCACCTGCTGATCCAGTCGTCGTTGCCGGTGGTCGAAGTGGCGGTCGCCTGCGGCTTTGTTTCCGCCTCGCATTTCTCCAAATGCTATCGCGAGTTGTACGCCCGCTCGCCGCAACAGGAACGCGTCGACCGCAAGCAGCTTCTAGCGGCTTGATCCAGCACGTTTCGCGGGCGCGGCCGCATTGTCATGACATTGTCTGGCGTGGTATCCTTCAATCGAGAGGTACCAATGACCAGAACCACCAGATCGGAAAAACTGGACTTGCGCCTTACCCCCCAGGCAAAGCGTACACTCGCAACCGCCGCCGCTACTGAACGCCGTTCGCTCAGCGATTTCGTGCTTGAAAGCGCGCTTGCGCGAGCCGAAGAAACATTAGCCGACCGGCGCAGCTTCCATCTCGACGCCGAAAAATGGGTCGCGTTCATGGCAGCGCTCGACGCGCCAACGCGTGATCTCCCCCGCCTCAAGCACCTATTGAACGAACCAAGCATCTTTTCCGGTCGCGATCCAGCGTGAGCGAATTCCAGATCGAGAAACTGGCCCGCACGCATTTGGTGGACATGTTCGACTGCGGTGAAGAACCGCTCAATCGCTTTCTCGTACGCTATGCATTCCAAAACCAGCAAGCCAATGCTTCGCAGACCTACATTGGTCTCTCTGGCGAAGATGTGATCGGCTTTTATACCCTGGTCGTTGGTGAAGTTAAATATGAGGGCGCGCCCGAGCGATTGACGAAAGGTCTCGCACGCCATCCGGTGCCTGTAATGCTGCTGGCGCGTCTTGCGGTCAGTCTGGACTGGCAAGGCAAAGGCGTCGGCGGCGGACTGTTGCGCGATGCCGTCCTGCGCAGTTTGCAGGCGGCCGATATTGCAGGTATCCGCAAGGTCGTCGTCCACGCCAAGAACGACGGCGCCCGCACGTTTTACGAGCGCTACGGATTCGCGCAATCGCCGACGGACCCGCTGCATCTTTACGTGCTTATCAAGGACTTACGAAGTCTCTGAGCCGTTCAGGCGCCTTGCTGACCCGACTATATCTGCGCCGTGCGCATCGCCTCGACGCGGATATCTTCTGTCAGCCGCGCCTTCAGTGCCGAAAACTCCGGGCTGGTCTTCAGCGTGTAGTGGCGCGGATGCGGCAGGTCGACGGCAACGTCCGATTTGATGCGGCCCGGCCGTGCCGTCATCACGACCACGCGCGACGCCATGAAGATCGCCTCCTCGATGTCGTGGGTGACGAACAGCACCGTTTTTTGCCGGCGCTCCCAGATGCCGAGAAGCAGTTCCTGCATCAGCCCGCGGGTCTGGTTGTCGAGTGCGCCGAACGGCTCGTCGAGCAGCAGGATCTCCGGATCGTTGGCCAGTGCCCGGGCAATCGCGGTGCGCTGCTGCATGCCGCCGGAAAGCTGCTTCGGCCAATGGTTTTCAAAACCTCTCAGCCCGACGAGATCGACGTAAGAAGCGACGATTTCGCTGCGCTCGTGCTCGGCCATTCCACGTTCGCGCAGGCCGAAGGCGATGTTCTCGGCGACCGTCAGCCACGGAAACAGCGTATAGGACTGGAAAACCATGCCGCGGTCTGGACCGGGCCGGTCCACCACCCTGCCGTCGAGCAGAACACGTCCCCCACTCGGCGCTTCGAGGCCGGCGACGATCCTGAGCAGCGTCGACTTTCCACAGCCGGATGGCCCCAGGATGGTGATGAAGTCGTTGGCGGCGACCGCCAGATCGATCGGCATCAGCGCCTTGACCGGCTGCCCACCGCCGACACCGGCGAAGGTGCGCGAGACGCTTTCGATGAGCAGCTTGCTCACGCCAGGCTCCATGGAAACAGCCAACGGTTGAGCGCCTTGAAGGCGAAATCGGACAACAGCCCGATCAGGCCGATGACGATGATGCCGAAGATGATCTGCCCTGTCGCCAGCCGCGACTGGCTGTTGATGATCATGTAGCCGATGCCCGACGACGAGCCGATCAGCTCGGCGACGATGACATAGGTCCAGGCCCAGCCGAGGACCAGCCGCAGGGTCTCGGCAATCTCCGGCGCATTGGCCGGCATGATCACGCGCCGCACGATGCCGTTGTCGGACGAGCCAAGCGTGTAGGCCGCCTCGACCAGGTCGCGCCGTGTGCCGCCGACCTTGACCGCGATGATCAGGATGATCTGGAACACCGAGCCGACGAAGATCACCAGCAGTTTTTCGAGCTCGCCAACGCCCGCCCACAGGATGAGCAGCGGGATGAAGGCCGATGCCGGCAGATAGCGGGCGAAGGAGACGAACGGCTCCAGGAACGCCTCCACGGGCTTCCAGGCACCCATCACGATGCCGAGCGGCACGGCAACGATGGCCGCCATCAGGAACCCGCCGAAGACGCGCCAGATGGTGATAAGGATGTCGAGCCAGAAGCGGTCCTCGACCAGCAGCCGCCAACCGTCTCTCACCATCGACAGCGGATCGGCAAGGAAAATGCGATTGACGTGGCCGCCAAGCGTGATCCACGCCCAGAACGCCACGAACAGCACGAAGAACGAAATGCCGAGCACGGTTCGAATGCCCGGCGAGACCGGATGCAAGGGGCGCGGCATCTTCGACCGTCCTCTGATCTGAATGAAAAAGCGGCGGCGCACGCGCCGCCGCCGGGCGACAATCCTGCCGGTTAGTCGGCGACGGCGCTGGTGTCGGCCAATGTCGAGACGTCAGGCGCTTCCTTGATCAAACCCATCTGCAGCAGAAGCTCGCCGGCGGTCTTGGAAAAGTCCTGGAATTCCTTGGTGAAGAACTGCTTGTTTTCAGCCTTGTCGGCCCATTTCAGGTATTTGGCCGACTCTTCGAATTCCTTGGCCGACTGCTTCACGTCGGCACCCATCGTCTCATAGGATTTCGCCGGATCGCTCTTGATCAGGTCGAGTGCCTCGAAATAGCTGTCGGCAAGCGCCTTGCCCGCATCCGGATTGGCCTTAAGGAACTCCGGCGTGCAGCCGACCGTATCGAGCACCATCGGATAGTCGAGAGTGGTCACAAGGATATGGCCCTGGTCGGACTTTTCGCGCACCGCCGAGATGAACGGCTCATAGGTGACCGCCGCATCGTTCTGGCCGGCGAGAAACGCCTGCGCCGCCGCATCCGGCTCCAGGTTGACGACCGTCACGTCCTTGGTCGACATGCCGTTCTTGTTGAGCACCCAGGCCAGCATGAAATAGGGCGAGGTGCCCGGCGCCGAAGACGCGACCGACTTACCTTTGAGATCGGCGACGGTCTTGATGTCGTTGCGGGCGACGATGCCGTCGGCGCCGTAGGATTTGTCGAGCTGGAATATCTGCTTGGTCGTCACGCCATTGGCGTTCCAGACCAGCCAGGTCTCGACCGTGGTGGCGGCGCATTGCAGGTCGCCGCTGGCGATGGCGAGCGGCCGGCTGGCTTGCGGCACCTTCCTCAAGGTGACGTCGAGGCCGTGCTTTTCGAAGATGCCGGCCTGCTTGGCGAGCGTCAGCGGCGCAAAGCCGGTCCATCCACTGATGCCGATGCTGACCGATGTGGCGGCCATCGCCGGCGCGGACAATCCGACGGCAAGCGTCAAGCTTGCGGCAAGAATTCCGATCCTGTTCATGTCGGTTCCCCTTTTATGTGTTCGGATGCGGAATTGTGTCACAGACGCCCGCAGGCTTGTCAATGAAGCAGATGCTGCACTGCGGTATGTCACCATCGACAGCAAACTCCGCCATCAGCGGCTGTTGTATATCCAGCTGCGGTCGCGCCACATTTTTTCGCCGACCAGGCAGTCGGTGACGGGGATGTCCTGTGCCAGCACCAATGGCGGATGCGCCGCCTCTTCCGCCGCTCGCTCCGGCGAGGCCGGACCGGCAAGCTCCAGCACCAGCTTGCGGCGGATGGCCTCCGGAAACTGCGTCCAGTCATTGACCGGGATCATGAAGGATCCCGGCCCGCCGATGACACAGTCGCTGTAGTAGCGGTCGAGATTGTTGACATCGTAAGCGCTGCTGAACCCGCCCCTGGTCATCAGCGGCAGGCCGTTGACGGTGATGCCTTGCTTGATCACGGCGTCGCGGGTGATATCGACAGGTGCGCCCTGGTTGTTGGGGCCGTCACCCGAAATGTCGATCACCCGCTTGACGCCCTGGAAGCCGCTTTCAGCAAAGAGATCGCTGGCGAATTCCAGCGCGCCGGAGATCGAGGTGCGCCTGGCACTGGCCGGCGGATGAGCGGAAAGCTGCGCTGCCAGCCGCTCGGCGTCGGCACGATTGGCGATCACCGTCCACGGCACGACGACCTGCTGCCAGGTCGCGCCAGCCCATTCGACATAGGTGACGGCAATCTTGCCATGAGCGCCTTCGCCGATTGCCTGCAGGACATCGTCATGCGTCAGCGCCGCCGCATAGCCATGACGCTGGATTTCGAGCTCGTCCGGCGACATGGACAGCGAAACGTCGACTGCCAGCACCAGTTCGACGTCGACCGGCTCGGCGGCGCGGGAGTTTGCAGCCAGCCATAGCACCGACGCCAGCGCGGCGGCACCCGAGACGAGATGTCTTGCACGGGCAAAACCAGACATGACGCACGGTAAGCGAAAATCGCCGATCGACAAAGAGAAAAGCCCGGTGGAGAGCCGGGCTCATTCGGTCACATTTTTGCGAACCGCCGGAAAACGAATTTCATTTGTGGATGCGGTGCCCGCCCCGCCCCCGCCACTCCACGGCCTTCTCGACATCCGTCTCGGAGGATGGGTCCGGCTTCGGTTTTCTAGCACCGACCCCGCGCGCTGCCCTCCAGTTCGGCTTGAATGACGGCGGAAGCCACAACAGAATACCTGCAACCGCGGCAGGCAAGATGATCGCAAAACGCAGAATTGAAAGTACGATGCCGCAGATGCCGACGATCTGCGCGGCCCGGCGGACGCCGAAGCGTCTCAGGAACAAATGTCTTGCAATCACGCCGCCATCCAGATCGTAGGCGGGCAGGATGTTGAGAATGATAAGTGACACGTTCAACAATGCGCCAATCCAAAGCGTCCATTCCAGAGGACCGGCCGACCTTGACGGCAGCCACCCGAATGGCCCTTCGGGCGCAACTGGGATGAGTTCTCCAAAAACCAGACAATAGGCCGCATCGAAAAACGCGGCGAGCGCGACGTTCGCCAGGGGACCCGCTATCGCAATCCGCGCCCAGGCAGGCGATGGCGCTGCGGCGCGTTTGAAACGCGTGAGCCCGCCGAAGAGATATAATTCTATCATGTCGGTGGCGACGCCTTGTCGGCGTCCGATCCAGGCGTGCGCCAGTTCGTGCAGAAATATCGACGCAAACAGAAGCGCTGCAAAGATAGAGGTATGGATCAGTGCATCCTTGGGTCGGCTCGCCCACTCGTTCAGGAAGGGCAGCACAATGGGAATTGCGAAGGTCCAGCTGACGCGAACCGGGATATTCCGGTTCAGCTGAAACACAAGCGCATCGTTTTTTCTGTCCCAGCCGATCCGCCGCAAAGGCACCCCCCAATCGCAGCGCGACGGAAAGCGAGAATCATCGCTCCACAAAGCGAAAAGCCCGACGATGAATCGGGCTTCTGCATTCAGGTCCTGCTGGCACTGCTCGGCTTGCCTGTGTGGAGAATCGGCAGGCAAGCAACGCTTAGCTGCGCGGATTGAGGTTCTCCGGGTCGTAGAGCGGCCTGTAGCCGACGGCGGCCACTTCGACCGGGTACTTCTCGCCGAAATATTCGACGCTCAGCTTGCGGCCCTCCTGGCAATACGCCCAGGGCAGGTAGGCGAGCGCGATGTTCTTGCCGAGGGTCGGACCATAGGCCACCGAGGTCGTGAAGGAGCGGCGGCCGAGCTCGTCGACGAGCGTCTCACCGGTTTGCGGGTCCATCACCGGCATCGTGCCAACCGGATAGCGGGGAACACCATTCGAATCTGTATTGTCCGTCATGATAAGCGTGCAAAGCATGGCCGGCTGATGCACCCGGGCGCGATATTCCAGATGCTTTGCCTTGCCGCAGAAATCGGCCTCCTTGACTTTCGGACGGGCAAGGTCGGCTTCCAGCAGATTGTATTCGGTCAAGAGGTCCGCGTTTTGCAGGCGCAGGCTCTTCTCCATGCGGCGGCTGTTGGCATAGGTCTCGACGCCAAAGGCCATCACGCCGGTCGACCGCAGCGCGTCCCAGACAGCCAGGCCGTCCTCGTAGCGCATATGCAGTTCCCAGCCTTGCTCGCCGACATAGGAGATGCGGAAGGCGGTCACGTCCTTGCCGGCGATCCTGACGGGCTTGATCGCGGCAAAGGGAAAATTCTCAGGCGTCAGTCCGTCGGGGTTTTCCACGACCTTGCCCAATGTTGCCCGCGCGTTCGGACCCCAGATGCCGACGGTCACATATGTCTCGGTCACATCGGTGACGGTAACGTCGAAGCCTTTGTCCTCTGCCGTCCGGCGCATGTACTGGAAGTCGCGCGGCCCGGCATCGGCGCCGTCGATGACGCGGCAGCGGTCGGCCATGCGGATGACGGTCAGGTCGGCACGCACCATGCCTTCCTCGTCGAGGAAATGGGTATAGATGCCCTTGCCGATATTGCCGTCGCCGCCGATCTTTGCCGCGCACAGCCATTCCATCAGCGCGACATGGTCCGGGCCTTCCACGTCGTACATGGCGAAATGCGACAGGTTGACGATGCCGCAATCCTCGCTCATGGCGAGATGCTCGGCATTCGAGACGCGCCAGAAATGGCGGTTGTCCCATTCGTTTTGGCGCACCGGCACCCGGTTGCCGTATTTCTCGAGCAGATGCTCGTTGGCGGCGTAGCCGTGGGCGCGCTCCCAGCCGCCGAGCTCCATGAAATAGCCGCCGAGTTCCTTTTCGCGCTCCCAGAAGGGCGAGCGGCGGACATTGCGGGCCTTGGAGAAGGGCTCGCGCGGATGCACCGCCGGGTTGTAGACCTTCATCGCCGTTTCGGTGCAGCGGTCCCAGATGAACTGCTCTTTGGTCTGGTGCGGATAGAAGCGCGAATAGTCGATGGCGTGGCGGTCGATCGCCGTGCGGCCGTCCGTCATCCAGTCGGCGATGAGCTTGCCCATGCCGGGGCCGTCCTTGACCCAGATCGCCACGGCATACCATAGGCCCCTGACCTTCTGGCTTTCGCCCATCGAGGGGCCGCCGTCCGCCGTCACCTGCAGCAGGCCGTTGAAGGAATGGCTCTCATTGTAGCCCAGCTCGCCCAGGATCGGCGTCAGTTCCATGGCGCGCTCGAGGGGCGCCATGATCTGCTCCATGTCGAGATCGCGTTGCGACGGCGAAAGCCGCGCCTCGTTTTTCTCGAGAATATCGCGCGGATGGCAAAGGCGCGGATTGGTCTCTTCGTAATAACCCCATTCGATCTGCCCGCCTTCGGCGGTCTTGGGATCGCCGGTATCGCGCATGTAAGCCGAGTTGCCCTGGTCGCGCAGCAGCGGCCAGCCGATCTCCTTGCCGGTGCCGGCGAACTCAGTGTACGGCCCGAAGAAGGTAAGCGGATGGTCAATCGGCATGACCGGCAGGTCCTCGCCCGCCATTTCCGCGATCAGCCGTCCCCAGATGCCGGTGCAGACCACGACATAGTCGGCTTCGATGGTGCCGCGGTCGGTCACCACGCCCTTGATACGGCCGTTCTCGATGACGAGCGACCTGGCCGACGTATTGGCAAACGCCCTGAGTGTGCCGGAAGCTTCCGCCTGGTCGACAAGCTTGCCGGCGACGGTCTGCGAGCGCGGGATGACGAGGCCGGCGTCGGGATCCCACAGGCCGCCCTGTACCATCTGTTCTTCGATCAGCGGGAATTTTTCCTTGATCTCGGCGGGATCGATCAGGCGGGCGCGTGTGCCGAAGGCCTTCGCCGAGGCGATCTTGCGCTTGATCTCCGCCATACGGGCGTCGTCGCCGACGCGGGCGACCTCGAGGCCGCCGATGCGCGCGTAGTGACCCATCTTTTCGTAGAAATCGATGGAATAGAGCGTCGTCCAGCACGACAGGAAATCATGGCTGGTCGTGTAGCAGAAGTCGGAGGCATGCGCCGTCGAGCCGATATCCGTCGGGATGCCCGATTTGTCGATGCCGACAATATCGTCCCATCCGCGCTCGATCAGGTGATGGGCGACCGATGCGCCGACGATGCCGCCCAGCCCGACGATGACGACCTTCGCCTTTTCCGGAAACCCTGCCATTGCCCGCGACTCCAAGATGCTATTGCGAGCAGACTATAGGGCGGCGCGGCGCCGCGCTTGCAGCCTGTTTGCGACATCGCCAAAAAAGCCCGCGCCACCAGCCTGTCGAATGCAGTTAGACCTACGCCTTCGCCCTGCTCGGTACGAAGGCGCTGCTAGAGCCCGTCCTGCGCAGCTTCGAAGAAAAGTGCATACCTTCATCACCGATTACCGGAAGCAAATAAAAGGCCGGGCGTTTGCCCGGCCTTCAAAAATCATGGCGTCGACTTTACTTGATGCGCGCAACGCCGCCCGAGATCTCAATGGTTTCCGAACCGGTCAGCGCCTCGAGGTCGCCATTCGGCAAGGTAACAAAACAGCCGCTCGGGCAAAATTCCACGGTTTCGCCAGCGGCCAGCGCCAGCTCGGTCTTGCCGCCGCCTTCCGTCACGATCAGCGTGCGGGTCTCGGCGTCCTTGTTGACCGCGCTGGCGGCATGGGCCGAACCGCCCACGGCCAGAAAAGCGATGGCGGCGACGAGAGACTTCCACATTTTGCAGTATCGGTGTTGCCACCGCCCCTGTTGCATTTCGCAAGGCATTCTCGCCGTTTGCAGGTGAGCTTATATGCAATGCAAGCTGAACGGCAACTGAATGCCGCATTCATGCCGCAATTGGTTTCCGAAGGCTTGAAGGCAAGCTCGAATCAGCTAGTCAGGATCGGGCTTCCGTACCTTGCGTCCCGACTTGGCGAGACGTTTCGCCTCGACCGCCGCTAGGGCTTTTGCTTGTTCCCGCTCGGCGAATTCGACTTCGATCTTGTCGTCGTCGATCGGCCACGCCTCGTGCTTTTTGGTCTCGACGACGGCGCGCGGTGTCGACGGAATTTCGATATGCTGGTCGGCGAACACATCGAAGATGGCAAAGCGGATGTCGTTCTGGACGATATTGCCACTAAGAACGTCTGCCAGGAATACGCGGATCTCGAATTCGAGCGCGGCCGGGCCGAAATTGGAAAACAGCACAAAGGGTTCGGGGTTTTTCAGCACCAGCGGATGACTGCGCGCGATCTCCAACAGGACGCCATGCACGTGCTTGATGTCGCTGCCATAGGCGACGCCGACCTTGATATCGATGCGGCCGAGCTTGTTGCGGTGCGTCCAGTTGCCGACCGCATTGTTGATCAGGTTTGAATTGGGCAGGATCACCGACTGCCGCTGGAACGTTTCGATCTCGGTGGCGCGCACGCTGATCTTCTTGACCGTGCCGCTGATGTCACCGGCAACGATCCAGTCGCCGACCTTGAACGGCCGCTCGGCCAAAAGGATCAGGCCCGAGACGAAGTTGGAGACGACATTCTGCAGGCCAAAGCCGATGCCGAGAGACAGGGCGCCGGCGACCAGCGCGAGATTGGAGAGGTCGATACCGGCCGCCGAGATGCCGACCAGTGCCGCGACCGCGACGCCGGCATAGCCGACCGCCAGCCGGATCGAATTGCGCACACCGGTGTCGACCCGGCCGCGCGCCATCACCGAACCGTCGAGCCAGCCCTGGAACCAGCGCGTCAGGAAATAGCCGATGATGAAGACGACGACGCCAGTGAGAATGCCGGTGACCGAGATCGTCACCGAGCCTATGGTGAGGCCCGTCGCCAATTTGTAGGCCCAGGCCTGGATGTCGCCGGGCTGGAAGCCCCACATCAACAGGATCAGCGGCAGGAACACCAGCACGATCATGATGTTTATGGCGGCGCTGACGACAAGCCCGAGCTGGTCGAGCGCGGTCTCTTCGGAGCTTGAATTGGCCGCTAGCCAGCGCCCGATCGAAGTGTTGGCGAAGCCACCTTCCATGCCGATCGCCCGCGCCGACAGGAAGCCGATATAGGCGGTCACCAGGATAGTGCCGGTAACCACGACCTGCACCGAGACGAAAATAGCAAGGCCGATAAAGCCGAGCAGCGCCGACGCTATGGTGAATAGCCCTAGCGCGACGGCGGTGTAGCGCAGCCATTGCGGCCACGGGCGCCAGCTCCCGTCGGCAGCCTTGAACGGCTTCAGCAGCCCCATCAGGATCAGGATGACGCCGACGCTGATGGTGGCGACAAAGCTTCTGGCGATGGTCAGCGATAGCGGCGAGCCCATCTTGTCGTTGACGACCGACAGGAAATAATTGATGCCGATGGCGACGGCCATGGCAGTCGTCAGCCGCACCAGCCAGCGCGCCGGGCCGGTTTCGACCGGGATCAGACGCCAGTTCGGCAATCGCGGTTCCAGCGCCGCATTGGTCAGCCGGTTGACGCAGAACACCACCGCGATAACGGCAACCAGCGAATTCAGGAAGATGCCGATGTCGCCGCGCAAGACATTGTAATAATTGAAGAAGAAGACCGTCGAGATAAGGAAGGCGCCAACCGCCAGCGACGGCAGCAATGTCGACCAGAACGCCACCGACAGGCGGCTGAGATAGGATGGATCCTCGACGGAAGGATCGGCTTCGAAGACGCGGCCGAACAGGCGCCGCCCGCCGACAAAAAGCACGGCGGCCAGCGCAAGCGCCATCAACGTCGCGGCAAGAATTGCCTGGAACTTGAACTTGAAGGCGAAGCTCAGCCAGGACGACACCGCTTTGTAGAAACTGGTAAATTCGTCGTTGGCATCGGAGATGACCTCCGGGCTCAATGCATCGGACAGCACGTAGCGCTTGGTGAGCTGATTGCGGAACAGCTCGCTGCGCATGTTGCCGATCTTCTCGATCAGCCCGCTGATGCGGATCGACAGGTTCTGCGCGCTGGCAATGACGGCGTTAATCTGGGCTTTTTCGGAAGCCAGCGCCTGGCGTTCACCGGTCACGATGTCAGGCTCGGCCGGCTGGCCCGCGGCCGGCGGAGGTCCCAGCGTCTCGATCCGATCGTTGATATCGCCGAGACGCGAGCGGAACGCCAGCGCGCTGGTGAGCGCCGCCCGCGACAGATCCTCCAATTGCAGGCGGATTTCCACCAGGGTGGCATCGTCTTGGCCGTCCTGCTGTATCTTCTTCTCGAGATCGTCGGTTTTGGCCGTCAGGCTCTGGATGACCTTCTGCTGGTCTGTGACCAGCCCGGCGGCACCCTGCCCGAGCGCCTGCGCCATCGCGTCGAACGACGGCGGCGCCGAGACAACAAGTGCAGCGATCAGGACCAGGCGGAGTAAACGAAAGAACATGATTTTTCTGGCGACTCGCGGGCGGCAGAGGCAGTTTTGAAGCACGTCCTTGATAAAGACGCTCATATCACGGGGCAAGTCATCCCAGGCGGCTCGTTTTCGAAGTCCGCCAATCGAAGTCGGCCAATCCAGTCGAAGTCGGCCAATCCAGTCGAAGTCGGCCAATCCGGTCGAAGTCGGGGAGTCGAAAAGCGATGGCGCAATCTTGGCTTTGCGTTGGCGGCCTGCTCTATAGTCTGCCGCAAAGCCTGAAATGGATGACAATAAGAATGGCGGAATATTCGGCCTTTTCGCTTCTCAAGAACGCGCTGACCGGAAACAAGGACTGGAAGCCGGCCTGGCGCAAGCCCGACCCGAAGGCGTCCTACGACGTGATCGTCATCGGCGGCGGCGGCCATGGCCTGTCGACCGCTTACTATCTCGCCAAGGAGCACGGCATCACCAATGTCGCGGTGCTGGAGAAGGGCTGGCTCGGTTCCGGCAATGTCGGCCGCAACACCACGGCGGTCCGTTCCAACTATCTCCTGCCGGCCAACACCCGCTTTTACGAGCATTCGATGAAGCTGTGGGAGAACCTGGCCCATGACCTCAACTACAACGTCATGTTCTCGCAGCGCGGCTGCCTGAACCTCGCCCACACACCTGCTCAGCTCGACGACTATGCCCGGCGCGGAAACGCCATGCGCCATCTCGGCGTTGACGCCGAACTGATGACCACGGCCGAAATCGCGCGCCTGGTGCCGGCGCTCGACGTCTCAGCCACCGCGCGTTTCCCGATCGTCGGTGGCCTGATGCAGCGGCGCGCCGGCACCGCCCGCCACGACGCCGTCGCCTGGGGCTATGCGCGCGGCGCAGATCGCCGCGGCGTCGACATCATCGAAAATTGCGAGGTCACCGGCTTCCTGCGCGACGGCGACCGCATCACCGGCGTCACGACAACGCGCGGCGAAATCCGCGCAAAAAAGGTAGCGGTCGCGGTTGCCGGCAGCACCGGGCGGGTCATGCGGCTTGCCGGCATCGAGACGATGCCGATCGAGAGCCACGTGCTGCAGGCCTTCGTCACGGAATCGCTAAAACCGTTCATCGATACGGTCCTGACCTTCGGCATGGGCCATTTCTATATGTCGCAATCGGACAAGGGCGGCCTTGTCTATGGCGGCGATCTCGACGGCTACAACAGCTACGCCCAACGCGGCAGCCTGCCGATCGTCGATGAGGTGATGAGCGAGATGCTGGCGCTGTTCCCTGGGCTGGCCCGTGTCCGCATGCTGCGCTCATGGGGCGGCGTCTGCGACATGTCGATGGACGGCTCGCCAATCATCACCACCGGTCCGCTGCCGGGCATGTATCTCAACTGCGGCTGGTGCTATGGCGGCTTCAAGGCGACGCCGGCTTCCGGCTGGTGCTTTGCCTGGACCATTGCCAAGGACGAGCCGCACGGTCTCAACGCGGCCTTCACGCTCGACCGCTTCTACCGCGGCCTGGTGATCGACGACAAGGGCCAGGGCGCCACGCCCGGGCTGCATTAGGTTAGAGATCCATGCTCATCACCTGCCCCTATTGCGGCCCGCGCGACGTGATCGAATTCACCTATCAGGGCGACGGCAATCGCCAGCGCCCACAGCCCGCCTCGCAGAACCTCGACGCCTGGAACGCCTATGTCTACGACCGGCTTAATCCAGCCGGCGACCACAATGAGATCTGGCAGCATTCCGGCGGCTGCCGCGCCCATCTCAGGGTCGTGCGCAACACGCTGACGCACGAGATCTCCAGCACCGCGTTCGCGCGCGGCGACCACAACTCGGTTGCGCGGCACCGGGCCGAGGACAAGCCATGAGCCCGCGCCGTACAGAGGCCGGGGGCCGCATCGACCGGCTGCGGACCATCCGTTTCACCTTCGACGGCGCGCCTTATACCGGCCATGCCGGCGACACGCTGGCTTCGGCGCTGCTGGCCAACGGCGTCACCCTGTTTGGGCGTTCGTTCAAATATCACCGCCCGCGCGGCCTGCTGACCGCCAGCGTCGAGGAACCGAACGCGCTGGTCACAGTGTTGAGGGGCGAGGTTCGCGAGCCGAACATCCCCGCCACAATGGTCGAGATTTATGACGGGCTGGCCGCAATCAGCCAGAACCGCTTCCCTTCGCTTGCCTGGGACATCAGTGCCGTGAACCAGCTCGGCGGCAAGCTTTTGTCGGCCGGCTTCTACTACAAGACCTTCATGGGACCGGTGATCGGTCCGCTGAAGGGCACTCGCTTCTGGATGTTCTGTGAGCATTTCATCCGCCGTGCCGCCGGCCTGGGCAAGGCAGGCACGGCTCCCGATACGGCGCGCTACGAACGCATGAACGCGTTCTGCGATGTGCTGGTAGTCGGCTCCGGCCCGGCGGGGCTGATGGCCGCCAGGGCGGCTGCCGATCAGGGTGCACGCGTCATCCTGGCCGAGCTCGAGCCGCATTTCGGCGGCTCGGCCAATTGGTCGGGCGAGACGATCGATGGCATGCCGGCCGCCGACTGGGCAGCGCGCGCCGCCGGCCAGCTCGAAGGCCGTGACAATGTCCGCCTGCTGCCGCGCACCACCGTCTGGGGCTATTATGACGGCAACACGCTTGCCGCGCTCGAACGTGTCACCGACCACAAGGAAACGCCCGGCAAGGGCGAATCGCGCCATCGCTACTGGACGATCCGCGCCAAGTCGGTGGTGCTGGCCACCGGATCCCTGGAGCGTCCGCTGGTCTTTCCAGGCAATGATCGGCCAGGCGTAATGCTGGCGCATGCTGCCGAGCGTTATGCCATTGAATATGGCGTGCTGCCCGGCGACAGGATCGGGCTGTTCACCAACAATGACAGCGCCTATCGCGCGGCCCTGGCGCTGAAGAAGGCCGGCGCCGTGGTCGTCGCCATCATCGACGTGCGCCCTGAGCTTTCGAGCGAAATGCGCAAGCTGGCCGGCGAGACCGAGGCCGAGATCCTTTCTGGCCACGCGGTGATCGCCACCGAGGGCGGCAAGGCGCTTTCCGGCTTCAAGGTGCAGCGCTTCGACATGGTCAACGGCGCGCTTTCCGGCGATGCGCGCAGCATCCACGCCGATTGCCTATTGATGTCGGGCGGCTGGTCGCCGACCATTCATCTGGCCAGCCAGGCCGGAGCCAAAGCGGAATGGAACGAAGCATTGCAAGCGTTCCTGCCGCCCAAGCCGACGACACAGCAATGGATCGGCGCCGGCGCCTTCACCGGCAGTTTCTCCACCGCCGAGGCGATCGCCGAAGGTCGCGCCGCCGGTCTTTCCGCTGCGGGCGCAACCGCCACGCCGGCGGCCTTGCCTGCCGTCGAAGCAGCACCTGGCGATCCCGATCCGGCGCCGGTGTTCGAGATCAAGGCCGAAGGAAAAAGCTTCGTCGACTTCCAGCATGACGTGACGGCGGATGACGTGCGGCTGGCGCATCGCGAAGGCTTCGTCTCGGTCGAGCATCTGAAGCGCTACACCACGCTCGGCATGGCAACCGACCAGGGCAAGAGCTCCAACATACCCGGCCTGGCCATAATGGCCGAGGCGCTGGGCAAGCCGATCCCGCAGGTCGGCACGACGCGCTTTCGCCCGCCCTTTTCGGCGGTGTCGATCGGCTCGCTAGCCGCCGAACGCTTCGGCGATCTGAAGCCCGAGCGGCTGACGCCGATGCATGACTGGCACGTCGCCAACGGCGCCACCATGTATTCCGCCGGCCTGTGGTATCGGCCGATGATCTACGGCCATCCCGGCGAGACGATCGAGCAGGCCTATGTCCGCGAAGCGAGAGGCACGCGCGAGAGCGCCGGCATCGTCGATGTCTCGACACTGGGCAAGATCGCGGTGCAAGGCCCCGACGCGGCGGAATTCCTCGACCGCCTATACACCAACATGTTTTCGACGCTGGCCGTCGGCAAGGCGCGCTACGGGCTGATGCTGCGCGAGGACGGTCTCGCCTTTGACGACGGCACCACGTGGCGCCTCGGCGAGCAGGATTTCCTGATGACCACCACCACCGCCAATGCCGGCAAGGTGATGCAGCATCTGGAATATTTCCTCGACGTGATCTGGCCGGCGCTGAAGGTCCACGTCACCTCGGTGACCGACCAATGGGCCGGTGCCGCCATCGGCGGGCCGAAGGCAAGGCAGATACTGGCTGCTTGCGTCAGCGGCACTGCCGTCGACAATGCCGCCCTGCCCTTCATGGGCATCGTCCACGGCGAAATCGCCGGCGTGCCGGTGATGATCTGCCGGCTGTCCTTCTCCGGCGAAATGGCCTTCGAGGTCTATTCCGGCGCCGGCTACGGCACCCATGTCTGGGAGGCGCTGATCGAAGCCGGCAAGCCGTTCGGGCTGGTGACCTACGGGCTGGAGGCGCTGGGCACCATGCGCATCGAGAAAGGCCACGTCACCGGTGCCGAGATCGACGGCCGTACCACGGCACGCGACCTGCATCTCGACTGGATGCTGTCGAAGAAGAAGCCGTTCATCGGTTCGGCGATGATGGACCGCGAGGGGCTGATCGCGCCCGACCGCCTGGAACTCGTCGGTATTGTTTCGCTCGACAACCAGCCGCTCAATGGCGGCGCACACATCGTCGAGGAGCTTGACGAAGCCAATCCGCACGGCTCGCTTGGCCACATCACCGCTTGCTGCTATTCGCCGGCGCTGGGTAAATATATCGCGCTTGCCCTGGTCAAGGGCGGCAAGGCGCGGCGCGGCACGCGCGCTTATGTCTCCGACCCGCTGCGCAACCGGTTCGGGCCGGTCGAGATCGTCTCCAACCATTTCTTCGATCCGGACGGGAGCCGCATGCATGGTTGAACGCCAATCGCCGCTTGAGCCGGTGCTGCATCCGGGCTCGCATGGCAATTTCGAGCATGGTGTCGAAATCATCCTCTCCGAAACCAGGCCGGGTTCGATCCTGCAGCTCGCCGCCTGGCCCGGCGAGGAGAAGAAGTTGATGGCCGGCATCCATGCGGTCACCGGCCTGGCTTTGCCCGACGGCGCCGGTGGCGGTGTGACGAACGGCGCCAGGTCGGTGTTCGGCTTTGCGCCGGGAAAGTTCACTGTGGTCGATGAAGCCGAGGGATTGGCGCCGGCCTTTGCCAGTGTCGTCACTTCGGCCATCGGTACGGTGACCGACCTTTCGCACGGCCGCACCGCGATCCGTATCGCCGGGCCGAAGGCCGAGTGGGTGCTGGCGAAATTCTTCGCCATCGACTTCGCGCTGCCGGCCTTCCCGATCGGCGCCGGCCGCTCGACCATGCATCACGACATCTTCGCGCAGATCCAGCGCACCGGCGCCGATCAGTTCGACATCTATGTGTTCCGCTCGTTTGCCCGCTCGTTCTGGAAAGCGCTCTGCCATGCGAGCGAGGAAGTCGGCTACGAAGTGCAGTAGAGCCGGACGGCGCTTCACGTCACTCCGCGAACGTCACCCACTCTTCCAGCGGCGCGCGGTCGGTGCGGAAGGCATTTTCGGGCTTGGACGTATCCTCGTGGCCGAGCGCCATGCCGCAGACGATGATCTCCTCGTCGGGAATGTTGAGCACCGGCCTGATCTGCCGGTGATAGGGCGCGAAGGCGGCTTGCGGACAGGTGTGCAGGCTCCTGCCCCGCGCGGCGACCATGATGTTTTGCAGGAACATGCCGTAGTCGATCCACGACCCCTTGTTCAGCCGCCGGTCGACGGTGAAGATCATGCCGACCGGCGCGTCGAAGAAGACGAAGTTGCGGTCGTGCTGCGCACGCATCCTGTCGACCTCGCGCCGGCCGATGCCGAGCACGCCGTAGAGGCCGAAACCGTTGGCCCGCCGTCGCGTCAGATAGGGTTCGAAGAACTGGTCGGGATAGTAGCGATACTCGTCCCACTCGGCCTTTTCGGCGCGGATGCCCGAGCTGAGGATGGCGTCGGTGATGCGCTGCTTGACCTCGCCCTTGGTCACATAGACTTTCCAGGGTTGCATATTGGTGCCTGAGGGCGCGCGCGCGGCAACGGCGAGAATATCGCGGATGATCTCGTCGTCGACCATATCGGGCAAGAAGGCGCGTACCGACCGCCGCGAGGTGATCGCGTCATCGACGATCGCCGCCGCAATCCGGGAGTTGTTTTCCAGCATGGGCCGTCCTTTTGCGTATGATCCCGAACCGATTTTCCGGAAGGATCATGCGCCGACTAGAAGTGATGGAGCATCCTTGCGCGTCTTTTTGAACGCCCGATAGCCTACCCGCCTCGACCGGACGCCCCACTCGCCGCTCGTGCGCCGAGCCTTTGCCCGAACCGTCAAAATGGCGCAAGTAAATCTTGTGGTTGCGTGAAAATCCTCTTGATTTTTTCATGAACCCGCCATCAAATGAAATTTGCTGAGAATTTTTCACCAAGACAGGGATGGCTTTGCCCTCAACCGCCGCCAGATCGGAACAGGACAGCGGCGAACGGCTGCTGGCCGGCGACATTCGCGCGTTGCGCAAGGCGCGCGGCTTGACGCTTGCTGAAATCGCACTGAAGCTCGGCCGTTCCGTCGGCTGGGTCAGCCAGGTCGAGCGCGGTCTGTCGGTCCCGTCGCTCGGCGATCTCAGGGCCTTCGCCGAATTGTTCGGCGTGCCGGTCAGCCTGTTCTTCAGCCATGACGTGCCTGTCGAGACCGAGCGCAGCGTGGTCGTGCGCGCCGGCAACCGGCGCACGCTTGGCACAAGCGATTCCGGCCTGGTGGAGGAGCTTCTGTCGCCCGATCTCGGCGGTAGCTTCGAGATGCTGCGTTCGGTCTTCGCTCCGGGTGCCGAGATGAAGGCCGAGGCGCGCCGGCCGACCGAGGAAGCCGGCTACGTCGCTTCGGGCAGTTTCGACATCGAAATTGCTGGCATCTGGCACCGGCTTGGCGAAGGCGACTCCTTCCGCTTCGACGGCAAGCCGTTCCGATGGCGCAATCCTGGAGCCGAGCCGGCTGTCGTCATCTGGGTGGTTTCGCCGCCTGTCTATTGAACGAATGCATGTCGCCCAAAAGTGCGTGGCGGTTTTGGGACAACGACATGCATCAAAACAAATAGTCGGAGAAGAACATGGCCGGTTTGCCGACCACGGCACGCGTTGTGATCATCGGAGGTGGTGCCGTCGGCGCCTCCTCGCTCTACCATCTCGCCAAGGCGGGCTGGACCGACTGCGTGCTTCTGGAGAAGAACGAGCTGACCTCCGGCTCGACCTGGCATGCCGCCGGCAACGTGCCGACTTTCTCCTCGTCATGGTCGCTGATGAACATGCAGCGTTATTCGACCGAGCTCTATCGCCGGCTGGCCGACGAGGTCCGCTATCCCATGAACTACCACGTCACCGGCTCGCTCAGGCTGGCCCATAGCGCGGAGCGCATGCAGGAATTCCAGCGCGCCAAGGGCATGGGCCGCTACCAGGGCATGGATATCGACGTGGTCGGGCTCGACGAGATTAAGCGCCGTTACCCCTTCATCGAGACGCATGAGCTGAAAGGCGCGCTCTACGATCCGAATGATGGCGATATCGACCCCGCGCAGCTGACCCAGGCACTGGCCAAGGGCGCGCGCGACATGGGCGCGAAGATCATCCGCTTCTGTCCGGTCACCGGCGTGAGCCGAGACAATCACGAGTGGGTGGTCGAGACGGCGCAAGGCGAGATCCGCTGCGAGATCGTCGTCAACGCCGCCGGCTACCGCGCCGCCGAAGTCGGCAGGATGTTCGGCCGCGAGGTGCCGATGATGGTGATGAGCCATCAATATATCCTGTTCGAGGAAATCCCCGAACTGGCGGCGTGGTCGAAGGAACAGGGCAAGAAGCTGCCGCTGCTGCGCGACGTCGATACGTCCTATTATCTGCGCCAGGAAAAGAACGGCATGAATCTCGGCCCCTATGAGCGCAATTGCCGCGCCCACTGGGTCGGCCACAACGACCCGATGCCCGACGACTTTTCCTTCCAGCTGTTTCCCGACGATCTCGATCGGCTGGAACATTACCTGGCCGATGCTGTCGCCCGCGTGCCGATCCTCGGCACCGCCGGCCTTTCAAAGGTCATCAACGGGCCGATCCCCTATGCGCCGGACGGCAACCCTCTGATCGGGCCGATGCCCGGCGTGCCCAACGCCTTCGAGGCCTGCGTCTTCACCTTCGGCATCGCCCAGGGCGGCGGCGCCGGCAAGGTGCTGGCCGAGTGGGTGACCGAAGGCCAGACCGAATGGGACATGTGGTCCTGCGATCCACGCCGTTTCACCGCCTTTGCCTCGGCCCCGGATTATTGCGTCGCCAAGGGCATGGAGATCTACGGCAACGAATATGCCATCCAGTTCCCGCGCCATGCCTGGCCGGCCGGGCGCGACCGCAAGCTGTCGCCGCTCCACGACCGCATCAAGGCACTCGGCGCCCGGTTCGATGCTTATAATGGCTGGGAACGCGCCACCTGGTATACGAACGCAGGCGACGACATCTCCGAAGAATCCACGCTGACCTTCCGCCGCGACGGGCCGTGGCAGCATCGTGTGCGCGAGGAATGCCTCGCCGTCCGCGATGCCGCCGGCATTCTGGACCTGCCGGGGTTCTCCCGTTTCAATCTCGACGGTCCGGGTGCCGCCGAATGGCTGAGCCTCCAGGTGACCGGCCTGGTGCCGAAACCCGGCCGCATCGGCCTCGTCTATTTTGCCGACGACAAGGGCCGCATCGTCACCGAAATGTCGGTGGTCCGCCACGACGAGAACCTGATGACGCTGATCACCGCCGCTGTGGCTCAGTGGCATGATTTCGAATGGCTGAAGTCGCGCATCCCGAAGGACGCCACATTCAAGCTGATCGACAGGACGGAGGAATACTCCACCCAGATCCTCGCCGGCCCCAACTCGCGAAAAATCCTCGCCGAACTCTGCGCAGCCGACCTCACCCTGCCCTGGCTGACGCATCAGGAAACCAGTATCGCCGGACGTTGGGCAAAGCTGGTGCGCGTGTCCTTCGCCGGCGAGCTCGGCTGGGAAATCCACAGCAAGGTCGACGATACCTTAGGCATCTTCGACGCCGTCTGGGCGGCCGGGAAGAGGCATAGACTAAAACCGTTCGGCATGTACGCGCTGGATTCGCTGCGGCTCGAAAAAGGCTACCGTACCTGGAAGGGCGACCTGTCGACCGACTACTCGATCCTGCAGGGCGGGCTGGAGCGATTCGTCAGATGGGATAAGCCCGACTTCCGCGGCAAGACGGCGCTGCAAAACGAGAAGCAGCAGGGCATCAAGAAGCGCTTCGTCACGCTGGTTGTCGAAAACCCCGGCGACTGCGATGCGCCCTACATGTCGACGCTGTGGCATGACGGCCGGATCGTCGGCGAGACGACATCCGGCGGCTGGGGTCATCGCATCGACAGGTCGATCGCGCTCGGCATGCTGCGCGCCGACCTCACCGAGCCGGGAACCGCGGTCGAGATCGAGATCTTCGGCGAACGTTTTCGGGCGGTCGTGCAGAAGGATGAGCCGTTATGGGATCCAAAGAACGAGAGGCTCAGAGCATGAAGAAAGTGATCCTCACCGATGGCGGCATGGGCCAGGAGCTGGTCCGCCGTAGCAGTTCCGAGCCGACGCCGCTGTGGTCGGCCAGGGTGCTGATCGACGAACCGGATCTGGTGCGCGACCTGCATGCGGAATTCATCCGCGCCGGCGCCCGCGTCATCACCATCAACACCTATTCAGCCACGCCGGAGCGGCTGGCACGCGAAGGCGCGGAAGAGCTGTTTAAGCCGCTGCAGAAGCGCGGCATCGAACTGGCAAGGCAAGCCCGCGACCAGGCCGGCGACGCGGCGATCGCCGGCTGCCTGTCGCCGCTGTTCGGCAGCTATGCGCCGGCGCTGACGATATCCTTCCAGGATACGCTCGACATCTATCGCCGTATCGTTGCCGAGCAGGCGGACGGCGTCGATCTGTTTCTGTGCGAAACCATGGCGTCGGCCGAAGAGGCGCGCGCCGCCGTCACCGCGGCGTCGGAAAGCGGCAAGCCCCTATGGGTGTCGTGGACGCTTGCCGACCACGGCACGCCGCGCCTGCGCAGCGGCGAAGCCATTGCGGCGGCGTCGGGCGCTCTTGCCGGCCTGCCCGTCGCGGCCCGGCTGATCAATTGCTGCCGGCCCGAAGCGATCGCTGCAGCGCTGCCCGAACTGATCGCTCTCGGCGGTCCGGTCGGCGCTTATGCCAACGGCTTCACCTCGATTGAGGCGCTCAAGCATGGCGGTACCGTGGAAGTGCTGCACGCCCGCCACGACCTTGATCCGGATGCCTATGCCGGCCAGGCGGTCGGTTGGGTCGAGGCCGGCGCCGGCATCGTCGGCGGCTGCTGCGAAGTCGGACCGGCCCACATCGCCGCGCTGCGCGACCGGCTCGAACAGGCCGGTTATGAAATTTCGGGAGCAGCATAATGCCCAGGCCATCATCGCGCATTTCCGGCATCGTGCCTTCGGGCAAGGATGGCTGGGAGGTTCATTCCGCTGCCTGGGCGCGCAAGCAGGCCGGCGAGGACATCATCATGCTGTCGGTCGGCGACCACGATTTCGACACGCCGAGCGAGACGATCGAAGCCTGCGTGACGGCGGTTCGCGCCAGCAATCACCACTACACGCCGCTTGCCGGCGTTCCACGCCTGCGCAAGGCGATGGCGGCGGCCTCGATGCGGTGCACCGGCGTTGCGACAAATCCCGACCAGGTCATCGCCACGCCGGGCGGGCAGGCCGCGCTTTACGCGGCCATTCAAGCGGTTCTCGACCAGGGCGACCATGCCATCGTCGTCGCGCCCTATTACGCCACCTATCCCAACACCTTCAGTGCGGCGGGCGCCGAGTTCAGCGTCGTCGAGACCCCCGCCGAGGATGGCTTTCAGCCGCGCGCCGCCGACATTCGCGCCGCCCTTCGGCCGAACACCCGCGCCATCCTGATCAACACGCCCAACAACCCCACGGGCGCCGTCTATTCGCGAGAGCGCCTGGAGGATCTGGCGCAGATCTGCCGCGAGCATGACCTATGGCTGCTGTCGGACGAGGTCTACTGGACGCTGGGCGGCGGCGAGCACGTCTCACCACGCTCGCTGCCCGGCATGGCGGAACGCACGCTGGTCATCAATTCGATGTCGAAGAGCCACGGCATGACCGGCTGGCGCATGGGCTGGCTGACCGGGCCCGAGGAGATGGTCTCGCTGCTGACCGACCTCAATCTGGTGATGACCTACGGCCTGCCGGCCTTCATCAGCCTCGCCTGCGCTGAGGCGCTCGAAAATGGTTACGGCGTCAAGGAGATCGCCGAGCGCTATGCCGCAAGGCGCGCCGTCGTTCTCGATGCCATGCGCGGTATGAACAACGTCACCGTGCGCGGCTCCGAAGGCGGCATGTATGTGATGCTCGACATATCGGCGATCGAGCCGGACGACGAAAAATTCGCCTGGGCTTTCCTCGACCAGGAGAAGGTCGGCGTCATGCCCGGCTCGAGCTTCGGCGAGGCTGCAGCCGGCCACATCCGCTTCAGCCTCTGCCAGCCTGAGCCGGTGCTGATGGAGGCCGCCACACGCCTGCGCCGCTTCGCCTCCTTCTATCGCCGTGAGGCCGCATGAGCGCCTCACCCACCAAAACCATTCCGACCAAGGCCATTCCCCCCAAAGCGAGGGCGGTCATCATCGGTGGCGGCGTCTCCGGCTGCTCGGTCGCCTATCATCTGGCCAAGCTCGGCTGGACCGATATCGTGCTGCTCGAGCGCAAGCAGCTGACGTCGGGCACGACATGGCACGCCGCCGGCCTGATCGGCCAGCTGCGCGGCTCACAGAACATGACGCGGCTGGCGAAATACTCGGCCGACCTCTACGTCAAGCTGGAGGCCGAGACCGATGTCGGCACCGGCATGCGCCAGGTCGGCTCGATCACGGTGGCGCTTACCGAGGAGCGCAAGCACGAGATCTATCGGCAGGCGTCTCTCGCCCGCGCCTTCGATGTCGATGTGCGCGAGATTTCGCCTCGTGAAGTCAAGCAGATGTACCCGCATCTCAATGTGTCAGATGTGGTCGGCGCCGTGCACCTGCCGCTCGACGGCCAGTGCGATCCGGCCAATATCGCCATGGCGTTGGCCAAGGGCGCGCGCCAGCGCGGTGCAACGATCGTCGAGAACGTCAAGGTGACCAAGGTCCATACCAGGGCCGGCCGCGTCACCGGCGTTTCCTGGGCGCAGGGCGACGAGCAAGGCCTGATCGAGGCCGATATCGTCGTAAACTGCGCCGGCATGTGGGCACGCGAACTTGGCACCCAGAACGGCGTCACCATCCCGTTGCACGCCTGCGAACATTTCTATCTCGTCACCGAGCCGATCCCCGGGCTCTCCCGCCTGCCGGTGCTGCGCGTGCCGGACGAGTGTGCCTACTACAAGGAAGATGCCGGCAAGATGATGCTCGGCGCTTTCGAGCCAGTGGCCAAGCCTTGGGGCATGAACGGCATAAGCGAGGATTTCTGCTTCGACCAGTTGCCGGAGGACATGGACCATTTCGAGCCGATCCTCGAAATGGGCGTCAACCGCATGCCGATGCTGGCCACCGCCGGTATTCACACCTTCTTCAACGGTCCCGAGAGTTTTACGCCCGACGACCGCTACTATCTCGGCGAGGCGCCGGAGCTTTCCGGCTACTGGATGGCGACCGGCTACAATTCGATCGGCATCGTCTCCTCCGGCGGCGCCGGCATGGCGCTGGCGCAATGGATCAATGATGGCGAAGCGCCTTTCGACCTCTGGGAGGTCGACATCCGCCGCGCCCAGCCGTTCCAGAAGAACCGCCGCTATCTCAAAGAGCGCGTCTCCGAAACGCTCGGCCTGCTCTACGCCGATCATTTCCCCTACCGGCAGATGGCGACCTCGCGGAACATAAGGCGCTCGCCGCTGCACGAACATCTGAAGGCGCGCGGCGCCGTGTTCGGCGAGGTCGCCGGCTGGGAGCGCGCCAACTGGTTCGCTAGGCCCGGCCAGGAGCGCGAATACCGCTATTCCTGGAAGCGGCAGAACTGGTTCGACAACCAGCGCGAGGAACATCTTGCGATCAGGAACGGCGTCGGCCTGTTCGACATGACTTCGTTCGGCAAGATCCGTGTCGAAGGCCGCGATGCCTGCGCCTTCCTGCAAAGGCTCTGCGCCAACGACGTGGACGTGGCGCCGGGCAAGATCGTCTATACCCAGATGCTCAACCAGCGCGGCGGCATCGAGAGCGATCTCACCGTCTCGCGACTGTCCGAAACGACCTTCTTGCTCGTCGTGCCCGGTGCGACGCTGCAACGCGACCTGGCCTGGCTGAGAAAACACCTTGCCGACGAGTTCGTCGTCATCACCGATGTGACGGCGGCCGAAGCCGTGCTTTGCCTGATGGGCCCGGATTCGAGAAAGCTGATCCAAAAGGTGAGCCCGAACGATTTCTCCAACGAGAACAACCCGTTCGGGACGTTTCAGGAGATCGAGATCGGCATGGGCCTGGCCCGCGCTCACCGCGTCACCTATGTCGGCGAACTCGGCTGGGAGCTTTATGTCTCGACCGACCAGGCTGCCCATGTCTTCGAAGCGATCGCGGAAGCCGGCACTGACGCCGGCCTGAAGCTATGCGGCCTGCATACGCTGGATTCCTGCCGCATCGAAAAGGCCTTCAGGCATTTCGGCCACGACATCACCGACGAGGACAATGTGCTGGAGGCCGGGCTGGGTTTCGCGGTGAAAACGGCCAAGGGCGAATTCCTTGGCCGCGATGCGGTGCTGACGAAGAAAGAAACCGGCCTGTCACGCCGGCTGGTGCAGTTCCGCCTGAACGACCCCGAGCCGCTGCTCTTCCACAATGAGGCGATCCTGCGCGACGGCACGATCGTCGGCCCGATCACCTCGGGCAATTACGGCCATCATCTCGGCGGCGCGATCGGGCTTGGCTACGTGACTTGCAAGGGCGAAAGCGAGGCGGACGTCCTGGCGTCGTCCTACGAAATCGAGATCGCCGGCGAGCGCTTTGCCGCCGAGGCCTCGCTCAAGCCGATGTACGATCCGAAATCGGAACGGGTGCGGATGTAACTCTTTTCTTTCTCCCCTTGTGGGAGAAGGTGGCCGAGCGAAGCTCGGTCGGATGAGGGGTGTTGGAAGGATCGCTACCTCAACGGAATTAGCGTTTAGCGCTCCCGTCCCAATCTTCCCACGCCGCGTTTCTTCCAGCACCCCTCATCCGGCTCGGCGCTACGCGCCGATCCACCTTCTCCCACAAGGGGAGAAGGAAAAGTCCCCTCCCGCGTCAGAACGCGTCCATCTTGGCAGCGACCTTCGCGATGAATTTCGTCCGCGTCTCGTTCGTCGACAGGTTCATCGAGTAATGCGCGAGATAGGAGACCGACCCGCCAGGCTTGATGGTGGCGCGCAGCACCCGATTGACCAGCTTGCGCGGCGGGTCGCCCATCAGCATGGCGCGGAACCGGCTGCCGCCATAGGTGGTGACCGCCGCGACCTTGTGAATGTTGTGCAGCGACGGCTGCACCTTGCCGTTGACCAGCTTGAACGACACGCCGGGCAGGAAGACGCGATCGAAAAAGCCTTTCAAAATGGCCGGATAGCCGAAGTTCCACACCGGAAACGACAGCACCAGCGCCTCGGCCCGCAGTAAGCGCTCGACATAGGCTGACGCCGGATCGCCGTCGCTGCGTTCGTCGTGATAGGACAGCCGTTCGGCCCGCGTCAGCCTGGGATCGAAACCCTCCGCATAGAGATCGCAGTCGTCGACGACATGGCCGGCGGCCTTCAGCCGCTCGATGATCGTCCGGTGCAGATCGGCGTTGAAGCTGGTCTCCACAGGATGAGCGTAGAGGACGAAGACGTTCACAGGAGAACATCTCGCAAGTCGGCACCAAGCACCCCCCTCTGCCCTGCCGGGCATCTCCCCCCCAAGTGGGGAGATCGGCTGTCAGTATCGCTTTCGCCAGTTGACGACGTTGGAAGATGGTCGAGACGATGGAACTGCCAATCTCCCCCCTTGAGGAGATGGCCGGCAGGCCAGAGGGGGGTACAGCGCCACTCGCCCGTCATCGTCTCAACCCGCCTTCTCCAGCCCCTTGAACAGGAACGACTTGCCGGAGCGATAATCATAGTCCGGGTTTTCCCAGGCGATCATCTTGCCTGGATTGAGCAGCCCTTGCGGGTCGGTTTCGCGCTTGAAGGCGAGCTGCACCTCGTCGGTGCGCTTCATGCCGCCTTCTTCCAGCGTGTAGCGGTGCGGGTTGAAGATCCAGCAGCCATTGTCCTCGTGGATGCGGATGATCTCGTCGAGCCGCTCCGCCGTGGTGAAGCGGACCAGCGGCAGCCCGGCGATGCCGATGGCGCCGTCGAAGCGGATGAACTCGAGATGCGCCGGCACCTCGTCGCCGAAGCGGTCGACCATCGCCTTGACGTGGCCGAGGTGGTCCGGCGACGGATAGCGGGTCTGCAGATAGGTGATCGTCGGATCGACCCGGATGGCACGCAGCGTCGTGTGGTTCCAGGTCAGCTCATAGGCCGGCGGCAGCCCTTTGAGATCGGCCTCCTTGTCGGCGCGAAAGACGATCTCGCCCTTGCTGCGCGCCGTGAAGGCGAGGAAGGCATCCATCGCATGCGGCGCGATCATCAAGACGACGATGCTTTGGCCGCGCCGGAAAAACCGCTGGTGGCGCTTGAAGTAATCGTAGGGGATGGGTGCTGCGATCGGCGTGATCAGTTTCGCCAATATGCCGTCCTGGATGGCGAGATCGTTGCCGAAGCCAGCCGCATCCATGAAATCGTCGAAGCCGACGATGACGTCGATCCAGTCATAGCTGGCGGTCAGAGGCATCTCGACTTCGGTGATGATGCCGTTGGTGCCGTAGGCGTGCATCACCTTCAGCACGTCCTCGCCGGTGAGCTCCATGACCCGCGGCTCAGCCTCCATCGTCACGGTCCTCAGCCGGATGACGTTGCCGAGGTCGCGCAGTCCGCCCCAGCGGATCGAACCGATGCCGCCGGAGCCGCCGGCGACGAAGCCGCCGATCGATGCGGTGTTGTAGGTCGACGGCGACATGCGGAGCTCCTGGCCGGAATGCGCCCGCGTCGCTCTGTCGATGTCGGCGAGCACGGCGCCGGGGCCGGTGACGACACGGCCCGGCGCGATCATCTTGACCGCGTTCATCTCGGCGAGATTGAGCACCACGCCGCCGGACAGTGGCATCGCCTGCCCGTAATTGCCGGTGCCACTGCCGCGCGGCGTCACCGGGACGCCGTGCCGGTGGCAGGCGGCGAGAATGCGGACGACCTCGTCTTCGGTTTTCGGCGTCACGATCAGGTCACCGGTGACGTGCTCGAGCTGCTGCTTCAGCACCGGGCTGTACCAGTAGAAGTCGCGGCTCTTCTGCTGGACGATGGCCGGATGGTCATCGACCTTGAGGCCGTCCAGGTCGCGCTTGAGCGCCGCAATATCCATCATTCCACCATCAGATCATCGAGTTCGGCATAATCGGGCAGCTGGCGCTCGATCGCATGCCCGTCGCGCACGACGATGCGATCCGATTCGGGCCGCGACAGCAATTCCGTCCAGCTTCGCCCCCTGAAGACGACGAAATCGGCCGGCGCTCCGGCGGCAAGCGTGCCGAAATTATCGAGCCGCATCACCTTGGCCGGCGTTGCGGTGACAGCTTGCGGCCAGTCCGCGACGGGATGGTCGAGATGCAGGACGCGCGTCGCCATGCGATAGACCTCCAGCATGTCGAGATCGCCATAGGCGTAGAACGGGTCGCGCGTATTGTCGGAGGCGACGGCGACGGCAATGCCGCGCGCCTTCATCTCGTGCAGCAGCGTCACCCCGCGCCAGCGCGGCGTTGTCCTGTCGCCTCGCCGGTCCTGCAGATAGAGATTGCACATCGGCAGCGACACCACCGCCAAGCCGGCCTTGGCGACCTTATCCAGCGTGTCGAGCACGTCGAGGTCGGGCTGGCGTGCCAGCGAGCAGCAATGGCCGACCAGGATGTTCCCGTCAAAACCGTTCCAAAGGGCTGCTTCGGCGATTTTCTTCAGCGAGATCGCCGAGACATCGTCGGTCTCGTCGGCGTGGAAATCGAGGTCGAGGCCATGCTTGATCGCCTGCGCAAACACCTGGTCGAGCAGTTCTTCGAGATCCGGCACCATATAGGTGACGACGCCGAGGACACCCTTGGCGGCAGCCACCCGTTTGGCCAGCCTCTCGAACCATTTCCTGTCGCGCACGCCCTCGATGCCGAGCAGGCAGGCCGCCTGCAGCTCGATGCGGCCGCGCCATTTCTCCCGCATCGTCTCGAACACCGGCCAGGAGATCTCTTCCTGCGGCGCGACGCTGTCGAGATGCGTGCGCAGCGCCCTGGTGCCGTGCGCGTAGGCGCAGCGCAGCGAAAAATCCATGCGGCGGGCAACGTCGTCGGCGCTCCAGCGCGCCGCGCGGTCGGCGCCGGTGGCGTTCAAAGCGGCCATGAAGGTGCCGTCCGGGTTGGGCTTTCGGGGCCAGATATGGCCCTTGTCGATATGGGTGTGGCAGTCGACAAAGCACGGCAGCACGATGCGGCCGCCGAGATCGGTGGCGTCCGCCGGTGCGTTGGATCGATGCGCCGTAATCCCGGAGATCTTGCCATCGGCGACGGCAACGTCCGCGAGCGCAAATCCGTCGGCGCCAAAGGCAGCCGCAAGCCCCGGCGTCAGCGACGCGTGAAGCCGGACGTTGGAAAGATGGTAGGAACCAGAAGCTGGTATCAAGGCGGCGCTGCTCACCATCACCGCTCCTGCCTCAGCGCGCTCTCGTGCCAGCGCCGCAAAATGAGATGCGAAATCAGCGACAGCACCAGGAAGATCAGGATGCCGGTGAGCGAGATCAGGATCAGCGCCGCGAACAGTCTTGGTGCGTTGAGCCGGTAGCCGGCCTCGATGATGCGCGAGGCGAGGCCGGACGACTGGCCGGTGGCGCCGGCGACGAACTCGGCCACCACCGAGCCGATCAGCGACAGGCCGCCGGCGATCTTCAGCCCGCCGAGGAAATAAGGCATCGCGGCCGGCAGGCGCAGATAGCGCAATTGCTGCCAGCGAGTGGCGCCGTTGAGCTTGAACATGTCGCGCAAATTGCGGTCGACGGAGTTGAGGCCGAGCGTGGTGTTGGAGAGGATCGGGAAGAAGGCGACGATCCAGGCACAAAGCAAAAGCTTCGTCGTCTGGTTGTCGACATAGATGTTGATCAGCGGAAAGATCGCGACGATCGGCGTCACCTGCAGCACGATGGCGAAGGGAAAGAACGACATCTCCACCCATTTCGACTGAGCGAACAGCACTGCCAGCCCGACACCGCCGACCACGGCGAGAAGCAGGCTCAAGAAGGTGATCCTGAGTGTCACCAGCAGCGCGGAGAACAGCAGCCCGGCATCGTCGTGCAGCGTTTGCAGCACCACGCCGGGGCGCGGCAGGATGTATTTCGGGATGTCGTTCCAGACGCAGACGCGGTCCCACAGCCAGATCGCCAGGATCATGATCGCCAGCGGCAGCAGCCATCTGCCGATGCGCTCGAAGCGCTCCTGGCGGACGCGGCGCGCCTCCTCCGGGTCGAGCGCCGGGATCTGTTCTTCAATGGCCGTCATGATGCGGTCCGGCAGTTGAGTTGATGGCGCCGATCAGCACGTCGGATGCCTGGCGGCAGAGCGCGGCATAGTCGGGCGAGGTGCGAAACGCCTCGTCGCGCGGGTAGGATGCATCGACGGCAAGCTCGGCAAACACCCGGCCCGGCCGCGCCGCCATGACGACGATGCGGTTGGAGAGGAATACGCTTTCGAAGACGCTGTGGGTGACGAAAACGACGGTAAAACGCTCATCCTGCCATAGCTCGAGAAGGTCGTTGTTGAGCTTGAAGCGGGTGATCTCGTCGAGTGCGGCGAACGGCTCGTCCATCAACAGAATGCGCGGCTTGGTTACCATGGCGCGGGCGATAGAGACGCGCATCTTCATGCCGCCCGACAGTTCGCGCGGCACGGCATTCTCGAAGCCGGTCAGGTGAACCCGCGCCAGCATCTCCATCACCGCCGGCGCCGCCTTGGCACGCGACACGCCCTTCAGCCGCAGCGGCAGCCAGACATTGTCGAAGACGTCGGCCCAGGGCAGCAGCGTCGGCTCCTGGAAGACGAAGCCGATATTTGAACGGTCGCCGATATTCGAACGCTCGAGGGCGCCGCTGCCGCGCCAGTCGAGCACGCCCGAGGTCGGCGTCGACAGGCCGGCAATCAGCCGCAGCGCCGTCGACTTGCCGCAGCCCGACGGTCCGAGCAGGCTGAGGAAATCGCCTTCCCGGATCGTCAGCTCGACATTGCTGAGCGCGGTGACGCCGTTGGAAAAAACCTTGCCGACGCCACGCAGCGCCAACAGCGTCGGCCCCGATACGCTTCCTGGCTGTTGCGCCACTTTCTCCAGCTTCACGGCCTACTTCTTCAGGTCGAGCCCGACGCTCTTGTTGACGAAGGCCAGCGTGTAGGCCTTCTTGATGTCGATGCCCGCCGGCGTGACCTTGGCCTTGACCATCTTGTCGTAAAAACTCTGGATGCGCGCATCGGTCATGGCGCCGATGCCGAGCTTTTCGCTGTCGCCGGAATCGACCACGCCGAACTTCTTCAGCTGCTCGATCGAGAAAGCGATCTGCTCATCCGTCATATCCGGATTTTCCTTCTTGATCATCTCGTTGGCGGCCTTGTTGTCGCCGTAGAGATAATTGTACCAGCCCTTGGCCGAGCCATCGACGAAGCACTGGACCACCTCGGGCCGCTTGTCGACCGTCTCCTGCATGGTCTCGACCGTCGTTGCATATGTGTCCCAGCCATAGTCGGCCAGCAGGAACTGGTTCGGCGTGAAACCGCCCTGCTTCTGGACGGCGAATGGCTCCGAGGTGACGTAACCCTGCTGGATCGACTTCTTGTTGGCGATGAACGGCGCCGGATTGAAGGTGTAGGGCGCGCGCTTGGCGGCATCGAAGCCGAGGTCGGTGACCATCCACTGGAAGAAGGTCTGCGCACCTTCGTCGCCAAGGATGTACTGCTCGGCGTTCTTCAGGTCTTCCCATTTGTCCAGCCCCTGCCCGGGATGGGACATGATGACCTGCGGGTCCTTCTGGAAGTCGGCCGCCACGACGCGCATCGGTATGCCTTGCTGCACGGCATCGAAGGCCGACAGCAGATTGCCGCCCATGTAAAAATCGATCTTGCCGGCCAGCAGCAGCGGCCGGCCGCTGACCTGTGGGCCGCCCTGCATGATCGTCACGTCGATGCCGCAGGCGGCATAGGTGCCGTCCACCACGGCCTGGTAGTAACCCCCATGCTCCGGCTCAGCCAGCCAGTTGGTGCCGAAGGTGACTTTTTCGTTCGCTGCCGCGGCAAGCGTGCCTGCGCCAAGCAGCACGATCGCGCCCGCCGAAATCTTGAGTTTTCCGTACATCCACACCACCCTTTGTTCGCTCCGGCGCGTCACGCGCCGGGCTCGACACCATTGTTTCAAGAAGCAAGACACATGCCACCGGCGCGTTGCGCCGGGACCGCCCGCTTGTGCAATGCCCGCCTGAGCAATGGCGGCGCGAAGGCCGGACGGGTCATGCTGTACGAAAGGCATCGTGCCTATTTTTTGATCGCCTGTCCACAATCGCCCTCGTGACATGCACCGCCATCTTGATGCCCGCATCGATCCCGCTTTAGGCTGCCGTGAACGGAGATTGCCATGTTCAAATTTCTCACGCCGAAGTCGATCAAGCCGCCCTTCGCCCGCTACAGCCATGGCGTCGAACTGCCGCCCGGCAAGCGGCTGGTGCTGTGTTCGGGCCAGGTCGCAATCACCCCGGACGACCAGATCCCCGAAGAGGCCGGCGCACAGGCCGAGCTCTGTTTCCAGAACATATCGGCGATTCTCGGCGAGGCCGGGCTCAGCCTGTCCGACATCGTCCGCATCAACGCCTACGTCACCGACCGCGCCTTCCTGCGCCCCTATATGGAGGTTCGCGACCGGCTGTTCGCCAGCCCTGCGCCGGCCTCGACGCTGATGATCGTTTCTGGTTTTGCCCGGCCGGAATTCAAGATCGAGATCGAGGTCATCGCGGCGGGATGATCGACAGCCGATCGTTCCCGCGTTAGGTCTGGGCTTGTCGGTTCAAGAGGGCATGACATGACCGCTGCAAAAAAACGCGTATGGTGGGGTGACTACCGGACCACCGAATACGCGACCGTCGATCCTGAGGCGACCATTGCCGTTCTGCCGCTGGCGGCGATTGAGCAGCACGGCCCGCATCTGCCGGTCTCGACCGACACCTCGATCATGAACGGCATGCTGGAAACGGTGATCGCGCGCCTGCCCGGCGATCTCGACATCCGCATCCTGCCGGTCCAGGCGGTGGGCAAGTCGAACGAACATTTGCACGCACCGGGCACCCTCACCCTGCCGGCGACGACCTTGGTCGAGGCGTGGACCGAACTTGGCCTGTCGGTCGCGCGCGCCGGCGTCCGAAAACTGATTGTCGTGAACTCGCATGGCGGCAATGAAGAGATCATGGGCATCGTCACCCGCGAGTTGCGCGTGCGGGCAAAGATGCTGGCGGTAAAGACCAGTTGGCAGCGTTTTGGCCGGCCGGCCGGCATGTACACCGAGCTCGAGGACCGCCACGGCATTCATGGCGGCGACGTCGAGACCTCGCTGATGCTGCATTTCCGGCCCGACCTCGTCGATATGGGGAAGGCCGACAATTTCGTGTCCAAGGTCGCCCGCGCCGAAAAGGAATTTTCGCTGCTGCGCCACACCGGAACGCACGCCTTCGCCTGGATCTCCAGCGACCTCAACCCGAATGGCGTGGTCGGCGACGCCAGCATTGCCACCGCCGAAAAAGGCCGGCTGACCGCCGAACATCAGTCCGACGGCTTCATCGGCCTGCTGAGGGACGTGGGCAAGGCAAAGCTGGCGGATTGGTTGGCGTAGGTGTTTGAACCAACTCAGGCCTCGCTCACGAGGGGCGATTCCATTCGCACGCGAGGATCCTCACTTCACCTCTTGAAGCGGCGACACCGTGTAGATTTCGTCCAGTATCTTCACCATCAAGGTGTTGGCGGTCGCCTGGCCGTCGAGCGCGAGAGTCAGGTTGGTCCATATGACCAGGGTGACGTCATTGGCCGGATCGTAGCCCATGAAGGACTGGTAACCGGGCATCTCGCCTTCGTGATAGTAGATTTCGTTAGGCCCGAAGGTCAGCGTTAGGATGCCATAGCCGTATTTTTGCATGGCGGGTTCGCCCGGCTCCGGCGCCTCAGGGCTTGCAAGCCACTGCCGCTGGAAGTCGGCATTGAAGAGCTTGCCCCCGACCAGCGCGCGCATCCAGGTCGCGAGGTCATCCGCGGTGGAGATGACTCCGCCAGCCGCAAAGTAGGCGGACGGGTTCTGCCATGTGTCGTCGTTGGGCTTGAGCGTTCCCGCCCTGGCCGCAGCCTGGAGGTCGTCCGGATAGGGCGCATCAGCCAGGGCGTACGAAGTACTGCCGTAGAGATAGCCGTTTGAGTATGGCTCGGGGATGGCGTTCGACGTGCTCGGCGGCAACGCCGTGTTCTTCATGCCGAGCGGCCCGAACAGGCGGTCCCGGAAGATGGTCGAGAGCGGCTTGCCGTCGATCTTCTCGGCAACAAGGCCGAGCAGATAGTAGTTGGTGTTGTTGTACTCGAATTCGGCACCCGGCGCGAAGTCCGGCGGCCGTTTGAACGCCATGCCGAGTACTTCATCAGCGGTCCATACCCTGTAAGGATACTTGTCCAGGCTTTCGGCAAGTTCCGGCGGATTGGTGAAGTTAGGGAGGCCGCTCCGCATTGTTATGAGCTGCCGAATGGTTATCTCGTCGCCGTTGGGAACGCGCTGGACGTATTTCGAGATCAGATCGACGAAGCTCAGTTTCCCTTCCTGCACCAGTTGCACGATGACAGCGGCGGTCATCGTCTTGGTGTTCGAGGCCGCACGGAAGTGGGTATCGGCGCGCGGCGGGTTCGTGGCACCCAGTTCAGTCGTACCGTAGCCGAAGACGAGGTTGCCCCGCGGAGTCTTGAGCAAAACCATGGCACCGGGCAGCATAAGTTCCTTGGCCAAACCCTCGACAGTGGCTTGGAGCGCTGCCAGGTCGATCGACTTGAGAGCCGGCATGGACGCGGCCATGGCGCTGCCTGTCGCGCAGACCACGCCAACAACGATCGCCAAAATTCTCCCGATCATCATTCGCCCCTTGGCCGTGTCCTAGAACTCCTGCGCACTTTTCCTGGAATTTGTTTTTAGGCTCAGATTTTCAATTCGAACGGCGTGCCTTCGAAAGCATCCGCGCCGCGCCCGATCGCCTGGATCGCTTCGATCATCCGGCCTCTGCGATCGAGCAGCGTGTCGGCGATCGCGATCAGCCGCGGATTGGGTGTCGCCGTGGGCGACAGCGCGCGCAGCGTCTCGGCCAGTTCGGCCTCGTCGCGCTTCGGCGCCAAGGCTGCCGCGATGATGTAGGCCGAGGCGGTCGAGCGGCTGATGCCGGCATAGCAATGCACCACCAGCGGCCGCGACCGATCCCATTGGCGGGCGAAATCGAGCAGGTTCAGGACATGCTCCTCGCCCGGCATGGTCATGCCCTCCTGCGCTACCGCAATGTCGTGCATGACCAGATGCAGATGGTTTTCCCTGGTGATCGAGGCCGGTCGCATCACCTCCGTTCCGGCAGCGAGCAGCGAAAGCAGCCGCTCGGCCCCGGTCTTCGTTACCGTTTCCTCGACTTTGGACAGCGAGCAGACGTGGATCATTGGGTAGTTTCTCCCTTGGCATCATCGTCGCGCCGCGAGGCCCAGCCGGCAAGCGCCGATTCGAGCCGCCGCCATTCTTCGTCGGCTCCCGGCAGGCCGGCGCGCAGCACATCCGGCCGGCCGGCGAAATGCCGAAGCAGGATGCCGCGCTGGCCGAGCACCGAAAACAGGCCGGCGGCGCCCGCCAGCCTGATATAGCGGAACAACGCGGTGCCACCGGCGACAGGCACGCCGAAGCGGCCGAACAGCGTATCGAGCCGTGCGGCATCCTCGGCCAGACGGCGCCGCATCCCGGCCTGCCAGCCGGTATCGGCAAGCGCCCTTATGCCATATTCGAGCGCCGGCCCGGCAACCGCCCATGGCCCGAATTGCGCCTCCAGCCGCTCGACCGTCAGCGCATCGGCCAGTGCAAAGCCAAGCCGCAGGCCGGCCAGGCCGAAGAACTTACCGAACGAACGCAGCACGACGATGCCGCCCTGGTCGACGTCGCCGGCCAGGCTTTCGCTGCGCGGGCCGACATCCATGAATGCCTCGTCGACCACCAGCAGCCCACCTCTGGCGCGTAATGTCCCGGCAAGTCGAAGCAATCTTTCGCGCTCGACGACGCGCCCGTCCGGGTTGTTGGGATTGACGACGACGGCAAGGTCGGCCGCCGCCAGGGCTTCGAAATCATCGACTTCAGCCGCCGCATGGCCGGCGATCGCCGCTGCCCGCCGATGCTCGGCATAAGTCGGCCCGAGCACCAGCGCCGTGCCCGGGCTGACCAGGGAAGCGACGCGCGGCAACAGGATCTGCGTGCCGGGCGCCGCTGCGACATTCGCCGCCGACGGGGCGCCATAGGCGCTTGCCGCGCGTTCAGCCAAGTCGCGGCTGCGCGCTGTTTCCGGCAATCGCGACAGGGCGGTGGCGGGCAAATCGAAAAGCGGGTAGGAGTGCGGATTGATCCCGGTCGAGAGGTCGACGAAAGGCAGCGGCGCGTGAGGGAAAAGCGCCCTCGCCCGGCCAAGGCTTCCGCCGTGGTCCACTGCCGCCGTCACTCCATCAAGAGACTTCATGCCGATCCTGATCACTTTCCTGTCGCTGGCCATCGAACTTGTACTCGGCTACCCGGCCCGGCTCTTCGATGCCATCGGCCATCCCGTCACCTGGTTCGGCAGGCTGATATCCTTTCTCGACCGCAGGCTCAACCGCGCCACTGATTCCGACGCCGACCGTCGCGGCTGGGGCGTCTTCGCGCTGCTGGTGATCGTGCTGGTGCCGGCCGCCCTCGCCCTCTGGCTCGAAACCTTGCTTTGGAGCATTCCCCTCGGCTGGTTGGTCACCGCAATCCTGGCGACGTCGCTGCTGTCGCAGAAGAGCCTGGCCGAGCATGTCGAAGCGGTCGCCGACGCACTCGACAGCGGCGGACTGGATATGGGCCGCATTGCCGTCTCGCGGATCGTCGGTCGCGACCCGGAAAAGCTCGACAGGGCCGCTGTCTGCCGCGCCGCGATCGAAAGCCTGGCCGAGAATTTCTCCGACGGCGTCGTCGCTCCGGCCTTCTGGCTCGGTATCGGCGGGCTCGCCGGCGGCGTCGCCTACAAGGCCGCCAACACCGCCGATTCGATGATCGGCCATCGCACCCCCCGCCACGAAGCCTTCGGCTGGGCGGCTGCGCGCTTCGACGATTGGATCAATCTGCCGGCGTCGCGGCTGACGGCGCTGCTGATCGTACTCGCCGCTTTTCTGGTCAAGGGCGCCGACGCCAAGGGCGCCTGGCACGCCGTGCGGCGCGATGCGAAAAAACACCGCTCGCCCAATGCCGGCTGGCCGGAAGCAGCGATGGCCGGCGCGCTCGGCCTGGCGCTCGCCGGCCCCCGTTCCTATGACGGCGTCATGGTCGAAGACGCATTGATGGGCGAAGGCGGCCGGCGCGATGATGTCGAGAGCACCGACATCCGACGGGCGCTGAAACTCTACCGCGTCGCCGACTTACTGCTGATCGCGCTGTTCGGCGTGGTCGCGGTGATCGTCATCGCCGCGTGAACGTCCGAATGGGTCGGCAAACCCGACCTACCAGGTAACACGGACTTCCTTTGCGCTCGGATCGGCTTCCACGCCAAACCTTTTGATCGCGTACCCACCGGCAGCTACGGGAGAAGATTTCAATAAGGGTTCGACTACGACAAAAAGTCGTTCAGCGTTTGGCCCATACATGTAGAGGATGCATTCGCCTTCACCAAACAAGTCACCGTCAAACTCGCCGACCGATGCATCCTCGATAGCTTTCTCTAGCCGATTCTCGAGCGCATAAATGGATTCGCGTTCGTCAGCGGCACCAAACTGACCATCATTGAGAATAAGATAGACGATTACCGCCTGGTCCACGAACAATCTCCAGCTTCGCAAGCGACCAGAACTCTATCCCTGACATCCGGCGGCACTGAAACTCTACCGGATCGCCGACTTTCTGCTGATCGCACTGTTTGGGGTAATCTCGACGGTCGTAATTCTGTTGTGATCTTCGCCCGATCCCAGGCGAAACAAAAACCCACCATGCGGCGGGTCGTTGGAGCCAATTAGCACCATACCGAAATTAGTAGCATAGCTGCCGGCACAAAGCAAGAACAAAATAGGGCGCCTTCAGCCTTGAAGGTTCGCAGCTTAGTTCCAGCTTGGGTTCCTCGCCCCACGAAAGTGGGGAGAGGTGGCTCGGCGAAGCCGAGACGGAGAGGGGAACCGCGCTCTACGAAAGCCCCTCTCCGGCCGCTTCGCGACCACCTCTCCCCCGCTTCGCGGCGGGCGAGGAACCCAAATCTTGAGAGGTCGAGACACCGCGCCTCTGCCTCCCCAGCAACCCCCTCAGAACTCGATCCCCTGCTGCGCCTTCACGCCGGCGGAGAAGTGGTGCTTGGTCACGCCCATCTCGGTGACCAGATCGGCCGCCTCGACCAGTGCCGGTTTGGCGTTGCGGCCGGTGACGACGACATGCAGGCCTTCGCGACGCGCCTTCAGCGCCGCGACCACCTTTTCGAGATCGAGGTAGTCGTAGCGCAGCGCGATGTTCAGCTCGTCGAGCACCACGAGGCTGATCGACGGCTCGGCCATCAGCTCCAGCGCTTTCGCCCAGGCAGCCTCGGCCGCCGCGATGTCGCGCTTCAGATCCTGTGTCTCCCAGGTAAAGCCCTCGCCCATGGCGTGCCAGACGACACGGTCGCCGAAGGCGGCAAAGGCGTCTTTCTCGCCGGTGTGCCATTTGCCCTTGATGAACTGAACGACGCCGACGCGCTTGCCATAGCCGAGCATCCTGAGCGCCAGCCCAAAGGCGGCCGTGGTCTTGCCCTTGCCCGGTCCGGTGTTGACGATCAGCAGCCCCTTCTCGACCGTCTTGGCCGCGACCTCGGCGTCCTGCACCGCCTTGCGCTTGGCCATCTTGGCGCGGTGGCGTTCCTCGTCCTTGGGATCGATAGTATCAGCCATGTCATTTCACCTTGAGCGGCAGCCCCGCCACCATCAAAAGCACGGTGCCGGCAACAGCCGCGACGTCCTGGTTCAGCCGGCCGGCGGCGTCGCGAAACCGTCTTGCCAGCGCATTGTCCGGCACGATGCCCTGGCCGACCTCGTTGGACACCACGAACCACGGCCCACGCGGCCGCGACAGCACATCGGCCAGCCTCCGGCATTCGGCCTCGACATCATGGTCGGCCAGCATATGGTTGGTCAGCCACAGCGTCAGGCAGTCGATCAGCACCGGCTGGCCGTCAGGCAGCGCTCCGATCGCGCCGGCAAGGTCGAGCGGCGCATCGATGGTCGTCCAGCCGGCGCCGCGGCGCGAGCGGTGCAGCGCGATGCGCTGGCGCATCTCGTCGTCATAGGCTTGCGCCGTGGCGATATAGCTCCAAGGCGGCGGGCCGACCGTCACCAGGCTCTCGGCATGCGCGCTCTTGCCGGAGCGCGCACCGCCGATGACCAGGGTCAGTGCCCCGGCAGCGCGGTCAGGCAAAGCTGTCGCGCAGGCTGGTCGCCGTGCCCGTGAAGCGTCCGCGCACCACGCCGACGACCGCGCCGAGCACCAGCCAGAACACCAGATTGGTCAGCGTCACCGCCACCACGAACTGGTGGTGCAGGCCTTCCGGGATCGCCGTCTCGAAGCTATCGGGCTGCGGCGCGCCGACGATATGCGGCGCAACGATCAACGCCACGGCAAGAGCCACCAGCGGCAGCGATCTGCGGAAGACGATAAGGCCGAGACCGGCCGCTGTCGCCACCACTGTTGCCCACCACCATATCTGGCGTTGGACAAGGTCGGCCGCCGGCATCGCCGGCAGTTCCGGCGGCAGGCCGAGGCCCGGCGCCAGCGTGAACACGGCAAAGCCGGCAAGCCCCCAGAACAGGCCCTGGCGCCAATTGCCGATGCCGCCGGCGAATTCCGAAACCGCAACCAGGACCAGCGCAAAGCCGATGCCGGTGACGATATTGGCAACGACGCTGAAGCCGAAGCGTTCGAAACCGTCGGCCGGCGCCCAGCCTTCGTCTTCCGCCGGAGCCATCGCTTCAGCCGCTGCCGGCGCGGCGCTGCTCATAGCCGTCGTGCCCGCGGCGTTTTCGGCCGGTGTCGCAGGTGCCGCGGCATGGTCATGGCCGCCGCCGGCCTGTTCATAGACTTCCGCCTTCAGGATGAGCGGCACCGTGGCATAGGCTTGCATGCAGGCGAGAGCCACGCCGGCCACAAGCCCTGCGATCGCCGCGATGAACACGACGTTGCGAAACAGTGTCATGATGTCAGCCCCTTGTTAGTGGCAGGGAAAGCCCATCGAATGGCGATAGTCGTGCGCGGCATTGTGGACCGCATCGATATGCGAGAAGCCGACAAAGCCCATGACGAAAATGCCGAGGAATGCAGCAAGCGCCAGCTGCATGAGACGCGACTGCGAGGAGGCGGAAGCGCCGAGCGAAACGGAAGCGGTATTCATGTCTTTCCTTTCGCCCTCCACCCGAGGGCATAGAAGTCAGTTTCCTGTCGCCGGCAGGTCTCCTGGCTCGCGGATCAGCGCCCTTCCCCACCTTCCCGAAGGCGAACCTTCAGTGGCATATGGAGAGGACTACCGCACACAGTTGCGGGGGCAGCCACGGCATTGGGCAAACAACTTGCCCTCACCGCATTCCCTCTTGGTTCCAAACGGAACCGACGACATCAGTGACTATAGGCAGAATCGCCGCGCCCGGCAAACCAAATTCCGCCGGATCGTGTGGCGAATGCGCCGCCTCGCCAAGCCCGGTCGGCCGGCGCCGCGATTGACAATTTTCGCAGCCGGGTGTCGGCTGGCGGATGGGGAGGAAGCCGGCATGCAACCCAGCCCGAATGAGCGCGGTCCCTACAACGGCCTGACGCGGGCCGAGCCGACGCTGCCGTCATCAGCCTATTGGGACATCGCGGCCTATCAGCGCGATCTCGAGGCCATCTGGTATCGCAACTGGCTGCTCGTCTGCCGCGAGGCCGACCTTGCCCAGCCGCTGGCTTTCAGGACGTTCCGCATAGGCACGCAGGAGGTCGTCGTGCTGCGCGACGAGACCGGCGAGTTGCGCGCCTTCCACAACACCTGCCGGCATCGCGGCTCGCAGCTTTGCCAGCAGAGCGAAGGACGGCTGAAGGCGCGGCTCATCACCTGCCCATACCATGCCTGGTCCTATTCGCTGCACGGCGATCTGGTGCGCGTGCCGTCGAAATCGCTGCCGGACGGCTTCGACAAGGCCGATCATCCGCTCTACCGGGTCGCGCTTTCGGTGTGGCGCGGTTTCGTCTTCGTCAATCTGGCGGAAGACGCTGCCGGCTCGGCTGAAACATCCTTCGATCCGGCATCCGGCAACCTCGCCAACTGGCCGTTGGAAACGCTGCTGAGCGGCCATGTGCTGCGCAAGGTGATAAACTGCAACTGGAAGGTATTTTGGGAAAATTTCAACGAGTGCCTGCACTGCCCCGGCGTCCACAAGGACCTGTCGCGGCTGGTGCCGATCTATGGCCGCGGCCTGATGGGCCGGCACGACGACCCCGAATGGGCGCGCCACGCCGACAATGACGCGCCGGAATTTGCCGGCGGCTTGCGGGCCGGGGCCGAAACTTGGTCGCGCGACGGGCGCGTCCACGGCTCGGTCTTTTCCGGCCTGACGCCGGGCGAGCGTGCCGCCGGGCAGACCTATGCCACCAGCATGCCGTCGATGTTCGTCGTCGGCCATGTCGACTATGTCAGGACCGTGCGGCTGGTGCCGCTTGGCCCGGAGCAGACCGAACTTACCGCCGAATGGCTTTTTTCGCCCGAAGCGCTCGCCGAACCGGCCGCGGATATCGACAACATCGTCGCCTTCGGTACCCAGGTGCTGGAGGAGGATGCTGATATCTGCGAGGTCAACCAGATGGGCCTGCGCTCGATGCGCCACAAGGCCGGCGTACTGATGCCCGAGGAATACGACTTGCACCGCTTCCACAACTGGGTGCGCGAGCGCCATGCGGCGCTCGAACATCAAAGCGATTTGGGCAGATAGCGCCAGGTGACGAAGCCGCAGGCCGCCGCCAGCAGCCCGAGCGTTGCGAAAACCGCGCCCAGGCCGAAGAACGCCTGCACGCCGGCCAAAGGCTTTCCGGCTCTGGCCTAAAGCAGCTCTGATGCCGACCGGTACCAACGCGACGCAAGGCCCTGCTTCTTTTGACGGTGGCAACCGTGATAGTCGTCTTGCCGGGGCTGAACCAAGACAGCGAGACCATGAGCATCGACACGCCGAGCGCAGCCGTTCAGGATCAACCGAAGTCGAAGCGCATCGCCGCTATCGACATTGCACGCGGCATCGCTTTGCTTGCCATGGCGAGCTATCATTTCACCTGGGACCTCGAATTCTTCGGCTACACCGATCCCGGCCTCACCGCCTTCGGCTGGTGGAAAATCTACGCGCGCTGCATCGCCTCGAGCTTCCTGTTCCTGGTCGGCATCAGCCTCTATCTCGCCCATGGCAAGAAAATCCGCTGGACCGGCTTCTGGAAGCGCTTCGCCATGGTTGCCGGGGCAGCGCTCGCAATATCGCTGGTCACCCGCATCGCCACGCCCGATGGCTTCATCTTCTTCGGCATATTGCACGAGATCGCGCTCGCCAGCCTGCTCGGCCTGGCGTTCCTGCGCCTCCCGGCGCTGCTGACGCTTGCCGTGGCGGCCCTCGCTATTGCCGCGCCTTTCTACCTGCGATCTGAGCTTTTCGATCATCCGGCTTTGTGGTGGGTCGGCCTGTCGGCGACCAACCCGCGCTCCAACGACTACGTTCCACTGCTGCCCTGGTTCGGCGCCGTACTTGCCGGCATCGCGGTTACCAAGCTCGCCGCCACCTCCGGCGCGCTGACGCGGCTGTCGGCCTTGGCGCCCGGCCGCTGGGCAAATCCGCTGGTCTTCATCGGCCGGCACAGCCTTGCCTTCTATCTGATCCATCAGCCGGTGCTGATCGGCTCGGTCTGGCTGTTTTCGCAATTCATGCCGGCGCAGGCCGAAATCAGGGAGGTGCGTTTTCTGAAATCCTGCCAGATATCCTGCGAGCAGGCACGCGACACCGAGTTCTGCTCCAGCTATTGTGCCTGCATGCTGGACAGTCTCCAGGGCGAAGCCTCGCTTGACCGGCTCTACAGCAACGACCAGTCCCCGGAGTGGAAGGCGCATATTGGCGAGCTCGCCGGCACCTGCACCGCCCAAACCGAGGCGGCGGAACCGGGAACGCGCTAATCGAGGGAGGACAATAATGAGCGACAGTCACCCGAAACCCGTGCAGCAAAATCCTGGGCAGCCGAAGCTGGGGCACATCCCATGGCCGCCGCTGATCTATATCGCCGCCATCATCGTCAGCGTCGCGCTAGGGCTGTTCTATCCGCTGCCGTGGATCGGCGATCTTCTCGGCGACATCCTGTTCGCCGCCGGCCTTGTGGGGTTGGTGGCGGTTGCCGCGCTCTGGTTCACGGCAATTCGCACCATGATCCGCGCCAAGACGACGCTCAACCCGAACGGCGTGCCTGACCATCTGGTGACTACCGGACCCTTCGCCGTCAGCCGCAACCCGATCTACCTCGCCAACACGCTGCTGCTGGTCAGCCTCGCCTTTGTCACTGGGATCGCCTGGTTTCTGCCGTTGGCGGTCATCGCGGCGTTCCTGACGCAGAAGCTGACGATCGAGAGCGAGGAGAAGGTGCTGACGGCCAAATTCGGCAAGAAATACCGGGACTACGCCAAAAGGGTGCGGCGCTGGATTTGAGCCGAGGCTGACACCGGCTTAGGTGGTGACGCCGAGCTCCACCAGCCGCTCGACGCAGGATTCCTCGGCCTGGTCGAGCTCGGCCAAGGTCTCTTCGAGGTCGCGGCGTTTCTGGCGCAAATCCTCGCGCTTTTCCTCGATGCGCTTGATCATCAGCTTGAGCTGGCCGACCTCGCCGGGCGGCTCCCTGTACATCTGGATGATTTCGCGGATCTCGTTGATCGAGAAGCCGAGCCTCTTGCCGCGCATGATCTGGCGGATGAGATGCCGGTCCGACGGACGGAACAGCCGAGTGCGGCCGCGTCTTACTGGCTGCACCAGCCCTTCGTCCTCATAGAAGCGCAACGTCCGCGTCGACACGTCGAATTCGCGGGTCAGCTCCGTGATCGAATAATATTCCCGCATCGTCACTCCAATGCCCCGGCCACGCCGCGAGTTCCAACTGGCCGGCGCCGGCGCCCAGGCGCGTACCAGAATCGGCGGACAAGGCACCTTTCAAAGCCTCGCATGGCATTTACGTAAAAGTCAATTGAGGTGACGTTCAACGCACGCCGAACCACCATGTGGCGAGCCCGAGAAAGGCAAAGAAACCGACGACATCGGTGACCGTGGTGACGAAAACCGCCGATGCCACAGCCGGATCGATCTTGAAGCGGTCGAGCAGCAGCGGGATAAGGATGCCCGCCAGAGCCGCCACGAACATGTTGATGATCATCGCAGCAGCGATGATGCCGCCGAGATTGCGATCGTGGAACCAGGCAGCAGCCACGAGGCCGATCAGGATGGCAAAGATGATGCCGTTGATGAAGCCCACCCCGATTTCGCGGCGGATGATGCGGCCGGCATTGTAGATGTCGAGGTCCCTGGTCGCCAGCGCCCGCACCGTGACCGTCATGGTCTGCGAGCCGGCATTGCCGCCCATGCCGGCGACGATCGGCATCAGCACCGCCAGCGCCACGATATGCTCGATGGTGCGGTCGAACAGGCCGATCACCGAGGCCGCCAGGAAAGCCGTCAAAAGATTGACCAGCAGCCAGGGCACGCGCGAGCGCGAGGTCGAAAAGATGCTGTCCGAGAGTTCTTCGTCGCCGACGCCGCCCATGCGCAGCAGATCTTCCTCGGCCTCCTGCTGGATGACGTCGACGACGTCGTCGATGGTCAGCACGCCGACCAGCCGCTCGTTCTCGTCGACGACGGCGGCGGACAGAAGATCGTATTGTTCGAATTCGCGTGCCGCCTCCTCCTGGTCCATGGTGGCCGGGATGGCATGCCTGGTCTCATGCATGACCTCTTCGACCTTGACCGAGCGCTTGGTACGCAGGATCTGGTCGAGGTCGATGGCGCCGAGCAGCTTGAAGCTCGGATCGATGACGAAGATCTGGCTGAAACGGTCGGGAAGATTGTTGTCCTCGCGCATGTAGTCGATGGTCTGGCCGATCGTCCAGAACGGCGGCACCGCGACGAACTCGGTCTGCATGCGGCGGCCGGCGGTCTCTTCGGGATAGTCGAGCGAACGCCGCAGCCTGATCCGCTCGGTGAACGGCAGTCGCGACAGGATCTCGTCCTGGTCCTCCTGGTCGAGGTCTTCGAGAATGTAGACCGCGTCATCGGAATCGAGATCCTGCACCGCCTGGGCGATCTGCGCATTGGGCAGACTGTCGACGATGTCGCGGCGGATCGCCTCGTCAACCTCGGTCAGCGCGGAAAAATCGAAATCCTTGCCCAGCAATTCGACCAGCGCGCGTCGCTGTTCCGGGTGCAGGGCCTCGAGCAGGTGGCCGAGTTCCGACTGGTGCAGATCGTCGACTTCACGCTTCAGCGTCAACGTATCGCGATCGGCAATCGCGGCACCGATCTGGGCGAGGAACGACGACAGGATGACGCCGTCCTCGTCATAGATGTCGGCGCGGCGCTCCTCGGCGGCCCTGGCGCCGGTCATCTGTTCGTCCTGGCCTTCCACCAGCGCCTCCCGCCATCGGATTTCCGGATAAGGTGCCTGTCAGGTCTAACGCATGACCCTGACAATCGGAATCGATTTTGCGAAAGGACCATGCACAACGACAAATTGCTACAGCGCCGTTCGCGCGTCCAAACGACGCGGCGCATACCGGATGGTAGGAGGAGAGGACGTTCTACAAACCTGCGGCGCTGCAAACCTTCGCCGCGGCAGGTAAAGGGCAGCGTATCTCCCCGCCCCGGTCAACCAGATGGGCAGATCGACACCGATTCAAAACGGCGAGGCCGACAGTGCGAGGGCCTCGCTGGTATTGGACTGGAAAGCTTCCCGATCAGGCGGCGTGGCGCTTGGCCTCAGCCGCATAGCGGTCCAGGAGACCGCTCCAGCCACCCTCCGATTCGAAGGCCTCGCGCATCGCCTCTGCGGTTTCGCCCATGTTCTCCAGAAGCCTGTGCTCGAGTTCCACACGCGTCGCGTTCTCGCCGAGCGCGACAAAGCGGATCTCGACTTCGGTCAGCAATGCCGGATCGTAGCGCCAGCCGGCTCCAATGCGCCAGGCGAGCGTCAGCCTGGACGGCGGATCCCAGGCGAGAACCTCGCCCCAATCGCATTGTGACCCATCCTCGCCAATCTCGTACCAGCGGCCGCCGGCTTTCGGTTCGATCACCGCGGTCGTCAGGGCGGATTTGCCGATCGAGTGCGAAGCCGGCCACCAGTGCCCGAATCCTGTGGTGAACACATCGAATGCCTTGTCGAGCGGCACCTCCACCGTCACCGACTTCCTGACCGGCGCGGGCTTGATCATGGTCGTCATTTCCTCTTCTCCTTGCTGTTGTCGACTTCCCGTTTGAAGGCGTCGAGCGCATCGCCCCACATGCGGTCGAGCCAGGCGCGCATCTCGCCGAGCCCATGCGGGTCGAGATGATAGATGTTGCTGGCACCTTTCGGCTCTGCGCGGACCAGCCGGGCTTCCTTCAAAACCTTGAGGTGCTGCGATACCGCCGGCTGCGAGACCGGAAGCACTCGCGTCAGATCGATGACCGAGCGTGGCCGATCGGCGATGAGCTCGAACACCTTGCGGCGCGTCGGATCGGCCAAGGCCACCATTCCTGCATAATCATAAATCATGACTTATGATAAGCTAAAACTTATGATATGTCAAACAGGGAGCGGTGGACCGTGTTCAAGCAACCGGCAGGCTCGGCCCCGAGGCTCCGGGGCAATTCCTTGACGCGGGGGCATGGACAGCGATGCGGATGCAAGACTGCTCAGGGAATCAATCCACCGCATGCGGGCCAGCCGGCAAATGTCGACCACCGGGGAAAAGTAAACCTGGCGGCAAGGTTTTTACCTTATCGGTGTTTGTGTCTCTCCGGCGAAACGTTAAGAACGGGTAAATTGGTTTGGCCCTAACCACGGAAGCCTCTCGCTACAGGCCCTCCGCCATATGGCAATTGCGCCTCTCCTTGTTCATGGCGACATACATTTTAGGCGCATCTGCACTATATCCAGAAGTATTCTATACGTCAGCCTTAATCTATTCTCACAAGTTTCTTGTTGGCATTCCGGTGTTGTTTATCGGTGGCGTCTGCTGTGCCGCGCTAATCCATGGCCGGCGGCAACCGGTTCGCTACGCACTGGATTTGGTTCAAGGGCGCTGGCGCGGTTGTCTGCTGGTGCTGCTGTTCTGCTTTGCCAGCTTGACCGCGTTCTCTACCTACAAGATCGCCATCCCGTCCGTCGTCCCATACTATGCCGACAACTGGTTGGCCGACGCTGATGAATGGCTGCACGGGATGCCGCCATGGGAGATCGTCCATAAGCTCGACAGCAACAATTGGTCGTTCGTCGTCTTCAACAGCTATGAAGTCATTTGGTTTTACCAGTGGTTCGGCACCATCCTTTTCGTGTCGCTCTGGTCGGACGAGATTGCCCGCATCCGCTATCTCTGCGCAGCAGCGCTGACGCTGTCCGCACTCGGAACGGTCTTGGCCCTGGCGCTGGCATCGGTCGGACCGGTTTACTACCACCACTTTGTCGGCGTGGATCGCTTCCACGGATTGAATGCGGCCTTGGACAGGCTGGACCATAGTTACATGGTGCGGGAACCCGCGGCATATCTCCTGATGGCTTACCAAAGCGGCCGGCCAAGTCTTGGCGGCGGCATCTCGGCCATGCCAAGCATGCATGTCGCCTTTGCCGCATTGAACGCCTATTTGCTGTCATCGATCAATCGCTGGCTTGGCGTTCCGGGTTGGACCTTTGCAGCCCTGATCCTGTACGGATCGGTGTTCACTGGCTGGCACTATGCCGTGGACGGCTACGCATCGATCGTTGTTGTATCGGTGATCTGGTGGGCGACCGGACGCCTGGTGCGCGAATAGTTATGTGCGCTTTTCGATAGATGGCCATGCCCGCCGATGGCCACTTCGCATAAGCCAAACTCGCGACCGCAATCAGGCAAACAGCACGTGCCCTGACAAGGACGCTCCCTGCCGTGCTCGAATTCAACGGGCAAGAGATTCCACTTTCGAATTCGATTTGTATTGAGGGTGGTTCGGCAGCGGCAGAGCATGTAGTTCCAGCCAGCCGCCATCGGCAGGCAATTGGCCGCCTTGGCATCGCATCCTCCTCCTGACGAACACCTAGTCTAATACGGTCAACCGTTAGGCGCCGCGCCACGCCGCTCGAGCGCGGTCTTGCGGATGATTTCTGCGATCTCCGGGCTGCTGCTGCACAGCATCTGGAAATCCGCCGAGTGTAGCGACAGGAGTGAGACCACCGTTGTGGCGCTGACGGTCGCCGAGCGCGGTTCGCCGGTGATCAGCGCCATCTCGCCGAAGAAGGCGCCAGGGCCCAGCTCCACCGGGTACGGCGTCGCGACGCTGACGCGCCCCTCCACGACGAAGAACATCTGATCACCGGTCTCGCCATTGCGGCAGATCACAGCGCCCGCCGGCACGATGCGAGGTCGTAATGCGCGCACGATCTCGACTAGCGTGGCCGGGCCGAGCTTCTGAAACAACGGCACGGCGGCGATCAATTGCCAATTGCGGACGAAATCCTCGCGACGGACTTCTTGATAAAAGCCGGTGGCAAGAATGCCAGCCCAGAGCGCGAAGATGCCGATGCCACTCATCATGACCGCCCCGGCAAGGACGCGGCCGGCGAAGCTTTCCGGAATAGCGTCGCCATAGCCGGTGGTGGACAGCGTGACCACCGCCCACCACATTGCCTGGGGGATGCTGCCGAACTGTTGCGGTTGGACGTCGCGCTCGAGGACATAGGCTGCGAGCGCAAAACCGAAAAGAACGATGCCGAAGACCGTGGCGACGCCGATCAGGTTGCGCGCTTCGTTGGTCAGGATTCTGCCCAGCAGCGGGAAGAAAGTTGAATCGCGCAGCGGTTTCAGCAGCCAGACAGCACAGTAGAGGCTCCGGTCGGGCGTGCCGACGAGCAGAAATGCGGCGAGTGGAACCAAAACCGCGAGCACATCAATGGCGATTGCCGGCGTCCTGTCCCGAACGTCTCCCGCCCGGCGCTTGAGCAGTTTCTCGGCCAATTCCAGGAGATAGACGCCCCAAATGACCGCGAGCACGGCAGCCAAAGCCAGTCTGCTTCGTCCGGACAGGTCCGGTGTCGTGAGCGTAGCCACCGCCACAAGCCCAGTCGCAGCCAGCACCGCGTTGAGCGGCGCGCAAATTCTTAAGGAAGGCAGTACCGACATTCTATGCCCCGAGCGGATACTACCCTCCAGAATAGGATGCCTTCAAGGCAAGCGCAAAGGTGCTTATTTTCGCTGCGATCGTCGCTGGACCATAGGCCATGAACCATCCGATCACGGGCGAGATCGAGCTGCCCCTCGACGGATGTGTGGCATAAACGACCTCACTTGATTGGCAATGGATTTGCCGTGTCACCGTTGGCGGTCGAGGGGCCGCCCCGCGCGATCGAGCATCCGATCGATCTTGCTCGCCATGATGAAATCGTTCTCGTGCAGTCCTTTGATCTTCTTGGTGCTCAGGGAAACCGTCACATAACCCCAGCCGAAGCTGATGTCGGGGTGATGGCCCTCGGTTTCGGCGAGCTCACCGATCTCCTGAACAAGGGTGAGCGCGTCCCGGAAATTGCGGCATCGAAAGCTCCGCTGGATGCGGTGGGCATCGTCACCCAGCTCCCAATCAGGAGCCTGTGCCTGGAAGCGTTGGGCTTCATCACGCGTGAGCGGCGGGACGCCGCCGCGACAAGGCGTACATGTTTTCTCGGCAAGAGTGTCGGTCATGTTCTTGTCTCCAAGACCATTTTTAGCAGCAAATACGACAGCGACGAGCCTATCGATCGATCTCCCCGAACACGATGTCGAGCGAACCGATGATCGCCGAGATATCGGCTCGCATGTGCCCGCGTCGCTGGCCTTCCGTCGTCCTGGCTATAGTTTCAGGCGCCGCTCAGTAGTCCATTCCGCCCATTCCGCCCATACCTCCCGCGCCACCCATAGCGGGCGAAACCTTCTGCCGAATGTCCGCGATCATTGCTTCAGCGGTGATCAGGAGCGCGGCAATCGAGCCGGCATCCTGCAGGGCCGTCCGAACGACCTTGGCGGGGTCGACGATACCGGCCTTGATCATGTCGACATAGACTTCGTTCTGGGCGTCGAAGCCCTGATTGTGATCCTTGCTGTCGGAGAGCTTGCCGACGACGATCGAACCTTCAACGCCGGAATTCTCGGCAATCTGGCGGATCGGCGCTTCAAGTGCTCTCAGCACAATCGAAATACCTGCCGTCATGTCAGCATTCGCGCCAGTAAGCTCAGTCAAAGCTGCCTTGGCGCGCAAAAGCGCAACACCGCCGCCGGCAACGATGCCTTCTTCCACGGCTGCACGAGTGGCGTTCAGCGCATCATCGATGCGGTCCTTCTTTTCCTTGACTTCCGTCTCGGTCGCGCCGCCGACGCGAATGACAGCAACGCCGCCAGCCAGCTTGGCGAGACGTTCCTGGAGTTTCTCCTTGTCGTAATCCGAGGACGTTTCCTCGATCTGCAACTTGATCTGCTGGACGCGCGCCTGGATGGTGGCTTTCTCGCCGGCGCCGTCGATGATCGTCGTCGTATCCTTCTCGATGAGCACGCGCTTAGCCCGCCCGAGCATGTCGATCGTGACGTTCTCGAGTTTGATGCCGAGATCCTCGGAAATCATCTGGCCGGCGGTGAGCACGGCAATGTCTTCCAGCATCGCCTTGCGCCGGTCACCGAAGCCTGGCGCCTTGACGGCTGCGACCTTGAGGCCGCCGCGCAGCTTGTTGACGACCAGCGTTGCTAGCGCCTCGCCTTCGACGTCTTCCGAGATGATCAGCAGCGGCTTACCGCTTTGCACCACAGCTTCGAGGATCGGCAGCAACGCCTGCAAATTGCCGAGCTTCTTCTCATGGATGAGAACGTAAGGGTCCTCCAGCTCCGCGCGCATCTTCTCGGCATCGGTGACGAAATAGGGCGAGAGATAGCCACGGTCGAACTGCATGCCTTCGACGACATCGAGTTCGGTTTCGGCTGTCTTGGCTTCTTCGACGGTGATCACGCCCTCATTGCCGACCTTGTTCATCGCCTTGGCGATCATGGCGCCGACCGACGCGTCGCCATTGGCGGCGATCGTACCAACCTGGGCGATCTCGTCCGAAGATTTGACTTTCCTGGCCCTGGCTTGAATGTCCTTCACCACAGCAGCCACAGCAAGATCGATGCCGCGCTTGAGATCCATCGGGTTCATGCCCGCGGCAACGAATTTGGCACCTTCGCGCAGGATGGAAGCGGCCAGCACCGTGGCTGTCGTCGTGCCGTCGCCGGCGAGGTCGTTGGTCTTCGAGGCCACTTCGCGCACCATCTGGGCGCCCATGTTCTCGAACTTGTCGGCAAGCTCGATTTCCTTGGCGACGGCGACACCATCCTTGGTGATGCGCGGCGCGCCATAGGCCTTGTCGATGACGACATTGCGGCCTTTGGGGCCGAGCGTCACCTTAACGGCGTTGTTCAGAATTTCGACGCCGCGAAGCATCCGGTCGCGGGCATCGGTAGCGAATTTGATTTCCTTGGCAGACATGATTTTACGTCCAGTTCAGTCTTGAAATTGCGGGATCGGAAATCGCCCGGTCAGGCGGCTTTCTTGGCCGCTTTGATCTTCTCGACGATGCCCAAAATGTCGCTCTCCTTCATGATCAGGAGGTCCTCGCCGTCGATCTTGACCTCGGTGCCGGACCATTGGCCGAACAGGATGAGATCGCCGGCCTTGACGTCGAGCGGGATCAGCTTGCCGCTCTCGTCACGCGAGCCCGGGCCCACGGCGATCACTTCGCCTTCCTGAGGCTTTTCCTTGGCGGTGTCGGGAATAATGATCCCGCCCTTGGATTTGGTATCGCCTTCCGCGCGCCGAATGACGACGCGGTCGTGGAGTGGCCGGAATTTCATTGGGGGTTCTTTCTGCCGCCGCACATAGAGCGACTGCAACACTTAACATAGCCCCTTTGGCACTCGAATGATAGGAGTGCCAAATTTTTAATTCCTCAAACCGAAAATATTTGAAATGAAATCAGTCGTTTTTACCGGCGCTTTTGGCCGTCCGAAAGGCGGAGCCATAAGCAATTTTATTGTAATTCATCCCTCTTAATTTTGCCGACAACAGACTATATTAATCCGCAATTACGAGACAAACCTATCGAGCCTTGATTGAATGTGCATCGAGAGATATATACAGTTCGCGAAAATTTGGCACGATTTGGCTTTCCCGGTCCCGATCGACATAGGTCCGCGACCTTCGACCCACCATGAAGCACCGAATTTTCGACAGCGAATGTATAGCGCTTATCCGGCGCGCATGTCGCTCTGTTCGAGCCTTTGAACCACGGCGCTGACCACGGATGTACTGGCAGCATTGGGATCTTTCCGGTTCGGATGGAAAAGATGCAGGAGGGGCGTCGGCGTGCTCCTGCGGAAAGCCGCACCCCCTCATGCAACGCAGCCTCCCCGCGTGGGGAGCGCTTGCCCGCGCTACGGCGGCGGCTTTCCATGCGAGCCGCTTCAAAAATGATGCTGCGAAACGGCTCCGGCTTTATCCGACGAACGCCTCACGCATCCGAGCGAACATGCCGGGCTGTCTCCGGGCAATCGCCGCACGGATGTGACGGGCGGCCGTTACGGCGCTCACCGTCGCGCCGAAATGACAATAGCAGATGATCTCATGCAATTGCCTGTCGGTCAGTTCGAAGAACCGCTTCGCTTCGCCGTAGTTGTCGCTTTCCAACCCGGCGGCGCGGAGGACAGGATCCTCGAAAGCGACTGAGATCGGCGAGCCGTCGCCGCGCATGGCCCCGCGTGATCTAACCGGCTGATACTCGGTTTGGTGTAGCGTCGAGAGTCGCCGGTCAGGGTTCCGTTCAAGGAGCTCCGCCCAGCGTTCAAGACGTTCGCTGCGCGACATGGCCTGGCGCAGGTAGTCCTGATCGATCTCGGCGACGATCTGCAGTTGCTCAAGCGTCTGGTGCTTCATTTTAGCCTCCTATTCGGACGATAGTTGGCCCACCCATATCCTTCTTATACCTGCGGCCAGCGTGACTCCGACCGATCGTGAAGTCCAATCACGATGATGCTGGGAGGGCTTCCCCCCACAAAAATGCGGAGGCTTCGCAAAGATCCGGCCATTAATTTGGCGAACGCGGTCAAATGCGCGGCTGTTCGACGATGTCGGTCTGGAGTCCGTGCCGATCGAGGTGATCGACGGCAGAGTCTGTGCTGGAGTAGCCCGGCTCCATCGCTGGCCGGGCAGCGGGATCAAGCGAGTGGCAGTTTAGCTTCGAAACCGCCGTAATTCTGAACGCGCACAATGCGAAGAGACGCAAGGCCGCGAGCCTGCAACAGACGTTCGCTACGCGGTTCTTGACGGCTTGAGGTATGTTCAACCTTGGCGCTGACTTTTCCGAACCGAAGCCGCAGCTACGACGAGGCCGGACAATACCTCCATTTTCTCGGCTACGATGGCATGTTTGAAATGCCGTTCTTGATTGAGATTGAAGCGCTCGCGAACGCAAAACCGGAAGCAGCCACAGCCGAAGCGGGTTATTTGGCGACCTTCGATGCATCAAGGGACTCCATTCGTGATGTCGCGCGGAAAGCTTCCTCCCACGGCCGCAAGAACGTGTACCAGCCCAGAAGACCTCGACGCTTCGAACGGCGGACGAGCAAAGCGTTCCCCGTAAGGGATCGGCTTATCCCTGCGACCGCGGAGTTGTGCGGTTTCGACATGGTTGGCGACTACGTCCTTGTCCCCGTCGATTAGAGGATTATCATTGACACGTTTGGGCGAGGCGATCGCCCATGGAGGTTGTCATGGCAGACGACAAGTCAAAGCGTGGTCCGCAAGACAGAGCACGGGTCGACGGTGGCGAAGACTATGAAGTCGGGTACCTCATGAAGAAGCACCATCTCGAACGGGCTGATGCCCTCAGGCTGGTAAAAAAGTATGGAAACAACCGCGCAAAGATCGAAGAGGAACTCTTTGCCCGAAAGGTTTGATCGCGTATTCCCGTGAGGCTGGCATAGAGCCAAGCACGCCTGAGTGTGACCAGGCTGCAGGCATAATCATGGCGCTTTTCAGCAACGGCATCGGCACTGCTGAGGAATTGAAGGCAGCGCTCCAGTTCCGTTTGGAGAGTGAGTTGCGACGGCACGGTCAACGCCTATCCCGCCTAGCTGAGAACCGCTCTAGATCGTAATTGTACATCGAATTCCAAGTGGAGGTCGCGTTAGATGCAAAACGCGAGCCTCTGAAGAAAACCATTGTCCAATTAAGGCAGTGGGTTTGGAGGCTGTATGAAAGGGGTCGTTGTTTGGCGCTATTTCACTGGCATGCCGTGTCAGAAGCACGCGGGCCTCCGGGGAGTAACATGCTGCTGAGGCTGGACCAGATCGACAAATTCTACCCCACTGGCGAAGGGCCGTTGCATGTTCTGCACGGGATCGATCTTTCGCTGGAGGCGGGCAAGAGCCTTGCGCTGACCGGCGAGTCTGGCAGCGGCAAGAGCACGCTTTTGCACCTCGTTGCAGGGCTCGACAGCCCTGATGCGGGAGAAATCCACCTTGGCGGTACCAATATTGTGGGGCTGAACGATACGGCCCTTGCCGCCCTGCGGCGGGGAACAGTCGGACTTGTGTTCCAGCAGTTCAACCTGATCCCTTCGCTTGATGTGGCAGCCAACCTTGCCTTTCAGGCTCGACTTGCCGGCCGTCCTGATCCGGCGTGGCTGAAGGTCCTTGCTGAACGGCTGGGCCTGGCCAAGGTCCTAACGCGCTACCCTGAACAGCTGTCGAGTGGGCAACAACAGCGGGTGGCGATTGGGCGGACCCTAGCCGTTCGGCCCCGGCTGGTTTTGGCCGATGAGCCCACGGGCAATCTCGATGAGGCAACAGGGGACGCTGTACTCGATCTTATGCTGTCGCTGGTGGCTGAAACGGGTGCCGCCCTGTTAATGGTTACCCATTCCAACCGTCTGGCAAACCGGCTGAACGCCCGCGTTCACCTGCACGCGGGACGGCTGGCTTGATGGTGTGGACCGGGTTGTCAGCGCTCTTGTCGCATTGGCGCAGGCGGCCTGTCCAACTGGCGATGCTGCTTTTGGGGCTATCGCTGGCAACGGCGTTGTGGTCAGCGATTCAGGCGATCAACGGTGAGGCGCGGGCGAGCTATGACCGTGCAGCGGCGATCCTTGGGCAGGACCGGCTCGCGCAACTGGTGCGTGAGGACGGGACCCGGATGGATCAACAGGTGTTTGTGAGACTGCGGCGAGCAGGCTGGCTGGCTTCGCCGGTGATTGAAGGTGAAATGCGGTTTGGGGATGTGCGGTTGCGCGTCCTCGGCATTGACCCACTGACTTTGCCGCCGCAGGCGCAGCAGGTGGATGTTGCAGTGGGTGATGAGCTATTGCCGTTCATCACGGCGCCCGGGGTGCTCTATGCAACTCCGGAAACCGCGGCACGACTAACCGAGCAAGCAACACCTCCCGTGCGCGTGGCCGAGGGTTTGCCGCCTGGCACAGTCCTCACCGACATCGGGCAGGCGCAGGTCTTGCTTGGGGCAAAGGACAAGATCTCTCGTCTTTTGCTCTGGCCGGACCAACCGATTGGCCGTGCCCCTCTAGAGGTGACAGCCCCCGGCCTGACCCTGCGCGAGCCGAGTGAAACGGGGGATCTTGCCAGGCTGACCGACAGTTTTCACCTGAACCTGACGGCTTTCGGTTTTCTTGCCTTTGCGGTGGGGCTCTTCATCGTGCATTCCGCCATCGGTCTGGCTTTTGAACAGCGCCGCCCGGTGTTTCGCACGCTGCGCGCACTGGGCTTGCCGGCCCGCGTGCTGGTCCTTTTGCTGATCGCCGAGCTGCTGATCTTCGCCCTCCTCGCGGGATTGGTGGGCGTGGCACTTGGCTATGTAGTCGCCTCGGCCCTTTTGCCCGACGTCGCCGCCACCCTGCGCGGACTTTACGGGGCCGATGTGCCGGGAACGCTGTCGATCCGCCCCGCAGTGTGGGCAGCGGGGCTGGCGATCGCGGTAATCGGCACGCTGGTAGCGGCCGCACAAAGCCTCTGGCGGCTATGGCACCTGCCGCTGCTTGCGCCGGCCCAGCCTCGGGCCTGGGCGCGGGCTTCGGAGCGGGCCCTGCGCGCGCAAGGCGTGGCTGCGATGGTGCTCCTGTTGACGGCGGCGGGAATTGCACACTTCGGATCCGGCCTCGAGGCGGGCTTTGCGCTTCTGGCGGCACTGCTGTTGGGGGCGGCACTGGCGCTGCCGCTCGTGCTGACGGGGATATTGCACCTTGGCGGCCGCTTGGCGCGTGGACCATTGGCTGAATGGTTTTGGGCCGACACGCGTCAACAGCTTCCCGGCCTGTCATTGGCGCTAATGGCACTGCTGCTTGCGCTGGCCGTCAATGTGGGCGTCAGCACGATGGTGTCGAGCTTTCGGCTGACCTTCACCGGCTGGCTCGATCAGCGTCTCGCCTCAGAGCTTTACGTGACCGCCCGCACCGAAGCAGAGGCCACGGCGATACGCGACTGGCTGGCCCAGCGCAGCGACGCGGTCCTGCCGATCTGGAGCATTGAGGGCCGGGTCGCAGGCCAGCCCGCGGCAATATACGGCGTGGCCGATCATGGCACCTATCGCGACAACTGGCCGATCCTCTCTGCAGTGCCGGGGGTGTGGGACCGGATCGCCACAGGCGACGGCGCCCTGATCAACGAACAACTGGCGCGGCGCCAGGAGTTGGGCTTAGGGGACCAGATCACGCTGCCCGGTGGCTGGCGGGCCAGCATCGTCGGCGTCTATGCCGACTATGGCAACCCGATCGGCCAAGTGATCATCGGGATCGACACACTGGTCCGGCACTACCCTGACGTCTCCCGCCTGCGCTATGCCATTCGGATTGCCCCCGGCAAGGCCGAAGCACTGGCTGCGGGTTTGCGGGCGGAATTCGGGCTGCCCGCGCAGAACGTGATTGACCAGGCCGGGATCAAGGTCTTTTCGCTCAAAGTGTTTGAGCGCACATTCAGAGTGACAGCCGCGCTGAATGTGCTGACGCTGGGAGTCGCGGGGCTGGCGATGTTTGCGAGCCTCATGACCCTGTCGGGGATGCGCCTACCGCAACTGGCGCCGGTCTGGGCCATGGGTCTGCCCCGCCGCCACCTCGTATGGCTGGAGCTTTGGCGCGGCTTGTTGTTGGCAGCCTTGACCATGCTGGCCGCTCTGCCTGTAGGTATCGGGCTCGCCTTTGTTCTACTGGCGGTGGTGAATGTGGAGGCTTTTGGCTGGCGTCTGCCGATGCACCTTTTTCCCGGTGACTGGGCGCGGCTGGCGGCGCTCGCGTTGCTGGCGGCCGGACTTGCAGCCGCCGTGCCTGCCTGGCGGCTGGCGCGTCTTTCGCCATCGGATTTGCTGAAGGTATTTGCACATGAGCGTTAGAGCATTGCTGATCTACATGAGCTTGGCCGCACCTGCCTTTGGCCAGGGTTTTGCTGGGCTTGGCACAGAGGCTGACGGGTTTTCAGTGCCGCAGCCGGGGACTGCATTCAACTTTCCGGCAGACCACGGCCCGCACCCCGGTTACCGGATCGAATGGTGGTATTTGACGGCCAACCTGCAAGCTGCGGATGGAGCGGACTTTGGCGTGCAATGGACTCTTTTCCGATCCGCCCTGGCCCCGGTGGAGCGGTCCGGCTGGTCTAGTCCGCAGCTTTGGATGGGCCATGCCGGGCTGACGACGCGAACGCACCAATTCGTGGCCGAACGGCTGGCACGGGGCGGCATCGGCCAGGCGGGGGTTTCGGCTGCACCCTTTGCGGCCTGGATTGACAATTGGCAGATGGCAGGTCGGGCCCTGCCAGAGGCGGATGCGCTGTCGGCGCTCGACCTGCACGCGGCGGGACAGGCGTTTTCCTACGAACTGGCACTGGACGCCAAAGGCCCTCTGGTGCCGCAGGGAGTGCAGGGCTACTCGGTGAAATCCGAGAAGGGGCAGGCGAGCTATTACTACTCGCAACCATTCTACCACGTGACCGGTACACTGACCCTTCCGGCGGGCGTGATCGCGGTGTCCGGTCAGGCGTGGTTGGACCACGAATGGTCCTCGCAGCCGCTGGCTGAGGATCAGACCGGGTGGGACTGGTTCTCCTTGCATTTCGACAGCGGCGAAAAGATGATGGGCTTTCGCCTGCGCGACGGAGGCGCGGGCTTTACATCGGCCACATGGATCAAGGCCGACGGCAGGCCGCAGCCGCAGGCCCCCGGCGCGCTAAGGGTGACGCCGCTCGAAACGGCGGCAGTCGCGGGACGTAGCGTGCCGATCCGCTGGAGGGTGCAATTGCCGGAAAACGGAGTGGATGTGACCATCCGGACGCTAAACCCAGAAGCCTGGATGGACACACGCTCTCCCTATTGGGAAGGCCCGATCCGATTTGAGGGAACCCATGCCGGGCGCGGCTATCTCGAGATGACAGGCTATGAGTGACTGGAGGACACTGCTCAATCGCGAGATCGCGACGGTTGGCGAATTGCCGAAAATGGAGAAGGTTAGTTTCCAGCGCCCTTCCCTCTACCACCACCTCAAACCCACTATCTCAGGTAATGGCTCTGGCGATGTAGCGGTCCTGCGCCGCCACCTACCACTACATGGCTCCGAATTGCGGATCGATGTTGCGTGGCCGGAGATGGGCGCGCATCTGCGTAGTGCAGAGTTGCCGCGAGCGTGTTTTCCGATTTCTACGTCGAAGCACCACCGCTGCACGCGTCAATCTTGTCGGTGTCGATCTCCATGCCAAGCAGTCTAACACGCGAAACGGCGTCTGCCGCGGTCCACACCGGATGGTTACGCTGCACGGCGCATTCTGCCGATGATTGAGGTTCATGAAGGCCTTCCCGCAAAATATGCGCCTTAATGCCCGGCCTCACGGCCTCACGCAATCCAGACATTTTCAAACTCGCCACACGAAAAAACCGCCTCGGTTAGACCGAGACGGTTATCGTACTATGACAGAAGTGGTTGCGGGGACACGCAACCACCGATACCGACATCATTGACGTGACGATTTGACAGGTCCAGGCCAGCATTGCAGGGAGGCGACTTGGTGGGCTCGGAGGGATTCGAACTCCGCGCTTGGAAAAGCGTCCCTCTCGTCTTCACCGTGCAGGCCGCTTACTCTGGGCGGCAGAGTGCCCTTCCGCGCTTCGCCAAACCTGCCGTGGGAAAAGCCTTGCCGTTTTTTCCGGCGGGGCTTTGATCAGATCGCGACTATTAGTGATTTATGCTGGAACTGGTTGCGGAGGTTGGAGTCGGACCGATTTGCGCCGATTAAGAAGCCCGTCAGCAAACGAACTCGGTCACAGCACTGTATTGGCGGTATCCCTCTAGCGACTTGAACGCCCCGGCCGTTGCTTAGGTCGCGCCCACCCTTTTGCACGCGCCCCCCTGCCCGGCCGTTGAACCCGTTGGGCGGCTTGCTAGTCTGCCAAGCTCCTAACAAGGGATAGCAACCTGGAATGAACACAGCACTGCTTTTGATGGCTCAGTATGGGCAAGGCGACCATACCGATCGATGACGTCTGCCGAGACTATTTCTCTCACCTGACGCCGCCGAAGTTGGTCCGAAAGATTTCCATGGGAGAAATTGCCCTTCCGCTCGTGCGGATCGAGGACAGCCAGAAGTGTGCCAAGGGCGTCCATCTCGCCGATTTGGTCACATACCTTGAGTTCCGTGCTGAGGCTGCAAGGAAGGAAATGAGGGGTCTCACGGAGTAGCGAGGGAGCGTGAATGAGAGTTTCATTCGGCGCCTGCCGTACACAGCCGCCGGCGGCTTATGGCCTGATGAGCGACGAAACTGGATCAACCGTTTCAAGGCCGGTACTGTATTGGTACAGCACGACTTCAACAAAGACGCGTAATCGATTGTCTGAACTGCATGTTTGCTGGGACCGCGTCCCATCTGATGTTGGACACGATGGTACAACTTTGCAGTATCAAACGAGGCGTTTCGCGAAATGATCCTACAGAACACGCACGTGTCCCTGCGACGAGCCGAAGCAGCGCACCGGCTGCGTGGAACACGCTGACGGGAGGGGCCTGAAAAAGAAGATTATTAGTCGGCTGCCGAGGTCATTATGAATTCAAATGCCGTCAGCTATTTGTACAGTTCTGGCTTACTCATTGCGCCAATAACTGCCTTTCGCCCTTCTGATAGTGATTGCAGACCCGCCTCGGCGGCGATTGCAGCCCGGTATCCGTCCAGCAGCTTGCTCCGGCCGGAATTCCGCTGAGTATTGAATGGATCCAGGCCTGGGCCTGCAGGCGATAGGCATCGGTGAAGCGAGGACGCCAGTCCGCGGGATAGGCCGTTCCTCGCGACAGACCCGAATTGATCTCGGTGCGCAGGGGCGAAAGCAGCGAGACCGTTGCGGTGGAAGCGTAAGCGCCTCGCGGATCGCCTATGGATTTGGGCTTGACGTTTTCCGGAATCGCCAGGGCATGAGTTCCTCGATCTGGGTTTGCGGATGGCCGTTGATGATGGCGTCGAGGGTTTCGGCGAGGTAGGCGACCGGGTTGACGTCGTTGAGCCTGCAGGTGGCCACGATGGAGGCGAGCAGCGCCCAGTTGTCGAACGTAGTGCTGTGCTGCGATTGTCGACAGTGTCCCAGGAGCCTCTTAGGGACTATTGCCTCCAACGATCCGTTGCTTTCCCCACCCCAACTTTCAAAATTGTGGTAAAGTCTCGACGTTGTTATTGGCTTTGAGCGAGCGGTGTGAGGGCGCTGGAGGCTACCATGCACTTCATTAAGCTCCTGGTTGGCTCAGCAATATTGACAGCATCGGGGGCAGCGTTTGCGGCAGAGGAGGTGTCTGTCGAGAGAGGACGGCTGGTTTCCATCATCAGCAGCTGTCACGACTGCCATACTGACGGCTACAGGGAAGCCGAAGGCGCACTCGACCCCACCAAGGCATTGAGAGGGAAAGTAATAGGTTGGCGGGGGCCGTGGGGCACAACGTATGCAAGCAATCTGAGATGGAGCGCGCAAGACCTTAGCGAAGACGGGTATGTAACCTACATCAAGACACTTCGCACATTGCCGCCGATGCCTTGGTACAACGTTCGCGTCATGCCGGAGAGCGACATTCGGTCATTCTATCGATATGTGAAGTCGCTCGGTGATCCCGGCGCCTTCCTCCCGAGAACGGCGAGACCGGGGGAAGAGCCGAGGACGCCCTTCGTCACGCTGGAGCCACCGCAAATGCCGAAACCTTGTTCACGCGACCTGGACTGCGGCGTGGGCGAAGTTTGCTCGGCCGCACCAGTCCGCCAATGCGTTAAGAAGTAGGCACCGTGGGCAGCGGCCCTCTTAAGACAGCCGACCCCAATTACGCGGTAGGGCGAAACCTTAAGTTTCGGAATAGTAGCGAACGCCGCCCTCGGGCCAGACGTCAAGTCAGACCGTCAATGATAAAACTTAGGGTGAGCGCCTCGCGGATCGCCTGTGGATTTGGGCTTGACGTTTTTCGGAATCGCCAGGGCATGAGTTCCTCGATCTGGGTTTGCGGATGGCCGTTGATGATGGCGTCGAGGGTTTCGGCGAGGTAGGCGACCGGGTTGACGTCGTTGAGCCTGCAGGTGGCCACGATGGAGGCGAGCAGCGCCCAATTTTCGGCCCCGACTTCGTGACCTGCAAACAGGGCATTTTTTTCTGGTCAGGCATACTGGCCTGATCGCGTTTTCAACCGGGTTGGTGTCGAGTTCCAGGCGGCCATCGTCCAGGAAGCGGGTCAGGCCTTGCCAGTGGCCGAGCCCATGCCGGATGTCTTCGGCCAGGCCAGAGCCGGAGGAGATCATCGATAGCTGCTTTTCGAACCATGGTTTCAGGGCAGCGATGATGGGCGCGGAATGCTCCCGTCGGGCGGCAAGCCGGGCTTGAGGTGATGCGAGCATCCGCGCGTGATCCGCACCCATTACCCCTACGCCGATAATTCCAACGCGTATACTCAAGTTGACCTCCGTATTATTCCAATGCGTTCAGTCAAGCCAGCCGGTTGTCCGGGCTTTTCCGGCCTCGTGCGAGTCGGCGGCCGCCTGGATGAATTTCACCCAGCGCAGCCCGTCGAGCACGTTCGGAAACAAGATCGTGACTGCCTCCGCATGAACGGTTGCACCGTACAACGCGGTACGCGATGCCGTTTCGTGAGACGCTTCTCGCAATGAATCCTGGCCGGCTCCGCGGGCGAAAGCGCGTCAGAGAAGCAGCCGCTGGTCCGTTGTAGGCAAGATGCGGATCATATCCGCAGTAGGATGAACCTGCCGTGCCGGCGTGTCTATCTTCTGAGGCTGACCGGTGCTGGCGGCGCGCTCAATGGCAAGCAGGGCGCGCACGTCGGCAAATCCTTCTCCACCGTCGGCTTCAGGCGGTTGTGCATTCAGGATGCAGTACGCGGTCTGTCCGGCGAAATGGTCTGTCTGCGGGAACGCCTTTTCGGTTCTGATGTCGCCATGCCGAAGCTTCATTTGCACGGCAGTCTCGAAACGGAAGCCAGGGTCGGCCGTTACGCTCCCCTTCGTTCCGGCCACGTGGTAAAAATCCGAATTGTCCGCGCCGAAGCTGGCAATGAACTGCGCAAGCCGGCCCTCGGGGAAGCGCAACGTCACGGCAATGCTTTCCTCTACCTCCCCGACTGAGGCGCTGCCGAAACTCCTTACCGCGACTGCCTCGATCGGCTCAGTGGCAAAGATATGGCGCGCGGCATTCAGGCAGTAGACGCCGATGTCCTGCAAGGGACCGCCCCAATAGGCGGCCTTGAGGCGGTGATTGTCGGACGACGCTACGAAGGAGAAGACCGCGGCAAAGATGCGGGGATCGCCGATCTCACCGCTGCGGATGCGCTCCAGGACCTCGACAGTGCCGGGCTCGTTGTGCAGCCGATACGCCGTCATCAGGTACGCTCCGCTCTCATTGGCGGCGGCGATCATCGCCTCGCATTCCGCCTCGGTCGTGGCCAGCGGCTTCTCAACGAGCGCGTGCTTGCCGGCTCTCAGGGCTCGGATCGCATAGTCGGCATGCATGGAGTTCGGCAATGCCACGTAAACTGCATCGGCGACGTCCGATGCGAGCATCTGGTCGTACTGCTCATAGCTGAAGACGTGTTCCACGCCGTAGAATTCGGCGAGCTTGGCGGCGTTTTTGGCCGAGCCGCTGACGATCGCCGTGATTGTCGAGTTTCCGGTCTGGGACACACCGGGCATAAAGGCTTCCTGTGTGATCCAGCCCGCGCCCACCACGGCATATCGTATCTTTCTCAATTGCTCCTCCCGAATGGGATCACTCCCGGCACTCGTCTAAAAATGGTCACGCCGTGGCCAGCGGAGCGTCTCTGAGGCCTGACGGCAGCGGTCGATTTGAGCCAGTCGCTCGATGGGTCTGTTGTCGCCTCTCAGGGGCAAAGGCGGGCAAGAGTCATCCCTCGCCCGCCGCAGAGTTGCGCCCCCCGCCTACTTTCCGATGCAGGTGTCGGCGGTTTCGGGGGTGCAGACGTCGAGACCGGTGTAGGTCGGGTCGGCCGGCGCGGGCTTGCCGTCCTTGATGTCCTTCAGCGCCAGCATGGTCTTGTAGCCCATTTCGAACGGCCGCTGTCCGACCTGGCCGAGCGACAGGCCTTCCTTCATCTGGTCCATCTGCACCGGCAGCGTGTCGGCGACGACCAGAGCCAGCTCCTTCTTGGCGATCTTATCCTTGTACGGCTCGACCGCAGCGCGATTCGCATCCGGTATGAATTGCGGAAAGCCGCCTGTCGGCACGAAGGCGTCGAGGTTTGGCGTCTTCGCCATGAAGTCCTGGAACTGCTGAACCGACAGAGGGAAGTCGTCGTTGGTATAGAGAGGGCAGCCCGGTGCTTCCGTCCAGCCGTTCTGGCCGGTCAGGGCATCACCTGGCGAGGCGGCCGACTCCTTGCCGGCCAGCGTATCGCGTATACCCTTCATGCGCTCATTGTGGTTGGCCGCGGCAGCTCCGCCCGACTGGATACAGATGGTGCCGCCTTTCGGCTTGATGGTCTGCACGATCTTGGCGAGGTTGACGCCAATTTCGTAATTGTGCGTGCCGATATAGGCGACACGCAGGTCCTTGTTCTCCGGTAGCACATCCGAGTCCCAGGTAAGCACGGGAATGCCCGCTTCCTTGGCGGCCTGAAGCGCGACGGCCATTGCCGCGGCGTTCGACGGGGCGACGGCGATGCCGTCGACCTTCTTGGCCACCAGGTCCTGCACGATCTGCACCTGCTCCTCGCCGCCGCCATGCTCGCCGGGGCCGATATACATGCATTCGATCGCGCCGCTGGATTCGGCTTCGGCCTTCTTGCAGCCGTCACGAGCCTGGTCGAAGAAAGGATTGTTCATGTTCTTCGGCACAAGGGCGAAGACGTATTTCTGCTGGGCATAGGCCTGCCCTGCCATCAGCGCGGAAAACGCCACGGCCGCCGTCAGAATGTATTTTTTCACCTGTTCCTCCACTTTGTTTTGACGTCCACTATCCCCGACGGCTTGCGGCCGCCGGATTCTATTTGCGCTTCCAGGTAAACATACCCTCCAGCGTCGCCCGCAGCGACTTGCCCGAGGTCTGCATGCCGAGAAGCACGGCAAGAATGATGAAGGCCCCGACAAAGGCGCCCTGCCAGTTCGAATCGATCCCGGCCATCAGCAGCGCGTTGCGGATGACCTCGAGGAAGGCCGAACCGATCACAGCGCCAAACGCGGTTCCGTAGCCGCCCATCAGGCTGGCCCCCCCGATGACGGTGCCGGCGATCACCCTCAACTCGTAGCCGGTTCCCATCGCGTTGATGGCCGAGCCGCTGTAGCCGAGCAGCAGCAGGGACGCGATCGATGCGGTAAATGCGCAGAAGACATAGGCCTGGAATTTGATCCAGTCGACGGGGACGCCGGTCATCCGCGAGGCGTTCTCGTTGCCGCCGATCGCGAAGAGGTGGCGCGCCCAGGCGGTGAAAATGAAGACGGAGCCGACGATGAGCGCGAGGATCACCATCACCCAGAACTGCGAGGACAGTTCCGGGATCCAATGAGGCACCCAGCCGTCAGGCGTGTGCCTCGGCCATTTGGCCTGGCCGATGGCCTTGACGATCGGCGCATCGGGTCCGAACTGGTAAAGCATCTGGTTGCCGGACAGCACGACCGCCAGCGAGCGCGCGATCGACAGCATGCCTAGCGTCACCACGAAGGACGGCATGCCGATATAGGCCACGAAGAAACCGTTAAAGGCTCCGCAGGCGATGCCTGCGAGCAGACCCGCGCCAAACGCCACATACCAAGGCTGGTGCCAAGTGAGCAGCAGGCCGGCGACGATCGCGACCAGCCCCATCACCGAGCCGACCGACAGATCGATGCCGCCGGTGATCAGCACCACCGTCATGCCCAGCCCCATGATGGCGATAGGTGCAAAATTGCGGGTGGTGTTGGTAACGTTGTCGACCGTGCCGAAGCTGGGCTCCAGCCACGTCATGAAGACCACCAACACGAAAAGCGCGATCGCGACCCAGAAGGCCTGGCTGGCGATCATCTTCTGGAAAACGCTCTGCTCTATTATGCCGACCACATCACCGATGGACGCATGGCCTTCCTTCAGCATGTCGCTCTGGCTATGCATCACGGATCGCTCCCGTAATTAGGCCGGTGATCTCCTCCGGCGATGTCTTCTCCGTCGCCTTGTCGGCCACTTTCGAGCCGCGTCTCAGCACGATGATGCGGTCGCAGACCGCGAACACATCGGGCATGCGGTGGCTGATCAGCATTACCGACACATTTTGCGATTTGAGCCGCCGGATCAGCTCCAGCACCTCGGCTACCTGGCGGACCGAAATCGCCGCGGTCGGCTCATCCATCAGCACGAGCTTGGAGTTGGATAGCCGGGTGCGGGCAATGGCGACCGCCTGCCGCTGGCCGCCTGACATTTTTTTGACCAGATCGCGCGGCCGCGTCTCCGACTTCAGCTCCGCGAACAGTTTTGCCGAGCGGTTGATCATCGCCTGCTTGTCGAGCACGCGGAGCGGCCAAAACCCCTTCTTAATCTCGCGGCCGAGAAAGACATTTTGGGCGGCCGTCAGATTGTCGGCCAAGGCCAGATCTTGATAGACGACCTCGATCCCTTCGCCCCGTGCCTCGATCGGCTTGTGGAAATGGCAAACCTTGCCGTCCACCGCGATTTCGCCGTCGGAGGGTGGGAAGTTCCCCGCAATCAGCTTCACCATGGTCGATTTCCCGGCACCGTTGTCGCCCATCAGGCCAACCACCTCGCCGGCAGCAACCGCGAAGCTAACATCTGACAAGGCGCGGATAGCACCAAAGCTTTTCGAGACGCTTCGTACGTCCAGCACAGACACATTCTCCTCCCTGTGCGACGTCGACTTGAGCACTCAGCCGACGTACCTCTCTCCGGCTGCAATCTATATTGCAAAATGTACAAACATGCAATGTTTATTTCAGACGCATGCGGGGCGGCGACCAACTCTCCCTCGCATCAGTCTGTTCGCAGCCACTTGCTCTCCCGGGCCGAGCCCTGAATTGCCTCCACGAGTTCCTGGATGCGTTGGCCGGCCCGGAAGCCGAAAGACTCGTCTCGCTTCCCGGCGATCGCATCGACGAACCGCGCAATCTCGATAGCCTTCAGATCGTTGAAGCCGAGCTGATGGCCTGATGCGACGCAGAAGAGTCCATAGGGATCGTGATCCGGACCGGCCTCGATGCGCCGAAAGCCACGCCGGCCGCCGGGATCGGCCGTGCTGTAGAAATGCAGCTCGTTGAAGCGCTCCTGGCTGAAGACGAGCGCCCCCTTGGTGCCATAAACCTCGAAATCGTGCTGCATCTTGCGGCCGGTGGCGACCCAGCTCGCTTCGATGCTGCCGGATGCACCATTGGCAAAACGCAGAAATGCGCGACCGATGTCGTCGACCTCGATGGTCCGGCGCCCGCCTCGGCCATCCGGACGGCTCGCTATGACGGTGACGGAATCGCCGAGGACCCGTTCCACCGAGCCAAGCAGAAACTCCGCCGTGGCCAGAGCATGGCTGCCCAGATCCGCCAATGCGCCACCGCCGACAGGATCGTGCCGGAAGGTAAATGGGCTTTCCGCATCCGCCATGTAGTCCTCGGCGTGAATGCCGCGATAGCTGCGGATCTCGCCCAACTCGCCCGCGCGGATCATCTGCCGCGCCAGCGCGAGCAGCGGGTTGCAGAGATAATTGAACCCGACCTGCGTCCTGACGCCGGCCGCTTCCGCCGCCTCGGCCATCCGTCGGGCATCCGCCGCAAGGGGCGCCAGCGGCTTCTCGCAATAGACGTGCTTGCCGGCGGCAATGGCGGCGAGCGCCATCTCCTTGTGGAAGCCGTTCGGCGCCGTGATATCGATCATATCGATCTCCGGGTCCTCGACCAGACGCCTCCAGTCCCCGCTCGCCCGCGCGAACCCCAAGGCCTGCGCCGCCTGCGCGGCGAGGTCCTCGGTTCTGTCCGCAACCGTGTGGAGCACCAGTTCGTAGGGAAGATCGAAGACACGTTGTGCGGCAGCAAAGCCGAACACATGGGTCTTGCCCATGAAGCCGGTGCCGATCAGGCCGATTCTGAGTTGAGGTTTTTCACCGGCCATTCAACTCGGCTCCGTTTACCACCAGCGCTGAGTCGATCCGCCCGGCGAAAAAATCGAGCACGTTCTGCACGGACGAGATTGCCATGCGCTCGCCGCACTCGGCGGTGAGCCCGGCAATGTGCGGCGTCAGAATCACCTGGTCGAAGCCGAAGAGCGGATGGTCCGCGGCGGGTGGTTCATCGTCGAAGACGTCGATACCGGCCGCTGCGATGCGCCCCGCTCGCAGCGCCGCGATCAGCGCCGCCTCGTCGACGATGCCGCCCCGCGCTGTGTTGATGAGAACAGCAGTCGGTTTCATCGCCGAGAGTTCCACGGGGCCGATCACCGGGCGCTCGGCCTTGGGTACGTTGACGGAGATCGCATCGGCCCAGGCGAGTCCCGTTTGCAAATCGCTCACCGGCGCGACCGGCCCCTCCGGCCAGCCTTGCCTCTCAAGGAATGGATCATAGGCACGCACGTCCATGCCGAATGCCGCCGCCATGCGCGCCAGGTGGCGGCCGATCCGGCCGAACCCGAGGATCAGAAGCCGCTTGCCCGAGAGTTCGCTTGGCTCCAGCCGGTTGCGCCAACCCCATTCGTTACCGCGCACCGAACGATCCGCTCGGATCAGCCGCTTGGTTGCCGCCAGCAACAGCATCATGGCGTGCTCGGCCACCGACACCGAGTTCACATCGCCGACTATCGCCAGCGCGATACCACGTTCGTTGAGAGAAGGCAGATCCACAGCGTCGTAGCCGACGCCATGGCGCGAGACGATCTTCAACCTCTCGGCGCGTGCGACGGTCGGAGCCGACAAGGGCTGGGTGCGAATGACGAGGCCATCGGCCTTGCCGATCAGAGGTGCGTAGCTTGGTTCGGAGACATCTTCGACATAGTCGTAGGTGACGCCGGGCGACGCATCGAGAAGTTCGATGCCGCTCGGATGAAGTTTTCCGGCGACCAGAACGTGCGGCATCAATAGCCTCCCTTGCCGGCTTCAAGAGAGGCGGGCTTCGCGCCGGTCAATTCGCGAAAGCGGGCAACACACGCCTGGGCCGCTGCTGCGAGCAGGCGGGAGTCGCCTGACACGGTGGTCATGTCGAAACCCCATTCGATGGCACGTGCGGCGTAGTCGGCCGTGCCGCAATGGAGCGCGGCGCGTTTGCCGTTCCTCTTGCAGGCTGCAACGATCGTCCGCAGAGCGGCGATCATGTCAGGCTCCTCGCGATCGAAGGACGGCGCGAGACGCCCCTGGTGCAGGCTGAAGGTCAGGTCTGCGGGACCGACATAGATGCCGTCGAGCCCTGGCGTTGCGGCGATCGCATCGAGATTGCGCATCGCCTCGGCGGTCTCGACCATGGCGAAAGCCAGGATCTCGTCATTGGCTTCGGCCGCGTAGTTGGCACCTGCCGAGAAGTTGGCACGCGTCGGCCCAAAACTGCGCTGGCCGGCCGGCGGATAGCGCAGGTAGCTGACGAGCTGAGCCGCCTGTTCCGGTGTGTTGATCATGGGACAGATCACGCCATAGGCGCCGGCATCCAGCACCTTCATGATGATGCCCGGCTCCAGCCACGGCACGCGCGCCATGGGCACCACCCTGGATGCACGCATCGCCTGGAACATCGGAAGCAGCATCGAATAGTCGAGCGCGCCGTGCTGGACATCGATGCTCACGCTGTCATAGCCCTGCGCGGCCATGATCTCGGCGGTGAATGGACTGCCGATCGAAAGCCAGCCATTGATCGTGGGCCGCCCTTCGGCCCAGATCTGCTTGAGCTCGTTCTTGATCAAGGCGGCCTCCTCAGAACACAATCTGCGCAAGCTTGGTGTCGAGGTAGTCACCGATACCTTCGCTGCCGCCTTCGCGACCCATTCCGGAATATTTCGTGCCGCCGAACGGCGCTTCCGATGCGGCGAGAGCGAAGCTGTTGATGCCCACCATGCCTGCCTTCAGCTCGGCTACCGTGCGGCGCGCACGCTTCGGGCTCGACGTGAAGGCATAGGCCGACAATCCCATTGGCGAAGCATTCGCCCGCTCCAGCGCCTCCTCATCCGAGGAAAACCGGGTGATCGCCGCGATCGGCCCGAAATTCTCCTCGGCAAAGACCCTCATGTCGTCGGCAACATCGGTCAGGACCGTGGGCTCATGAAAATGGCCGGCATTGAACGCCGCAACCCGATGGCCACCCGCGACGAGCTTCGCACCGGCTTTCATAGCGTCGGACACGATGTCTTCGATCTCGGAAAGCCGGCCGGCATTGATGAGCGGGCCCATCTGCACGGATGGGTCGAGCCCGTCGCCCAGTTTCAACGCTTTGGCGCGTTGCACAAAGCCCTCGACGAAGGCGTCGTGCAGGCTTTCGTGGACGAAGAAACGATCCGGTGTGACGCAGACCTGGCCGGAATTGGCGTATTTGGTCGGCACGGAGACGTTGAGCGCGGCATCCAGATCGGCGTCGTCGAAGACGATCAGGGGCGCGTTGCCGCCAAGCTCCATAGACACCTTCTTCACCGTGTCGGCAGCATCGCGGATCATCTGCTGGCCGACGCGGGTCGAGCCGGTGAGGGACACCTTGCGCACCGCCGGCGAAGCCATGATCGGCGCATAGGTCGTGCTCGTGGGCCCAACGACCAGGCTGACGGTGCCGGCAGGAAGATTGCAGGCGCGGATGCAGTCGACCATCAGCATCGCCGTCCCGGGCGTCTGACTTGACGGCCGGACGATGGTCGAGCAGCCAGCGCCAAGCGCCGGCGCCACCTTGCGGGCGACCAGTGCCGCCGGAAAGTTCCAGGCGGTGAAGGCGGCTGCGATCCCGACAGGCTCGTGCAGAACTTCGAAACGACCGCCGGGCACGCGCGATTCGATGACGCGCCCATAGATCCGGCGGGCCTCCTCGGCGTACCAGCGGAACTGATCGACCGCCAGCCCCCATTCGCGCTCGGACTGGGCAATAGGTTTGCCGGTCTCGCTGGAGATCATCCGCGCGGCTTCGTCCTTGCGGCGGATCATCTCGTCCGCGATAGCATGCAGGGCGGACGCGCGCTCAAAACCACCCTTGGATTTCCATGCGGGAAACCCACGGGCGGCGCTAACCAGCGCCTCTTCCGTGTCCGCGCGGGTGGCGACCGGAGCCTCGCCCAGCGGCTTTTCCGTCACCGGGCTCGTCACCGGCGCCGTCCCGCCGTCGGATGCCTTGCGCCACTTCCCGTCGATGAACAGTCCGTAGTTCGCGTACATGGCTTATCCGATCTCGCTGACCTTCACGAAGCGGCCTTCGACCGCCGATTTCATCGCCGCTTCGGCCAAGACCAGAGCGCGGCGCCCGTCCTCGAAACCGACCAGCGGCGGCTCGGCCTTCTCGACGCAGGTGACGAAGGCGTCGATCTCGGCATCGAACGCTTCGCGGTATCGCTCGATGAAGAAGTCGAGATAAGGCGCGGCGGCTTCGGTTTGCGCGACCGAGTAGCGGCGCAGTTCGTGAGGCTTCCTGTTGCCGCTGATCACCATGCCGGTGCTGCCCAGCAACTCGACGCGCTGGTCGTAGCCATAAGTGGAGGTTCGGGAGTTGTTGATGTGGCACTGCTTGCCGCTTTTGGTCCGCATCACGACCATGACGCTGTCGTAGTCGTTCAGCTCCGCCATCATGGCCGGGTCGATCAGCCGGCCACCGATGGCGAACACCTCCTCCGGCTCCTCTCCCAGCATGAAGCGGGCGAGGTCGAAATCGTGGATCGTCATGTCGCGAAAAAGCCCGCCCGCGACCTCGTAGTAGGAACGGGGCGGCATGCCAGGATCACGCGAGGTGATAATAACCTGGTGCAATTCGCCGATCTCGCCGGATCGTACGGCGTTCCACGCCGCACGATGACCGGGATCGAAACGCCGGTTGAAACCGATCTGGACCGGCACGCCCTTGGACAAAATTGCTTCGGCGCAACGGTTCACCCTTTCCAGGCTGAGATCGATCGGCTTCTCGCAGAGCACGGGTTTGCCAGCGGCCACCGCCTTTTCGATGTAGTCGGCATGCGTGTCAGTCACCGTCGCGACAAGGACCGCATCTACATCTGCCGAGGCAAATACCTCGTCCGCGGATCCCGAAGCGCGAACGCCGTGCCGCGCCGCGACAGTCTCCGCGGACGATTCGTCGATGTCATAGACGGTGGCTAGTTCCGCACGAGGATGTGCGGCGATGTTTGCCGCATGCATCCTGCCAATCCGACCGCAGCCGAGCACAGCTATCCTGAGCAAGAAGTCCTCCCGGTTTGAATTTTTGCAATGATCGTTGCAAACATATTGATTTGTCAATGGGCATTCCATATAGATTTGGAAAGACCGTCGTTAGGGAGGAGACAAAGATGACCAGGGCCACCGTCCGTCTGACCATGGCACAGGCGCTCGTGCGCTATCTGTGCAACCAGTTCACGGTCGTCGACGGCGAGAAAGTTCCGCTTTTTCCGGGAGTCTTCGCCATCTTCGGGCACGGCAACGTGACGTGCCTTTCTGAAGCACTCGAGGCGGTGAAGCACGTGCTGCCGACCTGGCGCGGCCAGAATGAGCAGTCGATGGCGCTTGCAGCGATCGGCTTTGCAAAGGCGAAGCGCCGGCGCCAGATCATGGTTGCGGCGACCTCGATCGGTCCGGGTGCGCTGAACATGGTGACGGCGGCGGGTGTCGCCCATTCGAACCGGCTGCCGGTGCTGATGCTCTCAGGCGACACCTTCGTCAGTCGCCGGCCCGATCCGGTCATGCAGCAGGTCGAGCACTTCGGCGACCCGACCATCAACGTCAATGACGCCTTTAAGGCGGTCACGCGCTACTGGGACCGCATCGTCCATCCCGAGCAGATCATCTCGTCGTTGCCGCAGGCGGTTGCGGTGCTGCTTGATCCGGCCGATTGCGGGCCTGCCTTCATCGCTTTGCCGCAGGATGTGCAGGAGATCGCCTGGGATTATCCCGAAGCCTTCTTCGAACAGACGGTGAATGAGGTGCCACGCCCCCGGCCCGATCGCAGCCGGCTCGCCGAAGCGACGCGCCTCCTCAAAGGCGCAAAGCGGCCGCTGATCATCTCGGGTGGTGGCGTGCGTTATTCGGGTGCCGAGAAGGTTCTTGGCGATTTCGCCAAAAGGCATGGGATCCCGCTCGCGGAGACGATTGCCGGCAAAGGCACGGTTACGCACGACCACCCCGCGCATGTCGGACCGATCGGCATCGTCGGCTCAACCTCCGCCAACGCGCTGGCGGCGGAAGCCGACGTGATCATCGCCGTCGGCACACGGCTCATGGACTTCACCACCGGATCCTGGAGCGCCTTCTCGGCCGACGCAAAGTTCGTCTCGATCAATGCCGCACGCTGGGATGCCACCAAGCACCGGGCGCTCGCCGTCGTCGGCGACGCGCTGGAGACGGTGAGCGAACTCGAAGGTGCCCTCGGCGACTGGAAAGCGGAGAGGGCCTGGACAGACAAGGGTCGCATCGAGTTCGCCAAGTGGAACACGATGCTTGACGGCTTCCAGAAGCCGACCAACGAGCCGGTCCCGACCTATGCGCAGGTCGTAGGCGTGGTGAACGCCAAGGCGGGCGAGCGTGACCTGCTGATCACCGCGGCCGGCGGACTGCCCGGCGAGGTGATGAAGAACTGGCGGGTGAAGGAACCCAACACTTTCGACTGCGAGTTCGGCTTCTCCTGCATGGGTTATGAAATCTCTGCCGGCTGGGGCGCGGCCATGGCCGACCCTACCCGCACGCCGATCGTCATGATCGGCGACGGCACCTACATGATGATGAACTCCGACATCTATTCGTCGGTGCTCGCCGGCCACAAGATGATTCTCGTGGTATGCGACAATGGCGGCTATGCGGTGATCAATCGGCTGCAGAACGCCAAGGGCGGCGCCTCCTTCAATAACCTTATCAAGGACTGCCGGGTCAAGGAGCCGTTCTCGGTCGACTTCGCCAAGCACGCGGAAGCCATGGGCGCGCTGGCGCGGCGTGTCGAAAGCCTTGCCGATCTCGGCCAAGCGATCGAATGGGCGAAGACCACCGACCGAACCACCGTCATTACCATCGTCTCCGACGCCTTCAGCTGGACGCCCGGGGATGCATGGTGGGACGTCGGCGTGCCCGAGATCAGCGGGCGCCAGCAGGTCCGCGACGCGCATGCCGCGCAAACCGAAGGTCGCAAGAAGCAGCGCGTGGGTGTCTGAACCGTTCGGGCGCGCGGGGGCGTCCCCTGCCGGAACGATGCAAAACTCCCTGAGCATTGTTCCGGCAGTTTTTTGTCGCTGCGCAGGCAGCCAGCAGCATTCGAAAATCATGATTGGAGATGACGATGAGAGCCAAGCTTGGCATCGCGCCGATCGCCTGGTGGAACGACGACCTTCCCGAACTGAGCGACGACGTCTCGCTGGAGGAGTGCCTGCGGCAGGCCCGTCAGGCCGGCTTCACCGGCATGGAGACTGGCCGCCGCTTCCCGATGGACGCGGCGGTGCTTGAGCCCATCCTGAGGCAGCATGCCATGAGCGTCTGTGGCGGCTGGTTCTCCGGCCGCTTGCTGGTCGGCAATATCGATGAAGAGAAGGACCGCATCGCCGCGCAGATGGAGTTGTTCAAGGCGACCAACGCGCCCTGCATCGTCTATGGCGAGACGGGTCGCACCATTCAGGGCGACCGCGGAACGCCGCTGGCTATGCGCCCGCGTCTCGACGACGATCAGATCAAGGCCTACGGCCGTAAGCTCACCACTTTCGGCGAATGGTGCGCGGGTCAGGGCATGCCGATTTGCTACCACCACCACATGGCCGCGCCGATCGAAAGCGAACAGGACGTCGATCTGCTGATGAAGCATTCCGGCGAGGGTCTGCCCCTGCTCTACGATGCCGGCCATATGGCCTTTGCCGGCGGCGACGTGCTGCGGGTGGTGGACAAGCACCACGCCCGGATTTCGCATGTACACACCAAGGACATCCGCCAAGCGGTCGTGGACGGGCTCGACCGCAGCCGGGAAAGTTTTCTCGACGCAGTGGTAAAGGGGGCCTTCACCGTACCCGGTGACGGCTCGCTCGACTTCGAGGCGATCGTGAAGCGGCTGGCCTCCTACGGTTACGAAGGCTGGTTCGTCGTTGAAGCCGAGCAGGATCCCGTCAAAAGTCCGCCACTCGAAATGGCGAAGATCGGGCATAAGGAATTGCGGCGCGTCATGGCCGCGGCTGGCTACACTGTGGAGAGCTGAAGTATGAATCGCATGGATGGAAAGGTCTGCGTTGTCACGGGTTCAACGCAGGGGTTGGGAGCGGCCATTGCGCGCCGGCTGGCGGAAGCCGGCGCTGCCGGTCTTGTCACTCTCGGCCGCAACGAGGCGAAGGGCCGTGCCGCGGCCGAGGCGATCACGCACGACACCGGCGTGCCTGTCCACTTTGTCAAGGCCGATCTCGGCAAAGTCGAGGATTGCCGAAGCGTGATGGCGGAGGCCGAGCGCGTTTATGGCAAGATACATGTGCTGGTGAACGCCGGTGCCCGCACGGACCGTGGCACCATCCTCGATACCTCGCCCGAACTTTTCGACGCCCTGTTCGCCGTCAACGTGCGCGGACCCTACTTCCTGATGCAGGAGGCCATCCGCCGCATGATCCGCGACGGCATTGAAGGCGCCATCTGCAACATCGGCTCGATCTCGGAACATGCCGGCCAGCCTTTCATCAACGTTTACTGTGCCACTAAGGCGGCGCTGGCGACGCTGACCCGCAACACGGCGTTTTCCGTCATGAAGAACCGCATCCGCGTCAACCAGCTGGATGTCGGCTGGATGGCGTCTGATAACGAGCGAGAATTGCAGGCGAGTGAGACGGGCGATCCCAATTGGGAAGCGAAAGCCGTTGCGAACCTGCCCTTCGGCCGGCTGGTCGATCCGGCCGAGGCCGCCCGCACCGTCAACTTCCTCGTTTCGGACGATGCCGGGCTCATGACAGGTGCGGTGGTGGATTACGACCAGACAGTCCTCGGTGCCGCATCCGGCCCCATGGCCGTGCCTGAAAAGGCGATGGCGCTCTCGCCTTCCGACACTGATTGAGAATCGACGGCCGGCGGTCCGAAAATGCTACAATGAGGCCAGGTTTCGCGGTTCGCAGTCCCTACCGCTCGGTAACCGTTGGAATGCGGGGATCGACTGCGTTGTTCTGAAGCCTGGCCGCCAAGGCCACGGTCAAAGCCTGCGCAAGACACATAGGAGCTGCCAGCGAGCGCGAGAAAGTGTATTCGTGCTCCGGTACGGCGAACAGAACGCGCGCGCTCTTGGCCAATGGAGACAGCGTGCTGTCCGAGATCGCCACGATGGGTACACCTCTCCCCACGGCTTCTTCCACAACATTGACGACCTCGTTCGCATAGAAGCGGAACGACACCGCAAACAGCAGGTCCGTCTTCCGCATCGCGCGGGCCATATGCGTGGCCAGTCCGCCGCCCGGATCCAGGAGCACGCAGCGCTTACCTAGCATGGTCAGTATATAGCGAAGGAGTTCGACGACCGGTGCCGAGCGAAGTTGTCCCATCAGATAGATGACGTCGGCCTTCTCGAGCAGGCTAACGGCTTCTGCCAGATCCTCGGGTTGAAGATCGGTGAGCATCTCTTTCAGGGACGCGATGTCACGGACGACCAGGTCGTGCATCAATCCCATCTCGCTGCGATCTGTCCGCTCCCCCAGTTCCTTCTCCAACGCCTTGACGCGGGCTTCGAAGCCGGGAGCCGCGGTGGACAATCGTTTCTGGAAGAGGCTCTGCAGGTCCTTGAACCCTTCATACCCCAATGCTTGGGCAAATCGGACGAAGCTGGACGCGTGAACGCCGCTGCCTTCCCCGATCGAGTTCACCGATCGCACCGCGACGTCATTCGGATTTTGGGTGAGGTACAACGCAATCTTCTGGTACGACTTGCTCATCCCATCATACCGGTCGTGTATCACGCGGATGAGATCCTCATAGTCCTTGGGAGCCTCGACCTTCTCGTCCACGATGCACATCCTTGCAATTTTTGTTGCATGATGGCGTCTTTGAAGGTTTTTGACCAGCAGAGAGTTGTCAACTCTGTTATCGGGTCTGTTATCGGGTCTGTTATCGGGCCACAAGTTGTGTGCGCACCGCGCGTCCGCGCACCAAGAGGGCTGCGACAGCTCCGTGCGAAGGAGAAGCGTCAGAGGAGCAGCGGTTTCGGACAGGCGTAGGAATAGAAGGCCGGAAAGTCGACCGCTCCACCGCCCGACCAAAAGGCTTCGCGGCGGCGAAGATCTTTGCCGACGCCGCCCACTACGACTTGGAGAATTCCTGCTGCCGTATGCGATCCGCAGAGTTACCGATCCGGAACCAAGCCTCATGGTCGTCCTGGAGAGCACATATCGCGCCGCCGCAGACCTCGCGGACTGGGATTCAGCCGGTCTCGAATGTGCATTCGGGCAACCTCTGCGACCACGGGCTCCGTAAGTGCCCTGTCGCGCCGACGTTCGCAACGGCAAGTCCGTCCTACGACCCTGAAAACATCATCGGCTGCGCTTCAGCGGTACTGCATTTGGTACTGCATCGCCAACTTAAACCCCCTTAAGCTTTGATTTTTATTAGCTTTTCCGGACAGTCCGTCCAGTCCATCATTGAAATCGACATGGATGTCCTGGCCGCGTCGCCGATTTCTCGCCATAGCTTCCATTCGAGCGATCGAACCGCTGCAAACGTTGCCATTCTCCGGAGATTAGCCAAGATCCGATTATGCCGCCTTCCGATTTGTGGCGCGATAGATGCCATAGCCGATCTTGATGAGCAGGCCCTCGTCACACATCCGGGCCAGATAGCAGCCGGAATTCCGATGTCCGTGAGATCGCGTGTTCGCACACTTGTCGCTCCCATGCGAGTGCGATCGCCCGTTTTTCTTGAGTGACGGTTTCGGCCCACCGGCCAAGAGGACGCGCTCCGCGCGCTCGCGGTCACGCTTGCGGATCTTGATGGTAGGCTGTGGCGTAGATTTGTAGATTGGAAAGGGATCGGCAGCTCATGCTTCGCAGTTTCGCTCAGCCCGGGGCCAAAGCCTTTTCTACGCTAAGGCGCGATTTTGCACGCCAGCGTGCGATTTCTCTCTGTCCCTCGATCCGCTTCGCTTCCACTTGAATGGTTGTAGCAGCCTAGTCCGGTTTCGATACGCCCGCGTTCATCTCTTGGCGGAAACTGCTCCTGCTCATGTAAAGATAGGCGCCGTAGAGCAGCATCCCAATCGCCGCAACAGGCTCTTCAAAGAGCCGAACCATTTGGTCAGCAAAACTCTCTCGTCAGTCATCGCTCAATGCCCCCACAGCGCCACCGTAATGAGCTCACCGCGCATAGCCTTCATTCACGGTTTGCTATTCGCAGCGCCCGAATCGAGGTGATTTTTTGCGCGATCTGGAATGGGTGCTCGCTCGTATTCATAGCAAGCCATTCGATCTTCTCCAGCTCGCGTTCTACTAGATGCAGATGCTCGTATCTCAGCATGCCATTCAGCAGCCCGAGTACGTCGCTGTAGCCGTACTGCTGGTTCCTTTCGAGCACCCGGTTCACGTACGAGCGCCGGAATATGTTGTCGACGAGAGCAGGCTTGAATTCATAGCGCTCGTATACCGTTTGGAGCGCGTCTTCGAGCCGGTTGAGCCGCCACAACGCGTATACGATGAGGTAAGACACGCCGTAATACTCGCGATCCCTATCGAGGCGGTCCAGCAAAAGTGACGGGAACTTCGCCAAGCGATCTTCGGGAAGCTTTGAGGCGTACTCAACGATCGCATCGCCAATCTCAGAGACGATCTTCGGCCCGCTCTCGACCACGATGTCCTGCCGCTCGGAAGCGCGGTCGGACGCCCACCAATCCTGGTAGATCGACTTTATCTTCGCGTTCCCCTTTACTGCCGAAATGGTCCCCAGCCCGCCATGCTGGCGACCGTGCCGCGCATAGCGCCCAATCTCCTCTTTCAGGAGCGACGCCAGAGCCTTCTCGTCTTGGTCAGCGATCTCTGCAATCGCCTCGGAGTTGAGTTTCGTCGTCTTGACGCGTTGGCGCTCGGGCTTGTAGTCGATGCCCCGTTTTCGCGTCCGATGCCCGTTGTGATCGACGAATGTGAAATCGTAGCGTTTCGTGGCCTTCAGGTGATGCTTCCTAGTGGGGACCATGAAGTGCGTGGAAATCGGGACCGTCGCCTTTGGCGGGATGACAGGTTCGCCATCGTGCGCCCTCGGCCCATCCACAATGAGATCGCCCTTGACACGTGGTCGGTCGATTTCAATGCGTCGAACGACGCTAAGCACCGCGAACTGTCATATGGTTAGCGCAGACACTTGATTGACCAATTAGGCCAATTGGCGATTGACAGTGCATTTGATAAATGCGCCGAACCTACGGCAATTAGCAATGCTAACGTTGACATCGCCCTGATGCAGCACCTTGGATTTGATCGCTTCGCAATCGCCGGGCACGATCGGGGAAGCCACACCGCCTTTCGGACTGCTATGGGTCATCCCTCCGCGGTGACACATCTCATCGTGCTCGATGGCGTTCCTATCCTCGAAGCGCTTGAACGATGTGATACACGCTTTGCAACCGCGTGGTGGCATTGGTTCTTCTTCGCCCAGCAAGAGAAGCCGGAGCGCGCTATCAATGCCGATCCCGATGCTTGGCATGGTGGCTCCGCCGAACAGATGGGCCCAGAGGCCTATGCCGATTACAGCGCGGCCGTTCACGATCCGCGGGTCATTCAGGGAATGATAGAAGATTATAGGGCAGGTATCACGATAGACCGTCTGCACGACGCGGAAGACCGAGAGGCGGGCCGCCGTATTGAATGATGGTTCTGTGGTCGCTGCGTGATGACCTTGAGCAGCTTTACGGCGATGTTCTCGAAGTTTGGCGACCGTGGACGGCGGCGAGACTGCAGGGGAAGGGCCTGGACTGTGGTCACCACATGGCTGAGGAAGCACCGGATGCGCTCGCGGCCGAAATCCTGCGATTCTTGGGACCCTGCTAGGCTCTGCCTGCCGTGGCACGTATCGAAGCATTGACGCCCGGCAAGCCATGTTGTCCGCTTCGCCCGCAATGCGGACCCAATGTGAGGGCTTCGGAACTTCGACTTTGGGTCAAATGCCGAATTTGGTCCGCTGTAACATAGCTCCGACTTCCTTGCGCGCCGAGCACGAAATACCACCGATCCTGCCGACATCATGGCACACCTCGAGTAAAGCCTTCGTCTCGAGCCCCTCGCCCCGATTTTGTTCGCGCGATAGAAGCGGCGGTTGGCGATTAAGCAGCATGGAATCGCCGAATTCATGCGCGCGGTAGCGGTAGGCGGCAAAGGCTGTGGAGGCCTTGGCGAGCAGAGCATCGTCGGCAAAGGCGCGCAGGAGCTCGAAATGGCTTTCGCCGGGCTGGTGGACGCCTGTAAAAATCGCATCGACCACGCGAAGCGGCGTGCCGCGCGCCATGCGCCCTGTCGCAATGCCTTTTCCGGCACGCACACCGCCATCGGAATTGGCGGCTGCCTCAAGGGCGCGCACTACGCTCGTGCCGATCGCGATGATGCGGCTGCCGCGGAGCTTCGCCCGCACGACCTGCGCTGCGGTGCGCTCGGGAATGCGGTAGGGCTCGTCGAAGGGAAGACGCGAATCGAGTGCGGGATCGCCGGTGGAAGAAACGCCGGCGGCATGCGTGAGCGTTGCGAAGCCAACGTCGCGCCGACGCCAGACCTGGAGCGTACGCCAGTCGAGCGCGAAGCCTGCCGATGGCGCCTCGAACGCGGCCGGCTCGGCGGCAATATTCGTCCAGACATCCCACAGTGCCAACGGCTCACGAACATGCGCGTATTGGATCGGTCGGCCGTGCTGCGCCAGTGCTGCAAGCACCGCTGCGCGGTTGCCTGGCAAACGCAGCTCAAGAAGGCGAGGATGGTCGAGAAGGCGCTCTACGACGGCGTTAAGCGGGCCGAGCCGGAGTCGATCGCCTGGTGACAGCGGAGGCGGAGGCGGCCGGTCTTCAGTGCGCGTGCCGTGATCGCCTGCACCGAAGGCAATCGCCAAGAAACGGGTTGGATCGGGAAACGACTGCCAGCCTGCCAGTCGGATCTCGATCGCCTCGTCGCTCGGGACATGCGTGCCGTGCAAGCTGGCAGGCAAGGTCGCGGCGTCATTGGCGACGACCAGATCGCCGGGACCGAATAGCGTCTTGATTCCAGCGCCCGGCAGGTCGCGCGTCGTGCCGTCCGCCTCGAGGACCAACAGCCTGGCAGCGCGCCGGTCGGGACGGTCGGCGGCAATCATGTATTTGCCCCGGCGTGAAGCGTAGCACGGACCTGCAACGCGTCGAGCATCTTTTCGATGATCTCGGCAGCGGACAGCTCGGGGCGTTTCAATGTAGACGGATCGGCGTCAGGAAGCGCCAGCGCGTGCAATGGGGTGTCCATATCACCGGGGTCTAGCGCGAAGAGCCGTATGCCGTGAGCCTTCGCCTCCTCGTCCCAAATCGCCGTCAGATGAGCAAGAGCAGCCTTGCTCGTGCCGTAGGCGCCCCAGCCGGGATAGGCGTTCACCGCCGCATCGCTGGAGATGTTGATCACCAGCGCGCCACGGCCCCCGCGTGCGGACGCGGCAAGTGCACCGAACAGGGCCTTCGTCAGCCGGAACGCGCCGACCAGGTTGACCGCGAGCGCCACTTCCAGTTCCTCGCACTCAGTATCGGCGAGGAGCGCCAGAGGGACAGGGCCGAGGCTCGAGGCATTGTTGATCAGGACGTCGAGCCCGCCGAGGCTCGCAGTTACCTGTAGCGCGATCGAGTAGGTGTCCTCCTTCTTGCCGACGTCGCCGACAATGCCGTGCGCGCCCGTCTCGTCAGCGATGCGTTCGACATTCGCGGCGGTGCGAGCGACGAAGGCCACGCACGCACCCTGCGCGGTCAGCTGCCGCACAAGCGCCATTCCGAGCCCGGAGGTGCCGCCCGTAACCGCCACGCGAAGTCCCTGAAGATCAATATTCGACTGCATTGCCGGTGCTCCTTCAAGCTTTATGGCGCCTTCTACAAGTTCAAGTTAACTTGAAGTCAAGCGGGAATCGTGCTTTCGTTCATGCATGGATTCCATGCTGACCATCGCCGACGTGTCGCGGCGTAGCGGCGTCGCCTCATCGGCCCTGCGCTTCTACGAGGAGCGCGGGCTGATCGCGTCCGAGCGGGCCGGCTCGGGACACAGACGCTATCCGCGATCCGTGCTGCGCCGGATCGCCTTCATCGTCTTCGCGCAGCGAATTGGGCTGACGCTCGAGGAGATCGGCGCCGAGCTCGCCAAGTTGCCAGCCGATCGCGTGCCGTCGCGTCGGGATTGGTCGCGGTTGTCGGGCCAGTGGACCAAGCGCATCGACCAGCGCATCGCCGAGTTGCAGCGCCTGAGGTCGGGGCTTACCGAGTGCATCGGTTGCGGCTGCCTGTCGATCGACCGGTGTAGCCTTGCAAACCCTACCGATATGGCAGGACGCAAGGGGCCGGGGCCGAGGTATTGGCTGGGGTGAGTTGGCAGCCAAGTGCGAGACGCTGCGGACCGGTAACGTTCAGCGGCGGTATCGTTTGTCGCTGACTTTCTCCATCCACTCGACGGCGTTGCCATCAATTGCTTGCGCCGTCCTGCCAGACGGTTCGTTCCTTCTAAAGATGCGGCTGCATTTCAGCGGGCCAAGCGAAATAAGGAAATACGTCGAACTGCTCCGGGTGCGGCAGTCATCAACCTCTTCAGCCCCCCGAAACGCTGAGCATTGGAGCCGTTGCGCGTTGCCACAGGCTGATCGGATTGATCCGGCGGTTGGCGATACCTTTCTTGCGGCAACGAAGGACGAAAACGGTGTCTAGGCCATCGGTAATGGTAGCCTGTTCAAAATTTCGCCAATCGTTGGCTGATCGCCCGCACGGTACTGCATTCGGACAGCATGACCCAAGACTTTACATTAAGTATTCGAATTTGTTCGCTTTCGGCGCAGTTGGTCCCGCCCATCATTGAACCGACACGAATCTCATAACCGATTTCCTGCCAAGCGATCGCCGTGTGAAGCTTGTCAAACTCACCCCAAAGGTGCCGCAATATCGAGGAATGCTAATGATAAGGTAATCATAAGCGACCTCCCGAGATACTCGCGCTCCCACGCACTGATCCGGATCAGCTGATTGCCTCTCCTCAGGTAATTATAGCCCACCAAATCCGGCATTGCCTGCGTCCTCCGATCGGTTTGGTCGGATCGGATGAGGCATTCCGGCCCGCCGACAGCCTGCGGATCGATTCGGTCTCGTGTCCGGTTCAAGGGCATCGACCCGTCTGAGTCCGCTCAGCAATTCATGTGGCCGGATGTGGCTAGCTGCATCTGACAGTGCAGAGTTGCCGCAAGCGTGTTTTCCGATTTCTACGTCGAAGTATCGCCGCTGCACGATGCGGGAGGCAAACCGCTTTTCTCACCTGCGCCTGCTGCCATTATCTCGTCTGTGTCATCGCCGAACAGGAAACAGACGGGACAGACAATGACCTGTGTTCTGCCACAGGTAAGCACTGTTCCTGAGCCCGTGACCTTAGACAGAATTGACCGCGCTCTGGATACGCTCGCCCTAGCTATCCACAAGGCTGGCAACAAAGGACGAGCGTATCTCCCGATTTACGAGCGTCTTGAACGGGAGAAGAAGAAATTGATTGCAGAGATGGGCGCAATGCTGCGCATCCAGGAACGGCTCAAACGATCTCGGGATCGAAAGGCAAAGCAATTTTTTTGAGTTCGTCTCGTCGCCATTGCAACGATCCGCCCGTACCATACTCTACACGCTCTATCGTATGGCCCATCAAGATTTTGCGAAGCTCGCTGTCGATACCTGCCTCCTTCATACGATCCTCGAAACTGTGCCGGAGGGAATAAATCTTGTGCTTCGGTGTCGGGAAAAGTTTGTGTGTTTTAAAGAATTTATTGAGGTTTGCAGAAAGCGCCTCTTCACGATTGCGGTAGCGCGGAAAGCCCTGCGGATTTTTCTTAAAAACTTCCAGCGCGACGCCTACCAGCGGTACATCTCGCACTGACCATTCGGTCTTGATCTCGCGCGGATCATCGGCGTCCTCTCGTGGGGTAATGCGAATATACGGAACCGGCGTGTCAAGGAAGATCACGGTCTCATCAAGATTGCATATCTCGCTTGGGCGTGTGCCTGTCTCGATCAGCGCCAGAACGCAGCGACGCGCTTGAGCATCCAGGGATGCTAAAGCGCCCGGCCTCATGATCTGATCGGTTATCCATTTGGGTTCGAATGACGGCCGTTTACGACGGCGCTTGCCACGCTCCGAAAAGCGGAGGTCATCGAATGGGGTGCCTTTTTGTTCCTCGCCCAAATGAGCGAAATAACGCCTGTAGAGATCCCGCATGTTGCCGAGGTCTCGATTGCCGGCAGACGCCGAATGTGTCGCGGCTCCGATGTCTGGCGGCGGCGCGATGCGCTTGAGCCAGAACCGGTAGAAGGTCAGTCCGTCTTCACGCGTGACGTCGCCGATCGGCTTGTCACCAACCAGGGCAACGAAATTGTTTACGGCTCTCTGCTTTACCTTCTTCCACATTCGGCGCTGCGACTGGCTCTTACCCGCGACTTCATGGGCCATGATCTCATCGGCGTAGAGATCAAAAGCTTTGGAGACTTTGACCGGCGGCACCTGCACCCCGCCGAGGAGAGCGTCGGCGACCGCGGGGGCCGCTTGAACGCGCTCCAGCGCCTCGACACGCTTTAAAATTGAATCGACATTCTGAAAGCCTGCCACCTGTCCATTTGAAAGGTAGGAAACGCCCATGGCTTCAGCCCGGCGAACGGCGTCGCGATACTGATCGAGTGCTGACCTTGTCTCGCCGCCGCAAAGAAGCACCGCCCACAGGGTCTTGTCCGCGTCTTCGAGCTTGTCGCGCATGGCACGTGCGAGGCGGCGTTCGTCCGTTCCCAGGGACTTGCGAATGAACCTGCCGCGATCGTCGATGCCGACCATCTTGGCGGGCATTCGCCGATGATAATAGAAAATTCCGTCGCGCTGGACGAGGTAGCGATCCGGGTCTCTGGCGGGCTCTGCGACGGCCTCTTTTCGCATGGGCCAAACTCGCGATGTATCTCAGTTTGTATCCCAAATTGTATCGCATTTCGGCAAGAACGCCAAGCGCCCTCATCAACGGGTGCTCTGCCGGACTGGAGTTTCAATGGCTTAGATGGCCAAGTTCACGAATTTGATGGTGCGGTCGAGAAGACTCGAACTTCCACGGGTTGCCCCACAGCGACCTCAACGCTGCGCGTCTACCAATTCCGCCACGACCGCACGTGGTAGGAGCCGGAACCAACCGGCCCGCGGCGTGTAGCAAATCGTTTCCGGTGAAACAAGTGCGCGGCCAGCAATAATCGGCCGGACATCGGCATAACTCTTCAAGGGCCGAACGTGCCGGAACTGGACGTTTGTACCGATTGCCGCCATATGAGTGGCGAGACGAGATATCATGACAGAACGCAGCCAGATCGCCACGTCGTTCCTGCCCTTGCCCGGCTCGGCGCCGGTCGAATGGCGCATCGAGCCCGGGCTCACCGCCTATCCCGATGCGCTCGCCGTGATGGAGGCGCGCGCCGAGGCAATCCGCAGCGGCGCCGCCGGCGAGATGGTCTGGCTGGTCGAGCACCCGCCGCTCTACACCGCCGGCACCAGCGCCCGCATCGAGGACCTGATCGAGCCGGACCGTTTCCCGGTCTTTGCCGCCGGGCGTGGCGGCGAATACACCTATCATGGGCCGGGCCAGCGAGTCGCCTACGTCATGCTCGACCTGAAGCGGCGGCGCGAGGATGTCCGCGCCTTCGTCGCCGCACTCGAACAATGGATCATCGGCTCGCTGGCCGCCTTCAACGTACGCGGCGAACGCCGCGAGGACCGCGTCGGCGTCTGGGTGGTTCGGCCGGACCGCCCCGCTTTGCCCGACGGCTCGGCGGCCGAGGACAAGATCGCCGCCATCGGCATCAGGCTGAGGCGCTGGGTGAGCTTTCACGGCATCGCCATCAATGTCGAGCCGGACCTTAGCCATTTCAGCGGCATCGTGCCGTGCGGCGTCCAGCATCACGGCGTCACCAGCCTTGTCGACCTCGGCCTTCCCGTGACCATGGCCGACCTCGACCTGGCGCTGAAATCCGCTTTCGAGGACGTGTTCGGGCCCGCCGCGGTGTCGCCTGTCGAAGTGTCCCGCAAGGCCGGCTGAAACACTCGCCCAATGCCTGCGCCAATATGCGAAGGCGGCCCTCGCTCATCAGCATCGAGCCCGCCCTTGAGCTCAATCCTCACATCGCGCCGATCCAGATTGCCATGGAAATGAGGAACGTGCTCATGCACACCAGCGAGACGACATCCTGAACAAGATCGGTCATAACTCTCTCCTGTTGTTAGTATGTTCGTATTTTGTTCTAATTTTGTTCGAATGTCAACGATCGCAGTCCGGGCGTCACCCGAATTGCGCTCGGTCATTTCGACAGGGTTAAGAAAGGGTTGAGAAGGAGATGCCGAGCGTTTCGGGGCCGACAGGCGCGCGAAAGCGGCGGGACGGCGCACGGCAGCTCGCGGGCCGTCATCGCCTCAATTGCAGCGCACCCTAAAGCGGCACAACCTTGCCGTCGGACAGCGTCACGCGGCGGTCCATGCGCGAGGCGAGCTCGTGATTGTGGGTGGCGATGAGCGCCGCCAGGCCCGATTGCCGGACCAGTGCTGCCAGCGCCTCGAACACATAGGAAGCGGTCACCGGGTCGAGATTGCCGGTCGGCTCGTCGGCCAAAAGCACCAGCGGCGCATTGGCGACGGCACGCGCAATGGCGACCCGCTGCTGCTCGCCGCCGGAGAGCTCGGAGGGGCGATGCTGTGCCCGCTTGCCGATCTGCATATAGTCGAGCAATTGCGCCGCCCGCTCGGCCGCCTCCTTGCGCGGCAGCCCTTTTATCAGCTGCGGCATCATGATGTTTTCCAGCGCAGAAAACTCAGGCAACAAATGATGGAACTGGTAGACGAAGCCGACATCGTTGCGGCGGATCGCCGTGCGCTCGTCGTCGGAAAGCCGGCCGCAGGCGCGCCCCGCCAGGATCACGTCGCCGGCGTCCGGTCGCTCCAGCAGCCCGGCCGTGTGGAGCAGCGTCGACTTGCCGGTGCCCGACGGCGCCACAAGCGCCACCATCTCGCCACGCTTCAGCGAAAAATCGGCGCCGTTCAGGATGGTCAGCTTGCGCGGCCCCTGTACATAATGGCGTTCGACGCTCTTCAGCTCGATAATGGCCTCGGCCATCATTCGTACCTCAGCGCTTCGACCGGATCGAGCCTGGCAGCGCGCCACGCCGGAAACAGTGTCGCCAGGAACGACAGCGCCAAAGCCATGAGAACGACCGAGATCGTCTCGCTGGCATCCATGCGCGCCGGCAGCTGGCTCAGGAAATAAAGCTCGGGATTGAACAGCCGCTCGTTGGCCAGCCAGGAGAAGAACTGGCGGATGCGCTCGACGTTGAGGCAGATCACGATGCCGAGCAGCACGCCGGCGATGGTGCCGACAACGCCGATCGCAGCCCCGGTCATCAGGAAGATGCGCAGGATCGCGCCGCGCGTGGCGCCCATGGTGCGCAGGATGGCGATGTCGTGGCCCTTGTCCTTCACCAGCATGATCAGGCCCGAAATGATGTTGAGCGCCGCCACCAGCACGATCAGCGTCAGGATCATGAACATGACGTTGCGCTCGACCTGCAGCGCGTCGAAAAACGTCTTGTTACGCTCCCGCCAATCGACGAGGGTGATCGGCCGTTGCGACGCCTCTTCGACCTTCGGCTTCAGCGCGTCGATATTGTCGGGATTGTCGGCGTAGATCTCGATCGTCTGCGCCCTGCCGTCCATGTTGAAATAAAGCTGCGCTTCCGAAAACGGCATGTAGACGATGGAGCTGTCATATTCCGACATGCCGACCTCGAAGATCGCGGTTATCGGATAGCCTTTCATGCGCGGCGTCGTGCCGAGCGGCGTGACGTCGCCCTCGGGCGAGATCAGCGTGATGGTATCGCCGAGCACAAGGCCGAGATTCTCGGCCATGCGGCTGCCGATGGCGACTCCCTCGCCGGTGTCGAAGCCGACGATCGAGCCCGCCTTGATGTTGTTGGCGACGATCGTGATCTTGCCGAGATCCTCGCCGCGTATGCCGCGCACCAGCGCGCCGGTGCCGCCGCCGACATTGCCTTGCGCCAGCACCTGCCCGTCGATCAGCGGAATGGCATATTTGACGCCGGGCACGCCGTTGATGCGGCCGGCGACCTGGTCATAGTCCTCCAGCGGCATGTCGAGCGGCTGCACGATCAGGTGCCCGTTGACGCCAAGGATGCGCGTCAGCAGTTCGGCACGAAAGCCGTTCATGACCGCCATGACGACGATCAGCGTGGCCACGCCCAGCATGATGCCGAGGAAGGAGATCGAGGCGATCACCGAGATCACCGTCTCCTTGCGGCGCGAGCGCAGATAGCGCCACGCCACCATGCGCTCGAAGCCGGAAAAGGGTCCTGCCGCCGAAGGTTTGGCTGCTGCCGCTTCACTCATACGGCGGCACCGAAACGCTTTTTCACGTCGCCAATCGGCAGCGTCTCGCGCTCGCCGGTCCTGCGGTTCTTGATCTCGACCTCGCCGGCGGCGACACCACGCGGCCCGACGATCACCTGCCACGGGAGCCCGATCAGGTCGGCGGTGGCGAACTTGCCGCCCGGCCGCTGGTCGGTGTCGTCGTAGAGCACCTCCTTGCCGGCGGCGGCAAAGGCGGCATTCAGCTCGCGGCAGACGCGGTCGCATTCGGCATCGCCAGCCTTCATGTTGATCAGGCCGATGTCGAACGGCGCCACCGCTTCCGGCCAGATGATGCCGTTATCGTCATGGCTGGCCTCGATGATCGCCGCTACCAGCCGCGACGGGCCGATGCCGTAGGAACCGCCAGAGACAAAATGATCCTTGCCGTCCGGGCCGGTCACCTTGGCGCCCATCGGCTTGGAATATTTGTCGCCGAAATGGAAGATATGGCCGACCTCGATGCCGCGCGCCGAGACCTTGTCGCCTTCGGAGAGCTTTTCCCATGCCGCCTCGTCATGCATTTCGTCGGTGGCGGCATAGGGCGTCGTCCACGTCTTGACGATGCCGCCGATCTCGGCGTCGTTCGAAAAATCGGTGTTCGCCCCGGGCACTGCCAGCGAAAGATAGTCGCGATGGCAAAACACCTGGCTCTCGCCGGTGTCGGCCAGGATGATGAACTCATGGCTGAGGTCGCCGCCGATCGGCCCGGTGTCGGCGCGCATCGGAATGGCCTGCAGCCCCATGCGCGTAAACGTCCTGAGATAGGACACGAACATGCGGTTATAGGCGGCCTTGGCGCCTTCATAATCGAGGTCGAAGGAATAGGCGTCCTTCATCAGGAACTCGCGCGAACGCATGACGCCGAAGCGCGGGCGCACCTCGTCGCGAAACTTCCACTGGATGTGATAGAGGTTGAGCGGCAGGTCCTTGTAGGACTTGACATAGGAGCGGAAGATCTCGGTGACCATCTCCTCGTTGGTCGGCCCGTAGAGCATATCGCGGTCTTGCCGGTCCTTGATGCGCAGCATCTCCTTGCCGTAGTCTTCATAGCGGCCACTTTCGCGCCACAGCTCGGCCGATTGGATGGTCGGCATCAGGATTTCGAGCGCGCCGGCGCGATTCTGCTCCTCGCGAATAATCCGGCAGACCTTGTCCAGCACCCGCTTGCCGAGCGGCAGCCAGGAAAAGCTGCCCTGCCCCTGCTGGCGGATCATGCCGGCGCGCAGCATCAGCCGATGCGAGACGATCTCGGCCTCGCGCGGATTTTCTTTGAGAATGGGCAGGAAATAGCGCGACAAACGCATGGACTGGTCCGTGAGAGAGGATGGCGGCGCCGGAATCGGCGCAGCGCAGGCTTGCTTGCCCCGGCTTCATAGCCATTTCATGGCGGAATGGAAACCCGGCCCAGGCGCTGCATAGACGCCGCAATTGCCGCACACGGCTTGCTGGGCGTTTCGCAAGCAACGCCTGCCGTACTATTGTGCACTGCAGCACGAGATTGCCTGTTTCCGGGCAAAATTCTTCGTGACATTTTCACCCGCCTTAGGCTAGTGTGCCCCCATAACCGAGAGGGCGGAGAAAAATCTGCCCTCCTACGCGGTCAAAGTCTTGGGAGGATGCGATCTAGGCGCGGTAACCCGCTGCCGCCGGACACCGGAAACAGATCGGACGCGTTTAAATTGCAAGGCCTCGCGCCTTGCATTTTTTTTGTGCAATCATTTGGTTAGCACGACAGATTACCAAACTACATGACGTTGCGTCAGCCCAAACCCGCCCCGGCCTTTACTTTGGATTGACCTTGCTGGCTCAGCTTGATTTCAGAGCCTCGGCTAGGCTGGGATAGTCGGACACGGTAGGTAGCCGGCTAATGCGCTGGGCTCTGGTTGAAATCCGGCACGATGTGCGGGATGTCGTCGATACCGAGGCCAAGCCCTCTCGTGATGCCGTAGAAGATACCCATGAGGACCAGCGTGACGATCGTCGTGCGCAGCGCCGCGCGCAGCATGTGCGGTCCGCGCGGTGCGCTCGGAACCGTGCCAAGCGTCACGTCCCGATCCTCGTCCTGCGTCCGCATGCTGAACGGCAGGACGGCGAACAACACCACCCACCATGTGGCGAAGAACAGGGCGACAAACGAAACCCAACTCATGCTTGCTCCAGTTCGACCAGCGTGCCGAAGAAATCCTTGGGGTGCAGAAACAATACCGGCTTGCCATGTGCGCCGATCTTCGGATTGCCGTCGCCCAGCACGCGCGCGCCGCTGGCCTTGAGACGGTCGTGCGCCGCAACAATGTCGTCCACCTCATAGCAGACATGGTGCATGCCGCCGGACGGATTCTTCGCGAGGAATGCGGCGATCGGCGAGGCTTCGCCGAGCGGCTCGAGCAACTCGATCCTGGTGTTGCCGACGTCGACGAACACCACCGTAACGCCATGCTCCGGCAGCGCCTGCGGCGCGGTCACGCGAGCGCCAAGCGTATCGCGATAGACCGCCGCAGCCGCGGCCAGATCCGGCACCGCAAGCGCGACATGGTTGAGGCGTCCGAGCATAGCGTACTCCCGGGTTAGGGGAGTAGGGGAGTAAGGCAGTAGGGGAGTAGGGAAAAAAGGATCTAGAAGTGCATCTGTTTGCGCTCCTACCTCCTACTTCCCTACTCCCTTACTGCCCTACTCCCCTACTCCCTTGTTCGTCACCTCGTGACGAACACCGTCACCAGCGGCTTCTTGCCCCAGGCTTCGTTGGCCGCGCCGCGCACCGCGCGCCGCACTGCCTCCTGGACCAGGTCGAGGTCTTTTCGGCGCTGGCGGGGGATGGAGTCCACGGCGCCGATTGCCGCATCGATCATCAGGTCTTCCAGGCTCTCGCCGCTGCCGTCGGCCTCGGCGACGCCGATGGCGACGAGATCGGGATCGCCGGCAAGCTCGTATTTGTCGTCGAGCACGACATTGACGGCGACATGGCCGGCAAAGGACAGCTTGCGGCGGTCGCGAATGCCCATCGCCTGGTCGGTGCCGATCAGCCTTCCGTCCTTGTAGATGCGGCCGAACGGCACCTGGTCGATGATGGCGGCGGCACCCGGATACAGCCTGAGCATGTCGCCGTCGCGCACCTGCGCGACCTGGCCGATGCCGGACGTCGACATCAGCGAGCCCTGCGCCACCAGATGCGCCGCTTCGCCATGCACGGGAACGCCGATCTGCGGCCGCACCCATTCATACATCTTGCGCAATTCGCTGCGGCGTGGATGGCCGGAGACATGCACCAGCGCATCGCCGTCCTCGATGATCTTGATGCCGAGATCGATCAGGCGGTTCTTGATTTCGAGGATCGCCTTCTCGTTGCCGGGAATGGTGCGCGAGGAAAACACCACCGTGTCGCCGGCCGTCAGCGCCACCGACTTCATCTCGTCGCGCGACAGCTTGGCAAGTGCGGCAAGCGGCTCGCCCTGGCTGCCGGTGCAGATGATGACGAGGTTTTCGCGCGGGATGAAGCCGTAATCCTCCTCGGCGATGAATTCCGGCAACCCGTCCATATAGCCGAGTTCATCAGCCACATCGATGACGCGCTTCATCGAGCGGCCAATCACCAGGCACTGGCGGCCGGCATCCCGCGCCGCCTTGGCGATGGAGACGATACGCCCGACATTGGAGGAGAAGCTGGTGACGGCGACCCGGCCCTTGGCGTTCTGGATGACGCTCTTGAGGCCCTCGCCCACCGCCACTTCGGACGGCGATTCCCCTTCCCGCATCGCATTGGTGGAATCGCAGACCAGCGCCAGCACACCCTTGTCGCCATAGGCTCGGAAGCGCGCCTCGTCGGTCATCGGCCCGACCGTCGGCGCCGGATCGATCTTCCAGTCGCCGGTATGGATGACGACGCCGGCCGGCGTCGTGATCGCCAGCGACATCGGTTCGGGAATGGAGTGCGCAACAGGGATGGCCTCGATCTCGAACGGGCCGACGGTGAATTTCTCGCCGGCCCGGTAGATCGTCACCGGGATCTTCGGCGCCCCTTGCTCGCCCTGCCGCTTGGCTTCCAGCAGGCCGGCGCTGAACGGCGTCATCCACACCGGCGCCTTGAGCTTCGGCCAGATGTCGTGGAGCGCGCCGTAATGGTCCTCATGCGCATGGGTGATGACGATGCCGCGCAGATTGGCGACATTCTCCTCGATGAAACGCGTGTCGGGCAGAACCAGGTCGACGCCGGGCAGGGTTGCATCGGGAAAAGTGACGCCGACGTCGACGACGATCCATTCGCGCGCTTTGGCCGGCCCATAGCCGTAGAGGGCGAAGTTCATGCCGATCTCGCCGACACCGCCGAGCGGCACGAAGACAAGTTCGGCGTTTTCCGCTATCGCCATGGTCTTTCCTTCCTTGCCGGTCAAAATTGTGGGCCGGTCAAAATTGTGGGCCGGTCAAAATTGTCGGCCGGTCAAATTCAAGCTGGTCAAATACCTGGCCAGTCAAACGTATTGGCCAGTCAAACGCCGGCCGAGGCAACCGCGCCGAAATGCACGTCGCCGGCGGCGATTGTCAGAACCGAACCTTGATCGTCGCGGATCACGAAACGGCAGTCCTCGTCAATGGTCTCGAAGGTGCCGCGCACCACATTACCGTCAATTCTGACAGCAACCTGCCCGCCAAGCCCCGCCGCACGCGCCAGCCAGCGCCGCCTGACGGCGGCAAGCCCACGCCCTTCGTTCCACAGCCGCGCATTCTCGCTCCAGGCATCCGACAGCGCCAGAAACAGCGTCTCGGCATCGCAAGCAGACCCCAGCGCGCTTAGCGACGTCGCTGGATAAGGCAAATCCTGAGGGTATGCCACCACGTTGACGCCGATACCGACAGCCACCGCCGAACGGTCGCCATCCAGCATCGCCGATTCCAGCAGGATGCCGGCGAGCTTGGCGCCCGAGGCAAGCACATCGTTCGGCCATTTCAGTTCGAAACGGTTCTTGCCTTGGCTCGCACCATCGAGGCCGATCGCGATCCTGCCTTTCGGCACGACGGCGTCGAGCGCGTCGGCCAGCGCCAGTCCGGCAACGAAGCCGAGCGTCGCGGCAAGTCGAAGCTCGGTGTTGGTGATCACCAGCAACGTCGCTGCCAGATTGCCCTCGGGCGTCGCCCAGGCGCGGCCACGGCGGCCACGCCCGGCTTCCTGCTTTTTGGAGACGACCCAGAGTTTGCCCGGATCGCCGGCCCGTGCGTGCTCCAGCGCCAGCGCGTTGGTGGAGCCGACCGTGTCGTGCGCCTCGAGCCGGAACCCGTCCGAAGCCGCGGTTGGGGCCAGCCTGAACGTCATTCCGTTAGAAGAAGGTCTTGGCCGCGGCTGCCGCGTAGGTTCCGATCGGACCGCCGATCAGCACGTAGAACAGCACGAAGGCGCCACAGACACCGAGCACGACGCGCAGTTCGGACGCCATCGGCACGAAGCCGCCGACCGGTTCGTCGAACCACATGATCTTGATGATACGCAGATAATAGTAGGCGCCCACCACAGAGGCGAGCACGCCGATGATCGCCAGCGCGTAGAGGTTGGCATTGATGGCGGCGAGGAACACGTACCATTTCCCCCAGAAGCCGGCGAGCGGCGGGATGCCGGCCAGCGAGAACATCAGGATGGTGAGGATCGTCGCCATGATCGGATTGGTCGCCGACAGGCCGGCGAGATCGCTGATCTGCTCGACATTGCCCTCCTTGCGCCGCATGGCGAGGATGAAGGCGAAGGTGCCGAGCGTCATCACCAGATAGATCAGCATGTAGATGGCGACGCCGCGCACGCCGTCCTGGCTGTTCGCGGCAAGGCCGACCAGCGCATAACCCATATGGCCGATGGAGGAATAGGCCATCAGCCGTTTGATGTTGGTCTGGCCGATGGCCGCAAAGGCGCCAAGCGCCATCGAGGCGATCGAGATGAAGACGATGATCTGCTGCCAGTCGGCGGCGATCGGCTTGAAGGCGCCCATGGTGACGCGCACCATCAGCGCCATCGCCGCCATCTTCGGTGCCGCCGCCAGAAAAGCCGTCACCGGCGTCGGCGCGCCTTCATAGACGTCGGGCGTCCACATATGGAACGGCACCGCCGAGATCTTGAAGGCAAGGCCGGCCAGCACGAAAACCAGGCCGAAGACGAGCCCAAGCTGGCGCTCACCGCCGCTCAGCGCCGTGGCGATCTCCTGGAAGCCGGTGTTGCCGGTGTAGCCGTAGACCAGCGAGATACCGTAAAGGAGCATGCCCGACGACAGCGCGCCAAGGACGAAATACTTCAGCCCGGCCTCGGTCGAGCGCAGATTGTCCCGGTTGATCGCCGCCAGCACGTAGATCGCCAGCGATTGCAGCTCGAGGCCGAGATAGAGCCCGATCATGCCGTTGGCCGAGATCATCAGCATCATGCCGAGCGTGCAGAGCAGGATCAGCACCGGATATTCGAACTTGTCGAAACGCTCCACCTGGGCAAAGCGGACCGACATGACCAGCGTCACCGCCGAGCCGACCAGCGCCAGCACCTTCATGAAGCGGGCGAACGGATCCTGGATGAAGGCTTCGCCATAGGCGTTGCCCTGTCCCGGCGAAAAGACCAGCCAGGCGCCGGCGATCACCAGCACGGCGACGGCAAGGCCGCTCACCGTGACAGTGGTGTTGGCGCGCGAATAGGCGCCGAGCATCAACAGCGCCAAGGCGCCGATGGCGAGGATCAGCTCTGGCGTCGAGAGCGACAGGCTTGAGAGAAGGTCCGGCGTCATGGTTCGCAAAACCCCCAGTCAGTTCGCCGCCGCGGTCTGCGCGGCGCCGATGGATGCGGTGACATTGGTAACGAGCGCCTTGACCGATTCGGCGGTCGCGTCGAAGATCGGCGCCGGATAGACGCCGAAGAAGATGACCAGCGCGACCAGCGGATAGATGATCACCTTCTCGCGCGTCGACAGGTCGAGCAGGCCTTTCAGGCTTTCCTTGGTCAGCGCGCCGAAGATCACCTTGCGGTAGAGCCAGAGCGCATAGGCCGCCGAAAGGATGACGCCGGTGGCGGCGAAGAACGCTACCCAGGTGTTGACCCGGAACACGCCGAGCATGGTCAGGAACTCGCCGACGAAGCCGCTGGTGCCGGGCAGGCCGACATTGGCCATGGTGAAGATCATGAACACGGTTGCATATTTCGGCATGTTGTTGACCAACCCGCCATAGGCGTCGATGTCACGCGTATGCATGCGGTCGTAGACGACGCCGACGCAGAGGAACAGCGCGCCGGAGACCAGGCCGTGCGACAGCATCTGAAAGATCGAACCCTGGACGCCTTCCTGGTTCATCGCGAAGATGCCCATGGTAACGAAGCCCATGTGAGCGACCGACGAATAGGCGATCAGCTTCTTCATGTCCTCCTGCATCAGCGCCACCAGCGAGGTGTAGATGATGGCGACAACGGAGAGCGTGAAGATCAGCGGCGCGAACATTTCGGATGCGATCGGAAACATCGGCAGCGAAAAGCGCAGGAAGCCGTACCCACCCATCTTGAGCAGGATGGCGGCCAGGATCACCGAGCCGGCCGTCGGCGCCTCGACATGCGCGTCCGGCAGCCAGGTGTGCACCGGCCACATCGGCATCTTCACCGCGAAGGACGCGAAGAAGGCAAGCCATAGCCAAGTCTGCATATTGGCCGGGAAGTTGTGGGTCAGAAGCGTCGGGATGTCGGTGGTGCCGGACTGGAAGAACATCGCCATGATGGCGAGCAGCATCAGCACCGAGCCGGCCAGCGTATAGAGGAAGAACTTGAACGAGGCATAGACGCGCCGCTTGCCGCCCCACACGCCGATGATGATGAACATCGGGATCAGGCCGGCTTCGAAGAAGACATAGAACAAGACGATGTCGAGCGCGCAGAACACGCCGATCATCAGCGTCTCGAGCAGCAGGAAGGCGATCATATAGGCCTTGACGCGCTTCTCGATCGATTCCCACGAGGCGAGGATGCAGAGCGGCATCAGGAAGGTGGTCAGGATGACGAACAGCATGGAGATGCCGTCTACGCCCATATGATAGGAGATGCCGGAATCCAGCCAGGCAAACTTCTCGACGAACTGGAAGCCGGGCTGCGAATTGTCGAAGCCGGTCCAGATAAACAGCGAAACCACGAAGGTGAACGCGGTCGTGAACAGCGCGATGGCGCGGATGTTGCGGCGCGCGTTCTCGCTGTCGTCACGCACGAAAAGGATGAGCAGCACACCAACCAGCGGCAGGAAGGTGACCAGCGATAGGATCGGCCAGGCGGTCATCAGAGCATCATCCAGGTGACGAGTGCGGCAACGCCGATCAGCATGGCGAAGGCATAGTGGTAAAGATAGCCGGTCTGCAGCTTGACGACCCGGTTGGTGACGTCGACGACGCGCGCCGAAATGCCGTCCGGCCCGAGCCCGTCGATGACGGTGCCGTCGCCGGTCTTCCACAGGAAGCTGCCGAGGCGCTTTGCCGGCCGCACGAACAGGAAGTCGTAGAGCTCGTCGAAATACCATTTGTTGAGCAGGAAGGCGTAGAGCAGGCGATGGTTGGCGGCGACGCTCCGAGGCATTTCCGGCGCGCGAATATAGAACTGCCAGGCAATCGCAAAGCCGATCAGCATGGCGATGAACGGTGACAGCTCGACCCACAACGGCACTTCGTGGATTTCGTGCAGGATGTGGTTGTCCGGCAGCGTGAACAGCGACGCCTTCCAGAATTCGGCATAGCCCTCGCCGAAGAAGGCGCCGTGGAAGATCACGCCGGCAAACAGCGCGCCCGCCGCCAGGATGAACAGCGGCACCAGCATGACCGGCGGCGATTCATGGACATGGTGCATGACCTCGTGGCTGGCCCGCGGCTCGCCGTGGAAGGTCATGAAGATCAGCCGCCAGGAGTAGAAGGAGGTGAAGCAGGCAGCAATGACCAGCAATATGAAGGCAAACGCGGCGACCGCATTGTGGCCGGCGAAGGCCGCTTCGATGATGGCGTCCTTGGAAAAGAAGCCGGCCGTGCCGATGATCGTTACCGGGATGCCGACACCGGTCAGCGCCAGCGTGCCGATCACCATCATCCAGTACGTTTTCGGAATGAGCGTCCTCAGGCCGCCCATCTTGCGCATGTCCTGCTCGTCGGAGACGGCGTGGATGACCGAGCCCGAGCCGAGGAACAGCAGCGCCTTGAAGAAGGCGTGCGTGAACAGATGGAAGATCGCCGCGCCATAGGCGCCGACGCCGAGCGCCACGAACATGTAGCCGAGCTGCGAACAGGTCGAATAGGCGATGACGCGCTTGATGTCGTTCTGGACGAGACCGACTGTCGCCGCGAAGAAGGCGGTGAAGGCGCCGATGAAAGTGACCACGGTCAATGCCGAATGCGACAGCTCGAACAGCGGCGACAACCGCGCCAGCATGAACACGCCTGCCGTCACCATGGTCGCGGCATGGATCAGTGCCGAGACCGGCGTCGGGCCTTCCATGGCATCCGGCAGCCAGGTGTGAAGCGGCACCTGCGCCGACTTGCCCATGGCGCCCATGAACAGGAGCAGGCAGACAACCGTCATCGCAGCCTGCTTGTCGAGCGCATAGCCGAGGAAGGTCAGCACGGCCGGGCCTTGCGGCGCGCCTTCCGCCGGAATGAACGTCGCCGCATTGGCGAAGATGGTGCCGAGATTGACCGAGCCGAACAGCACGAACACGCCGAATATGCCGAGCGCAAAGCCGAAATCGCCGACGCGGTTGACGACGAAGGCCTTGATCGCAGCCGCATTGGCCGACGGCTTCTTGTACCAGAAGCCGATCAGCAGATAGGAGGCAAGGCCGACGCCTTCCCAGCCGAAGAACATCTGCACGAGGTTGTCGGCCGTCACCAGCATCAGCATGGCGAAGGTAAACAGCGACAGATAGGCGAAGAAGCGCGGCCGGTCCGGATCGTGATGCATGTAGCCGATCGAGTAGATATGGACCAGCGACGACACCGTGTTGACAACTACCAGCATCACCACCGTCAGCGTGTCGATCCTGAGCGCCCAGGACGCCTCCAGCCCGCCCGACTGGATCCAGCGCATCACCGGCACGGTGAACACCTCTCCGCCGCCGAAGCCAACCGAGAAGAAGGCGACCCACGACAGCACGGCCGCGATCACCAGGAAGCCCGAGGTGATGTATTCGGAAGCCTTGGCCCCGAGCGAGGTGCCGAACAGGCCGACGATCAGAAAGCCGAGCAGCGGAAGGAAGACGATGGCCTGATACATGGTGGTTCCGTCAACCCTTCATCATGTTCACGTCTTCGACCGCGATCGAGCCGCGGTTGCGGAAGAAGACGACGAGAATGGCAAGGCCGATCGCCGCTTCGGCCGCCGCGACCGTCAGCACGAACAGTGCGAACACCTGGCCGACCAAATCGCCGAGCGCCGCCGAAAAGGCGACGAAATTGATGTTGACCGCAAGCAGGATCAGCTCGATCGACATCAGGATGACGATGACGTTCCTGCGGTTCAGGAAGATGCCGAACACGCCGAGCGTGAACAGGATCGCCGATACGGTCAGGTAGTGCGCGATGCCGACGACCATCTCAGACTCCTTCGCCCGTCTTGACCTTGCGGATTTCCACTCCGGTTGCCGCCGTGCGGCCGACCTGGGCGGCGATCGACTGCCGCTTGACGCCCGGCTTGTGGCGCAGCGTCAGCACGATGGCGCCGATCATGGCGACCAGCAGCACCAGCCCCGCTACCTGGAAGTAATAGAGGTAATCCGTATAGAGGATGTCGCCGAGCGCTGCCGTGTTCGACCGCGCGGCCAGGTCCGGAATGGGTTTCGCGACCGTCGCCGCCAGTTTCGGCGCGAATGTATAGCCGCCGAGCACCACGATCAGCTCCGCCGCCAGGATCAGCCCGACCAGCGCGCCGATCGGTGCATATTGCAGGGCGCCTTCCTTCATTTCGGCGAAGTCGACGTCGAGCATCATGACGACGAACAGGAACAGCACCAGCACCGCGCCGACATAGACGACGAGCAGGATCATCGCCAGGAACTCGGCGCCGGTCAGCATGAACAGGCCGGCGGCGTTGAAGAAGGTCAGGATCAGGAACAGCACCGAATGCACGGGATTGCGCGCCGAAATGACCATGAACGCCGATGCCACCGCGACAAAGGCGAAGAGGTAGAAAAAGGCCGCCTCTAGTCCACTCAGCATGGGTTCCCCCGGGTTTCCTGTCAGAACAGGACGTTCGTCCTGTTTTTTGCCACCGCCTCCGGTCGGCAAGTTGCGTGTTCCTTAAACCAGGCCCCTCGCCCCGTCCATGCGTCAAATATCAGCGGTAAGGCGCATCCAGCGAGATGTTGCGCGCCAGCTCACGCTCCCAGCGGTCGCCATTGGCCAGGAGCCTGTCCTTGTCGTAATAAAGCTCCTCGCGCGTTTCCGTCGCGAATTCGAAATTCGGCCCCTCGACAATGGCGTCGACCGGGCAGGCTTCCTGGCAGAAGCCGCAATAAATGCATTTCACCATATCGATGTCGTAGCGCACGGTGCGCCGTGTGCCGTCGTTGCGGCGTGGGCCGGCTTCGATGGTGATGGCCTGTGCCGGGCAGATCGCCTCGCACAGTTTGCAGGCGATGCAGCGTTCCTCGCCGTTCGGATAGCGGCGCAGCGCATGTTCGCCGCGGAAGCGCGGGCTGACCGGCCCCTTTTCATGCGGATAGTTGATCGTCTCCTTCGGCGCGAAGAACTGGCGCATCGACAGGAAGAAAGCGCTGACGAAATCCTGCAAAAGCAGTGACTTGGCGGCCTGGGATAATGCTGACATCAGGCAAACCCGGTGAGTTTGAGAAAGGCGGCGGTGGCGACCACCATGAACAGCGAGATCGGCAGGAAGACTTTCCAGCCGAGCCGCATCAGCTGGTCGTAGCGATAGCGCGGCACGAACGCCTTCACCATGGAGAACATGAAGAACACCAGGCAGACCTTGAGCACGAACCAGATGAGCCCCGGCACCCAGGTGAAGGGTGCGAAGTCGAAGGGCGGCAGCCATCCGCCGAGGAACAATATGGTGGCCAGTGCGCACATCAGGACGACGGCGACATATTCGCCGAGGAAGAACAACAGGAACGGCGTCGAGGAATATTCGACCATATGGCCGGCGACGAGTTCCGATTCGGCTTCCACAAGGTCGAAGGGCGGCCGGTTGGTCTCGGCCAACGCCGAGATGAAGAAGACGATGAACATCGGGAACAGCGACAGCCAATGCCAGTCGAGGAAGGTGTTGGGCAGGCCGAGCCGCGTGCCCAGCCCGTCCTGTTGCGACAAGACGATGTCGGACAGGTTGAGCGAGCCGACGCAAAGCAGCACGGTGACGATGACGAAGCCGATCGAGACCTCGTAGGACACCATCTGCGCCGCCGAGCGCAGTGCGCCGAGGAACGGGTATTTCGAATTGGAGGCCCAGCCGCCCATGATGACGCCATAGACCTCGAGCGAGGAGATGGCGAAGACATAGAGGATGCCGACATTGACGTTGGCGATCGCCCAGCCTTCATTGACCGGTATGACTGCCCAGGCGGAGATCGCCAGCACCGCCGACACCAAAGGCGCCAGCAGGAAAACGCCCTTGTTGGCGCCGGACGGGATGACCGGCTCCTTGAAGACGAATTTCAGCAGATCGGCGAAGGCCTGCAGTGTGCCCCATGGGCCAACGACATTCGGGCCTCGGCGCAATTGCACCGCCGCCCAGATCTTGCGGTCGGCGTAAAGCACATAGGCGACGAAGATCAACAGAACGACGATCAGCACGACCGACTTCAAAAGGATCAGCAGCGCCGGCAGCACGTAGAAGGAGAAGAAGGTGTCCATGTCTACTCCGCCGCCTGCCTGAAGCCGTTCTTCGCCAAAGCCGAGCATTCGGCCATCACCGCGGAAGCCCGCGCGATCGGGTTGGTCAGGTAGAAATCCTTGACCGGCGAGGTGAAGGTGCCCTTGTTCAGCCGCCCGCCGAGCTTGGCAACCCTGGCGATGTCGGCCGGGTCGCCGGCCGCGACATGGTCGATGCGGGCAAGATGCGGGTATTCCGCATAGAGCTTTGCGCGTAGCTGCGGCAGCGAATCGAACGGTAGCTTCTTGCCGAGCACATCCGACAGTGCCCGAAGGATCGCCCAGTCTTCGCGCGCCTCGCCGGGCGCGAAGCCGGCCCGGTTGGTCTGCTGCACGCGGCCTTCGGTGTTGACGAAGGTGCCCGACTTCTCGGTATAGGCGGCTCCCGGCAGGATGACGTTGGCGCGGTGTGCGCCCTTGTCGCCATGCGTGCCGATATAGACGACGAAAGCGCCGCCGGTCTTGGCCATATCGATTTCGTCGGCGCCGAGCAGGAACAGCACATCGGTCTCGCCCAGCATGCCGGCGACGTTCCTGCCGCCCTCGCCCGGCACAAAGCCGACATCGAGGCCGCCGACGCGTGCCGCGGCGGTGTGCAGCACGGCAAAGCCGTTCCAGTCGGCCCTAGCGGCATTGACGGCGACGGCGAGCTTCGCCGCCTGGCCGAGCACGGCCGCCCCGTCCGGACGCGCCAGCGCACCCTGGCCGACGATGATCAGCGGATGCGTCGCCTTCTTCAGCAGCTGGAAGAACTTGCCGTTACCGTCGGCCAGATCCTTCAGCGATTCCGGCCCGGCGCCGAGCTGCTCGTAATCATAGCGCGTATCGCCGACATCGCCGATGACGCCGACCGGCAGATTGCCGGCCCGCCAGCGCTTGCGGATGCGGGCGTTGAGCAAGGATGCCTCGAAGCGCGGATTGGCGCCGATGATCAGCACCGCATCGGCCTGTTCGATGCCTTCGATGGTCGGGTTGAAGACATAGCTCGCCCGGCCGAGCGACGGATCGAGTGCGGCGCCGTCCTGGCGGCAGTCGGTGTTCTTCGAGCCGAGCGAAGCCATCAGAAGCTTCAGCGCGTAGATCTCCTCGACGGCTGCGAGATCGCCGGCAATGGCACCGATCTTTTCGGGTGCCGCATTCGACACCGCTTCCTTGATCGCGGCAAAAGCCTCGGCCCAGCTTGCCGGGGCCAGTCTGCCGTCCTTGCGCACATAGGGGCGGTCGAGGCGCTGCGTGCGCAAACCGTCCCAGATGAAGCGGGTCTTGTCGGAAATCCACTCCTCGTTCACCGCCTCGTTGGTACGCGGCAGGATGCGCATCACTTCGCGGCCTCGGCTATCGACTCGGATCGCCGAGCCGACAGCGTCCATCACGTCGATGGATTCGGTCTTGGTCAGTTCCCACGGCCGTGCCTGGAAGGCGTAGGGTTTGGAGGTCAGCGCACCGACCGGGCAAAGGTCGATGACATTGCCCTGCAGTTCCGAAGTCATCGCGCTTTCGAGATAGGTGGTGATCTCGGCATCCTCGCCGCGGCCGATCAGGCCGAGCTCGGATATGCCCGCAATCTCGGTGGTGAAGCGGACGCAGCGCGTGCAATGGATGCAGCGGTTCATGATCGTCTTGACCAGCGGCCCGATATACTTGTCTTCGACCGCCCGCTTGTTCTCATGGTAGCGCGAGGAATCGACTCCGAACGCCATCGCCTGGTCCTGCAGGTCGCACTCGCCGCCCTGGTCGCAGATCGGGCAGTCCAGCGGATGGTTGATCAGCAGGAATTCCATCACGCCTTCGCGCGCCTTCTTGACCATCGGCGTGTTGGTGAAGATTTCCGGCGGCTCGCCGTTCGGGCCGGGGCGCAGGTCGCGCACGCCCATGGCGCAGGATGCCTGCGGCTTGGGCGGGCCGCCCTTCACCTCAATTAGGCACATGCGGCAATTGCCGGCGATCGACAGCCGCTCGTGGAAGCAGAAGCGCGGCACTTCCGCGCCGGCGTCCTCGGCCGCCTGCAGCAGCGTGTAATGGTCGGGTACAGTGATCTCTTTCCCGTCGACCTTGAGCTTTGCCATTTCGCCTCAAACCCCTGCGGACGTTCCGCAATCTTTCCTTCCGGGCGCAGCCGAGACCGCGCACGATATTGAATTCACTTTTTGGCCCCGGCCAACGCGGCCGCCTGACCGATCCAGCCGTCACGGCCGATGCGGCCCTTCAACGACAGGTAATCTTCGACCCAGGCGATCTCTTGCGGCGTCCACGCGGCGATCTGGGCGTATGTCCAAATGCCAAGGCCGTTCAGCACCTTTTCCAGTTTCGGCCCGATGCCCGATATCGCCTTGAGGTCGGCGGGCTTGGCTGGCCGATCCATCGGCTTGGGCTGCTTGAAATCCTCCGGCATCAGCCCGGCCGACGCATCCGCTGCAACGGTGCTGCCATTCGCCAAGCTCCGCGCAGCGGTGCTCGTCGCAATATCGGTCACATCGTTGGCGAAGGACTGCGCTTCGGCAATCAGGGTTTTGGTCGCCGCGCGCGCCTTTATCGATGAGCTTTTGCCGGTCGCGGAAACGCGTTCCATTCGCGCCTCGAAATCCTCGGCGACTGGCTGCCAAAGCCGCTGCGAGGTCTCGGCCGCGCCTGAAAGCACGCCCATCCAGATGCCAAAGGCGTGGTTGGCAAGGCCGATGCCGAGTGCCGTCATCGCCGCCGCGCCCGCGACAGGATGCGCCAGGAGATTGACGGCATTGGCCATCTCCTTCGGCATCATCCTGGTCAGATCCTGGTTCATCTTCAACAACGGGTCCATATCGGGCGTAAAATCGTCGGGTGTCGAAAACAGCGACATAGGTGGTCTCCTGGTCGTTTCCGTCTGCCCCGCGCTCGTTTCCTCGTTTCGGGCATTCGCCCGCAATTTTTTGAATTCTTCTATTCCGCCGCCGCCAGCACCGGTTCGGCGCGATGTGCGTTGCGCGAAAACTCGTCGATGCGCCGCTCCACCTCGCCGCGGAAATGCCGCATCAGGCCCTGGATCGGCCATGCTGCCGCATCGCCCAGCGCACAGATCGTGTGGCCCTCGACCTGCTTCGTCACGTCGAGCAGCATGTCGATCTCGCGCTTCTGCGCCTCACCGCGCACCAGCCGTTCCATCACCCGCCACATCCAGCCGGTGCCCTCACGGCAGGGCGTGCACTGGCCGCAGCTCTCGTGCTTGTAGAAATAGGACAGCCGCGCGATCGCTTTCACGATATCGGTCGATTTGTCCATGACGATGACAGCCGCCGTGCCGAGGCCCGATTTCAGGTCGCGCAGCGCGTCGAAATCCATCGGCGCGTCGATGATCTGCTCGGCCGGCACCAGCGGCACCGAGGCGCCGCCCGGAATGACCGCCAGCAGATTGTCCCAGCCGCCGCGAATGCCGCCGCAATGCGTCTCGATCAGCTCGCGGAACGGGATCGACATCGCCTCTTCGACCGTGCACGGATTGTTGACGTGGCCGGAGATGCAGAACAGCTTGGTGCCGACATTGTTGGGCCGGCCGAAGGACGAGAACCAGGCGGCACCGCGGCGCAGGATGGTCGGCGCGACAGCGATGGACTCGACATTGTTGACTGTCGTCGGGCAGCCATAGAGGCCGACATTTGCCGGAAATGGCGGCTTCAGCCGCGGCTGGCCCTTTTTGCCCTCGAGGCTTTCGAGCAGCGCCGTCTCCTCGCCGCAGATATAGGCGCCGGCGCCGTGATGCATGTAGATGTCGAAATCGTAGCCGGATGTGTTGTTCTTGCCGATCAGCTTGGCCGCATAGGCCTCGTCGATGGCGCGCTGCAGCGCCTCGCGCTCGCGGATGAACTCGCCGCGCACATAGATGTAGGCTGCGACCGCGCCCATGGCGAAGCCGGCAAGCAGGCAGCCTTCGACCAGCGTGTGCGGGTCGTGGCGCAGTATGTCGCGGTCCTTGCAGGTACCGGGCTCGGACTCGTCGGCATTGACGACGAGATAGCTCGGCCGGCCGTCGCTTTGTTTGGGCATGAACGACCATTTGAGCCCGGTCGGGAAACCGGCACCGCCGCGGCCGCGCAGGCCCGATGCCTTCATCTCGTTGACGATCCACTCGCGCCCCTTGGCAACGATGCCGGGCGTGTTGTCCCAGGCGCCGCGCGCCATGGCGCCGGCCAGCGACTTGTCGAAGCGGCCGTAGATGTTGTTGAAGATGCGGTCTCTGTCCTGAAGCATTGCTCGTTCCTCAGACCGGCTTCTTGCCGGTCGGCCGGCTCTTGTTTCCGGGCGACGGCTTGGCCGCCTTGGCGACAGCCTTCGCCGGTTTAACCTTGGCCTCCGGCGCCTTGAAGGCAGACGCCGGCTCGGCCTTGTTCTTGGGGCCCTTGCGCTGTTTCGAGACGTCCTCGACCTGCGGCTCGGCCTTATTGGCATTGGCGGCCGAATGCAGAGGCGCTGCGACGCTCGCCGCCTTCTCCACCGCGGGCGCGACTTTTGTCGCCGACGGCGATTTCAGCGCCGGGCTGGTCTCGACCGCATCGGTTTTCGGCTTGCTGGCATTCGAGGGCGCAACCGGCGCCGCAGGAGCAGCTGGCGGAACTGATGCTGCGGCGGCAGCCGCCGGCTCTGCATCCTTGGCGGCCTTGGCCGCCGCCCTGGTTTCCCGGTCGCGGGTCGCCTTGAGGATCGCCTTTTCGCTCTTGAGGGTCGTCAGGCCGCTGGCCGGCTCCGAGGTGATGCGGCCGTTTTGCGGTCCTGGCGTCACCGAAGCACCTTTGCCGGCGTCATAGAGGTCGATGATCTCGGCAAACCGCTCCGGCGTCAAATCCTCAAAAGTATCCCTAAAGATCATCACCATCGGTGCGTTGACGCAGGCGCCGAGGCACTCGACCTCCTCCCACGACAGCGTGCCCTTGTCATTGGTGTGAAACTGGTCGTGATGGATCTTCGAGCGGCACACATCCATCAGCGCTTCCGAGCCGCGCAGCATGCAGGGCGTGGTGCCGCAGACCTGGATATGAGCGCGGCTGCCGACCGGATTGAGCTGGTATTGCGTATAGAAGGTGGCGACTTCCAGCCCACGGATATAGGGCATGTCGAGCATGTCGGAGATCGTCTCGATCGCCGCCTTGGTCACCCAGCCTTCCTGTTCCTGCGCCAGCATCAGCAAGGGGATGACCGCGGATTGCTCGCGCCCCTTCGGATATTTCTTGATCCACTGCTTCGCCGCCGCCGCATTCGCCCGGTTGAAGGCGAAGGAGGCTGGCTGGAGGCTGGCTTCTGCGAGACGGCGGACTGACATTACGATTTCGCTTCTATGTTTCTACTGATTAGAGCTGTAGGCGCGATAGCAATCCTCGGATCGCCCCAAAACGCATACGAACTCTTCATTTCCACGCTTCAGGCGGATGTATCCGTCATAGCGGCTATACACCCAAGCTATTGGCTTGCAACGATATTCTTCGGGGATCAATGACGCTACGAGGTTGTCATGAACCGCGCAGTTGGACGATGTCGACGGCCGGCCATGGACAAGAATGCCCTCATCCATTGCTGGGGTCTGGGTGCTCAAGCCACGGACTGTAAGCAGATCGCCTTCTGCAATAAGCTTGAACCCCTCTTTGAGAAGATCGGTTGACGAGAGACCCTCACCGGACCCAGCAAGCGACACTTCAGCGGAAGCCGCAAGGCATGCCGCGGCCAGAAACGCCTTTGACGGTCGAGCCATTCCCATCATCACCGATCGACCTCACCAAACACGATATCGAGGGAACCAAGCACAGCGGTGACGTCGGCCAGCATGTGGCCGCGGCACAGGAAATCCATGGCCTGGAGATGGGCAAAACCCGGCGCGCGCAGCTTGCAGCGATAGGGCTTGTTGGTGCCGTCGGAGACCAGATAGACGCCGAACTCGCCCTTCGGCGCCTCGACGGCGGCATAGACCTCGCCGGCCGGCACGCGGTAGCCTTCGGTGTAGAGCTTGAAGTGATGGATCAGCGCTTCCATCGAGCGCTTCATCGCCGCGCGCTTCGGCGGCACCACCTTGCCGTCGAGGTTGGACACCGGCCCGCTGCCCTCCTTACCGAGCAACAGGTCGACGCATTGGCGCATGATCTTGGCCGACTGGCGCATCTCTTCCATGCGCACCAGATAGCGGTCGAAACAGTCACCGTTCTTGCCGATCGGAATGTCGAAATCCATCTCGGCGTAACATTCATAGGGCTGCGATTTGCGCAGGTCCCAGGGTGCACCCGAGCCGCGCACCATGACGCCGGAAAAACCCCAGGCCCAGGCGTCGGCCAGAGACACCGTCGCGATGTCGACATTGCGCTGCTTGAAGATGCGGTTGCCGGTCAAGAGTGAGTCGAGGTCGTCGAGCGATTTCAGGAACGGGTCGATCCAGCTGCCGATGTCCTCGATCAGCTTCTGCGGCAGGTCCTGATGCACGCCGCCGGGGCGGAAATAGGCCGCGTGCATGCGCGAGCCGCTGGCACGCTCATAGAACACCATCAGCTTTTCGCGTTCGACGAAGCCCCACAGCGGCGGCGTCAGCGCGCCGACATCCATCGCCTGCGTCGTCACGTTGAGGATGTGCGACATGATGCGGCCGATTTCCGAATAGAGCACTCGGATCAACTGGCCGCGCTTCGGCACCTCGATGCCGAGCAGCCGCTCGGCGGCGAGCGCAAAGGCGTGCTCCTGGTTCATCGGCGCGCAATAATCGAGCCGGTCGAGATAGGGCACGGCCTGCAGATAAGTCTTGGCCTCGATCAGCTTTTCCGTGCCGCGGTGCAACAGCCCGATATGCGGATCGACGCGATCGACGACTTCGCCGTCAAGCTCCAGCACGAGGCGCAAAACGCCATGCGCCGCAGGGTGTTGCGGGCCAAAATTGATGTTGAAGTTGCGAACGGAGGTTTCAGCCATTTACTGCTTTGCCTTTTCATCCCCCGGAAGCACGTAATCCGTACCTTCCCACGGAGACAGAAAATCGAAATTGCGGAATTCCTGCTTGAGCTCCACCGGCTCGTAGATGACGCGCTTGGCTTCGTCGTCGTAACGCACCTCGACGAAGCCGGTCAGCGGAAAGTCCTTGCGCAGCGGATGGCCTTCAAAGCCGTAATCGGTCAAAATCCGCCGCAGATCCGGATGGCCTGAAAATAGCACGCCGTAGAGATCGTAGGTCTCGCGCTCGAACCAGTCGGCGCCGGGATAAATCCCGGTGATCGACGGCACCAGCGTCTCTTCGTCGGCCTGGACCTTGATGCGGACGCGGATATTCTGTCTCGGCGACAGCAGGTGATAGACCACGTCGAAGCGCTTTGCGCGCGATGGATAATCGGCGCCGCAAACGTCGATGATCGAAATGAACTGGCACTTCGGGTCGTCGCGCAGGAAGGTCACCACCTCGATCAGGTCGCGCGGCTCGACCGAGATGGTGAGTTCGCCATAGGCGAGCACCGCCACGCCGATCCGGCCGATCAGCTTCTCGCCGAGATAGGTCGAGAGGTCATTCAACGCCTGGGTCATGCCGCTCACCGCTCGATCGTGCCGGTGCGGCGGATCTTCTTCTGCAGCAGAAGGATACCGTAGAGCAGCGCTTCGGCGCTCGGCGGGCAGCCGGGCACGTAGATGTCGACCGGCACGATGCGGTCGCAGCCCCGCACCACCGAATAGGAATAATGATAATAGCCGCCGCCATTGGCGCAGGAGCCCATCGAGATGACGTAGCGCGGCTCCGGCATCTGATCGTAGACCTTGCGCAGCGCCGGCGCCATCTTGTTGGTCAGCGTGCCGGCGACGATCATGATGTCGGACTGGCGCGGGGACGCGCGCGGCGCGACACCGAACCTCTCCGAGTCATAGCGCGGCATCGACGTATGGATCATCTCGACCGCGCAGCAGGCGAGACCGAAGGTCATGAACATCAACGAGCCGCTGCGCGCCCAGGTGATGAGCGCCTCGGTCGAGGTGACGAGAAAGCCCTTGTCGGCGAGCTCGTTGTTGATCTCCAGGAAGAATGGATCGTCGGACCCGACCGGCCTGCCGGTGTTGGGGTCGATGAGGCCCTTGGGCTTCGGCGCGACGAGCGTGCCGGAACTGTCGTTCAATCCCATTCCAGCGCTCCTTTTTTCCATTCATAGGCAAAGCCGATGGTCAGCACCGCCAAAAACACCATCATCGACCAGAAACCGAGCATGCCGATCTGGCTGAACGACACCGCCCAAGGAAACAGGAAGGCCACCTCCAGATCGAAGATGATGAACAGGATCGACACCAGGTAGAAGCGGATATCGAACTTCATGCGGGCGTCGTCGAACGAGTTGAAGCCGCACTCATAGGCGGAAAGCTTTTCCGGATCGGGGTTGCGGTAGGCCACCAGGAACGGTGCAGCGAGCAGCGCCAGCCCGACGATCAGCGCCACGCCGATGAACAGGACGATGGGCAGGTACGAACCTAAAAGTGCGTTCATGCTGCAGTTTCCGTTGGCGGCCAATCCACTCTGATTACAGCACCGGACCCACTTGCGGAAGCGTGACAGTTTAACCACTGAACCGTTTTAAGGGGGCTCTATGCTGCAACGCGGCGAGGGTTAGCGCAGCGCTTTCGGCGAAGCAAGTCAAACCTTGTTCAAATCGCGGTGCTGGACGGCATATCCGGGAAAACTGGTCCGATCCGCTCCTGTTTGATTTCCTTCACTTTTTACTCCACTTTTCTCTCCTGACATGGATGCCGCCAAAACCCTGCTAGCATGGCACGGAATCGCAGGTCATTTTCTCTGTCTAAAATCGTCCGGATGCCGCCTTCATGAAGGAAAGAATCTCGCTTGCCACGGCCCGTCGCATTGCGCTCGCGGCACAGGGATTCAATGACCCGCGCCCCACCGGCACGCCTGACCGCCGGCATCTGGCCCGGGTGCTTGCCCGTACCGGCCTGCTGCAGATCGATTCCGTCAGCGCCGTGGTGCGCGCCCATTATATGCCTCTTTATTCGCGGCTTGGCCCTTACAAGCTGGCGTTGCTCGACAACGCCGCGGTAACGCGCAAGCGCATGGTCTTCGAATATTGGGCGCATGAAGCCTCGTTCTTGCCGGTCGAGACCTATCCGCTGATGCGCTGGCGCATGCAGCGGGCCGAACGCGGCGACGAAATGTACAGCGGACTGGCCAAATGGGGTCGCGAGCACGCCGCCTATATCGAAGACATCTATCGCGAGGTCGCCGAACGAGGCCCGATCGCAGCGTCGGCTTTCGAAGGGCAGAAGGGTTCGGGCGGCTGGTGGGGCTGGAGCCATGCCAAGCACGCCTTCGAATGGCTGTTCTGGGCCGGCCGCATCACCACGGCGCATCGCCGCGGCTTCGAACGGTTCTACGATCTGCCGGAGCGCGTATTGCCGCCGGCGGTACTCGCGCTACCGATTCCCTGTCCCGAGGATGCTCACCGCGAATTGCTGCGCATCTCGGCCCGCGCCCACGGCATCGCCACGGCAGGAGACCTGCGCGACTATTTCCGGCTCTCGCCCGCCGACATCAAGGGCCGCATCGAGGAGTTGGTCGAGGCCGGCGACCTGTTGCCGGTGAGCGTCGAAGGCTGGAGCAAAACAGCCTATCTCCACAAGGACGCCCGTTTGCCGCGCAAGATCGAGGCGCGCGCCTTGCTCGCGCCGTTCGATCCTGTCGTCTTCGAGCGGTCGCGCACCGAGCGGTTGTTCGACTTCCACTACCGCATCGAGATCTACACGCCGGCCGAAAAGCGCCGGTATGGCTATTATGTGCTGCCATTCCTGCTCGGCGACAGCATCGTCGGGCGCGTCGACCTCAGGGCCGACCGCCCGGCCGGTGTGTTGCGCGTCCACGCCGCCTATGCGGAGCCCGGCGCCCCGCCACAAACCGCAGCCGCCCTTTTCGAGGAATTGAAGCAGATGCAGGGCTGGCTCGGCCTGGAACGCATCGAGGTGACCGCTGCCGGCGACCTCGGCCGGCCGCTCGCGGATATCGCCGCGTCATAGACGTGCGTTGACACGACTGGCTCCACAAGCCTAAATCCGTTCCAGACGGTCCCCTGCCCGCAACGGCAGGGGCCAAGAGGGAATGCGGTGCGAAATCTCGATTTCAAATCCGCGGCTGTCCCCGCAACTGTAAGCGACGAGCCAAGGCCGAAAACCACTGGGATATTCCCGGGAAGGCGGCACCCAGGCGATGACCCGCGAGCCAGGAGACCTGCCGTCTAGGACATAAGAATCCGATCGCCTGGCGGGTTTTCCGGGCAAGGAGCCTGATTTGGAACGCGACAGCAGTTTTCCGGCTGAGACAGCGGATTTATTGTCCGGCCATGGTGATTCCCCGGCCGGCGTTACCGTCATCGTCTGCTCGTCCTGCCGTGACGAGACCGGTTCGGACGCTCATCCGCGCGCCGGCGAACTGCTCGCAGAGGACACGCGCCGCGCCGCTTCCAGCGAAAACATCAAAATCCGCACCGTCGAATGCCTCGGCAATTGCAAGCGCCGGCTCAGCGCGGCCATGCTGCGCGACGGCTGCTGGAGTTACGTCTTCGGTGATCTGACCACGACCAGCGGGGCCGATCTCGTCACCGGGGCAAAGCTGTTCGCCACCGCGACGGATGGGCTCATTCCATGGCGCGGCCGTCCCGATTGCCTGAAGCGCGGCCTGGTTGCCCGCATCCCTCCCCTTGACGTTTTGAAGGACCTGACATGACCGCTGCCTCCCTTTCGCGCGTTCCCTGCACCGTGGTCACCGGCTTTCTCGGCGCCGGCAAGACGACGTTGATCCGCCATTTGCTCGAAAACGCCAAAGGCAAGCGCCTGGCCATCATCGTCAACGAGTTCGGCGACATCGGCATCGACGGCGAGATTCTGAAGGGCTGCGCCATCGACACCTGCCCCGAGGAAAACATCGTCGAGCTGGCCAATGGTTGCATCTGCTGCACCGTCGCCGATGATTTCGTCCCGGCGCTGGACCAGATCCTGTCGCTGACGCCGAGGGTCGACCACATCCTGATCGAGACATCCGGCCTTGCTTTGCCCAAGCCGCTGGTCCAGGCCTTCCAGTGGCCGTCCGTGAAAAGCCGCGTCACGGTCGATGGCGTCATCGCCGTCGTCGACGGGCCGGCGCTGGCTGATGGCCGCGTAGCCAACGACATGGACGCCCTGCAGGCCCAGCGCGCGCAGGACGAGACGCTCGACCATGACGATCCGGTCGAGGAAGTGTTCGAAGACCAGCTCGCCTGCGCCGACCTGATCATCCTGTCGAAGAGCGACCTGATGGACACAGCCGGCGCGGCCCGCGCCAATGCCGTGATCGGAAAGCATGTTGCGCGGGCGGTGAAGATCGTACCGACTTCGCAAGGCAAGGTCGACCCGTCGGTGCTGCTCGGCCTCGGCCTCGCCGTCGAGGACGACATCGAGAATCGCAAGACCCACCACGACGACGAGCTCGACCACGAACATGACGATTTTGACTCGTTCGTCATCGACATCGCGTCTGTGTCCAACCCGGACGAGCTCGCACAACGGGTCGCCACGGCGGCGGAGGAAGAAAACGTGTTGCGCGTCAAGGGTTTCGTCGAAGTCGGCGGCAAGCCGATGCGGCTCCTGCTGCAGGCCGTCGGTCCGCGCGTCAACCACTATTACGACCGCGCCTGGACCGCTGAAGACGACCGCCGCTCGCGCCTGGTCGTCATCGGCCTGAAAGGGCTGAACCGCCCGGCCATCGAGCGTATCCTCGCCGGCTGACCCCAGGCACGAGCCGCGATGCACATCCTCACCACCACATCCGCCTCGCTCGACGATCTCGCCGAGCCCGTCGATCTCAGGCAAACGCCTGCGGATGTCGTGGCGCTGTCCTTCACCGACAGCGACCTGGCCGGGCTGGCGGCGGCGTGGAAGGCAGATGCGCACCGCCTGCCGTCGATGCGGCTCGCCGCCTTGCGCGACCTGCGCCATCCGATGTCCGTCGACCTGTGGATCGACAGCGTCGCCCGCCACGCCAAGGTCATTCTGGTCCGCATCCTCGGCGGCTATGACTGGTGGCGCTATGGCTGCGACCAGCTCGCCGTTATCGCGCGAAATCGCGGTATCAAGCTGGCGCTCCTACCGGGCGAGAGCCACGACGAGGATTTGCGACTGATCGAAGGCTCGACGCTGCCGCGCGAGGAGTTGGACGCCCTGCTTGGCTATTTCCGCGAGGGCGGGCCGGCAAATATGACGGCGCTGGTGCAGAGGCTGGCAAGTCTCGCTGGATCGGGTGCGGCGGTAGCCGAACCTGTTAGCGTGCCAAAGGCGGGATTTTACGAGCCGGGACTGGGGGTAGTAGAACGCGGCGTCCCCCTCCCCCTCGAGGGGAGGGTCCGGCCGCAGGCCGGGGGTGGGGTCCTCTCCGAAGCGCGCCTACACAAAACGTCGCGCACTGCCGTGACGACCGCACCCGGCCCTGCGGGCCACCCTACCCTCGAGGGGAAGGGGGACGTCGTGCCAATTCTCTTCTACCGTTCGATGCTGCTCGCCGCCGATGTCGCGCCCATCGACGCGCTTTTCGAAGCCCTGCGCCACCGCGGCATGGCTCCCGTGCCTCTGTTCGTCTCCAGCCTCAAGGACCCGGCGTCGCTCGCCTTTGTCGAAACCGCGCTCGCAACCCTGAAGCCTGCCGCCATCATCACCGCCACAGCTTTCGCCTCGGGTGCCGAGCCCGGTGTCGAAACCCTGTTCGACCGCGCCGGCGTGCCGGTGTTCCAGGTCATCGTCGCGACCACCCGCCGCGACATCTGGCAAACCAATCAGCGCGGCCTGGCGCCCGCCGACCTTGCCATGCATGTCGTCCTGCCCGAGCTCGACGGCCGCATCCTGGCCGGCGCCATTTCATTCAAGAGCGAAAGCGAAACCGACCCGGCGCTGGCCTTCCGCGCCTTCGCCAACCGGCCTGAGCCCGACCGCGTGGCGCAAGTGGCGAACCGTGTCGAGGCCTTCGTGCGCCTGCAGCGGACGCCGCGTGCGGAGCGCAAGCTCGCCATCCTGATCCCCGACTATCCGAGCGCCCCCGGTCGCACCGGCTACGCGGTTGGTCTCGACGTGCCGTCCAGCGTGCTGGCAATGCTGCACGACCTGAGCGAACAGGGCTACGCCGTTGAAAGGATTCCGCAAACGCCGCGCGAGTTGCTAGAGGTGCTGGAAAAGGACAGCCAAGGGTTGGCCCTACACGACTATCAGACCTTTTCGAAGGAATTGCCTGCAGCGGCAATCGCTGCGGTAGAGGCGGCTTGGGGGAATGCGGCAGATGAGACAAGTTTGTGCGAGGCACCCCCCTCTGTCCTGCCGGACATCTCCCCCTCAAGGGGGGAGATTGGCAGTTTCGCCGACGGCTCTCTCTCAACATCCTTGGTGATTGGCGAAAGCAGAGACAACAGCGCAATCTCCCCCCTTGAGGGGGAGATGTCCGGCAGGACAGAGGGGGGTGTTCAGGCGCCTAGCGCCGCAAAATTCGCCTTCCGCGCAGCCACCTTCGGCAACGTCACCGTGGCACTCGCACCTGACCGCGGGCGCTCAGCCGACCGCCGCGCCGACTATCACGACCCGACGCTGCCGCCGCGCCATGCGCTGGTCGCCTTTGGCCTCTGGCTGCGCAAGTCGCTCGGCATCCATGCAATTGTCCATGTCGGCGCCCACGGCACGCTGGAGTGGCTGCCCGGCAAGACCGTGGCGCTCAGCGAAAACTGCTTTCCCGAGATAGTCACCGGTCCCCTGCCCGTCATCTATCCCTTCATCGTCTCCAACCCGGGAGAGGCAGCGCAGGCCAAGCGGCGCATTGCCGCCGTCACGCTCGGCCATCTGCCGCCGCCGCTGACCGGCGCCGGGCTGGACGAAAACCAGCACAGGCTTGAACGACTGGTTGACGAATATGCCCAGGCCGACGGGCTCGACCGCCGCCGCCGCGACCGCCTGGCGAAGCTGATCGTCGAGACGGCGGAAAAGACCGGCCTCGCCTCAGAGGCAGGCGTCGCCAGGACCGACGCAGCCGACGAGGCTTTGCGCCGCATCGACGCCTGGCTCTGCGATCTCAAGGATTTCGCCATCAAGGACGGCCTGCACATTTACGGCCGCGCGCCGGAAGGCGAGGCTGATCCGTTGCGGCGGCAAAGTGCGGCAGCTGAAAAAACCGCGCTGCTTGCCGCCCTCGATGGCCGCCACGTCGCTGCCGGTCCGGCCGGTGCGCCGGCGCGTGGCCGGAGCGATGTGCTGCCCACCGGCCGCAATTTGTTTACCGCCGACCCGCGCACCATGCCGACGCCGACCGCCTATGATCTGGGCAAGATGGCAGCGGAAGAAGTGGTCCGCAGCTACATGCAATCGCATGGCGACTGGCCGCGCTCGCTGGTCATCGACCTGTGGGGCTCGGCCTCGCTGCGCACCGGCGGTGAGGAGATCGCGCAAGGCCTGGCGCTAATGGGCTGCCGGCCGCAATGGGATTCCGCCACCGGCCGCATCACCGGCATAGATGTGCTGCCGCCGGCAACACTCGGCCTTCCGCGCATCGATGTCACCTGGCGCATATCGGGCCTGTTCCGCGACATGTTCCCGACCCAGATCGCGCTGATCGACGCCGCGGCCAACGCGGTGGCGACCCGCGACGAGGACGATTCGGAAAACCCGCTCGCCGCTAGGACCCGCATCGACGGCAAGATCGGCCCGCGCATTTTCGGCACCTCGCCGGGCACTTACGGCGCGGGCGTCGAGGACTTGTTGTCGAGCGGCGACTGGGCCGCGCGCGAAGAGATCGGCCGCACCTATCTCGCCGCCACCTCGCACGCCTATGGCGGCTCCGAGGGCAAAGGCATTTCGGCGCCCGGCGCGTTCGAGGATCGCCTCGCCGAGGCCGACCTTCTGGTTCATAGCGGCGACGACCCCGGCCGCGACATCCTCGAAGGCTCGGCCGACGTCGCCTTCATCGGCGGCTTTTCGGCAGCACTTGCCGCGCTCGGCAAAAACGCCGACGTGATCGTGCTCGACACCACGGACCCGCAAAGACCGAAGCCGCGCTCGGTTGGTGAGGCCGTATCCCGGGTAGTTCGCGCCCGCGCGGTCAACCCGCGCTTCATCGCCGGCCAGATGCGTCATGGCCCGCGCGGCGCCTCGGAATTCGCCGAGACGGTCGACCGGCTTGTCGGCTTTGCTGAGACTACCCATGCCATATCGGGCACGCTGATCGAGGCGATGCACGACGCCTATCTTGGCGACCCCGTGGTGCGCGCCTTCATACTGCGCGAGAACCCGGCGGCGGCGAAGGTGATTGCCGAGCGTTTGCTGTCGGCACGGCGGCGCGGGCTCTGGCATCCGCTGCGCAATTCGATCGATGACGATCTCGCCGCACTGATTGCCGAAGCGCAAGCTCTGGGAGTGGCGGCATGAACGCTTTCTCGCGCCGTGGCGCCTGCCCTGCCTTGTCCGCGCCGATGCAGACCGGCGACGGGCTGCTGGTGCGGCTCAATCCGGTCGCTGGAGGACTGTTGCCGAAATCGTTGATCGGACTCTGCGAATCTGCCTTGCGCCATGGCAACGGTATCATGGAAGTGACCGCCCGCGGCAGCCTGCAGATCCGCGGCCTGACGTCGGCAAGCGCGCGGCTGCTGGCGATGGAGGTCGATGCGCTCGGCATCGCGGTGCGCACCGGCGTGCCGGTCGAGACCGGCCCGCTGGCCGGGCTCGACCAGGAGGAGATAGCCGACCCGCGCCCAATGGCGCAGCGGATTCGGGCGGCAATTGAGGACGCCGGTGTTACGCAACGGCTTGGCCCGAAGGTGTCGGTGATTGTTGACGGCGGCGGGCAGCTGACAATGGATGCGGTTACGGCCGATGTCAGGCTGGTCGGGGTGCGGGCCGCCGACGGAATTAAGTGGCGGGTATCGCTCGCCGGAGATGCGCAGGGTGCCACGCCGCTGGCGATGTCCGAGGAAGATGCGGCTTGTGACATCGCCGTCGCCATTCTCAGGATGGTTGCCGAAAAGGGCCGCGATGCCCATGCGCGGGATTTGACGGCGAGGCAGCTGAGATCTCTCGCAAGTTGGCGATCCGTCGCGCCCCCCTCTGTCCTGCCGGACATCTCCCCCACAAGGGGGGAGATCGGCAGCTTCGCCGGCGGCTTCCCCCCAGCACCTTCGGCGATTGGCGAAATCGGAGACGAAGGCGCAATCTCCCCCCTAGAGGGGGAGATGTCCGGCAGGACAGAGGGGGGCGCGAAGGATCGCCGGCCCATCGGAGTTTTCGATCTGGCAGCCGGCAGTACCTCCCTCGGCATCGGCCTGCCGTTCGGCAGCATACCAGCGCAAAAACTTATCGATCTCACCCAATACGCCCTCATCCTCGGCACCACCGAAATCCGTCTGGCGCCGGGTCGCACGCTGCTTTTGCTTGGCCTCTCCCCAGCCGCATGTCTTTCACTCCAGAAAACCGCCGCAACCCTCGGCTTCGTCACCGACGCAGCCGATCCGCGCACCAGGATCGCCGCCTGCCCGGGTGCTTCCGCCTGTGCCTCGGGCCGCATCGCGACACGCAACATCGCCGAGACCATCGCCGTGGAAGACCGCGATATCCTCGATTCCTCGCTGACGCTGCACATCTCCGGCTGCGCCAAGGGTTGCGCCCATCCCGGTCCGGCGGCGCTGACCCTGGTCGGTGGCGAAAACGGAGCCGGACTTGTCGTGGACGGGACGGCAAAGGCATTGCCCGCCGGATACAGGCCGGGCTACGACGCCGCGCACGGCATCGGCCGCGTTGCAGCGATGATCCGCAGCGCACGACATCCCGGCGAAACCGCTACCGCCTGCCTGGCGAGGCTCGGCGCGGCCGGCATCACCGAAATCTATCGACAGGAATGAGCATGCCCGCCCAGAACGCCTACGACTACATCCGTGACGGCACGGCGATCTACGAGCGCTCCTTCGCCATCATCCGCGCCGAGGCCGACCTGTCGCGCTTTTCCGAAGCCGAGGCCGACGTCGCCATCCGCATGATCCATGCCTGCGGCCAGGTCGACGCTTGCAGGCACTTCGTTTTCTCGAGCGATTTCGTTGCCGCGGCGCGCACGGCGCTGGGGGCCGGCGCGCCGATCTTCTGCGACGCGCAGATGGTCGCGCATGGCGTCACGCGCGCCCGGCTTCCGGCCGGCAACGAGGTGATCTGTACGCTGCGCGATCCGCGGACGGCCGACATCGCGAAAAAGATCGGCAACACCCGCTCGGCCGCGGCGATCGACCTGTGGGGCGAGCGCATGGCCGGTTCGGTCGTCGCCATCGGCAATGCGCCGACAGCCCTTTTCTATCTGCTGGAAAAGCTGCGCGACGGCGCCCCGAAGCCGGCGGCGATCATCGGTATGCCGGTCGGGTTTGTCGGCGCCGCCGAATCGAAGGATGCGCTGGCCGAAAATTCCTATGGCGTGCCTTACGCCATCGTGCGCGGCCGGCTGGGCGGCAGCGCCATGACCGCCGCCGCGCTCAACGCTTTGGCGAGGCCGGGCCTATGAATGCGATTGCAAAAGGCAGGCTTGTCGGCGTCGGCACCGGACCCGGCGACCCGGAACTCTTGACGCTGAAGGCAGTGCGCGCGCTGGCCGAGGCCGATGTCGTCGCGCATTTCGCTAAGCGCGGCAACAACAGCAACGCCCGGGCCATCGTCGAAACCCATTTTCGCTCCGATTTGATTGAACTGCCGCTGCTCTATCCGGTGACGACCGAAATCGACAAGGATCACAGCGATTACCGCTCGCAGATCACCGATTTCTACGAGGAATCGGCCGAAAAGGTCGCCGCGCACCTCAGCGCCGGCAGGATGGTCGCTGTGCTTTCGGAAGGCGACCCGCTTTTCTACGGCTCCTACATGCATCTCCATGTCCGGCTGGCGCACCGCTTCCCGACCGAAGTCATTCCCGGCATCACCGCCATGTCCGGCTGCTGGTCGGCGACCGGCCTGCCGATCGTCCAGGGCGACGACGTACTGACCGTATTGCCCGGCACAATGAGCGAATTCGAGCTGATGCGCCGCCTCGCCGACACCGACGCCGCCGTGATCATGAAGGTCGGCCGCAACCTGCCCAAGATCAGGCGCGCGCTGGAGGCAACCGACAAGCTGGCGCGGGCCATCTATGTCGAGCGCGGCACCATGCCGGGCGGTGTCTCGATGCGGCTTGCCGACAAAAAGGATGGCCAGGCGCCTTATTTCGCCATCGTGCTGGTGGCCGGCTGGTCGGGCCGGCCAAACGCATTGAGAGCCGAAGCATGAGCGGCCGCCTCACCGTCATCGGCCTCGGGCCCGGCGGCGCCGACCAGGTGACGCCGGAGGCAAGCCGCGCCGTTGCCGAGGCAAAATTCTTCTATGGCTACAAGCCTTATCTTGACCGGCTCGATCTGCGCCCCGACCAGATTCGCGTCGCTTCCGACAATCGCGAGGAACTCGCGCGCGCCAAGGACGCGCTGCTGAAGGCTGCGGAAGGCCACGATGTCGCCGTCGTGTCGGGCGGCGATCCCGGCGTCTTCGCCATGGCCGCGGCCGTCTGCGAGGCGATAGAGGCGGGCCCACCCGAATGGCGCGCGGTCGACATCGCCATCGTGCCCGGTATCACCGCCATGCTCGCCGTCGCCGCCCGCATCGGCGCGCCGCTCGGCCATGATTTCTGCGCCATCTCGCTGTCCGACAATCTGAAGCCGTGGGACCTGATCGAGCTACGCCTGCTGGCGGCAGCCGGAGCCGGCTTCGTAATCGCGCTCTATAACCCGATCAGCAAGGCGCGCCCATGGCAGCTAGGCCGCGCGTTCGAATGCCTTGCTGCGATCCTGCCCGGCACCACGCCGGTGATCTTCGGCCGTGCCGCCGGCCGTCCCGACGAGCGCATCGAGGTTTTTCTGCTGGCCGACGCCGATGCCGCGAAGGCCGACATGTCGACCTGCATCATCATCGGCTCGCCGGAAACCAGGATCATCAAGCGGGGTGACAAGGCCGCGCTGGTCTACACGCCGCGTTCGGCAGCTGGCCCAAGAACATGACCGACCAGAAAATGATCGACCATCTCGGCAAGAGATTCGACGGTCTCAGCCGACGTGACGTCCGGCAGCGCCGGCCTGCGGATCATCACCACCTCGATTCCCAGCGCTCGCGCCGCCGCGATCTTGCCGTAGGTCGCCTCGCCGCCGCTGTTTTTGGAAACAACGACTTCGATGTGGTGTTGCAGAAGCAGTGCATGTTCGTCGACTTCCCGAAACGGCCCGCGCGCCAAGAGATAGCTCGCGTCGGGCACAGCGAGCCTGGGCTCGACCGGGTCGACACTGCGGATGTGATAATGATGCTGGGGAGCGGCCTTGAAGGCAGCGACCTCCTGTCGCCCGAGCGCCAGGAACACGCGGCGCGGCACCGATCCCAAAGCCGTCACCGCGCTGGCAACGGTGTCGACCAACATCCAGCGATCACCTTCGACCGCCTCCCATCCGGGACGCCTGAGCGCAACGATAGGCACGCCGGTCATGCGCGCTGCTTCCGCCGCATTGGCGGAGATTCGCGCCGCATAGGGATGCGTGGCGTCGATCAGCAGGTCGATCTTGTTCTGGCGGAGATACGCCGCCAGCCCGGCGGCACCGCCGAAGCCGCCGACCCGCACCGGCACCCCCTGCGCGGCCGGGTTTTCGGTGCGGCCGGCCAGCGACAGTATGACCGAAATATCCGCGCGCGCGGCCAGCTTTCCGGCCAGTTGCCGGGCTTCGGTGGTTCCGCCGAGGATCAGAATGCGGTGGGTCATCATGCCTGCTGAAGCTCCGCGCGGCGCCAAGCTCACCTCAAAGTGGCTCACGATCATCGGCATCGGCGAGGACGGTGTAGCGGGTCTCGGCGACGAGGCCAAGCGGCTGATCGCGGAGGCCGAATTCGTCTTCGGCGGCAAGCGCCATCTTGCCCTCGTCGCGTCGCTCGCCAAAGGTGAAGCGCGCGCCTGGCCGACACCTTTCGATGCCGAGCTGCGCGACGTGCTGGCGCTCTCCGGCAGACGCGTCTGCGTGCTGGCCTCCGGCGATCCCTTCTACCACGGTGTCGGCGTCACCCTCGCCCGCAAGGTCGCGGCAGAGGGTATGCGGGTGATCCCCGCGCCCTCGGCCTTTTCGCTGGCCGCCGCCCGCCTTGGCTGGCCGCTGCAGGATATCGAGACCGCCTCGCTGCATGGTCGCTCGCTCGACCTGATCCGGCCGTTGCTGCATCCTTGCACCCGCATTCTCGCGCTGACCTCGGACAGCGATGCACCGGGAGCGATTGCCCGTCTCATGACCGAACTTGGCTTCGGCGCTTCGCGGTTGACGGTGCTGGAGGCGCTGGGTGGGCCGAACGAAAGGCTGCGCTCGGCGAGCGCCGGCACTTTCGATCTCGAAAAGATCAACCCGCTCAACGTGCTCGCGATCGAAGTTGAATCGACTTCGCAAGCACGGATCCTGTCGCTCGCCGCCGGACTTGCCGATCACCTGTTCGAGCATGACGGCCAGATCACCAAGCGCGAAGTGCGCGCCGTCACCCTGTCCGCTCTCGCGCCAAGGCGCGGCGAACTGCTGTGGGACATCGGTGCCGGATCGGGCTCCATCGGCATCGAATGGATGCTGGCGCATCCCTCCATGCGCGCCATTGCCGTTGAGGCCGATCCGGCCCGCGCCACCCGCATCCGACGCAACGCCGCGGCCTGCGGCGTTCCCGGTCTCACCGTCGTCGAAGGTTCGGCACCGCAAGCGCTTGCCGGGCTGGAGACGCCCGCGGCGATCTTTATCGGCGGCGGCGGCAGCGATGCCGGCGTGCTGGAAGGAGCCATCGATGCCTTGCCTGCCGGCGGCCGCCTCGTCGCCAATGCGGTGACCCTGGAGATGGAGGCGCTGCTGCTTTCCCGTCACGCCGCGCTCGGCGGCCAGCTCACCCGCATCGCTGTATCCCGTGCTTCGCCGGTCGGTTCGATGCAGGCGTGGCGGCCGGCTATGCCGGTCACTCAATGGAGCTGGGTGAAGCCATGATGGTCGCGGGCATCGGCAGCCGCAAAGGCGTCAGCGCGCGCGACGTGCTTGCCGCGGTAGAAACCGCCCTGGAAGCGCACGGGCTTGCCCTGCCCGCGCTTTCAGCCCTCGCGACCGCGTCTCTCAAGCAGGATGAAGCGGCAATCTTCGCCGCCGGACGCGAACTCCGCCTTCCGGTGATCGTCGTCGAACAGGATGAACTCAAAGCCGCATCTACGACCAGCCGTTCCGACCTATCGCAGGAGCATGCCGGCACGCCGTCGGTTTCCGAAGCCTCGGCGCTTGCCGCCGCCGGCAAAGGCGCAAAACTGCTCGGGCCGCGCACCGTGCTCGGTGCTGTCACTTGCGCCATCGCCATCAGCGGAGATGCGGCATGACCGTTCACTTCATCGGTGCCGGCCCGGGTGCTGCCGACCTCATCACCTTGCGCGGCAGCCGCCTGCTCGGCAGTTGTCCCGTCTGCCTCTATGCCGGATCGATCGTCGCGCCGGAGCTGTTGCAGCACTGCGCGCCCGGAACGAGGTTGATCGACACCGCGCCGATGTCGCTCGACGAGATCGAGGCAGAATATCTGGCCGCCCACGCGGCCGGCAATGATGTCGCCCGCCTGCATTCCGGCGATCTTTCGGTGTGGAGCGCCGTTGCCGAGCAGATCCGCCGGCTGGAAAAGCACGGCATTCCTTACACGCTGACGCCGGGCGTGCCGTCCTTCGCCGCTGCGGCGGCAGCGCTGCGCCGCGAGCTGACCATTCCAGAAGTCGCGCAAAGCCTGGTGCTGACCCGCATCTCCGGCCGCGCCTCGCAAATGCCTCCCGACGAAACGCTGGCCGGCTTTGGCCGCACCGGCGCCACGCTGGCCATCCACCTTGCCATCCACGCTATCGACCGGATCGTCGCCGAACTGACGCCGTTCTATGGCGCCGATTGCCCGGTGGCGGTCGTCTTCCGTGCTTCCTGGCCGGACGAGCGCGTGCTGACCGGCACGCTGGCCACCATCGAGGCGCAACTGGCCGCCGATCCGATGGAACGCACGGCAATCATCTTCGTCGGCCGCTCGCTGGCGGCGGAGGGCTTTGGCGAAAGTTCACTGTACGACGCGCACTACCAGCGACGCTTTCGCGGACGGGACGGATTGTGAGCGGCAGCAACAGAAACACTACGGTCGAGCAGGCGCTCACCCGGCTCAACTTCAAGCCGCGCCAGCTTGAGCCCGGGCATGTCTGGCTGGCCGGCGCCGGCCCTGGCGATCCCGGCTGCCTGACGCTGGAAGTGCTGGCCGCCCTCGGACAGTGCGACGCGCTGGTTTATGACGCGCTGGTCTCGCCAGAAGTCGTCGCTGTCGCCGAGGGCGCGGAACTGTTCTATGCCGGCAAACGCGGCGGCAAGCCGTCGATGAAGCAGGACGACATCACCGCTCTGCTGGTCCGGCTGGCGCGCGCGGGCCGGCGCGTCGTCAGGCTGAAGGGCGGCGACCCCTATATTTTCGGGCGTGGCGGCGAAGAGGCGCTGGCGTTGGCCGGGGAAACTATCCCGTTCCGCATCCTGCCTGGCCTGACGTCCGGCCTCAGCGCGCTGGCCGCGACCGGCATTCCCGGCACCATGCGCGGCATCAACAAGGCGCTGATCCTGGCGACCGGCCATGCCGCCGGCACCGATGATGATCTCGACTGGGCGGCAATCGCCCGCACCGGCCAGCCGGTGGTCGTCTATATGGGTATGGCCAACCTGCCGCTGATCGCCGCTTCGTTGCTCGAGGGCGGCCTGCCGTCTTCGACGCCCGCCGCGGTCATCGTTGCCGCGACGACGCCGCAGGAGCGTATCGTCGTCGCCACGCTCGCCACGATTGCCGAGGAAACGGCCGCAGCCGGCTTGACCTCGCCGGCGCTGATCGTCGTCGGCGGTATTGTCGGGATGCGCGCGGCACTGGCGGGTGAGTCATGACCCGCGCCATCATCATCGGCGCGCCGCGCTCGGGCTCGGGCAAGACCAGCGTCACCATCGGCATTTTGCGCGCACTTGCCCGGCGCGGCCTGAAAGTGCGCGGCGCCAAATCCGGCCCGGACTATATCGATCCCGGCTTCCACACCGCAGCCACTGGCCTGTCCGGTGTCAATCTCGACAGTTGGGCAATGCCGCCCGCCCTGCTCAACGCACTGGCCGGCGAAGCGACCGAAGATGCCGATTTTATCTTTCTCGAAAGCGCCATGGGCCTGTTCGACGGGATCCCTGCTGCTCCAGGCCGTTCCGGCTCGGCTGCCGACCTTGCCCGGCTTTACGGCCTGCCGGTGCTGCTTGTGCTCGATGTCTCCGGTCAGTCGACCACGGCAGCGGCCGTCGCCAGGGGATTTGCCACCTATGACCCGGATGTACGCATGGCCGGGGTCGTGCTCAACCGGCTGGGCAGCGAGCGCCACCGCCGGCTATGCGGCGATGCCATCGAGGCACTCGGCCTGCCTGTCGTCGGCGCCATCCTGCGCGATCCCTCGCTCAACCTGCCCGAGCGCCATCTCGGCCTCGTCCAGGCCGGCGAATATGAGAATCTGATGGCGCATCTCGACCGGCTGGCCGACATGGTCGAGCGGTCGCTCGACCTCGACTCCATTATGGCGCTGGCGGCGCCATTCACGCCCGCGCCGGGCAATTTCGACGACGGGCTGCCGCCGCCCGGCCAGCGCATCGCATTGGCCGAGGACGCCGCCTTCACCTTCCTCTATCCGCACGTTGCCGCGCATTGGCGCAAGGCCGGCGCCGAGATCGTTCCGTTCTCGCCGCTCACCGATGAGGCGCCAGGCGACGATTGCGATGTCTGCTGGCTGCCCGGCGGCTATCCCGAGCTTCATGCCGGCCGCCTCGCGGCCGCGGCGAATTTCAGGGCCGGCATGGCGCGGTTCGCCGGCACGCGGTCGGTGCACGGCGAGTGCGGCGGCTTCATGGTGTTGGGCGAAGCGCTCGAGGACGCGTCGGGCGAGACGCATCGGATGCTTGGCCTCCTCGGCCATTTGACCAGCTTCGCCAAGCGCAAGATGAATCTCGGCTACCGCGAGGCGCGGCTGCGGTCCGGCTGTCCGCTCGGCAGCCAAGGCACGCTGATCCGCGGCCACGAATTCCACTACGCGCAGATGATTGCGACCGGCAATGACGAGCCGCTGGCCGACCTCGCCGACGGTCAAGGAAATCCGCTCGGCGCCTCGGGCTACCGGCGCGGCAATGTCAGCGGCACGTTCTTCCATGCCATTGCGAGGGGCGCATGAACGTCTCGCAACGGCAGCTTACCGACGACATCGCGCTTTGCCTCGTCTTCTTTACCCGGCTGCCGCTGCCGAGAGCCGACTTCCGTGGCCGCAGCCTTGCCGCTGCGATCTGGGCTGCACCCGTTGCCGGTCTCGCCGTCGCTCTGGCCGGTGCGCTGGTCTACGCCGTCGGGACGAGGCTCGGCCTTGCCGAGGGTCCTGCTGCAGCGCTGACCCTTGCCGCGATCTTGCTCGCTACCGGCTGCCTGCATGAGGACGGGCTTTCGGACGTGGCCGACGGCTTTGGCGGCGGCAAGACGCGCGGCAGGAAATTGGAGATCATGCGCGACAGCCGCATCGGTGCCTACGGCGCTTGTGCACTTGCTGTCTCGCTGCTGATCCGCTGGAGCGTGCTCTCTGGATTCGCCGGCCCGGCTCATGTCTTCTGGGCTCTCATTGCAGCGCATGCGGCCTCGCGCGGCCTGCTCGGCGCCTTCATGCACCTGCTGCCGCCGGCCCGCGCCGACGGCCTCTCGGCCGATGCAGGCACCGTCTCCACTGAAACCGCTGGTATCGGTGCCGTGCTCGGCGCCGTCGCGCTGCTGGCGCTTGGGTTCAGTGCTGCCATGTTCGCGCTCATCCTGCTTGCGTTCTTGTTTGCCGCATTTCGAGCGCTTTGCCTCAACCAGATCGGCGGCCAGACCGGCGACACCGTCGGCGCCCTGCAGCAGCTCGGCGAGATCGCAATCCTGCTCGTCGCTTCCGTTTCCCTGTCTTGACTCTGTTTCGGAGATTTTGCCCCCATGCCTTTCAAATCGCTCGATGAACTGCGCGCCGCCTGCCTCGACCTGCACAGCGGCAGCGACGCCGCGGCCAACGCCGTCGCCCACCGCCAGGACACGCTGACCAAGCCGCAAGGCAGCCTCGGCCGGCTGGAGACAGTAGCCGCCTGGCTGGCGCGCTGGCAGGGCCGCGACATACCAAAGCTCGACCGCGTCAAGGTTTTCGTCTTTGCCGGCAACCACGGCGTCACCGCGCAAGGCGTGTCGGCCTTCCCGTCGGAGGTCACCGTGCAGATGGTGGCGAATTTCGCCGGCGGCGGCGCCGCCATCAACCAGCTTGCCCGCATCGCCGGCGCGGAGCTGGACGTCATCCCGCTCGACCTCGACCGTCCGACCGGCGACTTCACGCAAGAGCCGGCGATGGACGACGAAGCCTTCCTCGCCGCCGTCTCGGCAGGCTACGACGCGATCAGCAGGGATCTCGACCTTGTATGTTTCGGCGAAATGGGCATCGGCAACACCACGCCGGCGGCGGCCATCTCGACCGCGCTGTTCGGCGGCGGCGCGGAGCGATGGACAGGGCGTGGCACCGGCGTCGACGACGCCGGCCTCGTGCGCAAGATCGTCGCCATCGAGGCCGGCCTGAAGCGCCACGCCCCGGCGCTAGCCGACCCCCTGAAGGTAGCGGCAGCCCTCGGCGGCCGCGAGCTCGCGGCGATCCTTGGTGCGACGCTAGCTGCGCGCCACCTGGGCGTCCCGGTGCTGCTCGACGGCTTCGTCTGCACCGCCGCCGCCGCACCTTTGGCAGCGCTGCACCCTGCTGGCCTCGCTCACACCATGGCCGCTCACGTCTCAGCTGAATCCGGCCACCGCCGCCTGCTCGAAGCGCTCGGCCTGCCACCCTTGCTCGACCTCGGCATGCGGCTCGGTGAAGGCTCCGGCGCCTGCCTCGCCGTCAACATTGTTCGTTCAGCGCTCGAATGCCATGCCCGCATGGCAAGCTTTGCTGAGGCTGGTGTTTCGGAGAAGTAAGGCGGAGCCAAGCGCGGATCGCGTTGATGAACAAACTCTCACAGATTTTCGGAGACCCCAAACAGGGGCTTCGCGATATTCTTGCTCGGATCATCAGAGATTTCGATAGCAAGAGCGGCGCTTTTGCCGGGCTGAAATACAATTCCCCGTGGATACGCGCCACCGAAGATTGGGCAGAGCGATCGGGCCATACGGTCGAAGAGCTGTGCGAGATGATTTCTCAATGCCGGATTTCGGTTCGCTCTGGGAATCCGACGAATCCGCCAATCATCCAAATTTTTGAAGATCTTCGCAGTGCTGCGGAAGAGTGGAGAACAGAGACAGGTTACAGTGATCCGCCCATCCATCTGACCCCGGAATTGACGAAATTCCCTAATCGCAAAGAACTGAAAGCCCATACCCTGAAGGTATGGAGTTCTTTGGGATTGGCGAGGCAATGGCATAGCTATGATGCCAAGGACCTTAGGTTCTGCGGAATTTTTGAGGACAGATTTGGTCACAATGTTACAGTCAGAATGACCTTTAAGCTTGGATATGGTGGGGCGATTCGGCTGGATTTTCACTTTTCTTACTACGCAGACGGTGAACCTACATTCTTTGAACTGGGCGGTCTCTCGGGCGAGGCGCTATTCCATGCACTTCGACTGCCCAGGCATCCTGAACTCGAATGGATCGCAAGCAAGAGCAAAACAAACTTCGATGCCGTCGACGGCGTGATAGCCATAACGCGAGCAATCCTGACCTATCTGAAGCCCACTATCCAATAGTCGGGCGAGTCAGCTAGCCGCTTGCCGACATGTGCGACGGGCAAAAGCTGTCTCGCGCCGCGGCTCGATGTAAGGTCTTTCCACCAAATCCCGGAGATTTTTGGTGGGTGCGCACAGGATTGAACTGTGGACCCGCTGATTAAGAGTCAGCTGCTCTACCAACTGAGCTACGCACCCACTCGGCCGGTAAAACCGGCGTTGGCGGGCATATAGCCGCCGACATCCGCCATGTCCAGCCCTGCCGATTCATTTCCCGACAAATCGCACCGGGGGTCTCGTCATCCCTGGGCGGAGCGAACGCGAAGCGGAGCGCAGACCCTGGGATCCATGCCGTTACAGTCGTCGAAGAACGCAGCGACGCGGATTAGCATCCGTCCGCAAATGAGCAGAAGACGGCGGCTCGTTGAAGTCCAGCTTGCACCGTCGGCGCATTGCCGTCCGGTCACGGCATGGATCCTATGGTCTTCGCGACGTCGCTTCGCTCCTGGTCCGCCCTAGGATGACGAAACGTAAGGGTAGGATCAGACAAAAAGCCTGCCTTCAGCCACCTTCACCGCATGGCCGCCAATGCGGGCGGCCGCCAGTTTGCCGCCTTCGACATTCAGTTCGAGGCGAATGCGCGAAGGCCGGCCCATCTCCAGCCCCTGCTCGATCCACAGTTGTGAAACACCGTCGGTCGGGCCGTCGAAATGCATGATCGCGCCGGCGAAGGCGGCCGCCGCTGAGCCGGTCGCCGGGTCTTCGTAGGACGGATTGCCGGGCACCATCATGCGGACATGGAAGGCGCTGTCGTGATGCACCGTCTCGCGGCAATAGACATAGGGGCTGGCGAAGGCCCAATCGCTCTTGCGTGGTGCAAGCTCCGACCACGCCTGGTTGTCCAGCCTGATCCGGGCGGCCGCCTCCAGATTGGCGACGGGGATGGTCACGTAGGGCACGCCCGCCGACCAGAACGAAACGCGGTGGTTCTCGAAGCCGATCTCGTGCGGCCCAAGGCCAAGGGCCGCGCCGATCGCCTCGGGATCGGCCGACAATGCCAGCTGCGCCGGCAGTTTCGCCAGGTCGAACTCGGCAAAGGTCGAACCGTCGTGCTTGCTGACAGCGCAGCGCACCGGACCGATATTCTCCTCGAGCACGAAGATGCCGGCGGCCTCTCCCGCCATTTCGGCGAGCGCTATCGCCGAGCCGACGGTTGGGTGGCCGGCGAACGGCATTTCATAGTCGGGCGTGAAGATACGGATGCGGGCCCGGTGCTTCGGGTTGTCCGGCGGCAGCAGGAAGACGGTTTCGGACAGGTTGAACTCGCGCGCCACCGCCTGCATCGCCGCAACGTCCAGCCCATCACAGTCGAGCACGACGGCCAGCGGATTGCCGGCCAGCCGGTTGGTGGTGAATACGTCGTAAAGCAAGTAATTCCGCGGCTGCATCTCAGTAAGTCCTCTGCCTCATTCCAAACATGAGCGAAATTTAATTTGAATTTTGAACCATAAGGCCTGATTTGTGCACCGATGGGATATCACTGAACATAGGGGTCTGGCGTGGACCAGATTGTCAATCTGCCAAAGACGGAATCCGCTTCCGCCATCGAGACGGCGCTCGGGCTCGACCACCAGGGCCTGAAGACAAAACGCCGTCGCGGTTGGCTTTACGCAGTGTTCGCACTGCTTGCCGTCGCCGCGAGTGTCGTCGGCTACCAGTGGTATGCGGGCTCGCCCGCCAAGATCGAGTATACCACGACACTGGCCGCCATGGCCGACCTTACCGTCGCGGTTTCGGCTACCGGCACGCTGCAGCCTCTCACCCAGGTCGATATTTCCAGCGAACTCTCCGGCGTCGTCCGCTCGGTTTCAGTCAACGAGAACCATCTGGTGAAGAAGGGCGATGTGCTGGCCGCGCTCGACACCGCAAAGCTGGAGGTGCAGATCGAGCGCGCCCAGGCCTCCGCCAAGGCAGCGGCGGCGAGCGTCGAGGACGCCACCGTGACCGTGGCCGAAAACGAAAAGGGCCTGGTGCGCGCGGTACAACTCACCAAGCGCGGCATGGCGACGGACCAGTCGCTTGAAGCGGCAACCGCCACCCGCGACCGCTCGAAGGCGGCGCTTGATATCGCCAAAGCCAACCTCGCCATGGCCAATGCCGATCTCAAGGCGCAGCAGACGGATCTTGCCAAGAGTACCATCTACGCTCCGATCGATGGCATCATATTGACGCGCTCGGTCGACCCCGGCCAGACGGTCGCCTCCTCGCTGCAGGCGCCGGTGCTGTTCGTCATCGCCGCGGATTTGAAGAACATGGAACTGAAAGCTGCGGTCGACGAGGCCGATATCGGCGCAGTAAAACCTGGCCAGCATGCGCGCTTCACCGTCGACGCTTTTCCTGAACGGCCATTCGACGCCGAGATCCGGGACATTTCCTATGCCTCGGTCACCACCGACGGCGTCGTCACTTACGATGCAAGGCTGGATGTCGACAATAGCGAGCTTCTGTTACGGCCCGGCATGACTGCCACCGTCTCGGTCGTCACCAAGCAGGCCAAAAACGTGCTCACCGTGCCATCGATCGCCTTCCGCTACCGGCCGGCGCAGACGGCGGACCGCGGCTGGAGCCTCACCGACCTGTTCACCGGCCGCATGGGGCGCCCGGGCGGCAACCGCCAGCGGCAGGCGGCGACGAAGCCCATCGACGGCTCGCGCACGCTCTACGTGCTGGAGAATGGCCGGCCGCATCCGGTCAACGTCAGGGTCGGCTCGACAGATGGCGAACTGACCGAAATCGTTTCCGGCCTGGAGGAAGGCGCGCAAGTCATTACCGCCTCGCAGCAGCGGAGCTGATCGTGGCATCGGGCGCGACCCTCATCGGCTTCGACAAGGTCTGGAAAAGCTATGGCCAGGGCGAAGCCCGGGTGCACGCGCTGGCCGGCGTCGACCTCGCCATCAGGCGCGGCGAATTCGTCGCCATCATGGGCCCGTCCGGTTCGGGCAAATCTACGGCCATGAACATCATTGGCTGCCTCGACACGCCGACTGCTGGGACCTACAGCTTCGAAGGCATCGATGCCGGCCGTCTCGACCGCAACCGCCGTGCTCAGCTGCGCAATCTCTATGTGGGCTTCGTCTTCCAGGGCTATAATCTCTTGCCGCGCACTACGGCGGCGGAGAATGTCGAACTGCCGCTGATCTACCGCGGCGTTGGTGCCCGCGAGCGTCGCGGCCTTGCCATGCAGGCGCTTGCCGAGGTCGGCCTTGTCGGCCGCGAGCATCATACGCCAGCCGAGCTGTCCGGCGGCCAGCAGCAGCGCGTGGCGATCGCCCGCGCCATCGTCACCAGGCCGACGCTGCTCGTTGCCGACGAGCCGACCGGCAATCTCGACACCGCACGCACGCACGAGATCATGGAACTCCTGACGCAATTGAATACCGAACTCGGCTTGACGATCGCCATGGTCACGCACGAAGCCGACGTTGCCGGCTATGCCCAGCGCACGATCCGTTTCCTCGATGGCCATGTCGCCTTGGACACAGCCAATCTCGAGATGGCCTAGCCATGATCTGGGAAACCGTTCGCCTCTCGCTCCGCTCCATCCGCCGCAACGTGCTGCGCTCGTTCCTGACGCTGCTCGGCATCGTCATCGGCGTTGCCGCCGTCATCGCCATGCTGACCATCGGCTCGGGCACCACCGAAAAGGTCAAGTCCGATATTTCCAAGCTCGGCAGCAATCTGCTCGTCATCCGTTCCGGCCGTCCGGCCGGGCCTGGCGGACCTGGAGGGCTCGATCAGGTCGTCCGACCGCTGGGCGACAAAGATCTTGCAGCGCTTGCCGCGCATCTGGACGGCTCGCGCGCCATCTCGCCGGCGTCGCAAAAGCAGGTGCGCGTCATTTTCGGCACCGAAAGCCTGACCTCGGGCGTCACCGGAACCGACAGCGCCTATCTCGATGCCCGCGACTGGAAGCTGGTTTCGGGCCGCCCCTTCAGTGATTCGGAAACCCGCTCGGGCACCGGCGTCTGCCTCATCGGCGAGACGGTGCGCCAGCAGTTCTTCGGTGCCGGCGACCCCGAAGGCGAGATCATCCGCGTCAACCGCACCTCCTGCAAGATCATCGGCCTGCTCGAACCGAAGGGCTATACCGGTTTCGGCCAGGACCAAGACAATGTCGTGCTGATGCCGCTCGCCGCCTATCAGCGTCGCATTGCCGGCAATCGCGACATCGAATCGATCTATGTCGCCGCCGACGACGGTACGCCAACCACGGTGCTGCAGCAGCGCGTCGAGGACATCTTGCGCGACACACGCCGCATCACGCCCGACCGTGACGATGATTTCTCGATCCGCGACATGACCCAGATCGCCGATGCCATGGCCAGCGCCACCACCACCATGACTGGCATGCTCGGCGCCGTCGCCGGCGTCAGCCTGCTCGTCGGCGGCATCGGCATTATGAACATCATGCTGGTGTCGGTAACCGAGCGCACGCGCGAGATCGGCATCAGGCTCGCCATCGGCGCCCACGAAAAGCACATCCTCATCCAGTTCCTGGTCGAGGCAACCGTGCTGTCGCTGCTTGGCGGCATCATCGGCATCCTGATCGGCCTGGCGCTGGCCGGCCTCGCCTCGGTGACGCTGACGATCCCGTTTGCGCCGAGCCCGGCGGTCATCCTGCTTGCCGTCGGCTTTTCCGCGCTGATCGGCATGGTGTTCGGCTTCTTCCCGGCGCTGCGCGGCGCGCGGCTTAACCCGATCGACGCGCTGAGGCATGAATAGGCATTGCAGCAAGTGTCGCCTCCAGACGCTGCCGATTTTTTATGCAACCTGCCCTTGTCGCAGCACATTCTGCAATGATAACAATGCTGTTGGGGACTAAGGGGGAACAATGGATGAGCAAGAAAGCGCGACTGGCTCTGGCGATTGTGATCGTCGAAGCCGCCTTGGCAGGGCTTTGGTGGAATTTGATCCTTTATGGGATGGAGAATCCCGATCGCGTCACCGCTGACTTCCAGCAGGTAATTGGGCAGACGATGGGAACGACGATGGGCGCGCTCCTGGGTCTCGGCGTGCTGTTGTATTTTGTTGCCGCCCGCAACGACCGCAAGGCTATTGAAGGTAGGCTACGACGTTAGAGTTGGAAACCTTGCTCGCTCGCAAAGTGCCATTCGATCAGCGGTCTCATATGCGGCATCAACCCGTCCGGCAGGTCGGCTGCATTGCGGATGATGACGGGGCCTTCGATTTCAGGCTCTGACTCGGCCGCGACGAAAGCGCTGATCCGCTGTGCCAGGTCGTCGGCGGAGGCCGTCTCTCGGTAGCGGCGAAAGATCACCGTGCCGCTTGCCGTCGACAGGGCGTAATGGCGCCTGCCGCGTGTCGCGCCTGACAGGTCGAGACCGGTCTCTTCGCGCACCTCGCGGATCATGTTGAAGTCGACGTCGACAAGGCCATCGCGGAAATCGCTTGGCTCGAACGAACCGGCGGCGAAGTAGACGCGCCCCGCATTGACCGTATGCGGCGCCATGCGGATCGCCACAAGCGCATTGTCGCCGGCGACCAGCATGGCATGGGCATAGGCGTGCTCGGCCCCGGCCACCTGTCGATTGCCGCGCCAAAGCATGAAGGTCGAATACCGCACCGCATGGCAACGGCCGACTAGGCGATTGTCGCGATAGCTGAGAGCGGAAAGCAGCACCACGGTGCCGTCGAAAAGCGCCGGCTTGGCCGCGGTCTCACGCCGCCAGTTCTCGGCGATCGCGTCGGCATGATCGCGCTCGAACGGATGCGGGCCGGAATCGAGCCTGACGTCGATGGCATCGACCGGCAGGATGACGTTGCGCGGCAGGTCGAAACTCACGCCTGTCTCACGCCATGTCGAGGGTAATTGCTACCGGGCAATGGTCGGATGCCTTCGGCCGGTCCCACCCGGCGCGTGGGAAGCGCTCGACCTCCTGGCCCGCCGGAAATATGGTGCGCCAAGGCTGGCCGTTGCGGATGATATCGGGAACGGCGGTGGCGTTCTGCCTGGCCAGCGCCCTCGACAAAAGGATGTAGTCGAGCTGGCAGAGATGCCGCTCTTCCGGTCCGCGTGTGTGATAGAAAGTCCAGCGGTCCATTTCCGGCCGCCGCTCGACCGCGTTTTCACAAAAGCCGCCGGCAGTGAGCACATCGATGCAGGACCGGCTCTCGTCGATGACCTCGAAACGGTAGCCGTCGACGGCATCGCCGGTAATCTTCACGCGCTGCCGGTAGTCGTTCATATCGCCGCAGATTGCCCAGCGCTTGTCGGCGGCATGGTCCTTGCCGAAGCGCTCCTCGATGATCCGGCGCACTGCTTGAGCTTCGGCGATGCGCAGCGGCATTGTCGCTTCACGGCCGTCGAGGCCGTTGCGGGGCGAGCCCATCGACTTGAAATGAACGAGGTAGAGCGTCAACGGCGCGCCAGCCACCGTCAGATCGATTTCCAGGCAGTCGCGCCGGAAGATGCGTTCATTGGCCTGGTAACCAAGCGCTGCCAATTCCGCCGTGTGCAGCCCGAATTGCTCGAACGTGACATAGGCGTAGCTGGTCATGCGCACGAATTCGATCGGCTGGCCCTGCGCGGTCTCGTTGCGCATCATCACGGCGACGTCGATGCCGCGCGAATCATTGCCGGCGGTGGTGTATTTCTGTCGGTAGCCTTGCCCCACCATCTTGAACAGATAGCCATATTCGAAGGCCCTCAGCGCCTCGATATTGTCGACCTCCTGCATGCAGATGATGTCGGCGCGGGTGGCCGCGATCGCCAATGCCGTCAGCTGCCGCGTGTCGTCGGATTGGGCGATGGCCCGCGCCTGCTCGAGCATCTTGTATTCGGCCTCGCTCTGAATGTCGAAAAGCGCCAGTGTGCGGTCTTCGTTGAGTTGGTTGCGGTAGCCGGAATAATCAAACCTGTTCATCAGGTTTTCGACGTTGAAGGTGGCAAGGCGCAGCGACATGGCTTTGACCTTTGCCCGCAAGCGCGCCCGAAAACAAGGGCGCAGAAACCAGGCGGCTCTGATTGATCGCGCGCTCGCCATGGTTGACGGAACCTTTTTGTTCATCTTCCGTTCAGATGGAAAGTTCCATCAATAGGCCCTTCCCCGGGGTATTCTGGGCGTGGGGCCTGAATCTTCGGAGAGTGCGATGAAACCGCTCTTTTTATCTTCTGTCGGATCCGGGCTGATGGCCCTCGGTCTGATCGCCGGCCTCTCGGCCCCCTCGCTTGCCGGGCCGATACCCAAACCCCTGCTGCCGGTGGCGGGCAATGCCGCCGACATCGTGCAAATTCGTGAAGATTGGGCAGGCGGCAACGACAGGCAGATCTGGCGTTGGCGCAATCACGGCTTTCGGCAATGGCGCGGCGACGATGGTTGGAGATGGCGGTCCAACAATTTCCGCGGCCGTCATTTCTCGAGACACTGGGACAATGGCGACTGGAATGACAACTGGCGTTGGCGCCATCACCGCCGCCATTACCGCGGCGGTTACTACGATGATGGTGCCGGCGCCGCGATTCTTGGGCTGGGCCTGGGGTTTGGCCTCGGCAGCCTATACAACAATTACAACTACTACGATGCGCCCGCACCGCGGCGCTACTACCGGACACAGCGGCTTTCCAGCGCGCATGTCCAATGGTGCTACAATCGCTACCGGTCGTACCGCGCCTGGGACAACACGTTCCAGCCCTATAACGGGCCGCGCCAGCAATGCTACTCGCCCTATAGCTGAGCAGGCCGGTAATAATATCGTCTGGCGCCGCGCGTTGCGGCGCCGATTTTTTCTTACGGCCAGCAACCGCGAAAAATCGCCAGCCTCCACTGCTGATAACGCTATTTTTATCAGGCAGGTCTAATAATCCTCCCGATCAGAACGCCCGAGACGCGAAGATGGCTGGATTGCGTGCGATGGCCGAGGACGAACAGAGGGACAAACACCGGCAGCGCGTCTTGAAGGGCGCGACGATCCTGACCGGCGTGAGCAATTCCGAGGTCACATGCACGCTGCGCAACATGCATGCCGGCGGCGCCGAATTGAAGATCTCGATCGACGCGCGCGTGCCCGATGAGTTCCTGCTCTATGTTCCGACCGACGGCATTGCCTACAAGGCGGTGGTCCGCTGGCGCCGCGAGGACCGAATTGGGGTGATGTTCACCGGCACCGAGCCAAAGCCAAGCTGGCACTACGGCTGATATCTACCGGCGCTATCCGGGTGGCAGGACTTGCAGTGTCTGCTCGTCAAACAGCGGCTCTTCCTGGCCAACGCGAACGAATAGAAGCTTTCGCAGTTCGGGTGATTGCACCTCGAAATACTGAATGCCGTCCGGGGCTTCGCCCCATTCGCCGCACGGCGGTTCGCCGACCTCGTCAGGGTCGGCAACGGCTTTCAATTCACTGAGATAAACGGCATCGGGACTGAAGACATACCGCAGGGTGCCCGTGGGCGTGACCCCTTCGGTGTAAGGCATGAACACGCAACGTGTGCTGACAGCCTTCTCGGTCTTCTGCGAGTATATGCGCTGTAATGCAGCATCGGCGGCCTCGCCAGGCAGCATATCGAAGACTTCGACGACGGGATCGGCCGGCCCGCCGTCGCTGTATTTGATGGCAAGAGCATTGCCGCCAAGCTCGAAATGAATCCGGCGAAAACCGAAATCGCAGCGCTGCACCCAGGCAGCCAGCCCAACATCCTTGTCCGCCAGCCGTTCCCAAGCGCATTTGTCGACAGGCGGACGCGACGGCTTGCTTTGGTCGGCACGAGCGCCGGTTGCCATGGCCATAAGGACCGGCAGGGCGAAGATGCAGGCCGGCAGTCTCTTGCTATTCATCGCTACAACCCGTCAAGCTAAAGGCGTCCCAGGCTGAACCGTCGGGATTGGCTTTGGCGAAATCGGGCCATTCGGTAAAAATCGCGCCGAAGTCAGGCAACAGCAACCCTGCCGGTGCCGGCGAGGCTTCGCGGGAACTCAACTGCTCGGCACCGCCTGCATTGAACGCATAGACCTGCCCATCCCACACTCTGCACAGCCCGGTGCCGTCCTCGAGACCAGCCTCACGATCGTCGTCGGTGCAGGTGTGCCGGATCGTGCCCACAGGAAACGAGTACTTGCCATTGGTCCAGGTAATGTCCGACGGCAGACGAATGTCGGTGTTGGGCACGATCAACGAAAAGACCTCGGTCGTCAGCGCGGCCGGCTCATTGTTGGTTGGCCGGAACTGTATCGTCGCTCCCGAACGCGGCTCGCGATAGGTCGCATGGCTGAGCGAACATTCTGTTGCGTTCGCTGCTTGCAACAGGCTCAGCATGCTCAGAAAAATAGCTGCTGCTTTGTGGATGATCATTTAAGTCCCTTGGAGCAGCATCATTGTGAAGTCTGAGCATCGATGCTTTAGCATGGCCCAAGGCCACGTCGAAAAGAAGAATCAATCATGCGAAATCTCTTGATGCTCATTTCGATCCTAGCATTTTCGTGCGGCCACGCCTTCGCCGCGGAACAGTATGTGGGTATATGGTCCGGGAACAGATCGAACTGTACCGCCGTTGCGGATGTTCAACGCCAGACTGTCTACACATTATACCGCGACGCGCTGTCGGTCCCTGCTCTCGGCTGCGAACACGCAACGTTCCTCAAGACGCCCACGGGCTGGGTGGCGCGGGCCAGCCAATGCTACGGATCCGACCCGTCGGCCAAAGAGCCGTTCTCCCGTGTCATCCATATTGTGGTCGACGGGGCGACGGTGAGATTGACATGGCCTGGCTTCGACAGCGGAGTTCTTGTCAGATGCTGAAGACAAGTGCCCTTCCTCTGGATCTACAGCGTCTAGGGCGGCAGCTTCAGCATTAGATCACCCCGACAAGCAGCGCGGCTCCACCTATCAAGCCAACGGCGCAGACCCACAGGAGCCAAAGCCCGCTCACCCTGCATTCGAGAACCGCTGCAACTGGGTTGTCGGGATCGTAGTGGACCTCAACCTTGTCGCCCTGGAGGTAGCGCTGCGATTGACCGCTGACGAGCCTCGGCAGCGAAGCCGTCACGTTTGCGCCGAAAGCGATGCGATCGGCGGCGTAGCGCTGGCCGGCGACGCTATAGCTGTAGACGATGCGGGATTTGAAGACTGTTCGCCAGGGCCGATAGCCGCCTCCGGACCTGTCGCGGGTCTCGAATTTCTGCAGGCCCGAGGCGTCGATGCGTCCTGCCGTGATGGGCCATTTGGCCGCCTGTTCCGCAAGTGACTTCTGGGCAAAGCCCATGCGCAGGACAAATAATCCCATGAAAAGCAGCAGGGCCGCGGCGCCGAGGTTCTGCGGCTTGGGCAAAAACGGCCGGACCGCTTCGAGGACGCCGCCGACGGAGAAGACCAATACAAGCGCGCCGACCACCAGCCCGGCCGAAAGCTGGACCATGAACTTGAAGGAGCCGTCGGGCATGGTGCGTTCGATCACGGCCTTGGCTGGATCGGCCGGATTGTAGAAGACGGTTACGCCGGCCCCGTTTGGAAATTTCGCAAGGGTTTCCGCCACGGCAAAGTTTCCAAGGTTCTCCTGCACGCTGTAGTGCGAACTGCGAAATGTCTTGCCGTTCACTTTGTATTCGAAGGTGATTGCCGGGAAGTTGCGGATTTCGGTCGACCCTCTGCTGTCCGAACCGGATCCCGAACTGGTCACCTCGCGAGCCTCGACCCGCGACGAGATGATCTTTCCCGGCGTAGGAGACCAGTGGCTGACCACCCTCACCTCCCACCACTTCAGCAAGGTGACGAGGGAGAGCATGCCGGCAACCGCGCAGGCAAACCCGACCAACAGAAATTTGAGTTCCAACTCTCACCCCCTTTGGCACTTTTGTGCCATGCCCCGCACAGGCATATCACGGTGATGAGGATAGTGCGCCTGTGCAGAAGCCTGGAAACCACACAATCTTGATGCGAAAAGGCCGGCGGATCGCTCCGCCGGCCTTTCTTGATTGGCAATGAAATTGCGATCAGTTCTTGGCCTTGTCGACCAGCTTGTTCATGGAAATTCCCACGCGCCCGCAGGGCGAAGCCCGAGGACGGGTAACGAAACGAACGTGGATTCCTTCAGTTCTTGGCCTTATCAACCAGCTTGTTCTTCGAGATCCACGGCATCATCGCGCGCAGCTTGGCGCCGACTTCCTCGATCTGGTGGCTGTCGTTGTTGCGGCGGATGCCCTTGAAGCGCGACATGCCGGCGCGGTATTCCTGCATCCATTCCGAGGTGAACTTGCCGGTCTGGATATCCTTCAGCACGCGCTTCATCTCGGCCTTGGTCTCGGCAGTGATGATGCGCGGGCCCGAGACATATTCGCCCCATTCGGCGGTGTTCGAGATCGAGTAGTTCATGTTGGCGATGCCGCCTTCGTAGATCAGGTCGACGATCAATTTGACCTCGTGCAGGCACTCGAAATAGGCCATTTCCGGCGCGTAGCCGGCTTCCACCAGTGTCTCGAAGCCGGCGCGGATCAATTCGACCAGGCCGCCGCACAGCACCACCTGCTCGCCGAACAGGTCGGTCTCGCACTCCTCGCGGAAATTGGTCTCGATAATGCCCGAGCGGCCGCCGCCAACGCCGCAGGCGTAGGAGAGCGCCAGGTCGAGCGCATTGCCCGAAGCGTCCTGGTTGACCGCGACCAGGCACGGCACGCCACCGCCCTTCTGGTATTCGCCGCGCACCGTATGGCCAGGCCCCTTCGGCGCGATCATCACGACGTCGACCGAAGCTTTGGGCTCGATCAGGCCAAAATGCACGTTGAGGCCGTGGGCGAAGGCGATTGCCGCGCCATCGCGGATGTTTGGCGCGATCTCGGATTTGTAGATGTCGGCCTGCAGCTCATCCGGCGTCGCCATCATCATCAGGTCGGCCCATTTGGCGGCATCGGCTACGCTCATCACCTTGAGCCCGTCGGCCTCGACCTTCTTGGCGGTCGCCGAGCCGGCCTTGAGGCCGATGGCGATGTCCTTGACGCCGGAATCCTTGAGGTTGAGCGCATGCGCCCTTCCCTGGCTGCCATAGCCGATGATAGCGACCTTCTTGCCCTTGATCAGGTTGAGATCGGCGTCGCGATCGTAATAGACACGCATTTTTCTTCCTTCCCGTTTTGAACCAGAGCATGATGCCGAAAAGTGTGAAGCGGTTTTCGGACGACATCATGCTCCATCTTTTAGTGTAGAGCCGGATTCAGATTTCAGGTCGATTTGACCTGAAATCATCCGGCTCTATGGGCCCTGCGGCCCGGTTTTTGCCCCGAAAAGAGCGAGAAACTGCTGCGTCGCCCGGACGGCGTCGCCGCCGATCGCCACATCAGTCAATTCCAGCCGGTCGCCAAGCAGCAAGCGGATCTGCACGTCACGGGCGACCAGCCCGAAAAAGGTGCGGAACGCCGTCTCCGCGTCCGAAAATTCAAGGAACCCGGCCTGTCTCCCGGCCTCCAGCACCGGCTTGAGGCGCTTGGCCAGCGCAAATCGACCGTTCTCCAGCACGATGACGCCGAGATCGTCCTTCCCCGAACTAGCATGGCCGACCGCCACCCTGTTCAGCGCGATCGAGGTGTCACTCGAAATTACCTTGAGCCAGTCCGAAGCGAAGCGTTCGAGGCTCGCCGTCAGCGAAGGGAGGTCGAGCCCCTTGCGGTCGACCGGCACTACCCGCACCTTGGACGCCTGCCATTGTACCGTTGCCGTCAACAGCCCGTCGCGATCGCCGAACCATTTGTAGAGCGTCTCCTTCGAGCAGCTCGCCCGCCGCGCCACGGCGGTCATGGTCAACTGATCGCCCTCTTCGACCAGCAGGCGAAGGGCGGCGTCGAGCACGTCCTTCTGCCGCTCCGTCAGCGCCTCGCTGGTGTCGATGTCGGTCACAGCGTGCAACACAGTTTTTCCTCCGGAGGCAAACTCACCCGCAGTTCAGATACGAGCTCGATGGCGTACCGTACGTTACGGTTCGGCTTTATGGCGTATTGCCCGACCCGACGCAACCCTTTATTTCTGTTTGCTCCATGCGGGGCATCACGGGAGACACGGATCATGCTCGCCGGATTGCTTGCCTTGACCGTTGCCGCAGTGTTCGCCGGCGCGGCTATCTACGTCAGCGTCGCCGAGCAGCCGGCGCGGCTTCGCCTCGATGACAAGGCATTGCTGCAGGAATGGCAGCCTTCCTACAAGCGCGGCGCCGCCATGCAGGCCTCGATCGCCGTCATCGCCTGTATTCTGGGCCTCGTCGCCTGGTGGCTGACCGGCAATCTCGCTTATCTGGTCGGTGCCTTGCTGATGATCCTGCCTTGGCCATGGACGCTGCTGGTGATGATGCCGGCAAATAGGTTGCTGGAGGCGATGGACGCGAACTCCGTCAATCCTGAAGCTCGGACATTGATCGCCAAATGGGGCAATCTACATCTGGTCCGCGTCGGTCTTGGCGTTCTGGCGACGTTGGCATTCCTCTTGGGCAGTGCCTGACCTCGCCAATCGGTGCCATCTTCGTCATGAAGGCGTGTCACTCCAGGGCGGGCGGATCTCGCAGGCGCCCAAGCAGAGCTGACAGCGCGTCGAGCTCATCATTGGAAAGCCGGGAGCCGACCAACTCCGCGATCGACCGGCCGTAGACAGCCCACATGCGGCGGCGCGTCTCGCGTCCCTTGTCTGTGACGCGGACTGTTTGCCCGCGGCCGTCATCGGCAACTGGAAGCTTCTCGACCTGCCCGTCGGCTTCGAGCCGCGCCAGCAGCCGGGAGATGTTGTACTGCGCAAACAGGGTGCGCTCGGTGAGTTGGAACGGCCGCAATCCGCCCTCGCCCGCCTCGGCAAGCTCATGCAGGACGTCGTACCAGGCAAGCGGCGGCAGGCCACTGTCCTTCAGCGCGTCCTCGGCTCGTTCCAACAACTGGCGCGAAACCCGCATCAGGCGGGCCCAGGCCTTGATGGCTGGAGGTGAAGGAATCCCGGTCATGATTGCATCGTAGGCGATAGATGCAATTGCATCAAGCTTGACGATCGATGCAAATGCATCTATATAGATGCAATCGCATCAATCATGAGAGGCAATTCCGATGAAGCATGAAATCTGCAGGATCGCCGACATTCCGGAAAAAGGCAGCCTCATCGCTCCGTTTTTCGGCCGCGAGGTCCATGTCTACCGCAGCGGCGAGCGTATCCGCGCTGCCGCCAACGTCTGCCTGCATTTCGGTGGCCCGCTCGGCTGCAAGGACGGCAAGCTCGTCTGCCAGTGGCACGGCGCCTCGTTCGACATGGCGAGCGGTGGTCGCCTCGAAGGCCCGGCGCCGAAGGGCTCCCGCCTGATGTTCCTCTCCACCCGCGTCGAGGACGGCGCATTAAACTATGTCTGGGGAGAGTGAGATGATCGACAAGCTCATCCTCGTCAGCCACCATCTTTGTCCCTATGTGCAGCGCGCGGCGATTTCACTTCGCGAAAAGGACGTGCCATTCGAGCGCATCACGGTCGATCTCGCCAACAAGCCTGCCTGGTTCAAGGCGACATCGCCGCTCGGCAAGGTGCCGCTGCTCCGCGTTGAGCATGACGGCCAGGAAACGGTGATCTTCGAATCGCTCGTCATCCTCGAATTCCTCGAGGAAACCCAGCCCAATCCGCTGCATCCCACCGACCCCTATGCCCGTGCCCGGCATCGCGCCTGGATCGAGTTCGGCTCGGCAATCCTCAATGCCATCGGCCGCTTCTATTCAGCACTCACCGAAGCCGCCTTCATCGCCGAACGCGGGGCTCTGGCAGCAATGTTCGATCGCCTGGAAGAGGAACTGGCGAACGGCGCGGCTGGGCCATGCTTCGACGGCGAGCGCTTTTCACTGGTCGACGCGGTCTACGGCCCGATTTTCCGTTATTTCGAGGTCTTTGACCGGATCGGCGATTTCGGCATCCTGGACGGAAAACCGCATGTCCAGGTGTGGCGCGAGGCGTTGCGCAAACGCCCATCCGTGAAGGGCGCGGTCGCTCCCGATTATCCGCAACGCCTCCATGCATTCTTGCAGGCTAAGGGTTCGCACCTTTCGGAAATCAGGCGCCAAGGCGATCCGGCCACAGCGCTTCCGCAAGCCCTATCGGCTTGAATGGATTGAGCACCGTTCCTGTAACCATGGAAGCAAGAAACTGCGGCGCCGGCGGGACTTTTGCCAGCGTCGCCACCAGCCTGTCGCGGACGAACGGCATCACAATCGAATCCGATTGATAAAACGGCGTCAGCACCAGCGACAGCGCCTGGAAGACCCGCACATGCCATCGCCGTGTCCGGACATAGGCCGCCAGTGCAGTATCGATACGGTCCGTTCCTATGAGTGCGTAGTTGAGCGCGGCTGCATCGAGCAGCGCCATGTTCGCGCCCTGGCCGAGCTGCGGGCTCGTTGAATGGGCCGCATCGCCGATAACAGCCAATCGCCGTCCGGCTGGCGTCTTCATCGTGTGATGGCCATAGCGCGCCAGCGAAAGCTGCTCGAAACTGTCGATCTGGTCGATGAAGGCCGCGCATTCAGGCCACAGCCCGACCAATCTCGCCTTCCATGCATCGAGACCTGCCGCCCATACGTGCTCGGCATCCGCCGGCTTGAGGCTCCAGAAGAATGCCGCCATCTTCTGGGCACCGGGCTCAGGCCGGCCGATTGGCAGCACGCCGATCATCACGCTCGCACTGTCGTAGCGCTGCAGCAGCGCGTGCTCGTCGAAACCCTCGCCGCGCCAGCCGAGCGATGCCCAGAACGCGCCATAGGCGAGCGATCGCGGTTCGCCCGGATTGTTCACGCACCGCCGCAGTTTGGAGCGTGAACCGCTGGCATCCACTACCAGGTCGAACGACCCTATCCGTCGTCCGTTGCCGCAGATCAATGTTGCCCGCTCGCCGGTTTCCAGCGTCTCGAGCTCGATACCTGTCTCGATGGTGATCGCCTGGCGCCGGGCGGCGCGGAAAAGCACGCCGAACAGAGCCGCGCGGTGCACCGCCAGCCCGAAGCGACCGCCGCGCTGGGCATCATAACGGACATCGAGCACGGTGCGGCCAGTTCTGGCGTCTGCACCATGCAGGCGGTCTATGCGGCTGCCCAGCGCCAGAATGTCGTCGAGCAGGCCGAGATCGGCAAGCACCGTCAGCCCGGTCGGCTGCAGGATCAGCCCGGACCCGACCGGCTTTGGCTGGTCGAAGCGTTCGAAGATGGTGACCCTATGTTCGGCGCGCGTGAGATAGAGCGCGGCGGCAAGTCCAGCCGGCCCGGCGCCGGCAATCGCGATGTCCAGAGAATTGCCCATCTGCCCGACCCAACCCAGGCCGGACAATCCTTCAGCGCTATCGCTAAATCAAGCCGCTGTCTCGGCCTTGAGGCTCAGCCCTCGGCTGCATCGAAAATCTTCCGCGCCTCGCGTACAGCGCCGTGATTGAGCTCGGCCCATTGGATCAGCTGATGCAAGGGTCCAAACATCGAGCGCCCGAGATCGGTGAGGCTGTATTCGACGCTCGGCGGTTTGGTTGGAAACACCTGGCGATGCACATAGCCGTCGCGCTGCAGATCGTGCAGCGTCTGGGTGAGCATGCGCTGTGAAATGTCGGGCACGAGGCGCCGCAACTCGCCGAAGCGGTACGCCTTCTCGGCCAAGGCCTCCATCAGCAGCGAACTCCATTTATTGCTTATGCCCTGGATCACGTCGCGAACCGGGCAATCCGCAAGGTTTCCGCCACCGCTGCCTGCTTTGTATATCTCGAGCTTCGATCTCAGATTGACGATCTTGCCGTCCATGGCTGGTTCCCTGGATGTGCCTACCTCCCGCAAAACTGCCTTCTTTACGAGGATGGGTCAATTCCTATTTTAGTGCTGGTCTCTTTTTGAGACTAACATATGCACCCGCCGCTCCGGCGCAACGTCAGGACATCTCATGACCGACACCCTTCTCGTCACCGGCGCCTCCGGCCAGCTTGGCCGCGGCGTCATCAATCATCTGCTTGACACGCTCAAGGTCTCCCCTCAGCGCATCATCGCCGCCACCCGCAATCCGGAAAATCTGGCCGATCTGGCAGCCCGAGGCGTCACCATCCGGGCAGTCGACTTCGACGACACCGCGTCGTTGGCCAGTGCATTCACCGGCGCCGACAGGGTTCTGATCATTTCGACAAACGAGCTCGCCGTTCCGGGCAAGCGCCTGAAGCAACATGAGGCCGCGGTCGCCGCCGCAAAAAGCGCCGGCGTTTCGCATCTGCTCTACACGTCGATGCCCAATCCGGAGCCAGGATCGCCGGTACTGTTTGCGCCCGATCACCACGGCACCGAGCAGGCGATCAAGGCGAGCGGTATCCCCTACACCATCTTCCGCAACGGCTGGTATCAGGAGAACCTGTTCATGGCGCTGCCGCACGCCATCGCCTCGGGGCACTGGTACACATCCGCTGGAGACGGCCACATTGCCCATGGCGCGCGCGACGATATGGCAGCCGCGATCGCCGCCGGCCTTGCTTCGAGCGCAACCGAAAGCACGACATACACGCTGACCGGCCCCAAGGCCCACACGATGGCCGAGATTGCAGCCCTCGTCACCGAGGTCACCGGCAAGCCGATCGAAGTTATCCAGCTTTCGGATGAAGCGCTGACCGAGGGATTGAAGGCAGCCGGCGTTCCCGAAGCGTTTGCGCCCGTCATCGTTTCCTTCGACACCAACACCCGCTCCGGCCGGATCGGCATGGTGACCGACGCGGTCGAGACGCTGTCCGGCAGGAAGCCGCAGCCGCTGAAGCAATTTCTTGAAGCAAACAAGGCGGCTCTGGTGAGCTGAGCCTGACAATGGCCGTGCCCTCAAAGGGCACGGCCATTTGTTCAGATAGCCACCTGCGTCCCGATCTCGACCACCCGTCCGGTCGGGATCTGGAAATATTCCGTCGCATCGGCCGCCGTGCGCGCCAGCCCGATGAACAGCTTGTCCTGCCAGACCGGCATGCCGGAATTGGGCGAGGCCTTGAGAGAGCGCCGCGACAGGAAGAAGGACGTCGTCATGATGTCGAACTTCCAGCCCTGTTTGCGGCAGATCGCCAGCGCACGCGGGATGTTGGGCTGCTCCATGTAGCCGAAGGTCAGCGTCACCCGCATGAACAGCTCGTTGACCATTTCCATCTTGACGCGCTCGCTGTCGGGCACGACAGGCTGCGGTGCCGTCACCACCGAAAGGATGACGTTCTGCTCGTGCAGCACCTTGTAGTGCTTCAGGCTGTGCATCAGCGCCGTCGGCGCGCTCAGCGGGTCGCTGGTCAGGAACACCGCGGTGCCCGACACCAGATGCGGTTTCTTCTTCAGCAGATTGCCGGCAAGGAAATCCAGCGGGATCTCGTTCCGGCGCGTCTTGTCGAACAAATAGCGGCTGCCGCGGATCCAGGTCCACATAGTCATCACGATAACTGCGGCGATGGCAAGCGATGCCCAGCCACCTTCAAACACCTTGACTATGTTGGCGGCAAAGAAGCCGGTATCGACGAAGGCGAACACGGCCATCAAGGCGATCGCGACGCCGAGCGGCCATTTCCAGATGCGCGTCATCACAACAAAAAGCAGCACATTCGTCACTAGCATGTTGCCGGTCACCGAAATACCGTAGGCCGAGGCCAGGCGGCTGGATTCGCCGAAGCCGACCACCAGCAACATCACCACCAGCGCCAGCATCAGGTTGATGCGCGGCAGATAGATCTGGCCCGACTGTTTTTCCGACGTATGCTGGATAACGAAACGCGGCAGCATATTGAGCTGCACCGCCTGTCTGGTCAGCGAAAAAGCGCCGGAGATCACCGCCTGGCTGGCGATGACGGTCGCCGCCGTCGCCAGCACGACCATCGGAATAAGCGTCCAGCCCTGGTTCATCTCGAAGAATGGATGACCGACAACGCCGCCATTTGCCAGCACGAAGGCGCCTTGCCCGACATAGTTGAGCAACAGACAAGGGAACACGATTGCCAGCCAGGCGAGTACGATCGGCTTGCGGCCGAAATGGCCGAGGTCGGCATAGAGCGCCTCGGCGCCGGTGACGGCGAGGAAGACCGCACCAACCGTGACGAAGGCGACATCGGGCGAGTTGACCAGGAACGACACGATGTAATGCGGGCTGATCGCCAGCAGGATTTCCGGATCGGCGATGATGTGGTTAATGCCGGAAAGGCCGATGGCCAGGAACCACAGAGCCGTGACTGGCCCGAACACCAAACCTACGCCGCCGGTGCCGAATCGCTGTACCGCAAACAGGATCGCCAGGATGGCCAGTGTCAGCGGCACCACATAGGGCTGGAATGTCGGCGTGACGACATTCATACCTTCGACCGCCGATAGCACCGAGATCGCCGGCGTAATGACTGCGTCGCCGAAAAAAAGCGCCGCGCCGACGATGCCGATGCCGAGGATCACCGCCGAGCGCGTCGGGAAACTGTTGCGCGCCAGCGCCATCAGCGACAGCACCCCGCCCTCGCCTCGATTGTCGGCGCGGAGCACGAACATGATGTATTTGATGGTGACGGTGATCGTCAGCGACCAGATGATCAGCGACAACACGCCGAGGATGTCGCCACGGTTGGCGACGTTGCCACCGGCCGATGCATGCAACGCCTCGCGAAATGCATAGATCGGGCTGGTACCGATATCGCCGTAAACCACGCCGAGCGCGCCCAGCATCAGCACCTTGGTGCTGTGCTGCTCAACCTCAGAATGGCTGGATTGTTCGACAGGTTCTGCCTCGTTACCAGCATTGGTAAGGGCCATGGACGACACTCCGGTAAGCGGGCGGTGCTCTACGCTTGCTGCGCTGCAATATCAAGTGCCGTCACGTAATGGCTCCGTCCCGATATTGCGAGTCCTCCACGACTTGGCAGACTCAGTCCGATCGACAGACCACCTGGAATGTCGCAACGGACACGTTTTTAAATAGCCACCTGCGTCCCGATCTCGACTACCCGTCCGGTCGGGATCTGGAAATACTCCGTCGCATCGGCCGCCGTGCGCGCCAGCCCGATGAACAGCTTGTCCTGCCAGACCGGCATGCCGGAATTGGGCGAGGCCTTGAGAGAGCGCCGCGACAGGAAGAACGATGTCGTCATGATGTCGAACTTCCAGCCTTGCTTGCGGCAGATCGCCAGCGCGCGCGGAATGTTGGGCTGCTCCATATAGCCGAAGGTCAGCGTCACCCGCATGAACAGCTCGTTGATTTGCTCCATCTTGACGCGCTCGCTGTCGGGCACGACAGGCTGCGGTGCCGTCACCACCGAAAGGATGACGTTCTGCTCGTGCAGCACCTTGTAATGCTTCAGGCTGTGCATCAGCGCGGTCGGCGCACTCAGCGGGTCGCTGGTCAGGAACACCGCGGTGCCCGACACCAGATGCGGCTTCTTCTTCAGCAGATTGCCGGCGAGGAAATCGAGCGGGACCTCGTTCCTTCGAGTTTTTTCGAACAGGTATCTGGTGCCTCTTATCCAGGTCCACATGGTCATGACAATCACTGCGGCCACCGCCAGCGAGGACCAGCCGCCTTCGAACACCTTGACAATGTTGGCGGCAAAGAAGCCGGTATCGACGGAGGCGAACAACGCCGTCAAGGCCACTGCAACGCCGAGCGGCCATTTCCAGATGCGGGTCATGACGACAAAAAGCAGTATGTTGGTCACCAGCATGTTGCCGGTCACTGAAATGCCGTAGGCCGAGGCAAGCCTGCTGGATTCGCCGAAGCCGACCACCAGCAGCATCACCACCAGCGCCAGCAGCATGTTGACGCGTGGCAGGTAGATCTGGCCGGACTGTTTCTCCGACGTATGCTGGATCTCGAAACGCGGCAGCATGTTGAGCTGCACCGCTTGCCTGGTCAGCGAGAAAGCGCCGGAGATCACCGCCTGGCTGGCGATCACGGTCGCGGCGGTCGCCAGCACGACCATGGGAATGAGCGTCCAGCCTTCGTTCATCTCGAAAAAGGGATGACCGACAACGCCGCCATTGGCCAGCACGAAGGCCCCCTGCCCGACATAGTTGAGCAGCAAGCAAGGGAATACGATCGCCAGCCAGGCGAGTACAATGGGCTTGCGCCCGAAATGGCCGAGATCGGCATAGAGCGCCTCGGCGCCGGTAACGGCGAGAAAGACCGCGCCAACCGTGACGAAGGCGACGTCAGGCGAGTTGACCAAGAACGAAACGATGTAATGTGGGCTGATTGCCAGCAGGATTTCCGGGTCGTCGATGATATGGTTGAGGCCGGACAGTCCGATGGCCAGGAACCACACCGCGGTGACGGGCCCGAACACCAGTCCGACGCCGCCCGTGCCGAACCGTTGCACCGCGAACAGCATCGCCAGGATGACCAGCGTCAGCGGCACCACATAGGGCTGGAACGCCGGCGTGACGACGTTCATGCCTTCGACCGCCGATAGCACCGAAATTGCCGGCGTGATGACTGCGTCACCGAAAAAAAGCGCCGAGCCGACGATGCCTATGCCGAGGATCACCGCCGACCGCTTCGGGAAGCTGCCGCGTGCCAATGCCATCAACGACAGCGTGCCACCCTCGCCCCGGTTGTCGGCGCGCAGCACGAACATGATGTATTTGACGGTGACAGTGATGGTCAGCGCCCAGATGATCAGCGACAGCACCCCGAGGATGTCGCCGCGGTTGGCGACATTGCCGCCAGCCGAAGCATGCAACGCCTCACGGAACGCATAGATCGGGCTGGTGCCGATGTCGCCATAGACCACGCCGAGCGCGCCGAGCATCAGGATCTTGGTGCTGTGCTGCTCGGCCTTGGAGTGGCTGGATTGTTCGATGGGTTCCGCCTCGCTACCAGCGTTGGCAAGGGCCATGGACGACACTCCCATAGACGTGCGGCGCTCTATGCTGCGGGGATGGAAAGGACGCGCTGCCGTGCCGGGAACGCACGGCCTATCGGCTCGCCTTTCTCTACCAGCCACAAGCCTTCAGAAACCGCCTGACCGTTGCGGCCATGCCATACTCCAACGCATCGGCTGTCAACCCATGTCCGATCGACACTTCGGCCAATGCCGGGATGCGCCTGGCCAGCGCCGGCAAATTGCTCACCACAAGGTCGTGCCCGGCATTGACCTGGAGCCCTGCGGCCAATGCGGCATCCGCCGTCTTTCCCAATTTCTCCAATTCCTTCGCCGCTTTTGCCGAATCGGAATGATAGCTGCCGTATGGACCCGTATAGAGTTCGATCCGATCGGCGCCGGTGTCGCGAGCGGCTTTCATGCCAGCGGGATCCGGATCGGAAAACAGCGATACGCGAAAGCCTCCCTTCTTCAGGCGCTTGACAACCGGTGTCAGGAACGCAGCCTCGGCGGCGAAGTTCCAGCCATGGTCGGAAGTCGCCTGCGCCGGGTCGTCGGGCACCAACGTCACCTGCTCCGGCTGGTGCTTTTCCACAAGCGCCAGGAAATCCTCGGTCGGATAGCCCTCGATGTTGAATTCCGCATTCGGGAACTCGTCGTCGATCAGCGCCCTGATCTGCGGCAGATCGGAATGCCTGGTGTGCCGCTCGTCGGGTCGCGGGTGCACCGTCAGCCCATGCGCGCCGGCGGCAAGCGCAATGCGTCCAAGCCCGGTCACGCTTGGCCACGGCAGGTCGCGTCGGTTGCGCAGCATGGCGATGGCATTGAGGTTGACGGAAAGCTTTGCAGGCATTTGCACGGCTCCAGGCTGATCTTGGCGCGCATCTATACCGCCTTTAACGGGAACAGACAGAGGGTTTCAGGTGTTCCAAGGTGTGCGAAGAAAATCGAGCGCAAGGAGTTCCCTGTTGAATTTTCTCGAGGCCGTGCCGGCGGTTCGCCGCATCGACACCGATCGCGAAGATCTTTTCGCCATCGATGTCGTCGGCCATGTCGCAGCGGCTGACGCCGAAAACCTGTTCGGATTGCTGGAGGCGGCCTATGCGCTGCATCCGAAGATCGACGTGCTGGTGCGCCTGATCGACCATGAGGGTGTCGACTGGGCCGACGTATCGGACGAGACGATCGAACAGGGCATAGCTCATGCCGTGGAGCATATCGGCCGCTGCGCGGCGATCGGTGAGCCGAACTGGATACCGGAGGCAAGAGCCTTTTTGCCTGCCTCCTTGCCTATCGAACTCCGGCATTTCGAGGCCGAGGACGAGGCCGCCGCCTGGGAATGGCTTGGCGCCAACCCGATCGCCCAGCGCTGATACGACCGCCCTATCGGACGATCGTCAGCCGTTCGGCCGCGCGCGTGATAGCGGTGTAGAGCCAACGCTGCCGGGTTTCCTTGAACGCCCAGCTTTCGTCGAAAAGCACGATCTCGTTCCACTGCGAGCCCTGCGCCTTGTGCACTGTCAGCGCATAGCCATAGTCGAAATCGTCGAAACGTTTCTTCTGCTGCCAGGGGATGTCGGCGTCCGGATCTTCGAATGCCGCCTTGAGCAGCTTGATCTTGGCGACGCCGCGATCCGGGTCGTCTTCCTCCGGCGAAACCAGCAGATTGATGCCAGGCTTGACGGTCTCGCGCGACGAGGTCATCACCTTCCACAGCGACCCGTTGAGCAGTCCCTTGGCCGGATCGTTGCGCAGGCACACCAGCTTGTCGCCGGCTTGCGGATAATCGGCGTTGAACCCCTTCAGCTCGCGCAGCCGCTGGTTGTAACGGCGGCGCGTGCGGTTGGTGCCGACCAGCACCTGGTCCGCCTTCAGCACCAATTCCTGGGTGACGTCTTCCTTGCCGATCACTTGCGCCGCGCCATAGTCGCCGCGCATGAACTCGCGGCCCTCGCGCACGTCAAGCGCAAGCCGGATGATCGGGTTGTCTCGCGCCTGGCGATGGATTTCGGTGAGCAGAATGTCCGGCTCATGGTCCGTGAAGAAGCCGCCGCCGGAGATTGGCGGCAACTGGCCGGGATCGCCGAGCACCAGGATCGGCGTGCCGAAGCTCATCAGGTCACGGCCGAGTTGCTCGTCGACCATTGAGCATTCGTCGATGACGACGAGCTTGGCGCGCGAGATCGGGCTCTGCCGGTTGAGCGAAAATGTCGGCGACATCGATGTCTTGCCGGTCACCTCGTCCGCTACCGATTCTTCGCCCTTCGGCCGGTAAATCAGCGAATGGATGGTGCGGGCATTGACCGCGCCCTTGGAACGCAGCACCTGCGCCGCCTTACCCGTAAAGGCGGCGAACTGCACCTGGCCGTCGACATGCTCGGCGAAATAGCGCGCCAGCGTCGTCTTGCCGGTGCCGGCATAGCCGAACAGCCGGAACAGCTGCGGCTTGCCGGTTTTCAGCCAGCCGGCCACCGCCTTCAGCGCCTCGTCCTGTTGAGGAGAGAATTCCATCAGCGCGACAGACCGGATTCGCGAGGGAAAGACAAGGTGACTGCCGTCACCATCAATTTTCATCGCCGGCAATCACGCCGCTGCGACAGGGTCAGGCTATCAGTGACGAACAGGAACGTAAAGAGAACAAGGCCAGGCGACCGCAGCTTACCCGGCCCGCTGTGGATCGTTCTCCAGCTGGATCGGCTTGCCATGCGGCGTTGCGTGCGCGGCGCGTTCCCAGGCAGCGGCGAGCGCATCGACGTCGCGCTTTCCGGCAACGCCCTTGGCCAAAAGCAGCTTTTCCAGCGCTGCCAGCCAGTGCTCGTAGTAATCGTGACCGTCGCGCGCGGCGCCCGGCCGCTTCAACTCTGCCGACAAAGCATCCGCCCATTCGCTCCACGAAAACAGCCCGTTGTCGTGCAGTGCTACCGTCATGGCAAAGGCCTCTGCTTGCCACGGCTCGGCAAACACAGGCGCCTCGACACCGGCGGGCAGCATGGCGGCGACTGAGCCCGTCTCACGCCGGCTCAAGGTAGCTCTCCCAGGCATCGATCGACACGACAAGTGTCGGATCGGCGCCCTCGCCCCAGATTTCGCCGCCGGTGAAGGCCACCGTATAGACCCATTGCGGGTTTTCGCCCTGGCCGTGTGCATTGGTGTCGGGAAAGACAAAGCCGTCGCGCACAGCCTCGACGACGCCTCGCTTGCCGCGTGCATAGCGCGGCAGTCTGGTGTGGCCGGTCGGATGAAAGTTCCTGGTTCGCACGGGGTCGCCCGCCTTGAACCGCGCAGGCGCGGCGACAGGCCGGTCGCAGGGCCCGCCCTTGGCCAGCACCGCCGGAACGTCCTTAGCCTTCAGCACCCGTTTGGGTGTCGCTGCCGGGTCGACTGCGTCGCCCGTAGCCAGGTCGCGGTCGCTGACGAAACCATGGCGTTTGAGCAGCACCTCCAGCGCCTTGATCCATATCTGGTAGTAGCTGGAGGCATAATAATCCGCTGGATGCAGCGATTCCCGCGCGTGCCGGCTCTCGTCGATGGTCCAGGCCCCCATGGCGCCGGCGCACAGCGTCACGCCCAGCGCCCGCCTTTCCCAATCGGCATGGAAATAGGGTTCGTCCGGTTCGGGCGCGACCGGCCCGAAACCCATCTGGCCGCCGAGATCCTGCGGCCCGTTCATGCCGGCTCCCGCGCCAACGCCGTGCCGATCATGGCATCGCGCGTCACCAGATCGGCGAGCCGTGCCTCATCCCAGCCCTCCGTACCCCGGGGACGCATCGGCACCACCAGATAGCGCAGCTCGGCGGTCGAATCCCACACCCGGATTGTCGTCCTCGCCGGCAAGGTCAGACCGAATTCCTCGAGCACGCCGCGCGGATCGATCACTGCGCGCGAACGGTAGGGCGGCGCCTTGTACCAGACCGGCGGCAGGCCGAGAACCGACCACGGATAGCAGGAGCACAGCGTGCAGACGACGAGGTTGTGCGTGTCGGCCGTATTGAACACCGCCTGCATGTGCTCGCCTTGCCGGCCGGTGTAGCCGAGCGATTCGATGGCCGCCGTCGCATCACGCTTCAGCCATGCGGCAAACCCGGGATCAACCCAGGCCTTCGCCACCACCTTTGCGCCGTTGCGCGGCCCGATCTTGGTCTCATAGGTGTCGACGATAACATCGATCGCCGCCGGATCGATCAGGCCTTTGCGGGTGAGAATCGTCTCCAGCGCGCGCACCCGCGCCGCAAAAGGATCAAGCTCGTTGTCGTGGTCGTGATTGTGCGGCATGGCGTCAAATTACGATCGCGGACCCCCGGCCGCAAGCACCACGGCTTGGGCCAGCGCTATTCGGCTGCCGCCTTCTGCGGCACCGGTTCTTCCTCCTCGTCGAACAGTGACGGCTGGTCGACCGCTTCGACCGGGCTCGGCTCGCCCCGGCGCCGTGCCCACAGCCTGACCAGCCAGCCGGAAAAATGCTCCATGTAGACGTAAATGACGGGCGTGACGAACAGCGTCAGTGCCTGCGAGGCGACAAGACCGCCGACCACCGCCACGCCGAGAGGCTGGCGCAATTCCGCGCTGGCGCCGGTGCCGAGCGCGATCGGGATGGTGCCCATCAGCGCGGCAAGCGTGGTCATCATGATCGGCCGGAAGCGCATCAGGCAGGCCTTGTGGATGGATTCGACAGGCGACATCCCCTCGCGCCTGAGTTCCAGCGCCACGTCGATCATCATGATGCCGTTCTTCTTGACGATGCCGATCAGCATCAGGATGCCGATCACCGCGATCACCGAAAGATCCATCCCCGCCAGCCGCAGTGCCACCAGCGCGCCGAGCACCGCCGATGGAAGCCCGGTCAGGATGGTGAGCGGGTGGATGAAGCTCTCATAGAGCATGCCGAGAACGATATAGATGGTCAGAATCGCGCCGCCGATCAGCAGCCCCTGGTTGGAAAGCGAATCCTGGAACGTCTTGGCCGTGCCCGAGAAGGCGGTCGAGATCGTCGGCGGCATGCCGATCTTGTCCTTCAGCGCGTTGATGTGGCTCACGCTGTCGCCGAGGGCCACGCCTTGCGGCAGATTGTAGGAGATGGTCACTGCCGGAAGCTGGCCGAGCTGGTTGACGGTCAAAGCACCGGCGGTCCGATCGACGCGGGCGAACGCACCGAGCGGCACCAGGCTGCCGCTCGCCGTTCTCACCTTGATGGCCAGCATCCGCTCGGGCGACCACTCGATCTTCGGATCGAGCTCCATGATCACGTCGTAGCTGTCGGCCGAACCGAAGATGGTCGACACCTGCTGGGTGCCGAAACCGCCATAGAGGCTGGAGCGCAGCGTGTCGGTATCGACGCCGAGGTTCGCCGCCTTGTCGCGGTCGATCACCAGCGTCGCCTGTAGCGCGTTGTTCTGCAGGTCATTGGTGACGTCGGTGAAGGCGGCATGATCGGCAGCCATCGCGTCCGTCAGCCTCTGCGCCCAGACGTTCGTCAGGCCGGTATCGAGGCCCTGAACGGCAAGCTGGTAGGCACTCGCCGAAGAACGCGCGCCGAGCCGCAGGTTCTGCACCGGCTGCATGTAGGTTTCGATGCCGGGCACATTGGCCAGCTGGCGCCGCAGGTCCGTAAGCACCTTGTCGATGTTCGGTCGCTGGTCCTTGTCTTTCAGCTGCACAAACAGCTGGCCCTGGTTGAGCGCATTGTTTCCACTGCCCGCCGACCAGCCGACATGCGCGACGTAGGGCGAATGGGTGAAGACATCCGCCACTTGCCCCTGCAGCTTCACCATCGCGTCAAACGAAATGTCCTGGCGCGCGATGGTCGTCACCGAGACCTGGCCGATATCCTCCTGCGGGAAGAAGCCCTTCGGCGAAATCTGGATCAGCCACACCGACAGCCCGGCGGTCACCAGGAAGACAAGGAAGACAAGGAAATTGTGGCGCAGGCAGAATGTCAGCAGCCTGTCATAGCCCTGCATGAAGACGTTTTGTCTATGGCCTTCACCGTGCGCTGCTTTCTGCTCGGCTTTCGATAATGACAACAGCCGCGAGCACAGCATCGGCGTCAGCGTCAGCGAGACGAACATCGACGCCAGGATGGCGACCGTCACCACCACCGCGAATTCGTTGAAGATGCGCCCGATCACGCCGCCCATCAAAAGCACCGGAATGAACACGGCGACCAGCGAGATCGAGATCGAGATGATGGTGAAGCCGATCTCGCGCGCGCCCTTGAGCGACGCCTCGAGGGCAGAGAGCCCGTCCTCCTCCATATGGCGGAAAATGTTTTCGAGCATGACGATTGCATCGTCGACGACAAGACCGACCGCCAGCGTCAGCCCCATCAATGAGACGTTGTCGATGGAAAAGCCGAACAGGTACATCACGCCCAGCGTGGCGATGAGCGAAATCGGCACCGCCACGGCCGGGATGACCGTCGCCGTTACCCGGCGCAGGAACAGGAAGATCACCATCACCACCAGCGCGATGGTGAGCAAGAGCGTGAACTGCACGTCATCGACCGCCTCGCGGACCGATGTCGAGCGGTCGTTTAGCAACTGGATGCTCGCCGCTGCCGGCATCTGATCGTCGAAGGAAGGTAGCATCGCCTTGACGCGGTCGACGACGTCGACGGTATTGGCATCCGGCTGGCGCTGCACCGCCATAATGATGGCGCGGGTGCCGTCATACCAGCTTGCCGTCGTCGTGGTCTCGACCGAATCGATGACGCGGGTCACCTCGCCGAGCCGCACCGGATGGCCGTTCTTGGTTGCGATGATGATGTTGGAGAATCCTGCCGCATTGGTCAGCTGCGTGTTCGCGGTGATCGTCAGCTGCTGTTTGTTGTTCTTGAGCACGCCGAGCGGCGTGTTGCTGTTGGCCGAGGCAATGGCCGTCTGCAGCTGGTCGATCGAGATGCCGCGAGCGGCGAGCGCCGTCGGATCGATCTGGACGCGGACGGCATATTTTTGCTGGCCATAGATCGAAACCTGCGCAACGCCGTCGATCGTCGACAGCGACGGCGAAATCACATTCTCGGCAAACGCGTCGAGATCAGTCAGCGGAATTGTGTCGCTGACCAGCGACATCAGCAGGATCGGCGCATCGGCTGGATTGACCTTGCGGTAGCTCGGCGGGCTGGTCATCTCCGGCGGCAATTGTCGTTGCGTGCGTGCGATCGCTGCCTGCACGTCGGCGGCGGCTGCATCGATGTCGCGGTTGAGCACGAACTGAATGGCGATCGAGGTCGAGCCGAGCGAGTTGGTCGTCGAGATCGAATCGATGCCTGCGATAGTGGCAAACTGCTTGATCAGAGGCGTTGCCACCGAGGTCGCCATGGTTTCCGGCGAAGCCCCGGGCAGCGAGGCCGAGACGTTGACAACCGGAAATTCGGCGCTTGGCAGCGCCGCGACCGGCAGGAATTTGTAAGCAAATAGCCCGCCCAGAACCAGGGCGAACGACATGAGCAACGTGGCGACGGGCCTGCGGATGCAGAATTCGGAAATCATGGCTGTGTTCCGCCCGTCCGGTCAGCCTCGGCAACCTTCGGAGCCGCCTGATCGCCGGTGCCGGTCGAAGCCTTGCCTTCGCGCACCGCCGCGCCGTTCTTCAGTTTGGTCTGACCCTCGACGACGACACGCTCGCCGCTTTTCAATCCTTGGCTGATTGCGGTGTTGGTGCCTTCTGTCAGCGCGACCTGCACGGGCCGCATTTCAACGGTGTTGTCCGGCTTGATCACATAGACGAACGGGCCCTTCTGGCTGGGCTGGACGGCGACCGTCGGAACGGACGTCATTTGTGGCATGATGCCGGCATCGAGCACGACGTTGACGTATTGGCCCGGCCATAGCGAAAGATCGGCGTTGGGCACACTGGCCCGCGTTGCGATCGTGCCGGACGCCGTGTCTACGCTGGAATCGACGAAATCCAGCGTTCCCTTGCCGATCGGCTTCGGGTCGCCGTCCTTGGTCAGCGTCACCGCACCTTGCTGCGGCGCTGCCAGCGCCTTGTGCAGCAAGGCAAGATCGCTTTCGGGGAGATTGAAGTTCACCTGCAGCGGGTCGACCTGCGTGATCGTCACCAGTGGAGTCGACGTGCTGCTGCCGTTGCTGGTGGTGACGAGATCGCCGACGGCGACGTTGACTGCGCCAAGCCTGCCGGAGATCGGCGCCCTGATCGTGGCGAAGCCAAGCTGGATTTGGTCTGCATCGATCGTTGCCTTGTCGGCGTCGACGGTGGCCGCGGCGGATTTCTGCGCCGCGACGGCCTGATCGTAGGTCTGCTGTGTTCCGGCCTGCCTGGCGACGAGATTTTTGGCGCGCTGAAGATCGGCCGTGGCGCTGGCAAGCAGCGCCTGGTCTTTCGCGAGCGTCGCCTGATCGCGTGCCAGTTGTGCCTTCAACGAGCGATCGTCCAGCGAGAACAGAAGGTCGCCGGCCTTCACCATCTGTCCGTCCTTGACCGCGATTGCGACGATCTGACTCGATATCCGCGCGTTGATGCTGACCACGGCAGGAGAGGACACAAAGCCGATGGCATAGCGCCGGACCGGGAAATCGGCCGTCGAAGCGGTGGCGGCAACCACCGAAGTCGAACGAGCGGCATTTGCTGCTGCAGCGGGTTTGTCCGCCGCCGCCGTGGTCTGCTTCGCCGACAGCATCTGCTGAAGACCGGTCATTGCGGTGGGCGAAAAATAGAGCCACGCCGCCGCAAGGCAGGCTGCAGCGATCACCGCAAATACGATCTTTCCGCGCATCGACAAAAGGCCTTCTCAACGCGACACGCCGATTTCCGCTGGTCGCACTCTAGCTCAACTCGCAGCCTCTTGCCGCGATTTTGCCAGATAATAGAGGATGCCGAAGGCGAAAAAGGGCCAAAACCCGTCATTACGAAGATTTAATGTGCAGTGCACAATAAAACGGCAGCTAGCGCAGCATCGGCCACAATGTCGCCGCCAGCATCACACCCATGGCGATGTTGAACCATTTGAGCCGCGCCGTATCCGCCAGAAAACCGCGCAGCGCCATGCCGAAACCGGCCCAGGTCGAAATGCTCGGCAGCATGACGACGGCGAAAGCGGCTCCGATCAGCACCACCGACACAAACGGGCGTTCCGGATTGGTATAGACGGCCATGGCTGTAATCGCCATCACCCAGGCCTTGGGATTGACCCACTGGAAAGCCGCAGCCTCGACGAAGCGCATCGGCTGGCCCTTCGCCTCGCCTTCGCCGCCGAGCGAGCGCGACATGGCGATCTTCCAGGCGAGATAAAGCAGGTAAAGGCCGCCGGCGATCTTCAACCCGGTATGCAGCACCGGAAAGGCCGTCAACACGGCGCCAAGCCCGAAGCCTACGGCAAGCAACAGCACGAGGAAGCCGAAGCCGATGCCGAGCATGTGTGGCACGGTCTTGACCAAGCCGAAATTCACGCCCGAGGCCAGAAGCATGAAATTGTTCGGACCCGGCGTGATCGAGGTCACGAAGGCATAGACCAGCAGGGCGAATAATGCGTCGAGTGTCATGCCGTTCCCCTAATCAATGCGATCGGTGGCAAAGCGACGAGATAGAGCCAAGCTGGATGACTACATCCCTTGCGGGCCGCGGTTCATCGCCGCCACTCCGGTACGGCAGATTTCAACTAGCCCGAGCGGTTTCATGATGGCGATGAACTGATCGAGCTTGGAGCCCTTGCCGGTGATCTCGAAGATGAAATGCTCGGTGTTGGCATCGATGACGCTGGCGCGGAATGCATCGGCGAGCCGGAGCGCCTCGACGCGGGCTTCGCCGGTGCCGGCGACCTTGACCAGCGCGAGTTCCCGCTCCAATGGCCGCTCCTGTCCGAATTCTTGCGACCGCACGGTGAGATCGACGACGCGGTGCACCGGCACGATGCGCTCGAGCTGGTGCTTGATCTGCTCCAGCACGTGCGGCGTGCCGCGCGTCACGATTGTGATGCGCGACAGGTGCTTTTCGTGCTCGGTTTCCGAGACCGTCAGGCTCTCGATGTTGTAGCCACGTCCGGAAAACAGGCCGATGACCCGCGCAAGCACGCCCGGCTCGTTGTCGACCAGGACCGAAAGCGTGTGGTTCTCTGGTTTTTCCGTCTCCTTGGCGATGAAATAGGCGGAGCCGGTCGGTTGCAACTGTGCGTTCATGACATCAATCTCGATTTCAAACTTTTGCGCTAATCTGCTGTTTTCGCACAGCTTCCTTGAACCAGGCTACACCAGTTCCCTGCCCTTGGCGTCGATAGCGTTGGCCACAGCTTCGTCCGTCGCCTCGTCCGGCAACAGCATCTCGTTATGCGCCTTGCCGGACGGGATCATCGGGAAGCAGTTGGCGAGCGTCGCCACGCGGCAGTCGAACAGGACGGGCTTCTTGACCGCTATCATCTCCTTGATGGCGTCGTCGAGCTCGTCCGGCTTGTCGCAGCGAATGCCGTGGCCGCCATAGGCTTCGGCGAGCTTGACGAAATCCGGCATCGCCTCGGTGTAGGAGTGCGACAGCCGGTTGCCGTGCAGCAGCTGCTGCCACTGCCGCACCATGCCCATATATTGGTTGTTGAGGATGAAGATCTTGATCGGCGCCTCGTGCTGGACCGCGGCGCTCATCTCCTGCATCGTCATCTGCACCGAGGCGTCGCCGGCGATATCGATGACCAGGGCATCCGGGTGCGCGATCTGCACGCCGAGCGCGGCCGGCAGGCCGTAGCCCATCGTGCCCAGTCCGCCGGAGGTCATCCAGCGGTTCGGCTTCTCGAAATGATAGTGCTGTGCCGCCCACATTTGATGCTGGCCGACCTCGGTGGTGATGTAGGTGTCGAGGTCCTTGGTCAGCGCATAGAGCCGCTGGACGGCATATTGCGGCATGATCACCTCGTGGTTCATCTTGTAGGCGAGCGAATCGCGCGCGCGCCATTTGGCAATCTGCTCCCACCACGGGTGAAGCGCTTTCTTGTCGGCCTTGGCGGTTGCCCGCCACAGCCGCACCAGATCCTCCAGCACACGCCCGACATCGCCGATGATCGGCACGTCGGTGTGGACGTTCTTGTTGATCGACGACGGATCGATGTCGATGTGGATCTTCTTCGAATTCGGCGAAAACGCCGTCAGCCGCCCGGTGATGCGGTCGTCGAAGCGCGCGCCGATGCAGAGCATGACGTCGCAATCGTGCATCGCCATGTTCGCTTCATACGTGCCGTGCATGCCGAGCATGCCCATCCAGTGCTTGCCCGACGCCGGATAGGCGCCGAGGCCCATCAGCGTCGAGGTGATGGGAAAGCCGGTGAGGTCGACCAGCTCGCGCAGCAGATGGCTCGCCTCCGAGCCGGAATTGATGACGCCGCCGCCCGAATAGATGATCGGCTTCCTGGCGCCGGCCATCAGCTCGACCGCCGCCTTGATCTTTTCCAGATCGCCCTGGACCTTCGGTTGGTAGCTGGTGCGCGGCGCCGTCTGCGGCGGGACATAGATACCCTTGGCGAACTGCACGTCCTTCGGAATGTCGACGACGACCGGACCGGGGCGCCCTGTGGTTGCCACATGGAAGGCCTCGTGGATCGTTGCCGCGAGCTCGTTGACGTCCTTCACCAGCCAGTTGTGCTTGGTGCAGGGCCGCGTGATGCCGACCGTGTCGCACTCCTGGAACGCATCCGAGCCGATCAGCGAAGTCGGCACCTGGCCGGTCAGGCAGACCAGCGGGATCGAGTCCATCAGCGCGTCCTGCAATGGCGTCACCGCATTGGTGGCGCCCGGCCCCGAGGTCACCAGCATGACGCCGGCCTTGCCGGTCGAGCGCGCATAGCCTTCCGCCGCGTGGCCCGCGCCCTGCTCGTGGCGGACGAGGATGTGCTCGACCTCGTCCTGCTGGAAGATTTCATCGTAGATTGGCAGAACCGCGCCGCCCGGATAGCCGAAAACATGCTTGACGCCATTGTCCTTCAGCGCCTGCACCACCATTTCGGCGCCCGTCATTTCGCTCCTTGGCATTTCAGTTCTTGGCATTTCGCGCCGCTCATTCTGTCCACTGCTCATCGGTCTGGTCCCGTACTGTTCGCCATCTGGCGATTGCTGGTCGCTTAGTCGTATTTCGGGCAATAAAAAAGGCCCCCGAGGGAGCCTGTGTCTTGCGCATGGGAGGTCATCGCCCGGCGGTTACACCGCCTTGCCCACGCGCTTTCCTACGAGAATGCGTGCCTTTTTCATGGTGGCGGACAATAGAATTGGTTTGACGCCGCTGTCAACGGCGAATGTGCACTTGGCCTGACGTCGGCACATCCGCCCATTGTGCACCCGCGCCGCCTTTCCGCCGCGCGGGTGTTCCGTTTCAGGCGCAGAGCACCACACCCCTCGCCTTGGCCCAGCGCTCGATGATCTTGCGCTCCTCGAGCGAGGCGAGACGATTGCCGAAACCGCGCACCTGCACCGCACGGTTTTGCGGGTCGAGTTCAATCGTCAGCAACCGCTCGATCTTGCCGAGCGCCGAGCGCCGCAGCACCCAGATCGAGGCATTGCCGGCGATGCATTTGGACGCGTATATCGAGACGCAATGATGCATCGCCCGGCTCTCGGTGACCAGATCCTCGGCTGTCTTCAACTGACGGATGAAGAAACGCTCGCCATGCGCCTTTGCCTCTTTGGTCGACGGCTGCCAGTCCCAGTCGTCCAGGCACGAGCCGTCCCAGGCGTGACCCTGCGACTGCGTCCCGGCAGTACGCGTGGCCCGCCCGGCAGCGCGGCGGCGCATTGCCTCGATGCGTTCGATCGCGGCAATGTCTCGATGCCATTCCAGCATCTGCCGACGCAGCGAGGCGAGCGTGCGACCCTTCAGGCTGTACGCCGCATCGCGCTGGTGCACGGCGCCGATATAGTCGCATAGATCGTCGATCTCCTCCTTCGACGCGGGTTGCCCGCAGAAGAACCGTGTCACCTCGCGCCAGAAGGCCAGATCGTTACGTGGCGTGCGCGCGATTTTCGACTTGGCAAGTCGGGCCGCCAACCCGGAATCATCCGTGTAGGACCGGGCGATCGCCACCCAAAACGCCTCGTCGAACGTGAAATCGCCGGGCAAGTTCAAGAAGCAATGCACCTCCTTGCGAGACAGCCACGCACAGGCGCCCGCCTTGTAGAGCGAGTCACCACGCGCCACTGCGATATACCAAGCCTTGCGAAGCGCAATCTCGCCGGCATTCAACCCCGAGCTGTCCAGCCAGATCCCCTCGAGCGCGGCTGTAACCGGGTAGCGCGCATAGAGATGACGCGCCGCGGCCAGCCGCAGCCGCGCGGGGTCGCGCGTCTTCAGCTTTGGACGCCACAGCGCGCCGTCGCGGATCGCCATGCCGGCAAAGCCCCGACGTGCCTCGTCGAGCGCCCGCTCGAAATCCGGAGCGGGACGCGGGACGGGAAAAACCCGCCGCAGCGTTACGGCATATGCTTCAATGCGTTCGCGCTCGGCATCCTGCCTGCGCTGGATCATGGACTTTGCCATGGCCGTTCTTCCTGATTGGAACCCTGTCAGCCGCACGCAATTCCAGCGTCGGCACGGAATGTGTCGATCTGGATCGCCGGGTCATTGACAGGTCTCCTTTCAGGACGACGGATCAGAATGGGCGGCTTCTCTAAGCTCGCCGCCAATTTGACGCAAGAGCCATTCTTTCCATGCCCGCGATGGTCTGACGGGTGTTGCAAAGGTGCATCGTTGTCGCCATCACCGTGTCCGGCCGACGCGTTTCCAGTAGATGAGGGTGCCTGTCAGCCCGCCATGCGGCTTCAGCGCATAATCCGGTATTTCGCCGGCCAGCGTGAAGCCGAGCTTTTCATAGAGGCCGGAAGCCCCCTCCTCTTTTGCCGTGTCGAGGACCAACAGCGTGCGGCCTTTCTCCACGGCAACGGCTTCCGCCGCCTCCATCAGGCGGGTTGCGATGCCCTTGCCGCGATAATCGAGGCGGGTCATCAGTTTGGCGATCTCGGCCCGGTGCGGCTGGTTGGGAGGGCAGTCGAGCAGCAAGGTGACGGTGCCGACCAGAGCCTCGCCGTTCCACGCCCCAAGCACCGCCCTTTCGCCTCTGGCGGCCGCATGAAGCGACCTGTTCCAGAAGGCCGCGGCCATCTCCGGCGCCAGCGGATGCATGAAGCTGACCAAGCCGCCGGCAGCGACTGTCCCGATCAGCAGATCCGCCAGCATTTTTTGCGTTCCGTCAGTCGTGGTGAGTGGCCTGATTTCGATCGAACTCATGTGGTTCCCCTGCGCCGTCCGTCAATCGAAATGACTGATCCGCTTCCGCTTCCTGGCCCGCCGGATTTCCGCGATGCGATCGGCGTCTTCCTCTTGCAGATGTCGCCCGCGTTCCAGCAGTTCGAGCGTGTATTCCTCATAGGTCAGGCCCAGCCGCTCGGCCTTGTCCAGCCGCATCAGCATGATCTCGCGGCTCGGCACTTTCCATGCCTGGGCATGGGCGGTCCGCCAGGCAAGAAACACATAGGGCTCACCCTTGCCCCAGGGCGGACCGTCATAGTCGTCGAGCGGCGGACCGCCATTGTCGGAGCGTTTCGGACGGCGCGCCTTCACCTCAGCCCCTGGCCAACGCAACCAGATAGTCGGCAGCGTCCGGCCCCGGAGCGTGAAAGACGCAATCGGATGGCGCGCCGAGCGCCAGGCAGTCGCCGGGTTCGAGCCGGTGAACGATGTCCCCCTCGGTGAATTCCAGCCGCCCGGAGATCAGCCATATCTGTTGCCTGATGAAGGCATAGGACGCCGCCGGGAAACTTACCTTGGCGCCGGCCGGCAACTGGATCCGGATCAGTTCGAGGGGTATGTCGGAGACCGGCGAAAGATGCCGCCGCACATAACCCGTAGCCGGATCGCGCCAGAGCGGCTGGTCACGTTCGCGAAGCAGGCCACCGCCCTGCAATTCCGCCCTTGCGATCAATGTGGACAGCGTCATGCCGAAGGCGGCCGCAATGCGCACAAGGAGTGCCGCCGTCGGGCTGGTCATGCCGCGTTCTACCGTGCTCAGCATGGCTTTCGAAACATCGGACCGCTCCGCCAGCTCTGCCAGGGACCAGCCTCGAGCCACTCTTTCGGCATGTATTCGTCTGCCGATGGTCGAGGAGATGTCGTTCGCTATATCATCCATTAATCCAATATATCGAAATTTTTCTACGGAGCAACGGCCGTTTCATCCATTTTTCGCAAACTCCTTAATGTCCGCTAAACCATCCGGCCTCATCCCACCTTAACCCCGTTCGCCTAGGCTCATCGCTTGGAAAAAGGGATCGGCGTGTCCATGCTCGTTGAACGCGAAGCCTCCATTGGGGAACCGACTTTGCTGGAGCGCCGCAGGGCGGAGCAGAACGACAAGCGCATTCTGGGCAATGTCGTGCAATGCGACGGCGCGCGCGCCACCATCAGCGCCTATGCCGACGATATCGAAGGCACGGTCACCGGCCTGTGGAGCGTCGGCAAGATGATCTCGATCAATCTCGGTACATCACGAACCGTCGGCCTGGTCTATGAAATCGGCAAGTCGGATCGTGCCTGGAGCAGCGAGGGCCAGAATCCGATCGAGGTCAGCATCGAATTGATCGGCGAGGTGCGCGACGGTGCCGAACCCGGCGCGAAGCCGATCTTCGACCGTGGCATCACAACCTACCCGCATATCGGCGCCATTGCCCATCGTATCCGCAGCCGCGACCTGCAGGCCGTCTACGATCTCGCCGGTCGTCATTCGATCACCATCGGCACGCTGTCGCAGGACGAGGCCATCGACGCCAATATCGCCATCGACGATACGCTGGCGCGGCATTTCGCCATTGTCGGCACCACCGGGGTCGGCAAATCGACCGCCGTCTCGCTGCTCTTGCGCAAGTCGATCGCCGCCCGGCCCGACCTGCGCGTGCTCATCCTCGATCCACACAACGAGTTCGCCGCGTCGTTGCCCGAATATTGCGTCAGGGTCGATTCGACGACGCTCGACCTGCCCTTCTGGATGTTCAAGCTCGAGGAATTTGCCGAGGTGCTGTTTCGCGGCCGCGAGACGGTTCCGGAAGAGGTCGACGCCTTGCGCGATCTCATTCCCGCGGCCAAGAACCTCTACCGCAATCCGAACTCCGGCAACTATCTACGGCGCAGCACCGATGCGCTGACCGCCGACGCGCCGGTGCCCTATCGCATTGCCGACCTCATCAAGCTGGTCGACGAACGCATGGGATTGCTGGAAAGCAAGAACGATCGCCCGACCCTCAGGTCACTGAAGACACGTATCGAAACGGCGGCATCCGATCCGCGCTACCGTTTCATGTTCAACTCGCGCCTGATCGAGGACACCATCCACGAGACGATCGGCAACATCTTCCGCGTGCCGCATCACGGCCGCCCTGTGACCTGCTTCGAAATGGCCGGCATGCCGTCCGAGGTGGTCAATTCCGTATGCTCGGTGCTGGCGCGGCTGGCCTTCGACCTGGCGTTGTGGAGCGAAGGCCGCCTGCGGCTGCTCTTCCTGTGCGAGGAAGCGCATCGCTATATGCCGGCCGATCCGCGCCTCGGTTTCGCGCCGACGCGGCACGCGCTGTCGCGCATCGCCAAGGAAGGCCGCAAATATGGCTGTTATCTCGGCGTCGTCACCCAGCGCCCGGGCGAACTCGACCCGACCATCCTGTCGCAGTGCTCGACGTTCTTTGCCATGCGGCTCGCCAACGAGCAGGACCAGGCGATCATCCGGTCGGCGATTGCCGATTCCTCGGCTTCGACGCTGGCGTTCCTGTCTTCCATGGGCCAGCGCGAGGCCATCGCCTTCGGGGAAGGCGTGGCGACGACGATGCGGATGAAGTTTGAAAAGCTCTCCGAGGATTTGATCCCCGGCACGGCCAAGCGCGAGGACGCCTTGCCGTCCGAAACCGGCGACGAGGTCGACCTCGTGGCGATCGTCGAACGGCTGCGCAACGTGCCGAAATCACGACACGCAATGCCTTTCGCGGAAGTCGTCGATTCGGGCCGGCAGGCCGGCGATTCGGACTATCGCAAGCCGTCGGCCGCACGCACCCAGCGAAACGACGATTTCGACTTGCGCTACGGCCTCAAGCCGGCGACCTTCGGCCTGCGTCCCCCAGAATGATTGAGCCGAGCGAGACTTTTAGGCAGCGCTCGCAGATATCAAAGCTGAGTTTCGATGGCTGTCTTGTCTATAACTGACCACACCTGGCGAATTTTCCCTCTCTGAAACTCATAAAATACGTTCTCGGCAAACGAAATTCTCTTCCCGCTTACATCGAGCCCAAGGAACGTTCCCCTTGGCGCGCAGTCGAAGCTTAGCCGGCTCGCTACATAAGGCGGATCGGCAACCAATAGCTGAATGTCGAAGTAAAGGTCCGGAATTTCGTCGAAGTCTCTCACCAACATTTCGAGATAGCCGGACAATCCGAGCTTGCGACCGTTGTGGGTCACTTCATCATGAACAAACCGCCCCAGATTTGGCCAATCCTGCTTGTTCAGGCATGCAATATAGCCTCGGTAAAGACCGGAGAGATCGGATTTAGTCACGGCAACACCTCTATTTCCGGCAAGCCCCGCAAAGGCAGCATCTCAGCTTGACTGGGTGACGTCGGTCTGCGTGCACCGGAAACGCAGAAAACGATACCAGACGGCCGGCATCAGGAATTCAATGACGGAATTTCAGGCACACACGCGGTTGCGCCCTTGCCTCTTCGCCTCATAGAGCTGGCGATCGGCGCGGCGATAGAACTCCTCGGCGGTTTCCTTGCGATCCCAGACGGCAAGCCCGACGCTGGTGGTGATTTTCAGTCGGACATTGCCCGTCAGCACCGACATGTTGGCGATCGCCTTGCGGATGCGCTCCGCGAATTTGGATAGCAGCTCGGCGTCCATATTGGGCGTGACCACCGCGAACTCCTCGCCGCCCAGGCGCGCCACCACGTCGTGATAGCGTGTCATGTCCTTGAGACAGTTGGCGACCGCCCGCAACACCTCGTCGCCGACATCGTGGCCGTGGCTGTCGTTGACCTGCTTGAAATGGTCGAGGTCGAGGATCATCAGCCCTACTGGTTTCTCGATGCGACGGAACTCTTCGAGATATTCCTTCAGCGCATCGTCGAAATAACGCCGGTTCTGCATGCCGGTGAGGCTGTCGGTGAGCGCCGCATGCTCTAGCGTCTCCGAACGCGCGCTGAGCGAAACGGTCATGGCGCGCAGCTTGCCTTCTTCCGTCGCCTGCTTTCGGATCAGCGGGTAGATGAAGAAAATGCCGAAGAACAGCGCAGTCGCCAGCAGCACGCCCGTCGCAAACAGCAGCTTGTTGAGATAGACGATTTCATCGAGTTCCGAAGGCGTATTGCTAATGTCGGCGGCCAGGGTTTGCAGGAGCCCATAGGCGTAAAGCGTCACCAGGCCGGCGGCCAGGATCACAAAAATAAAGACGAAAAAGGCTGATTCCGCCTTGTGGAAACGCATCTGCTCCCCGTTGGAAAGTTCGTAACGATCTTATGGCATGCGGGAACTTACGGACAGTTAACCTGGACAACTTCAACGCGAAATGTCCCCTCGGTGTCGACTTTTCAGGTTGCGCTCGAATGAGGGAGTGAGTGCATCGAGTCGATCCCCTCACCAGGACGCAATCTCTGCCATTCCGGGCCCAATTGGTGCCTGAACCAGGTCGCCTGCCGTTTGGCATATTGCCGCGTCGCGATTTTCGCGCGCTCGATGGCCTCGGGAAAACTGAAGGCGCCGGCCAGCGCGGCCTGAAGCTCGCGAACACCGATTGCTTTCATCGCCGGCAGGTCGGGATCGAGGCCGAGCGCTGAAAGCTGTTTCACCTCGTCCAGTGCCCCCTTGTCCAGCATGCGGTCGAAGCGAGCATCGATCCGCTCCACCAGCGCCGCTCGCTCCGGCTCGATGACGAAAAAGCGCGCGCTGCTCCTGTCGATCAACGGCCGGCCACGCGCGGCCTGCCAGTCCAGGATGGAACGCCCCGACGCGTCGAGCACCTCCAGCGCCCGCACGATGCGCTGGCCATCCGTCGGCTTAAGCATCATGCCGGCCGCAGAATCCTCGCGCAACAGGATGCGGTGCAATCTCACTGCGCCCTGTTCCTGGAGCTCGTAGCGCCAGCGATCGCGGATCGACTTCGGAATGTCGGGCATCTCCGAGATACCTTCCGTGAGCGCCCGGAAATAAAGCCCGGTACCGCCGACGAAAATCACTGGCCGCTCCGAGAGCGTGCCGTCGTCGATCAGCTTCGTGACATCACGCAACCAGGCGCCGGTGGAATAGGCGGTGGACGGATCGACGTGTCCATAAAGAAAGTGGGGGACGCGGGCGAGTTCGGCAGGACCAGGCCGCGCCGTCAGCACGTCGAGCACCGAATAGCCTTGCATAGAATCGGTGTTGACGATGACACCGCCATTGCGCTCGGCGAGGTCGAGTGCGAGCGCCGACTTGCCGCTGGCGGTCGGCCCGGCTATCAGGATCGCGTTCTTCACGCGGCCTTCGCCCGCCTGTCCGCTGGAATTTTCGATGCCGCTGATCGCCACGCTTCTATCCCATCCCGCCGGCCGCGCATTGACGCCGACGCTAGCGAATATGGCCTCGCGGTCGGTCGGCGCAAGCGCTGTTCGCTGGCTGGCCGAAGGCATCGCCTGCGAACTCGACTTGCCGGAGACCGCCGACGCTTCCGAAATAACGGCGCGCCTGCAGGCCGCGCTTGCTTCCGAACCGATCGACGTGGCCGTCCAGCCGGCTGAGAACAGGCGCAAGAAGATCCTGATCGCCGACATGGATTCGACAATGATCGACCAGGAATGCATCGACGAGCTTGCCGACGAGATCGGCGTCAAGGATCGCGTCGCCGCCATCACGGCGCGATCGATGAACGGCGAGATCGCATTCGAGCCGGCCTTGCGCGAGCGTGTGGCGCTGCTCAAGGATCTCGATGCCGCAATCATCGACCGCATCATCGACAATCGCCTGACGCTAGCCTCCGGCGGCCGCACGCTCGTCCAGACAATGGCGGCCAATGGCGCCTGGACGGCGCTGATCTCCGGTGGTTTCGACATCTTCACCACCCGCATCGCAGCATTGCTCGGCTTTCACGAAAATCGCGCCAACCGCCTGATCGAGCAGGATCGCCGCTTCACCGGCTTGGTCGCCGAACCGATCCTCGGCCGCGCCGCCAAGGCCGAAGCCCTTATCGAGATTTCCGCCCGCCTCGGCCTGACGCCTGCCGATGCCATTGCCGTCGGCGACGGCGCCAACGATCTCGACATGATCCGTCTTGCCGGCATCGGCGTCGCCTTGCATGCCAAGCCGGCCGTGGCAGCCGAGGCAAAGATCCGCATCGACCACGGCGACCTCACCGCCTTGCTTTATCTGCAGGGTTATCGCCGGGAGGAATTTGTCGAATGACGCCGATCCGCACCGAGCGCCTGATCCTGCGCAACTGGGGAGATCGTGACCGCGAGCTCTTCCATCGCATCAATTCCGACGAGCGCGTCATGGAATTCTTTCCGTTTCGGCGCGACCGTGCCCAGTCGGACGCCAAGATGGAGGAGTTGCGCGCGGCTATCGATCGCGACGGCTTCGGCTTCGCGGCCGCTGAGATCGCAGCCACAGGTGAATGCATCGGCTTCGTCGGCATAACCCGAACCGATCATTTGCCATTCCTGCCGCCCGGCACGATCGAGATCGGCTGGCGGCTGGCACCCGAATTCTGGGGCCGCGGCTATGTCACCGAAGCAGCCGAAGCCTGGCTGACCTATGGCTTTGAAAGACTTGGCCTCGACGAAATCGTGTCCTTCGCAGTCAAGGATAACAGCCGGTCCACTGCCGTCATGGAGCGCCTGGGCATGATCGCCGACCCGGCCTCCGACTTCGACCATCCCGGTGTTCCGGACAGCCACACCGCACTCAGGCGACATGTCTTCTACAGGCTGCCACGCACAGACTGGCAGGCAAGAAAAAGGGCGGCCCGCTAGCCGCCCTTTTTCGTTTCAAGATCAGAGTGTTGCAGGCTCTTCCGGACTCAATCCATCCGGATTGTCACAAACCTCAGCTCGCCGGTCTTCGACGCCAGCATCAAAAGCGCGTTCTTGCGCCCCTGCTCCTTCAGCGCGCCGATCCGGTCCATGACGTCCTTGGGCGTGGCGACCGATTCCTGCGCGATCTCGGTGATCACCTCGCCCGGCTGGATGCCGCGTTCGGCTGCCGCCGAATCCTTGGCGACGTCCGTCACGACGACGCCGGAGACATCGGTGGCGATGCCGAATTTCGTGCGCGTCTCCTCATTGAGCTCGCCGATCGTCATGCCGAGCACGGCAGCCGTCGAAACCGCAGGCGCCTTGTCGGCATCGTCCTGGTCGGTGTTGCCGTTTTCACCGCCGCTGGCAAGCTTTTCGCCGTCCTCGAGCCGGCCGAGCGTCACCTTGACGGTCTGCTCGACCCCTTTGCGCACGATGATCACGTCGACCGCCTTGCCGACCGGGCTCTCCGCCACGACGCGCGGCAGGTCGCGCATTTCATGGATGTCCTTGCCGTCGAATTTGATGATGACGTCGCCGGCCTGGATTGTGCCGTTGTCGACCGGCCCGCCCTTGATGACGCCGGCGACCAGCGCGCCCTTGGCGGTCGCCATGCCCAGGCTTTCGGCAATGTCGTCGGTCACCGGCTGGATGCGCACGCCGAGCCAGCCGCGCCGCGTCTCGCCGAACTGGCGAAGCTGGTCGACGACGCCCGAGGCAAGCTGCGACGGGATCGAGAAGCCGATGCCGATCGAGCCGCCCGATGGCGAGATGATTGCCGTGTTGATGCCGATGACCTCGCCGCTGCTGTTGAACAGCGGTCCGCCGGAATTGCCGCGGTTGATCGCGGCATCGGTCTGGATGAAGTCGTCATACGGGCCGGAATTGATGTCGCGATTGCGTGCCGAGACGATGCCGACCGTCACCGTGCCGCCGAGACCGAACGGATTGCCGATCGCCATCACCCAGTCGCCGACACGCATCGTGTTGGAATCGCCGAACTTCACCGCCGTCAGCTTGTGCCCTTTCGGATCGACCTTCAGCACCGCGACATCGGTCTTGGTGTCGGTGCCGACCAGCGTCGCCTTGAGCGTCACCCCATCGGAGAAATTCACCTCGATGTCGTCGGCATCGGCAATGACGTGGTTGTTGGTCACCACGATGCCCTGCTCGGCGTCGACCACGAAGCCGGAGCCCAGCGACTGCACCTTTTGCCCGCCGCCGCCCTTGTCGCCGCCACGGTTCTTGAAGAAATCGTCGAAGAAGTCCTGGAAGGGCGAGCCTTCCGGCAGCTGCGGCATCGGCACTGCGCCCGGCCCCTCAGTGCCTTTAACAGTCTGCGACGTCGAGATGTTGACCACGGCGCCAAGCAGGCCGGCGGCGAGATCGGCAACCGAGGGCGGCCCGTCGGCTGCCATCGTCGGCGCCACGAACGACGGAACGGCAACGGCGCCGACCAGAAGCGCAGCGGCCCCGGCGATGAACGTCCGCCTCGCTGCACGCAGAAGGGTGGTGGATGTCATCGAAAGGCCTCCGGGTGTTCTGAAAAAAAACCGCTTCGGCAAAAATGCCGGTCCGCGTCATGTTGGCAAGAAATAAGGCACGTTTGCGGCTATGGCTACCGCCAGAGAATAAATCCTCTGTTACGCCGGCTATCCCTGCACCGGCCCTACTGGCCGGTGCTTGGCTGCGCTGCCGGTGGGGCGGGAGCGGCAGGTGCTGGCGCTGGTGCCGCCGGTGCCACAGGCGTTTCCTTGCTGTCCGGGTCGCGGAAGAAGCGGAAGAACTCGGAATTCGGCGACAGCACCATCGTCGTTCCGGCGCTGTTCAGCGCCGTGCCATAGGCATTCATCGACCGATAGAAATCGAAGAAGGCCGGATCGCGCTGATAGGCCCCGGCAAACGTCGCGCTGCGCTGGGCTTCACCTTCACCACGCAGGATTTCAGACTCTTTTTGCGCTTCGGCGACGATTTCGACCACTTCGCGGTCGGCGCGAGCCCTGATCCGCTGCGCTGCCTCATTGCCTCGCGCCCTCAGCCGCTCGGCTTCGGCGAGACGTTCGGCCTTCATGCGGTCGAAGGTCTGCTGCGAGACTTCGGCCGTGAGATCGGTGCGGCGGATGCGGACATCCTCGATCTGCAGGCCAAGCGAGGTGGCATCGGGCCTCAGCTGATCGCGCACCTCGCGCATCATCACGGCGCGCTCTTCCGAGAGTGCCGCCTCGAAGTCGCGCAGGCCGTAGACGCGGCGCAAGGCGGCGTCGAGACGCGTCCTCAGCCGGGCCTCGGCCAGTTCGATCTGGCCGGAGACCGCGGCGCGGAACACACGCGGATCCGAGATACGATAGGCGATAAAGGCATCGACCTCATAGAATTTGCCGCCCGAAACCTGGACACGGATGTTGTCGAGGTCGAAGCGCAGGACCCTGTTTTCGATCAGCTGCACGGTGTCGGCATCGAAGAAGGAGAATGGCGCCTTGAAATAGATGCCCGGCTGGTTCTTGACGTCGACGATTTCGCCGAACCTGAGCACCAGCGCCTGCTGGCGCGCATTGACGACGAAGACCGACGAGTAGAGCAGGAACAGGATGACCGCGGCGATGACCGCAATGACGGGAAGACGGTTGGCCATCACTGGTTTCCTCCGGTGGCCGGTGCCGGCGCCTTCTGCTGCAATGCCGGCAGCGGCAGGTAGGGAACGACCCCTTGCCCGTTGCCCTGCTCGACGATGACCTTGCTCGAATCCTTCAGCACCCTCTCCATCGTTTCCAGGTAGAGTCGCTTGCGCGTCACCTCCGGCGCCTTGGCATATTCGTCATAGACCGAGATGAAGCGCTGCGCCTCGCCTTCGGCCTCCTGCACGACCCGGTTTTTGTAGGCGGCCGCGTCTTCGCGGATCTGTGCGGCCGCACCGCGTGCCTGGCCGAGCTTCTGGTTGGAATACTGATTGGCCTGCTCGACGAACTTGTCCTCGTCCTGCTCGGCGCGCTGCACCTCGTCGAACGCGTCTGCCACCTCGCGCGGTGGCGCGGCGTCCTCGATCGAAATGGCGTTGACGTTGAGGCCGGCCTTGTAACCGTCCAGCGTCGTCTGGATGATCTCACGCACCGACGCCGCGATGCCTTGCCGGTCGTCGCGGAAAATGTCTTGCGCCGGGCGCCGGCCGACCGCTTCGCGCATCGCGCTTTCGGCGACCTGCTGCAGCATGCCGTCCGGGTCGGACACGTCGAACAGATAGGCCTTAGGGTCGGAGACCTGATAGGCCACAGAGAACTGCACATTGACGATGTTCTGGTCGCCGGAAAGCATCAGGCCATTGCCGCTGGAACTGCCGCCGCCGATACTGACAAGCTGCTCGGCGATGTTGGCGGTCTCGACCGTTTCGATGGGCCACCAATGGAAATGCAGGCCAGGCTGCGACAGCTCCGCCTTCGGCTTGCCGAACCTGAGTTCCACCGCAACTTCGTCGGGCTGCACGGTGTAGACCGCCTTGAACGCCCATAGCACCACCAGCGCCGCGGCAATCAGCCCGAACACGGCAGGGCTCGCGCCACCGCCGCCCGGCAGCGCGCGCCGCAACCTGTCCTGCCCGCGCCGGATGATATCCTCGAGATCGGGAGGCGAGCCCTGCGGGCCGCTGGGTCCTTTTGGTCCCTGACCCCAAGGCCCCTGATTGTTGCCGCCGCCCCACGGGCCGCCGCCGCCGCTCTTGTCGTTCCAGGGCATGAATGTCCTTTCGCTTGGAATTCCCTCAAGCGCCGGCTCACCGGCGCAAAATCCAATATTATTATTCTATAGGGATGCAGCGGCACGCTTTCAACGCGATCGGCTGCCGCCACTGTCCGCCTTTTGGGTCCATCTAGACCTGTCGCGACCCCTTTGTCGCCTTCAATGCACGTCGCGGCGCCGCTCGTAAACCGAATAGCGTGTCGCATGGCTGTCCTTTTCGCCAGCCTCCACCTCCTGCGAGCGGACGATCCGCCACAGCGCCGGATCGATCGGCGGGAAATGGGCATCGCCGTCGACCGCGGCCAGAACATGGGTCACGTGCAGCCGATCGGCCAACGGCAGCGCCTGAGCGTAGATCTCGCCGCCGCCGATGACGCAGATCTCGTCGGCGCCGGCCATGCAGCGCCCGCGCACCGTCGCCAGCGCGATTGCGTCCTCGATCGAGTGCGCGACTTCGACGCCCTCGGCGCGCCATGCCCTATCTCGTGTCACCACGATGTTGAGCCTGCCCGGCAATGGGCGGCCGATGCCTTCATAGGTCTTGCGGCCCATGATGATGGGCTTGCCCATCGTATCGGCTTTGAACCGCTTGAGATCGGTGGACAGCCGCCACGGCAACCCACCCTCGCGCCCGATCACGCCGTTCTCGGCGATGGCGACATAAATCGCGAGGTCCATCAGCCGCCGTTTCCGCCATCGGATGGCTCCAGCAGCAATATGTCGATATCGTGCTCGGGGTAGAAGTTCTGCGCCTTCATCTCGAACGTCGTCGGTCCGATCTTCCTGACGTTTTCGCCGCAAAACGAGACCAGGTTCTTCGCATCGCCCTTGTCGACGGTCAGCTTGAAACTGCCGATGTTTCCCGACGCCCAGTTGCCGCCCGTGGTCAGGATATAGGCGATGCGGTTCTCGAAATATTTGGGGTAGCCGTCGGGATCGTCCTTGGCTGCCTTGCGCACGGCATTCTCGAAGGCATCGTCCATGCAGTAGCGGGTCTTGTAGGCGGCATACTGACCCTGGAACTGGCCGTCATAGAAGAAGCTGACCGAGGAGGTGCCGCCGACGCTCGGCTTGTAGCGATGCGAGACATGGACCGCCTTGTTGGCCGGAAAGGTCGAGCGCCACCAATAGGTCGAGCGCAATTGCCAGAACGGCGTATAGACGGTCTTCATGCCCGAACCGTCGTCGGCAGTGTCCTCGATGATGATGCCGCGGTTGACCCAGTCGTCGGCGACCGCTTGCGGCAGCTTTGCCAGCGCTGCCTTGGCCGCATCGCCGAACGGATAGAACGGCACGCCCTGCGCCTTCAGGTCAGCGCCGATGTCGATGCCGAGCGCGAACACCTTCTGCTCGAGCTGCGGCTTTGCCGGCACCGCGTCGATCGTCACTTCGAAGCCGAGGAAATTGTCGCTCTGCGCCTCCGGAATCGCCGGTATTTCTTCGGGGTCGCCTTCGATGTCGGGCATCGGAAAGGCGACGATCGCATCGACATCCTTGTCGGTGTTGTTGCGGAAGACGTAATCGACCATCACTTTTTCCGGCGAGATGTAGAGATCCTCGCTTTCCATCGCAACCGCATCGCTGCGCGACAGGATCAGCCCACCGGTGCCGAGTTCGGCGACCGAATCATTGGCGAGCGCAGGCGTAGCCGAGAGCGCCAAGGCTGCGGTCAGGACGTAACGGAACATGGAAACTCCCCCGGCGAGAATGCCAACATGACTCTAGCTGTTCAATGTGGCGTTTCAAAGCCTTTCGGCAAATGCGCCGGCGCCTGCCGGCATGTCGTGTCGGTCTAGACACACCGGTCCCGATCGGGCAGGAGTTCGCCCATGCGCAAGCTTCTCGTCATCGGCATCGGCGCCGGCAATCCGGAGCACATGACGGTCCAGGCCATTAACGGTCTCAATCGGGCCGACGTGCTGTTCATTCCCGACAAGGGCGCCAAGAAGAACGATCTCGCCGAATTGCGCCGCCAGATCTGCGACCGCTTCGTCATTAATCCGAACTCGCGCCGTGTCGAATTCGAGGTGCCGGTGCGCGCCGAGCCGGCGCCTTCCTACCGCTCGACCGTCGACGACTGGCACGAGGCGATCGCCGCGATCTACGAAGGCCTGATCCGCGACGAACTCCCTGAAGATGGCTGCGGCGCCTTCCTGATCTGGGGCGATCCGTCGCTCTACGACAGTGCGCTGCGCATCCTCGAGCGCGTGCGCCTCAGAGGCAATGTAGCGTTCGAGCTGGAGGTCATCCCCGGCATCACCGCCATCCAGGCACTCGCAGCCAGCCACAAAATGGCATTGAACCGGATCGGCGACGCCATTTTGATCACCACCGGCCGCCGGCTCGCCGAGGAAGGTCTGCCCGAAAACGCCGGCAGCACCATCGTCATGCTGGACGGCAAATGCGCCTTCAACACGCTGGACGACAACGACGTCACCGTCCACTGGGGCGCCTATCTCGGGACGCCCGACGAGATCGTCATCTCGGGCCGGATTGGCGACGTCGGCGACAAGATCGTGAGCACCCGTGAGCAGGCCCGCCGGAAAAAAGGCTGGATCATGGACACCTATCTGCTGCGCAAGCCGGGCGAGCCTAAGAAGTAACAGGGATCACACGCGGCATGAATTCCGCCGGCGTCACGCTGCGTCGATCTCGGCCTGCAGCGCCTCCATATGCGCCGCCGCTGCTGAAGACGCAGCCCGCTCGATCGCGCGGAAGCGGCTGACCACAGCAAGCCCGACCGATGTCAACTGGGCACCACCGCCTTTTTTGCCGCCCGTCTGTGCCGCAACCAGCGGCTTGCCGAACACGCGGTTCATGTCTTCGACCAGATCCCAGGCGTGCTTGTAGGACATCTCCATGCCGCGTGCCGCGGCCGAAATCGAGCCGAAGGCGGCGATCTGTTCCAGAAGCTCGATCTTGCCCGGTCCGATGCGGCCATCTGGATCGAGATTTATCCGCAAACTCAGCGACGGCATTTGCTCCTCCGCGGTGACGCTATTCTACAAGTTCTGCAGCGATACCGCTATTCCAAAACGATATAGCGAATCATCGGCCGTTCACTCATCCGCCTCGGCGGGCAGGCCGGCGCCGGTATTCGCCCGGTCGAAGCTCACCGTCTTGACCACGGCGAAGACCTGTCGACCAAGCCGAAGCCCCAATGTCTGCCGCGACTGTTCGGTGATGCGGGCAAGCACGGTTGCGCCATTGCAGTCGAGGCCAATCTCGACCGTAGGCCCTTCGCCCGGCTGTATCGCCACGATCGTGCCCGGCAATATGTTGAGCGCGCTGAGGCCAACCGGCTGCTCGGTGGCGATCATCACGTCGCGGGCACGGATGCGGACGCGCACCGGCGCACCGACTGGCGTTGCCAGAAGCGGCACCCGGATCTCGCCCGCCAATGAGCCTAGCACCGTCATGCCAAAGGCTTCGTCGTGGCGCAGAACCGCGGTATCCAGCACGGCACCGCCCTCGCCGCGCTCTTCGGCCGGCAATAGATCCAGACGCTGCATGATCGCTCCGGTCGGACCGGAAGCGGCGACCTTTCCTTGCATCAGCACCACGACGTCGCTCGCCAGCCGCGCCACTTCGGCGATAGAGTGGCTGACATAGACGATCGGGATTTTCGTCTCGTCGCGCAGCCGCTCGATATAAGGCAAGATCTCGGCCTTGCGCCCCTCGTCGAGCGAAGCCAGCGGCTCGTCCATCAGCAGCAATTTCGGACTGGCAAGCAGCGCCCTGCCGATTGCCACACGCTGCTTCTCGCCACCGGAGAGTTTTGCCGGCCGCCGGTCGAGCAAATGGCCGATCCCGAGCAGTTCGACCACGCCATTGATATCCGCGTAACGCTCGGCAGCCGGCGTGAACCAGCGGCCATAGCGCAGATTGCTCGCCACGCTCATATGCGGAAACAGCCGCGCATCCTGGAACACCATACCGATCCGCCGTTTGTGCTTCGGCACGAACAGACCGGCATCGCTATCGACCAGCACGCGGCCCTCTGCCGCGATACGACCTTTGTCGGGGCGGATCAGCCCGGCAATCAAATTGATCAGCGTCGTCTTTCCGGAGCCGGAAGGCCCGAACAGCGCAGTCAGCCGCCCGGCGCTTTCGAAGCGGGCATTGACGGTGAAATCGCCAAGCCGGTGGCTGATGTCGACCTGAACCGTCATTCGATGTCCATCCGCCGGCCGACGCGCCGCGCCAGCACTTCCGAGGCAACAAGTGCCGCCATCGAGATGACGATCGAGATCAGCGTCAGCCTGAGCGCGCCGGCGTCGCCGCCGGGAACCTGCGTGAAAGTGTAGATCGCCGACGGTAGCGTCTGCGTCTCGTTCGGAATGTTGGAGACAAAGGTGATCGTCGCGCCGAATTCGCCCATCGCCTTGGCGAAGGAGAGGATCGCACCGGCGATCAGGCCGGGCAGGATAAGCGGCAGCGTGATCGTGCCGAATACCCATAGCGGATTGGCGCCGAGCGTGCCGGCGGCCGCCTCGATTTTGCGGTCGACGGCCTCGATAGACAGCCGGATGGCCCGCACCATCAGCGGAAAGCCCATCACGCCGCAGGCGAGCGCGGCGCCAGTCCAGCGGAAGGAAAAAACGATGCCGAAATGTTCGGCCAGGAAAGCGCCGGCCGGACCACGTTTGCCGAAAGTCAAAAGCAGCAAATAGCCGGTCACCACCGGCGGCAGGATCAGCGGCAGATGCACCAGACCATTGAGCAGCGTCTTGCCCCAGAACTGGCCGCGGGCAAGCACAAGAGCGATCAGAATGCCCGGCGGCAGGCTGGCAATCATCGCCACGGTCGCCACCTTGATCGACAGCCGGACCGCATTCCATTCGTCGGGAGCGAGATCCAGCAGCCAGTTCATGTGCGGTGCCGTACGTCAGTTGCTCGGCGCGAGGATTGTAAAACCTTGCGCCTTGAAGAGTTCGCCAGCCTTGGCGGATTGCAGGCATTTCAGGAATGCCGGGGTATCCCTGCTCTTCGAATCGGCAAGCTGGGCGACCGGATAGATGATCGGCGGATGGGTACCCGCGGGGAAAGTGCCGACCACCTTGACGCCAGGTTCCGCATGCGCATCCGTGGCGTAGACGATGCCGAGTGCTGCCTCGCCGGTCGATACCAGTTTTAGAGCGGCGCGGACATTCTCGGCCTGCGCCACCTTGCCTTCGACCGAAGACCAGGCACCGAGCGATTCGAGGGCTGCCTTGCCGTATTTGCCTGCCGGCACAGCTTTGACATCGCCCATGGCAAGTTTGCCGTCACCGACGAGCTTGGCAAGATCGAAACCCTTTTCGATCCTGGTTTCAACCTTGGAATCCCGCGGCGCAACCAGCACGATCTGGTTACCGAGCAATTTCACTTCGGTGCCGGGCTTGGTCAGCTTCCTGTCGGCAAGATATTTCATCCAGTCGAGATCGGCCGAGATGAACAGGTCTGCCGGCGCGCCGCTTTCAATCTGCCTGGCCAGCGCCGAGCTCGCCGCGTAGGAAATGGTCGCCGCCTCGCCGACATCGGCCTCGCAGGCCTTGTTGACGGCATCGAGCCCATCCTTCAGGCTCGCCGCGGCAAACACGACCACCTTGTCATCGGCATGGGCCGCCGGCACCGCGGCCATCAGCATGGCGGCGAGACCCGCGATGGCAATCGTCGTCGAACCTTTGCGCGCCAGCATGAAACTCTCCTCGTCTCAGAACGCCCGAAGCCGTCCATCGATATATCCATGTGAACATAACAAGGAAAGGCTCTTTACCGCCGACGGCATTCTGAGCTGAGGTTTTCCCGGCCTGCGATAATCGTCGTTGGATACAGCGGCGTCGAAGCCGAAGGAAATATTCACATAAAATCAGCGACCCGGGATTGCGCGTGAGGTCGACGTCGGCCGATCGAGATTGATGCTGACAACGCCCGAGGGCGCAGCCGCAGTAGGCAATTTCGATATGGATGGTCAGGTATGGTGCTAGACCGCGATCGGCGCCTTGATCGTCGCGTCGGCGAAATAGTTCTCGAGCCGGAAATCCTCGAAGCGGAAGGCAAAGAGATCCTTCACCTCGGGATTGATCCACAGCGTCGGCAACGCCTTGGGCGTGCGCCGCAATTGTTCGCGCGCCTGCTCGAAATGGTTCGAGTAAAGATGCGCGTCGCCGAGCGTGTGGATGAAATCGCCGGGTTTCAATCCGGTCACCTGCGCCACCATCAGCGTCAGCAACGCATAGGAAGCGATGTTGAACGGCACACCGAGAAAGATATCGCCCGAACGCTGGTAGAGCTGGCAGGAAAGCTTGCCTTCCGAAACATAGAACTGGAACAGGCAGTGGCAGGGCGGCAAGGCCATGGCCTCCACCTCGGCCGGGTTCCACGCCGAAACGATCAGCCGCCGCGAATTAGGATTTTTGCGTATCTCCTTCAGAAGATTCGCAATCTGGTCGATGGCGCCGCCATGGCCGTCCGGCCACGACCGCCATTGTTTGCCATAGACCGGGCCGAGATCGCCGTTCTCGTCGGCCCACTCATCCCAGATCGAGACGCCGTGATCGTTGAGATATTTGATGTTGGTGTCGCCGGCCAGGAACCACAAAAGCTCGTGGATAATCGACTTCAGGTGCAGCTTCTTGGTGGTGGTGACCGGAAAGCCGCGGGCCAGGTCGAAGCGCATCTGGTAGCCGAATACCGAGCGCGTTCCGGTGCCGGTGCGGTCGCCGCGATCGGCGCCGTTTTCCAGCACATGCTTCAGAAGGTCGAGATACTGGCGCATCGGCTCCGGTCCGATTCGGGTTGTCAGCCATCATAGCCGAATGACCGTCGGCCGAACACAGCAAAGCGACACGATTCCAGCAGAAGCCTCACCAGCACCGGCGGCGAGGTTGCTCAGAGCGAGCCGAGCATGCCCAGATCCTTGGCGACGAGGTAATAGAATGTCACCCGGCTCTTGCTGTTGTCGGCCGCCATAGCCTTGCAGGTCTTTTCGATAGCCGCATCCGCCTTGGCACCGTCGGTGACGCCGAGCTTGCCGGCGACCCAGCTGTTCCTGACGCGCTTCAGTTCCTCCGGGTCGGTGCAGGACACCAGCGAGGAATCGCGGTTCCTGAGCGCGATGCCCAGATGCTTGACGATCTTGGCGACCGCGTCGGCATCCGCCGCCGCATCATATTTCTTTACGTCTGCGAGATAATCGGCCATCGAATTTCCCCTCGTCGGCGCCACGGGATCCGGTCAATGAGGATTGTGGCGCGCTGCCGCAAGTATGCGCTAGGTCTCCTCACCGCCACAAAGCTTCGGTTGAGACCGGCTGCAAGTCAACCCCTTGATGATCCACTTTAACACGGACGAAAGTGGCATTCCGGCCTTTCATTTTCCACCGTCAGTCCCTATATTCGCCTCGTCGGCTCGACCGACTATGGCGATAAACAGGCGATGAAATAAGCCGTTCGGACCCGGGGGCGGTACCCGGCGCCTCCACCAAAAACCGCTGCTCAGGAGCGGCTTTTGCTGGGGGCGAAATAGGATCGACGAAGGTGTAAAGATCGTACTTTTGCCCGGCATTGTACCACCGTTATCGGGCTAAACTTATAGTTGCCAACGACAACTATGCGGAAGCACGTCTCGCCGCGTAAGCGGTGCGATAGCTTCAATTCAAGCCCTAGTGGTTCGCACTTCTAGGCGGGGTTCGGAGGTACCTGGCAACAGAAACCTCCATTTCTCCCTCTCGACATATGCAGAAGCAGGCCCCGCCGGCCGGGCTTTCATGTGCCCTGACGGGTCCAAAAAATCCCTGTCTTCATACTTCCCCCATCCAATCCATGGATCAGAAATGCGAAACGATTCCAATCGGTTTTTCGTGCTGACCGGCGGTCGGGGCTCAGGCAAGACAACATTGATCGACTCTTAAGGTGGCAGGCCTCGCAACCTCGGGCGAAGCCGGGCGCAGCATCATTCACGACCAATTGGCGATAGGCGGCAAGGCCCTGCCCTGGCGGCTCTGTTCGCCGAGTTGATGCTGTCTTGGGAGTTGCGCTCCTACCGGATCGCGGGCGAGCAATCCGGCCTGGTCTTCTTCGATCGCGGCGTGCCGGACACTCTTGGCTATCTGCGCCTGACCGGGGTGCCGGTTCCCGATCACGCCACGAATGCCGCCCGACGCTTCCGCTATGCCAGGCGCGTCTTCGTCGCGCCGCCATGGCCAGAAATCTTTCGGCAGGACAACGAACGCAAGCAAACGATGGACGAGGCTGAACGCACCTTTCACGCACTCGTCGCCGTTTACACGGAACTAGGCTACGAGCTGGTGCCGCTGCCCTTGGCGCCCGTCGAAACGCAGCTGCGGTTCGTCCTCTCCGAGACAGCGTCGTAGCGAAGCGCCGCAAGCGACGGTTTTGCGAAAGCCCAAGGGCCTCCCATCATCGGAACCTCCGATGGCAGCATTCGTATCTTCCCGTTTCCCTTCTCTCATGCCTTGCGGGACAAGGCCTCAGTTTCTCGCCGCATATCAGTCAGGCCCCGGCGAGCTATCTGATGGAGATAAGATGAACCAGGAAACCACACCAAAACACGAACGCATCCTGATCGTTGGCGGCAGTTCCGGTATGGGGCTGTCGCTTGCCGAACAGCAGCTTGCCGCCGGCGCCGAGGTTACGATCGTCGGCCGCTCCGAGGACCGGTTGTCGGCCGCACGGCAGCGCTTGCCTCACCCGGAAAGGCTGAGGACGATCGCAGCCGACGTCACAAGCGAGGACGAGGTCCAGCGCCTGTTCCAGGATGTCGGCACGCTCGACCACATCGTCTCGACCGCCGCCGACGTTACCGGCGTCTATGTGTTGCTTCCCGAGATGGACATCTCGGTGGCGCGGAAAGTGATGGATTCCAAAGTCGTCGGGCCGCTTCTTCTTGCCAAACATGGCGCGCCTCGTCTGACGCCCGGGGGATCGATCACGCTGACCTCGGGCATCGCCGCCTATCGTCCGGCGGCGAAAGGCTCGGTGGTGGCGGCCGTTAATGGGGCACTTGGCTCACTCGCCTACGCGCTTGCCGTCGAACTGGCGCCGATCCGCGTCAACGTCGTCTCGCCGGGCTGGGTCGACACGCCGATTTGGGATGCCGTCGTCGGCAGCGGAAAGGCGGCCGCGCTGGAGACCATGGCAAAGCGTCTGCTCGTCGGCCGGATCGGCCAGGCAGCCGACATTGCCCAAGCCATCACGTCCCTCATGCACAACGGCTTCATCACCGGAACCGTGCTTCATGTCGATGGTGGCCAGCGGCTGGTCTAGTGACGGCCAGATTTCGCGGACCATTGCGAGGAACAGCCGCAAGACGGGCGCTTGAATGCGCCGGTGGCGCCATACCATGGTGACCGGCGTCACCGGGCTGCTTCCGACCCAAGGCAACACGACGATATTGGCGTCAGCCCCGGAAGCCGCGAGACGCGGAACCAGCGCGCAGCCAAGACCGGCTGCGACAAGGCCCCGTATCGCACCCATGCTGGCGAACTCGCCGACGAGTTTTGGACGGTCGGGCAACGTTGCGGCAAACGTTTCGTCGAACATCCGCCTATAAACGCAACCGGGCTGGGTCACGAGGAAGGCCTCGTCAGCCAGGTCGTCGGGCGTCATGGCAGAATGTCCAGCCAATCGGTGATTTGCCGGCATTATCATGACGAGCTCTTCTAACGCCACTTGCTCGCTTCGCAGCTCCGGCGCCGCCGCCGGGACGGCTCCGAAATGGAAAGATACGTCCAGCGCCCCGCTTGTCACGCCGGCACGCAACCCACTGCTATCGTCCGCCCTGAGGTTCAGTTCCACATCGGGATGGCGCCGATGGAATTCCGCCAGCAGAGCTGGCAAGCGTGTCGAGCAAAGCGTCTCCAGGCCGCCGACCGTCAGGCGACCGGCAACCGTGCCGCTCGCGTCGGCGACTGCGGAACGGGCTTCGTCCGCGAGGTCGAGGAGATCGTTTGCGTAGTCCTTTAGGCGTTGTCCCGCCGCCATCAGCTTCAAGCCACGCCGTGATCTGTCGAACAGCGACGTGCCTAGATCGCTTTCCAGCGCCTGGATCTGTTCGGTCACGCTCGATTGGGCAAGATGAACCCGCTCGGAGGCGCGTGTGATGTTCAAGGTGGTGGCGACCGCCACGAAGGTTTTGAGATGTCGAAGCTGCATGTCCTGAACCCGTCATATAGGCATAGGCTGCTTTGAACCGGGACCGCAAACGTGAAAAGGCCGGGAACATCGCCCGGCCTTTTTGTCTCGATAGGCGAAGTTTACTCCGCCGGCGCTTCCGCGACGTCCCGGCTGCGGCCGAGCGTTATTTTGGCCAGTGTGAAGGAGATCGCCGCGCAGAGCGTGATGCCCGCCACCATCGGCAGCGGCGTGCCGTCGAAAAACACGCCGGCGACGCCCATGGCGACCGCGCCGATGGCGAAGTGCAGCGTGCCCATCAGCGCCGACGCGGTACCGGCGATCTCGCCATGCTCTTCCATGGCCAGCACCGACGTCGTCGGGATGACCAGGCCGAGAAAGCCGTAGCCGATGAACAGCAGCGCCGCCATCACGTCGAGCCGGTCGACACCCGATGCCATCACCGCGAACAGCACCACCATCGTCGTCGCATAGCCGGTCACCGCGACGCGCACCACGCGCTGCAGCCCGAACCGCTCCGACAGCAACCCGGTCAGCTGCGACATGCCGATAAAGGCAACCGCATTGATCGAGAAGAACACGCTGTAGACCGAAGGCGACAGGCCATAATGGTCGATCAGGATGAAGGACGAGCTCGACAGATAGACGAAGAAGCTCGCAATGCCGAAGCCGGCGATGGCCGTCAGGCCAAGGAAGTTGCGGTCGCCCATCAGGAAGCGGTAGCCGGAAAGTGCCGTCCCGAAGGACGACCCGGCGCGCTCCTCGACCGGCCGTGTCTCCTTGAGCGAGGTCGCCAGCAGGATGGTGGCGAGCACGGCCGCGCCCGTCACCGTCCAGAACACGGCGCGCCAGCCGAAATTCTCGATGATCTGGCTACCGGTCAGCGGTGCCAGGATCGGCGACACCGAAAACACAAGCATCAGCAGCGACATCAGCTTGGCGGCCTCGGTGCCGGTATGCAGATCGCGCACGATCGCGCGCGGCACGGCCATGCCGGCGCTGGCGCCGAGCCCTTGCAGGAAGCGGAAGGCGATCAGCCATTCGATCGAGGGAGCCAGCGCCGAGCCGACGCCGCCGACCATGAACAGCGCCAGGCCGCCGTAGAGTGGCAGCTTGCGGCCGACCATGTCGGAGATCGGTCCGACGACGATCTGGCCGAAGCCCATGGAAAGAAAGAAGATCAGCAGGCTCATCTGCACCGCGGCAGTGCCGGCATGCAGATCCTCACCGATTGAAGGCAGGGCCGGAAGATACATGTCGATGGCAAACGGGCCGATCGCGGACAATAGGCCGAGCACGACCGCAATGCGGAGGAATTTGGCGTTCATGATAGCAGGCTCTTTCGAATTCTGGTTGCCGCCGAGGACCGGCGTGTAACCCTAGGACGTTCCATCCCGTGGAGTTCCGACTCTTCTCCGGAACGAAACCCCCTTCGTGCAAGTCCACAAATTTAGACAGGCTTGTCTAATTCGTCAACCACCTCTATATAGTTTTGCATGAAGGCCAACGTCTCTCCTGACATTTTCCCGCCGCGAGGCCACGAGGCCAAGCGCGTGTCGATTGTCGATGCCGCCGCCTCGGTCTTCTGCCGCGAAAGCTTTGCCGGTGCCAATATCGACATGATTGCCGCCGAGGCCGGCGTCTCCCGCCAGACCATCTACAATCATCACGGCGACAAGGAAAAACTCTTCGTTGCCATCGTCCGCGACCTCACCGAACGTTGCAATGCCGGCATCTTTGCCACGATTTCCACTTTTCCCGATCAGCCGAAGGATCTCGAGGCCGACCTCATCGCCTTTGCTGTGCGGATGAATCACAACTGCATCTGCAACCGCGACGGCAAATTCCTGCGCAAGCTGATCCAGACCGAGGGCGGGCGCTATCCCGAGTTGTTCGCCGAATGGCGCGAAGAAGGACCGGGCAGGACATGGCCAGCGATCGCCGCCCGCTTCGCCCGCCTCGCTCATGCGGGCTTCCTTGGTATCGACGATCCCGATGTCGCAGCGCGCCAGTTCATGGCGCTTGCCAATGCCGAGTTGCAGACGACGTTCATGCTCGGCGGCACACCGACCGAGGACGAGGTGGTGCAGTCGGCGACAAATGGCGTGCGCACCTTCCTGCGCGCCTTCGGCAAGCGGCAGCCTGTGGCCCGGGCAAGCAAACAGGGCGCGCTCGCCAGCGCTTGACGATCAAAGCCGTTTGACGATCAAATCGTCGCCAATGGGCTTCGCTTCCGCACGCCGGCGATCTATATCCGGTTTACGCCGCGCTCAAGCTTGATTACAGCTATCAGAACGATTCAACGGAACCCGACAGCCACATGGCCGACGACCACATCCGCTACGACATTCTGGCCCAGGAGGCGTTGCGCGGCGTCATGCGCAAGGTCCTGGCCGAGGTCGCGCGCACCGGTCTCCCGGGCAACCATCATTTCTTCATCACCTTTCTCACCGGCGCGCCGGGCGTGCGCGTGTCGTCGCGGCTGCGCGAGCGCTATCCCGAACAGATGACCATCGTCATCCAGTTCCAGTATTGGGACCTGAAGGTGAGCGACACCGGTTTCGAAGTCGGGCTGTCGTTTTCCGACGTGCCGGAGAAACTGGAAATCCCGTTCTCGGCCGTACGCGGCTTTTACGACCCGTCCGTCAACTTCGAGCTCGAATTCGACGTCAAGACCGATACCCCGGCGGAACAGGAGACAAAGGCCAAGCCTGCTCCCGAACCGCTGGCCATCGTCGCCGAGAAAAAGCCCGAGACGAAGAAGAAAACCGCCGAGGCGGAAAAGAAGCCTGCCGCGGCCGACGCCGGCGCCAAGGGCGCCGACGTGGTGTCGCTTGACGCCTTCCGCAAGAAGTGACCCGACGGGCGGCGTGACATGGCCGAGATCGTCAATCTCCGTCAGGCACGCAAGCAGAAGGCGCGAGCCGAGAAGGAGCGCCTGGCCGAACAGATCCGGGCGCTGCATGGCCGTTCCAAACCCAGCCGGGATCGCGACCGCCTGATCGCCGACAAGGCCGATAAATTCGTCGCCGGCCATCGCCGCGAAAATTCGGGCGATTCGGACAAATCCGATGCTTGAAGTGTGAGTAGGATCGTCTCGTGAGCCCGGTGGAAAAGCGCTCGGTCACCATTCGCGGCCACCGCACCAGCTATTCGCTCGAAAAGCCTTTTTACGACGACCTGGGCGCCATCGCGGCCGTGCGAAAACTGACGCTCGCCGCGCTTGTCGCCGAAATCGACGAGAGCCGCCCGCGCGATGCCAATCTCTCCTCGGCGCTCCGGCTCTATGTGCTGGATTGGGCCAAGCGCGGCAAGTTGTAGCTTCAGGCAACGCTATCCTGTTTCCTGTGCCGGATACGGAAGCGCAGCAAAGCCGAGCGGTCGCGTTCTTCGGCCTGTTTCTTCGATCTGACGCGCATCAGGTCCTTCCAGCCGACATAGCCCACCAGCCGGGCATTTTCTCGCGTGACGACCGGCAAATGGGACACGTTCGCCATCAGCAGCTTGTCGGAGAGGCCCTCGAGATACTCATCCGGATAGGCCAGCGTGACCTTGCTGCCGGCCAGCAGTTCGCCAAGCGTCGTCGTGCGGTGCTTGCCGGCGCGTCTCCAGCGCAGGATCGCCGGCGGGTCGATGACGCCGAGCACGTGGCCCTCTTCGTCGACGACCGGAAAGCTCGGATGCCGTGTCTCGGGCGCCGTCAGGAACGCTGCAGCGCCATGCAGCGTCATCGTCGCCGGCACGCTTTCGACCTCGCTGGTCATCACCTCGCGCACCCTGGTCAGGGCGAACGGATCGACACGGTATTCGCGAACCATGTGATGCCCTCGCCTTGCGATTTTTTCGGTGAGGATCGAACGCTTCATCAATAGCACGGTCACCGCATGCGCGGTGGCAGTCGCCGCAATCAGCGGCACCAGGACATGGGTGTTGCCGGTCAGTTCGACCGCAAAGAAGGTGGCGGTCAGCGGCGCACGCATGGTGCCGCCCATCGTCGCCGCCATCGCCAGCAGTGCCCAGCAGCCCGGATCCGCGGCCGGCAGGAAGCCGGCGAGGACCGCGCCCATCGCCCCGCCGATGATCAGCAGCGGCGCCAGCACACCTCCCGACGTTCCCGAGCCGAGTGCGACCGACCAGATGATCGCCTTCACCACCAACAGGGTGAGCGCGGCGGTCGCTATCGTGCGGCCATCCAGCATGTCGGCGATATTGTCATAGCCGACGCCGAGCGCCTGCGGCTCGATCAGCCCGCCAATGCCGACCACCAGGCCGCCGAGCATCGGCCACCACATCCAGTGGATGGGCAGCTTCTGGAAACCGTCCTCGCAGGCATAGACCATCTGGGTCAGCAACCCCGATAGCAGCCCGGCTGCCATGCCGACCAGCACCCAGCCGGCAAGGCCGGGAAATGAAACCTCCATGCCGCCCTGAAACGGGAAGATCGGCCCCGGCAGATGCAGCATGGTGCGCTCGACCTCGGCAATGATCGAGGCGACCGCCACAGGAATGAAGCTGCGCGGCGTCCATTCGAAGAGCAGCAATTCCACCGCAAGCATGATGGCGGCGATCGGCGTTCCGAACACGGTGGTCATGCCGGCCGCCGCACCCGCCACCAGCAGCGTCTTGCGTTCATTGTCGCTGACCGGCAGCATCTGCGCGATCAGCGAACCGATGGCGCCGCCGGTCATGATGATCGGCCCTTCCGCGCCGAATGGCCCGCCGGTACCGATCGAGACCGCCGACGACAACGGCTTCAGGATTGCCACCTTGGCGTCGAGCCGCGAGCGTCCGAGCAGGATCGCCTCGATGGCTTCGGGAATGCCATGGCCGCGAATCTTTTCGCTTCCGAAGCGAGCCATCACACCGATGATCAGTGCCCCGATGACCGGAACAAATACCGAGGCATAGCCAAGCGGCGTATCCTGCAGTTTCAGGTCGGCGAGCGTGAACTGGCCAAAATAGGCGATGTTCGTGGCAAGCCGGATCAGCTTCAAAAGGGCAATGCCGGCAAACAACCCCGCGGTCGCAACCACCACCGCTATGCCGGCAATGAGCAGCACCCGGGCATCGGTGGTAAAATCGCGCAGATGGCCGGGGTTGGCGTGATCGGACTTCATTTGCAAACCTTGCTTTCTGGCGGCGTGCCGACTTGCGGATGGGTCGCTGGCCGTGCCACCGAAGATGGCGGGCACGAGCCATGTTGGTGCGCTCTGTATCGTAACACGATATAAATGTTCAAGGCCCGTTTGCGGCTTTGTCGGAAAGGAATCGATGGCAGACACTTCGAAGCCACAAAAGCGCGGCGCAACGATCGGGCCGGCCGACTACCAGAGGCTGTCCGAATTTCGTTACCTGATCCGCCGCTTTCTCGAATTCAGCCAGATCCAGGCGCAGGAAGCCGGCCTGACACCACGCCAGCATCAGGCCCTGCTTGCAATCAAAGGGTTTCCCGGCGGAGGGCCAGTGACCATTGGCGACCTCGCGGAGCGCCTGCGCATCCGCCATCACAGCGCAGTGGAATTGGTCAACCGTCTTTGCGAAGCCGGGCTCGTCGCGAGGGACCACGACGAGGAGGACCACCGCCGCGTGCTGCTGCGGCTGACCGAGCGCGCCGACGACAGTCTCGCCGATCTGTCAGCCGCTCATCTCGACGAACTCGGGCGGATCGAGCCGATGCTGAAGCGCTTGCTTGCTGGACGCGACACATAAGGGATGCGCCGTCACCCGCCATTCAGCGACTTTAGCAGATCGTCGATCGACGAGGGATCGAACTTGAGCTTTGGCGGGGGCTGCACTGGCGGTGGCACGTTATTTGCGGCCGGTGGCGCCCGTTCCGCTCGCTCCGCCGCGGCCTTGCGTTCGGCGTCGAGCCTTGCCTTCTCTTCCGAGGCGATCCGCAACGCCTCTTCCGCCCTCTGGCGTTGCTGTTCTTCGGCCTGCGCTGCTTCCTCGGCAGCCTGTTGCGCCGCCTTGGCTTTGGCTTCGGCATCCGCTTCGGCCTTTGCAGCCGCCTCGGCTTTCGCCCTGGCCTCGGCTTCGGCCTTCGCCGCTGCATCCGCCTTCGCCTTGGCTTCAGCCTGCGCCCTGGCCTCCGCTTCGGCTTGGGCCTGCGCCTCAGCTTCGGCCTTTGCCTTGACGTCCGCTTCAGCCTTCGCTTTGGCCTCAGCCTGCGCCCTCGCCTCCGCATCCGCCTGTGCCTTGGCGTCCGCTTCAGCCTTCGCCTTGGCTTCAGCCTGCGCCCTCGCCTCGGCTTCGGCTTGGGCCTGAGCCTCGGCTTCGGCCTTTGCCTTGGCGTCGGCCTCGGCCTTCAGCCGCGCTGCTTCCTGTTGTCTGCGCAGTTCCTCCGCCGCTCTTTCACGCTCGGTTTGCAGCGCAGCGTAGTAGCGCACCTCCCGCCGCAGCCTTTGTTTCTCGAGCAGTGCGGCTTGCATGGCTTCGACCCGCTGCTGCTCCTTTTCCAGCGCACGCTGGGTCAGGAACTGTGCCAGCGGCTCGCTGTCGAACTGCCGTTTGGTGGCGCCGAACGGCCCGTCGACGCTGAAATTCAAAATCGGTTCGGAGCCGACCAGCGCCTCGTCGCCGGGCCGGTAAGCGATCTCGCCCTTGGCGTCGACGGTGCTGGTGTTCAGATCGGCGGTGATGTCGGCGGACAGCGTCGCGCCCGGGCTTTCGAATTTGACCGGCGGCGCCCTCAGCGTGCCGCCGGCGATGGTTAAGGCAATATCGGTGTCCTGCGCCGGAAAACTGCCCGCCGCGGCGATCTGCGGCACGAAGCCGGCAGTCTTCGACGCGTCGATATCGCGCCCTATCGCATCGGCCTTGGCGATGAATGCGCCAAAGGCATCGGGATTGAAGCCGGCAATAGTCATGCCCTTGAGCGTTGCCGTGCCGGAACCGGACAGCGCCGCAACCATCGCGTCGACCGATTTGCCGCTGGTCGAAAGCGCCGTCGAGAACTCGCCGCTTCCGCTGATGCCGGCCTCCGGCAGCACGGCTGCCAGATCGGCGCCGGCGAGTTTCATCTGACCGGAGAAAAGCCCGGTGCCGTCATTGTTCTTGAGCTCGAACAGGCCACTCAACGCGCCGCCGAGGAACTTTGCCTTGAGGTCGGAAACGCGGATGCCCTCCTGGTCGAGCTGCAGCGACAGCGCAGCGTCATAGGCGGTGGCAAGCGGGCCGGCGGCAAGCGACGCCGCCGTCAGATCGAGATCGGCGGTAAATGGCAGACTGGATTTCTGGCTGAACGGTGCCGTCGGCCAGGTCCTGTCATTGACAAGGAAGGCCTGGTCACCGAACAGCATCACCGCCATCGGATCGAGGTCCAGCTCGTCCAGCGACAGCGCGCCGGCAAGATGCGGCAGCCCCTCTTTGATGTCGATATTTACGTCACCGGAAACCGCCGCTTCGTTGACGGCGCCGCTGAGGCCGCTCAGCACCAGGAGACCATTGCCGTAATCGGCATCGGCTGCAAGCGACGTCGACATGCCGGTGCCCATGCCGGGCAGGCCGACGCCGGTCGTCATCAGCCAAGGCTCGATGTCGGCCGTTTCAAGGCTGACCTTGCCCTTGGCGGCCGCGCCTTGAGGCGTGTCGGCAATTGTCCCGTCGAAACCAGCTTTGAAGTCGTTGCCGGCCAGGCTGAAGCGTGTCGCCAGGCCGCCGCCAAGCGTGCCTTTGGCCGAGACGTCGGTGGTCGCCTCGCCGAGCATGCCGAGCGGCAGTGCCGGCAGACCGTAAAGCGCCAGAAGTGCGGTGGCGTCGGCATTCCTTGCGTTGAAGGTCAGTGTCACCGGCGCTTCGAGAGGCCGGTCGAGCGCCCCTTTGCCGGACAACGACGCCGAAAAAGCCGAGCCACCGGCCTTGCCCTGTGCGCTCATTGCCAGTCCGGTCGTACCGTCGCCATTGTCTGCGGCACTCGTGACCGCGTCGATACGCGCATCCTGGAACAACTCGGGATAGGCAGCAGCACGCTCCGCCAGCCCCTTCAGCACCGCATTATCCGGATAATGCCGGACGGCGACGTCGATCAGCGGCTTGAGGTCGACGGCGACCACCGAGGCGTCGAGCTTGCCGGTCGGGCTCGCCGGGAAATCCTTGATCCGGCCGGTGGCGCTGATCGAGGCGCCGGCAAGTCCGCCGACCGACAGGCGATCGATCTCAAGCAGCCCCTCGCGCAATCTAAGCGCAGTATCGACGCTATCGGCGGTCAACCCGCCGGCGCTGACCGGCCCGGCCTTGATCTGGAAATCGAGGTCGCGGTCGGAAAAGCGGTTGGCGCCCTTGTCGCTGACGAAGATCGAGGCGAAGGCGGCGAGCCCATCGACGTCGAGTTCGCCACCTTCCAGTTGCATCAGCACCGATGGCCTTGTGTCGTCGGGCTGGCTGGAATCGATACGGCCTGAGAACTTCGCCTTGCCGAGGATGAGTTCGAGATCGCTGAAGGCCTGGCGTTTTTCACTCAAATCTACGTTGGCCTTGAAGCCCGCGGCCGGCAAACGGCGGATCGCCTCGTCGACATCCTTCGACAGCCAGGCGGCAAAGCCCGAGGGCTGCGCCACCGCCAGAAGCAGCGATCCGGTGAAACCGAAATGATCCTCGACGCTGACCAAGCCATTGGCTTCCAGCTTGGCGCGGCCGGGCAGCGTGGCGGCCAGCGATTTTACCGCCCAGCCGCCCTCGGCCGGTTCGGCGGACAGATGCACGTCGCGAACCGTGGTGTCGCCTGCAACCACGGCCGGCAGTTTCACCTCGACCGTGCCCGGTATGGTCGGCTTCGGCAGATCGAGCAGCGCCTGCTCCAGCGCCGCCACCCGCTCGGACAGCGTCAATCCGGCACCGGCCGCCGCCCCCACGGCCTCGTCGAACTGCACCTGCGCACCATTGGCCTCGATCGAGAAATGCGGCTTCAGCCCAAGGTCGACCGCAGCCTTGCCGTCGGCGGTGTAGGGATTGTCGCGCGGCCCGGTCTCGAAGCGGAATTCGTCGACGCCGAGCTTCTGGTGGTCGAGCGAAAACTTGCCGTTCAGCCTGAAGCCCGGGTCCAGTTTGCCGGCGCTGACTTTCAGTGCCTCGCCGCCGGTGCCGCGCAGCTGCGCCGCAGTTCGGTCTGCGCCCGATATCTTGAACTGGCCCGAATAGACCGCGGCGCCCTCGACGAGGCCCACATTGCCGTCGGTCTCGATGACCAGCGGATAGTCATCCGGATCGGCCTTGAGCCTGAGTCGCATTTGCCCGTCCGGTTCGGTCTTGCCGGTGGAAGCGGCGATCGTGGTCCGCAACCCGTCCAGCAACAGCGAGCCGTCCAGCCGCCAGGGGCCGGCCAGCGACTTGGCCGAGATCGTCGAGTTGATCTCGGAAATAAGATGGCTGCGCCCGCCGGCGGCGTGGCTGAGCGCGATCTGTCCTTCCGTCACCGTCAGCTTCTCGATGGAGATCTGGCCGGGATCGAAGGGCGAGGACGGCCGTATCGTCCAGTCGACCGTGCCGTCGGCGGCGATGTCGATCGTCGCCTTCGGCCGCACCAGGCGCATATCGAAGATCAGCACCTCGCCGCGCAGGAATGGCGCGAGTTCTGCATCCATCGAAAAGGTTTCGACAGTCATCGCCGGCTGGCCGTTGGGGCCACCGGCAACGGCGACGTTGGAAAAGGTCACCGAGGGGAACGGCAACAGCCTTGCCGTTGCATCGCCTCGCACGCTCACCTTGCGGCCCAGGACGGCACTCGCCTCGCGCTCGAAATCGGCACGGTAACCTGTCCAGTCGACAAAGTACGGCACCACCAGCGCCGCACACAGCACCAGCACGAGAAGCCCACCGAAGATCACGAACAGGCGTGCGAGCATGAACTCCGAAGCGGTTGATTGAAAGTCAGCCGCACTCTATCCGCATCAGCGTGTCGATAAAGAGGCAATTCCCGCCAGACTGGCTCCAGAGCAAAAGAAGGTAGCCAAGAAAACTCAGCGCGCGTCGCGCTTTGCTTGCGCCACCTTGCCGCCTGCCGCTGCCGGCCGCGTTCCATCGGTCGGATCAGATTCTCTGGCCGCCGGCTCACGACCGCGCGCATGCCTTTGTGCGCGGTACGCGTGTTGAACTCGGGACCGTCCGCGGCAGCGCCTTGCTCATGGACAGCGCCTTGCGTGCATTCTCGACCAGCGAAACACGCGCCAACAGTTGGCGGCGGCGTTCGGTCTCGCCATTGAGCCGTCGCATGGCCATCGCCAGCACTGCAAGCTTCCACTGCGAGCCGCCATCAGCTTTGAGGCGGCAGTCCCCTTCGGCGAGCCTTTGCCGCGTATTTCGCGTCGGCGCCGATGCGCCTCGGTCTGCGCCTCGTCGCGCCGCTCTCTCAGCAGCTTGACCAGGCCGGCAAGCTCGGCGTCAGCATGACCCTGCACCGCCGGATGGTGCGATTCTGGACCAGACCGTGCTCGTCGGCGCTCAGTGCCCGAGCCTCTTCCTTGCACGAAATCATCATGACACCGCTCCTCAGTTGGTGAAGACCGCTTCTTCCCGGTTCTCTTGGGCCGAAGTCTGCGACCAAACGGCGATGCGATCAAGACACATGGAAGTCTCGGCGATCAACCGCGTCTCAAAAGCCGTGTGAAAAATCCAGTTGGTTTGACACGATGCGCTGGAACAGAATGGCCAACGCTCTCCATCAGTGCGCTCAACACCGCTCCCTCGCGAACACTAGTCGAGAAACTCTTAGCGATGAATTCCAGCGTCGAATCTTGAAACGTCAGGATGAAATGGCGATAGCCTGAAAACAGCTCAGGGGTATGGGATGGCTGAACCCGATTTGCCCTTTCCAGAGAAGCGATCCAGGACGAGTTGAAAACTTCGAACGCGGAATATGGCTTCAACCCGAGCCCATAAAGCCGATGCCCGTTGATGGCTTCGTCATTCGGCGGGCCGAATTGCAGTGCCAGATAAGGATCCGCCGTCAGGATTGCGATGGGCTGGTTATCCGTTGCCGGCGAAACCGAACGCGGATTCGTGCCATCGAATGACGGCTCCGGCCTGTTGGCGAGGTAGGCGATGAGCAGCTTGCCTTCATCCGCAAAGACGTGAGGCAACGGTGCACCGGCGGACGACGGTGGCACCTCGATTGGCAGAAGTGTCTCAAGGGCGGCCATACCCCTTACTTCGCCACGCCCGGCAATATCTTGCCCGGGTTCATGATGTTCAGCGGATCGAGCGCCTGCTTGATCGTGCGCATGATGTCGACGCCATGGCCGAGCTCATGCCGCAGGAAGCCGATCTTGCCTTGCCCTATGCCGTGCTCGCCAGTGCAGGTGCCGTCCATGGCGATGGCGCGCATATTGAGCCGCGCAACGAATTTTTCCGCCAATGCGATCTCCTTCGGGTCGTCCACGTCCATCAGCACCAGCACATGGAAATTGCCGTCGCCGGCATGGCCGACGATCGGGGCGATCAGGCCCATCTCGGCGATATCCGTCTCGGTCTCGGTGACACATTCGGCAAAGCGCGAGATCGGCACGCAGACATCGGTCGACAGGCCCTTGGCGCCCGGCCGCAGTGTCAGCGATGACCAGTAGGCATCGTGCCTGGCCTTCCACAATTTTGTCCGCTCTTCGGCGACGCTGGTCCACAGGAACGGACCGCCGCTATTTTCCTCGGCGATCATGCCGAAGGTCTCGGCCTGCTCGGCGACGCTGGCATCGCTGCCGTGGAACTCGACGAACAGGCAGGGGCTCTCCGGATAGTCTAGCTTCGAATAGGTCTTCATCGCCCGCATCTGCAGCGCGTTGACCAATTCTATGCGCGCCACCGGAATGCCCATCTGGATGGTCGCGATCACCGCGTTGCACGCCGCCTCGAGGCTGGGAAACGGGCAGACGCCGCCTGAAATCGCCTGTGGAATGCCCTGCAGCTTCAAAGTCAGCTGTGTGATGATGCCAAGCGTGCCTTCCGAACCGATCAGCAGCCGCGTCAGATCGTAGCCGGCCGAGCTTTTCTTGGCGCGCTTGCCGGTCGTCACTGCTTCCCCGTCGGCCATCACCGCCGTCAGCGACAGGACGTTTTCGCGCATCGTGCCGTAGCGCACCGCGTTGGTGCCCGACGCTCGTGTCGCCGCCATGCCGCCGAGCGAGGCGTTGGCGCCCGGGTCGATCGGAAAGAACAGGCCGGTGTCGCGCAGATGCCGGTTGAGATCCTCGCGCGTCACGCCGGGCTCGACGGTGCAGTCGAGGTCCTGCGGATTGACCGCAATGATGCGGTTCATACGTGACGTATCGAGCGAGATGCCGCCGCCCGGCGCATTGGTGTGGCCTTCCAGCGAAGAGCCGACGCCGAAGGCGATCACCGGCACGCGATGCGCCGCGCATGCGCGCACGATCTCCTGCACCTCCTCCGTCGTCTCGACAAAGGCGACGCCGTCCGGCGCCTGCGTCGGGATATAGGTCGTTGTGTGCGCGTGCTGGGCGCGGATCGCCTGGCCGGTCTGGAATCGCTCGCCGAGCCGCTGCTTGAGGATGCCGAGTACGGCGGCAATGCCTGCTTCGTTGCGCTCGACCGGATTGAGGTCGCTTAGAGCCATCGATTCCTCCGCGAATGGACCAGCGTCCACCCTTGTTCTGCATCTACGGATGCGTAGTCTCACCAACCACGCTCTGTCCAGTCCACGCTCATCCCGGCATGACGAGAAGGAAGTTTCCGATGCCCATCCCTGCCCCTTTCGTCTCTCGCGCCATGGACATCGAGGAGGCCTGGATCGACTACAACGGCCATCTCAACATGGCCTATTATAACGTGCTTTTCGATCGCTGCTCCGACGAAGCATTCGAGATGATGGGGATGGGGCCGGATTATGTGAAAGAACGGCGGCTGACCATCTACACCGCGGAAGTCCATGTCTGCTACGTCCAGGAGCTGCATCTCGACCACAAGGTCACGGTCTCGTTCCAACTCCTCGATCATGATGACAAGCGACTGAGGGCCTACCAGGAAATCCGCCATTCCGACGGCTGGCTTGCCGCCACGTCCGAAACGCTGTCGCTGCATGTCGACATGGCTGGCCCGAAGGTAGCGCCCTTCCCCGCCGACGTCCTGGCCAGGGTGGAAGAAATGCGCGCCGCCCATGCCGCCCTGCCGATGCCGGAGCGCGCCGGCCGCTCGATCGGTATTCGTCGTAAGCCGGCTTGAACCACGGTCCAACCGCCGTTAACCTTACCGAGGTTTTAACGTGAACAAGCCGAATTGAGACGTTGAACGACTCAGCGCGGCGTTGGAAAACCGTCCGCATCGAATTGCGATACGGGCGGCGGAGCAGCAGCGGTTCGGGGAACGTGCATGAAAACCGATATCAAGGTCGAGGCGGACAGGCTGGCGGCTGATCCACGCATCACCGACTATGATTTCTGGCGCTCGCTGAAGAACCTCAACAACGAGATCTTCCACATCGCCAACAACAACGAGCCGATCCCTTTCGCCATGATCCGCTGGCGCGCCATCCTGAAGCAGGCGCGGATGAAACGCGGCCACGCCTGAACGGTGGGGGAAGAAACAGACCGGCCGTCCGGTTTGCATTTCTGATGATGTGCTGACGAACGATCCCAAGCGTCAAGGCTGGCGCTTCACCGCCCCCAGCGGCGATCGCGGCACCACCGGCGACGACTGGATGATCGCCGTATTGGTCATCGCGAACGGAATGAGCCGGTCGATCACCCGCTCGAGCTCGGCCACCGAGGCGACATGCGCCAGCGCGATGAAACAGTCTTCACCGGTGACCCGGTCGCATTGGGCGATTTCCGGTAGGTCGCGGATGATTTCGGCCACGACAGCCAGTTGCCCCGGCACCGGCCTGATGCGCAGCCATGCCGACAGCTTCATGCCGAGCGCGGCCGGATTGATACGCACCGTATAGGCCTCGATCACACCGCTTTCCTGCAGCCGCTTGATGCGCTCGGCAACGCTCGGCGCCGACAGGCCGACCGACCGCGCCAGTTCGGCGGTGCTGGTGCGCGCGTCCTTTTCCAGCAGGCGCAGGATTTTCAGGTCCGCCGGATCCAGATCGCTATTTTCATTTCGAAGGCGTTTCAGCGGAATACTCCTTGCTTTCGGAAAGGAAATGGCCGCAATGCCCGGCCATCATCCATATCAACGGCAAAAATCGCCTGCGATACTGATCCCATGCAAGATCGGACGCAAGCCCCAGCAGCAAGTCCGGCACTCGCCGGCCCCGCCTTTACCTTGGCAAACGCGGTCCCGCCGCATCTCTGGTTCGGCGTCAGCGCCGTGTTCCACTATCTCGGACCGGCCTTGGCGGTGCTGCTGTTCCCGCATGTCGGCGTGCTGGGCATGGCTTGGCTGCGCATCGCCACCGCGGCACTCGTCTTTGCCCCATTGACCCGGCCATGGGCGGTCTTCGCCCGCGCCGATCGCTCGACGCGGTTGTTGCTTGTGGCTTTCGGCGTCTGCCTTGGGGTGATGAATTGCTCGTTTTACCTGGCGCTCGACCGGCTGCCGATCTCGCTGGTGGCGGCGATCGAATTCGTCGGCACCATCGGCGTTGCGCTTGTTGGCCTCAGAAGCCCGCGCAATCTCGCCGCCCTCGCAATCGCTGTCGCCGGCACCCTGTTGCTGATCGACGTCAAATGGTCGAGCGATCCCGTCGGCCTGTTCTGGGCTTTCCTCAACGGCACGCTGTTCGTTGGCTACATCGTGCTCGGCCACCGCGTCGCGCGCGGCGGCGCCGGCGATGGCATCGCCGGGCTGGGTGCCGCCATGGCGGTCGCCCTTCTCGTCGTTCTGCCGATCGGTTTGGCCGATGCTCTGCCGGCTTTCTCGGCGCCGCCGCTGCTGCTTGCGGGGGTCGGCGTCGGCATCTGCTCGTCGGTCATTCCCTATATTTGCGACCAGCTTGCCATGTCGCGGCTGCCGCGCTCCAGCTTCGCGCTGATGCTGTCATTGCTGCCGGTCACCGCGACGTTGATCGGCGTCATTGTGCTGCGGCAGGTGCCGAGCGCCACCGACTGCCTTGGCATTGCCCTGGTGGTGGCCGGCGTGGCGTACCATAAGCCGGCGCCGGACTGATCAGGCCAGCTTCTCCTTGAGGAAAGCGATCGTCCGGCCCCAGGCGAGGTCAGCCGCCTTCTTGTCGTAGCGGGCCGCCGACGTGTCGTTGTTGAAGGCATGGTTGGCGCCTTCATAGACATAGACCGAGTATTCGACATGAGCCGCGTCGAGTGCCTTCTTGAAGGCATCGATGCCGGCATTGGTGCGGGTGTCGAGCCCGGCATAATGCAGCATGAGCGCGGCCTTGATCTTCGGCACGTCCTCGGCCTTTGGCTGCATGCCGTAATAGGCGACGGCGGCGGCGAGGTCCGGCGCGTTGGCGGCCAGCATGTTCACCGTGCCGCCACCCCAGCAGAAGCCGACGGCGCCGACTTTGCCGTTGCCGTCCTTGTAGCCTTTGAGATAGGCGACCGTTGCCACGGCATTGGCGGCGACCTGTGCTGGATCGAGCTGGGAAAACAGGTCACGTGCCCTGTTTTCATCGTCCGGCGTGCCGCCGAGCGGTGTCATGAAGTCCGGCGCAAGCGCCACGAACCCTTCCAGCGCAACGCGCCGCGCCACATCGCGAATATGCGGGTTGAGACCCCTGTTCTCGTGCACCACGATGACGGTGCCAAGCTTGCCGGTCTGGTCCGCCGGCTTGACCAGATAGCCCTTCATCTCGCCAGCGCTGCCGGGATAGCTGATGTCCTCGCCTTTCACATGCGGATCGTCTTCCGCCACGATTGCCGCCTGGGCCGAGTTCGCCGCCAGCAGCGGCGCGATCGCGGCAGCTGCCGCACCCGATCCGGCAAGCCTGGTCAATTGCTCCATGAAGCGCCGCCGGTCGAGCGTCAGATGCGTGTATTCGTCATAGGCATCGATCATCGCCTGGGTAATGACAGGCTCGGCGACAGTGGGTCCGGCAGGTGTTGTCATGGCTTGCTCCTCGGCCCCCCGCGGCAACATAGAGCCGAAGCTTGCCTGGTCCAGTCACGGCTGAGTGAGGCTGCCATAAGTCCCTGCACGAGGGCCGTGATGCCGCGCGCCGCACTGTCGTTAAATTTTGGTCCTTTGTGGCAATGCTAAATGCACGCACCACAATGTAAAAAGAAGGGCTATGCCTTACTCGGGCCATTTGGCGAACGAGAATGGCCATTTGGCGGGAAAAGAATGCCTGATTGACGACGAAGGAATACGCCCATGACCTTTCCCTCCCCGCTTCTGGCAAGTGGGTTCGCCCTCGCCGCTATGGCTTTGCTGGCGCTGCGGTTCACCGCCTTCACCGCATTCAAACGATCGTTGATCAAAATCCGCGCCAACCGGCACCCGCCCGCAAACACCAAAGCCTGAGGAAAGGTCATGGACGTTCAGGACATCATCAACACCGTCTCCCAGAAATCCGGTCTCAACCAGGCTTTGACGGAAAAGATCGCCGGCACGATTTTCTCGGTGCTCGAACACGAGGCGGAAGGCACGACTCTGTCCAGCTTCTTCGCCAAGATCCCGGGAGCCGACGCCCTGGCCAAGCAATATGATGTCATGGCTCCCGGCGCAGCTTCCGGTGGTGGCCTCCTGTCCTCGCTGGAGGGCGCGCTCGGTGGCGCTCTCGGCGAAAAGACCGGCGCGCTGATCAACGGGGTCGCCATACTCAAGGCATCAGGCCTTACGCTCGCACAGATCAGCCAGGCCGGCACGATGCTGGTCCAGCAGGCCGAGACAGCCGCCGGCCCGCAGCTGACCAATGAGGTACTTGCATCGGTACCCGACCTGAAAGGGCATCTCGGGCTATGAAGGAACTTCTCTATTTCGGCAGCGTATAGGCCATCACATAGTCGCCCGGCTTGGTACCGACCGAGCCGTGGCCGCCGGCAACGATGACGACCAACTGGCGCCCGTCGGCTACCGTGTAGGTCATCGGTGTCGACTGCCCGCCCGCCGGCAGCCGCGCCTGCCAAAGCTGTTTGCCGGTCGTCAGGTCATAAGCGCGCACATAGTCATCGACCGCCGCACCGAGGAAGGCGACGCCGCCGGCAGTGATCATCGGCCCGCCAATGCCGGGCACGCCGACCTTGAATGGCAGCGGCAATGGCGTCATGTCGTAGACGGTGCCGTTGCGATGCTTGTAGACGATCTTGCCGGTCCGAAGGTCGGCACCCGCCACATAGCCCCAGGGCGGCGCCTGGCAGGGAATGCCGAGCGGCGACAGGAACGGCTTCAATATGACTGCGTAAGGCGCACCGTCATTGCGGTTCAGGCCCTGTTCGCTGCCCTTGGTGTCGCCGGGCGGCGGCACGTCGGCGCGCGGCACCAGCTTGGAGATGAACGCCAGGTATGTCGGCATGCCGAACATCACCTGCCGGACCGGATCGACTGCCACGCCGCCCCAGTTGAAGGTGCCGAAATTGCCGGGGTAGATCAGCGAGCCCTGCAGCGACGGCGGCGTGTAGCGGCCCTCATAGCGCAACTTCCGAAGCTCGATCCGGCAGGCCAGCTGGTCGAACATGGTAATGCCCCACATGTCGGCGCCGGTCAGCGGTTTCGGACTGAAGCTGAGATCCGAGAGCGGCTGCGTCGGCGAGGTATGGTCGCCCTCGATCGCGCCGCCCGGCGCCGGTACTTCCTTGACCGGAACGATCGGCTCGCCACTGCGCCGGTCGAGAACATAGAGGTCGCCCTGCTTGGTCGGCCCGACCAGCGCCGGCACCATGCCACTTTCCGTGGTGATGTCGACCAGCGTCGGCTGCGCCGGCACGTCCATGTCCCAGAGATCGTGGTGCACGGTCTGCCGCACCCAGCGCAATTGTCCGCTGTTGAGATCGAGCGCGGTGATCGACGAGGAGAATTTCTCGTCATTGGCGCTGCGCCCGGCGCCGAGCTGGTCCGGCGTCTTGTTGCCGAGCGGCACATAAAGCAGCCCGAGCTTCTCGTCGACGCTCGCCGTCGACCACATGTTGGGTGAGTTGTTGGTGTAGGTCTGGTCCGGCGGCAGCGGCATCGTCTGGTCCGGATTGCCGGAATCCCAATTCCACAACAGCGCGCCGGTGTCGGCATCGTAGGCACGGATGACCCCGGACGGCTCCTGCGTCGAATAATTGTCGTTGACCGCGCCGCCGACGATGATCTTGTTGGCGACGATCAGCGGCGCCGAGGTCGAATAATAATAGCCCGGCTTCGGATATGGCATGTTGGCGAGCAGGTTCAGCGTGCCGCCTTCGGCGAAAGTCGGGCAGACCTGGCCATTCGCCGCATCGAGCGCGATCAGCCGGGCGTCGGATGTCGGCAGGTAGATGCGTGTGGCGCAGGGCTGGCCAGCGGCGACCTTGGCATCGGCATAATAGGACACGCCGCGGCAGGTCTGGTGCTGGCGGTCCTTGTTGAGCTTGACCTGCGGATCGAAGCGCCATTTCTCCTTACCGCTCGCGGCATCGATGGCGATGGCGAAATTATGCGGCGTGCAGATGTAGAGCGTGTCGGCGATTTTTAGCGGCGTCACCTGATAGGTCGTCTCGCCGATGTCGTCGGGCCCTTTCACGTCGCCGGTGCGATAGGTCCAGGCCGGCTGCAGATTGGCAACGTTTTCGGCGGTGATCTGGTCGAGCGGCGAATAACGCTGGCCATATTGCGTGCGACCGTAATAGTGCCATTCGCCAGCCGGCACGTTGCCGCCGAGATCGGCCGTCGGCGTCACCTTGTCGGTGTTGAGTTCACCCGTAATATCCTTTGGATCGGTCGTCATCGAATAGCCGGCGACGGCAAGCGATGCCAGCACGGCGAGGATAAGCGGTGCGCGTCCGTCGGGACCGGTAAGCCCGCGCCGCGCCCATGGCGTCAACAGCCATAGCGCGACAAGCACGATGATGCCGCCGCGCGGGCCGAGCTCCCACCAGTCGAAGCCGATCTCCCAGACCGCCCAGGCGAGCGTGCCGAGCACGATCGCCGCGTAGAGCCACAGCGCCGTGGATCTGCGCCTGTAGAGCAGCCAGGCCGCGACAAGGAAAGCTAGACCGACGATGACGTAATACCAGCTGCCCCCCAGCGTCACGAGCCAGATGCCGCCGCCGCCAACCGCCAGGCCGATGAGGAAAAGGATCAGGGAGGTGATGACCACAGCCAAGACGGTGCTCCTTCGACTGGTGCGCTCCGCGACGCGTCCATGGGCAACCCCGCATTGCGTTCCTGCCCCCACGCAACTTTCTCCGGCCCGCCTCCCCTGTCAAGCAAGCTCGGCGTTTTACGGCGCCGGCCCATCGCAAGCCCGGCGTTTTGGTTAGCGGACCCATTCAGATTGTGAGTCTACCGGCTGGACAGAGAACAAAACGGAGACACTTCTGGCCTTTCGCTGCCGAATCACTACATTCGGGGAGAGATGTCCGGCTTTTCGGAAGACATGCCCTTTTTTGACGAACCGAACGCGCGGCCCGTGGCCCCGTCGGGCATTGCCGCGCGCGCCATGGCTGCCCGCAGCGGCCACAACAATGCGCCCGACTATCTCAAGGGGTTGAACCCCGAGCAGCGGCTGGCGGTGGAAACCACCGAAGGCCCGGTTCTGGTGCTGGCCGGCGCCGGCACCGGCAAGACGCGGGTGCTCACCACCCGCATCGCTCACATCCTTGCCACCGGCAAGGCTTTCCCCTCGCAGATCCTCGCCGTCACCTTCACCAACAAGGCGGCGCGCGAGATGAAGCAGCGCATCGGCCTGTTGATCGGCGAAGGCAATGTCGAGGGCATGCCGTGGCTCGGCACCTTCCACTCGATCGGAGTGAAGCTGCTGCGCAGACATGCCGAGCTGGCCGGGCTCAAATCCGACTTCACCATTCTCGACACCGATGATGTCGTGCGACTGATCAAGCAGCTCATCCAGGCCGAAGGGCTGGACGACAAGCGCTGGCCGGCCAAGCAGTTCGCCCAGATGATCGACGGCTGGAAGAACAAGGGCCTTGGCCCCGCCGACATCCCCGAGGGCGATGCCCGTGCTTTCGCCAACGGCAAGGGCCGCGAGCTCTACAAGGCCTACCAGGAGCGGCTGAAAACGCTGAACGCTTGCGACTTCGGCGATCTCCTGTGCCACCCGATCCGCATCTTCCGCGCCAATCCGGACGTGCTGAAGGAATACCACAAGCGCTTTCGCTACATCCTCGTTGACGAGTATCAGGACACCAACACCGCGCAATACATGTGGCTGCGCCTACTGGCACAGCGGCCGCAATCCTCCCCCCTTGAGGGGGAGGTGCCCGCGAAGCGGGCGGGGGGGGTTGCCGCAGAACGCACCGCTAGAGCGTCGAGCACTGCCGCCGGTAGGTCGAGCACTGCCGCACGGACCCCACCCGACCGGGCTTCGCCCGGCCACCCTCCCCTCAAGGGGGAGGGAAGCCCGCGCCTGTCCACCGTAAATATCTGCTGCGTCGGCGACGACGACCAGTCGATCTATGGCTGGCGCGGCGCCGAGGTCGACAACATCCTGCGCTTCGACAAGGATTTTCCCGGCGCCACCATCATCCGGCTGGAGCGCAACTATCGCTCGACCGCGCACATCCTCGGCACCGCCTCCCACCTCATCGCCCACAATGAGGGCCGCTTCGGCAAAACGCTGTTCACCGAAAAGATCGCCGAGGACGACGAGAAGGTGCATGTCCATGCCGCCTGGGATTCCGAAGAGGAGGCCCGCGCCGTCGGCGAGACCATCGAGGCCTATCAGCGCCAGAAGCACAATCTCAACGACATGGCGATCCTCGTCCGCGCGTCCTTCCAGATGCGCGAATTCGAGGACCGCTTCGTCACGCTCGGCCTCAACTACCGCGTCATTGGCGGCCCGCGCTTCTACGAGCGCCTCGAAATCCGCGATGCGCTGGCCTTTTTCCGCGTCGTCGCGCAAGGCGCAGACGACCTCGCCTTCGAGCGCATCGTCAACGTGCCGAAGCGCGGCCTTGGCGAGGCCACCATCCGCCAGATCCACGACACCGCACGCGCGCTGCGCATCCCGATGCTGGAGGCGGCGGCAAAACTCGCCGAGAGCGACGAGCTGAAGCCGAAGCCGCGCGCCGCGCTGCGCGAGGTATCGGCCAATTTCGAACGCTGGCAGAAGGCTCTCGAAACCACCCCGCACACCGAGCTCGCCGAGACCATTCTGGAGGAGAGCGGCTACACCGACATGTGGAAGAATGACCGTTCGGTCGAAGCGCCCGGCCGGCTCGAGAACTTAAAAGAACTGATCCGCTCCATGGAGGAGTACGAATCGCTGCGTTCTTTCCTCGAACATGTCGCGCTGGTGATGGACGCCGAGCAGAATGCCGAGCTCGACGCCGTCAACATCATGACGCTGCATTCGGCCAAGGGCCTCGAATTCGAAACCGTGTTCCTGCCCGGCTGGGAAGAAGGCCTGTTCCCGCACCAACGCTCGCTCGACGAGGGCGGCCGCTCAGGGCTGGAGGAGGAACGCCGCCTCGCCTATGTCGGCCTGACCCGCGCCAAGAAGAACCTGCACATCTGGTTCGTCTCCAACCGCCGCATCCACGGCCTCTGGCAATCGACCATCCCGTCGCGCTTCCTCGACGAGCTGCCGGAAGCCCATGTCGAAGTTTCCGAGAGCGGCAACAGCTACGGCGGTTACGGCAATTCCTACGGCGGCGGCTCGTTCGCCTCCGGTCGTGGTGGCCAAGGGGCGGGCAGGCAGAACCCCTATGGAGCGTCGCGCTTCGACAACATTGGCGGCAACAACGGCGCCGAGAAATCCGGCGCTTTCTCCAGCACCTATGCGACGCCGGGCTGGCAGCGTGCTCAGGCCAACCGCACCGAAGCGACCGACCGCAATTGGGGCACGCGCTCCGGCCACCAGGTCGAGCGCATCGGCTATGGCGAAACCGACTCCGGCTACGGCGCCGGCCGCACCTCGGTCAAGGGCCGCACAATCGACGGCGAGCTGGTCGCCAAATCCGTCGCCGACACGCCGTCCCCCTTCAATATCGGCGACCGCGTCTTCCACCAGAAATTCGGCAACGGCAACATTTCCGCCATCGAAGGCAACAAGCTGACCATCGACTTCGACAAAGCCGGCCAAAAACGCGTACTGGACGGGTTTGTTACTGGGGTTTGAGGTCGCCCTTCACCGATACCGCGCCTGGTTCCACTTGTGGCCGAGCAGCGACAGGATGATGATCAGGCCGTTGAAGAACTGGACGTAGAAGCCGCTCAGGCCCGCCGCGACGACGCCGGTCTGGATGAAGGAGACCGTGACCGCGCCGATCGCGCCGCCGACAACAGTGCCGATGCCGCCCCAGGTCGGAGTGCCGCCGACGAACACCGATGCCAGCACCGGCAGCAGGTATCCGTCGCCCGCCGTCGGCCACCAGGTGAAGTTGATCATCACCGAGAACGTGCCGGCGATTGCCGCGCCGATGCCGACGAAGACGAACACTTTTACCCGCACGCGCTTGACATCGATACCCATCTGCTGGGCGCTGTCGGGATTGTCGCCGACCACCTTGACCTGCGCGCCGAAGCGATGGCGGTTGTAAAGCAGCGCCGACAGTACGACGAAGGCGATGGCCCAGAAGATCTGCACCGGAATGCCGTAGAGCTGGCTGGAGAAGATCTTGTAGGCCCAGCTGTCGGCAAGGCCGGTCAGCGCCGTCGACCTGCCCTCGTTGATGATCTGGATCAGGCCGCGCAGCAGGAAGTTCATGCCGAGCGTGGCGATCAGCGACGACAGCCCGCCATAAACGACCAGGGAGCCGACCAGGAAGCCGAGCAGCATGCCGGTGACCATTGCGGCGGCGATGCCGAGGAACGGGTCGTAGCCGGCCTGCACGACCAGCGCAAACACCCAGGAGGCAAAGCCCATGGTCGCCGGAAACGACAAGTCGATCTCGCCGCAGGTGACGACGAAGACCAGCGGCACCACCACGAACAGCGCCACCGGCAGCGTGGTGAGTACGGAGCTGTAGAGATACCAGGTGGTGAACACGATCGGGTTGGCGATCATGAACACCGCCATCATGACGATGAACACGGCAAGCGTGCCGAGCGCGGCGCGGTTGTCGAGGATGAACCCGCGCAGCCAATTGTCGGACGGGTGTCTCCACTCTTTCCCGGCGGTTTCGCCATGCGTGCCGCCGAGGGGGCTCTGCAGATCGGGTTCCATGGTCTTGCTCATCGTGCCGCCCTCCCCGCATCGCCGTCGTGCAACCCCGGCAATCCGCTGGGGTGGGCGACGTCTTCCATGAAATTGATCAGGTCTTCGGCCGATTTGACCTCGCTGCGGTCGGCGGTGAGCGCGACCTTGCCGCGGTCCAGCACCACGAAACGATCGGCGATATCGAAGACGTGGTGGATGTTGTGGCCGATGAACAGGATCGAGCGCCCGCTCGCCCGCACCTGGCGCACGAAGTGGAAGACCTTGGCGGTCTCGGTCAGCGATAGCGCGGTCGTCGGTTCGTCGAGGACTATCAGCTCCGCCTTCTTATAGATGGCCCGCGCGATCGCGACGCCCTGGCGTTCGCCGCCCGAGAGCTGGCCGACGATCGACTGTGGCGTGAACACTTTCGAGGTGAAGCCGATCTCGCGCATCAGCCGGCTCGCCTCCGCGATCTCCTTGTTGACCTTCAGCCAGCCAAGCCAGCCGGTGAGCTCGCGGCCCATGAAGATGTTGCGCACGATCGTCTGCTGCACGGCGAGCGCCCGGTCCTGGAACACGGTCTCGATGCCGGCGTCGCGCGAGCGCGCAGGGCTCCATCCGGTCACCGGCTTGCCGCGGACGAGAATCTCGCCGCTGGTCGGTTTGACCACGCCGGACAGGATCTTGATCAGCGTCGACTTGCCGGCGCCATTGTCGCCGATCAGGCCGACCACCTCGCCGCGATCGACGCTGAGATTGACCCCGCCCAGCGCATAGACCTGGCCATAGGACTTGCTGATGTCGCGCAGTTCGATGATGCGTTCGGCCATGGCGATCCTCGCTTGATTGTCGCGTGCCGGCCTTTTCGCCGGCGGTCCCGCCGGCCGGGCTCGATCCCGGCCGACGGCTTGGGAGGTCAGCGCAGCGCCTGCTTGGCGAGCTCGGCGACGATCTCGTAATTCTGCGGCGTGACGAAGCCGGCGCCGGTGTCGACATTCATCGGCGCAAGGCCGAGCACCACCTGCTGGCAGAGGCTGAGGATCGGCAGATAGCCCTGCAGGAACGGCTGCTGGTCGGCCGTCAGCTGCACCCAGCCGCCCTTGAAGCCCTCGACGATCTGCGGGCTGGTGTCGAAGCCGAAGTTGAAGATGTCGCCTGGCTTCCTGCCCGCCGCCTGCATGTAGGTGGCGACGTTGCCGAGCATCTGGCCGCCGGGATAGCCGACCGCCTTGACATCAGGGTTGTTGAGCAGTGCGGCGGTGATCACCGGAATGGCCAGATTGGGATCGGAAGCCCATTCGCCGCTTGGCGGCGAGGAGAGTTGTATGACCTCGACGCCCGCTTCCTTGAGGGCAGCGACAGTGCCGCGTTCGCGCGCGCCGCGGCTCTCGTTCTCGAACGGGCCGATCATGATTGCCTTGTCGCCGGCCTTGAGCCCGGCCAGCTTGACCGCCTCGGCGCCAAGCGCGCGGCCCTGCTGCTCCTGCTGGGCACCGACATAGCCGCCGCCGAACGCCGCCGTGACCGTCGGCACCGGCACGTTCTGGTACATCATCTTGATGCCGTCCTTGTGCGCCTGTTCGGCCAGCGGCATGATCGCGGCGTCGCCCGGGTGGCCCATCATGGCGATGCCTTGGGGCTTGACCGCGACGGCCTCGCGCAATTGCTGCACCATCTTCTCGACATCCCACTGGGAAAAGATGTAGTCGACCTTCGGCCCGAGATCGGCCGCCGCCTGCTTCGCGCCATTATAGACGATCGTGCCGAAGGCATCGCCCTCGGCGCCGCCGACGAAGAAACGGATATGGACATCCTTACACCACTGGGCATCGAGCGCCTGCGCCGGCAAGGTCGAGAGTGCGGCGGCGAGCGCCATCGCGGCCGCCGCGACGGTCGAGCGCAGAACTGTCCTTCTCATCGTAATGCTCATGCACTTATCCTCCCTTTGTTCCCTCGCTAGCCGAGGGGTTTTGACGATCGCTTCGGCATTGCGCCGCAATCTTTCGCTGGCCGGCACCTCCCGCCGGCCGACTTCTCACACCGGGTTCGGCAGATAGCTTGCGCCTCCCCGGCATTGTTGGAGATAATCCAGTGCCCGCGCCTGGCCGGTGATCTCGAGATCGCCGCGGTAGACCGGGTCGTGCCAGCCCTCGATGTCGATGGCGCCCTTGTAGCCGGCCAGCCGCAGCTCGCTCATCACCCGCGTCCAGTCGCTATCGCCGAAGCCAGGGGTGCGCATCTGAACGAACGGCAGGCGGCCGAACACGCCATGTTCGCGGATCACGTCCCAGCGCACCGTCGCGTCCTTGCCGTGGACGTGGAAGATGCGCGGCGCCCATTTGCGGATCTGCGGGATCGGATCGATCAGGTAGACCAGCTGATGACAGGGCTCCCATTCCAGGCCGAGATTGTCGTTTGGCAATTCGTTGAACATCAGCTCCCAGGCGTCCGGATTGTGGGCGATGTTCCAGTCACCGCTGGCCCAGTTGCCGTCCATCGCGCAATTCTCGAACGCGATGCGCACGCCCTTGTCGGCGGCGCGCTTGGCGAGCGCCCCCCAGACCTCGCGGAAACGCGGCAGGCTGTCAGGCAGCGGCTTGCCGCGGATGCGGCCGGTGAAGCCGCTGACCACATTGGTGCCGAACAGATGCGCGTTGTCGATGATCGTTTCCCAGGCCTGGAGCACGCCGCGATCGACTTCGCCGCTCTCCAGCGGATTGCCGAACACGCCGATCGACGAGACCACGACATCGGCATCGCCGATCGCCTCGCGGATCTCGCCCGCCAGCCGTGGAATGTCCTTGCCGCCCAGCGTCTGCCAGAAGAACGGCTGGATGCTCTCGAAGCCGAGCGGCAGGATCTGCCTGACATAGGCGGCCGGGTCGTCCAGATTGGCCCGCACCATGGTGCCGATCCTGATGTCGAGCAGCGGGTTTGGCATCATGATCCTTCCTGTGCAGCGATGGCGACCCGGCGCCCGGTTTCGGCGCTCTCGATCGCAGCGAAAACCATGGCCAGGCTCTTGATGTTGTCGGCGCCGCGCGTCTCCGGCGCGGTGCCGGTCTCGGCGGCGCGGACGAAATCCTGGATGATGCCGAGATGGCCGCCGACGCGATCTGCCGGGTCGAGCGGCGGCACGGCTATCGGTTCGGTGCGGTCGAACAGGCCTTCACGGACCGGCCGCACGACTTCCGCCTTCAACCCGTCCGCGCCGTCCCAGACAATGCTGCCGCGCTCGGCGACGATCCGCCATGTACTGTCCCAGCTGGTACGGAAGCCGGCCGCGCACCAGCTGCCGGCATAGGTGAACAGCTTGCCGCCGCCGAGGTCGAAGCTTGCGGTTGCCGACGACCCTTGCCGATACCAGGAGTTGGCCGGCTCCCACTCCTGGCAATAGACGCCGGCCGGTTCGCCGGCCACCATGTAGCGGGCTGCATCGAATGTGTGGATCGCCATATCGAGCAGCAGCACATGGCGCATCTCTTCGCGAAAACCGCCGAAATGCGGCGCAACGAAGAAATCGGCGTGGATGCTGGTTGGCGCACCAATGGCGCCGGAATCGAGAAAGCGCCGGATGCGCCTGACGTTGGCGACATAGCGGCGGTTCTGCACGACGGCATGGATGCGGCCGGCGCTGCGGGCCGCCTCGACAATGGCACGCGCATTGTCCGGGCTGTCGGCCAGCGGCTTTTCGGTCAAGAGATGGCAATGGTGGGCAAAGGCGGAAAGCGCGACCTCGCGGCGGGCGGCGGGAACCACGACGTCGAATACCGCGTCGGGCCTGGTCTGGTCGAGCACGGCGTCGAGGTCGGTTCCGATGACGGCGCCGGAAAGCTCGTATTCGCGCGCCCTTGCCCGCGCCCTTTCGGCGTCGAGATCAACCAGGCCGACAATGGCGAGCCCGTCGATCTGCCTGGCCGCATCGAGCCAGGCTTTGCTCATCGCGCCGCAGCCGACCAGGACGACATTGATCATCCAGCACTCCTCCCTCTCGGCCCCTCCAGACCGATCGTCACGGCGTTCACGGCAGGGCCGCAAACGTTCTTCCGTAAACGTTTACGAGAACACACCCGATGGCGTAGAATGTCAATCGGCCGGCTGTGAAAAATCGTGGCGTCGGCTTGGCCCGGAGAGCAGCCGGTGCTAGCCAAGCAAGGGGGAGAACTGTCCTTTGGCGTCCAGTATTCACGACCTTGCACGTCACCTGAATATTTCGATCGGCACGGTGTCGCGCGCGCTCAACGGCCGCGCCGACGTCAATGCCGATACACGCCAGCGCGTGCTCGATGCGGCCAAGAAGCTGAATTATTCGCCGAACCAGTCCGGCCGCAGCCTGCAGCGCGGCGCCACCCATTCGATCGCCTTCATGCTGCAGCCTCATCCGGGCGACCAGGAATATGGCGAGCCGTTCTTCATTCCGTTCCTGACCGGGTTGCAGGCCAAGCTCGCCGAAAGCGGCCTCGACCTGATCGTAGTGATGGGCGCGCCGGGCGACTATCAGCAGGAGCGCCTGCGCCGTGTCGTCGAGACCCGCAGGGCGGATGCCGTGGTGCTGGCCTGGACGCGGCGCGAAGACGAGCGCATCGACTATTTGACCCAGGCCGGTTTCCCGTTCGCGACGCTCGGCCGCAGCCGCTCCGGCGGCGATGCCTACCCCTCGCTCGACCTCGACTTCGAAAAAGCCGGAGCAGACGCGGTCGATCGTCTCGTCGCGCGCGGTCACCGCCGCATCGCCGCCATCCGCCCGTCGCTCGACCTCAATTTCGGCTATCTGTTCCTCGCCGGCTATCGCAAGGCGTTGCGGCGGCACGGCATCGAATTCGACCCCGAGTTGATCGCCGACGGCTTCATCAACGAGGCCGGCGGCTACGCGGTGACGCCGAAGGTCATGCGCTCCAAGGACCCGCCGACCGCCATCATCTTCAACAACGACGCGATGGCGCTTGGCGGCTGCAAGGCTTTGGCCGAGGCGGGCATCAAGCCCGGCCACGACATCGCGGTGATCGTCATCGTCGACACCCCGCTCTGCCGCTATTTTTCGCCGGCGCTGACCGGCTTCCGCCCGGCGCTTGAGCCGATGGGCGAGCGGTTGGCCGAAATGCTGCTGGCATCGATCCCGGCTTACGCCGGCGACGAAGGCGCCCGCATCATCCGTGAAGTCTGGCCGCTGGAACTGATCGCGCGCGACAGCGATTGAATCGCGGCGGTCACTGAGCAGGCTCAGATTGATCAAGACCCCCGCGCTCGCGCTCCGGCGTTGCGACCAGCGAGGCAGCGGCGGCATTGGCGGCGGCAAGTGCCGCCTCGACGGGCTCTCCACGCGCAAGCCACGCCGCAAAGGCGCCGACGAATTCATCACCGGCACCGTGGGTGCTGACCACCTCCACCGGCATCGCCGGCAAGGCGAATGCCTGGCCGTCGCGGTCGCAATAGGCAACGCCCTCGCCGCCGGCCGTGACGATTGCAGCCGGATAGAAACCGACGAGCATGCCGGCCGCCTTCGCAGCACCCTCGAGCGTGTCGACGACCGCAATGCCGGCCAGGAACTCCGCCTCGATGGCATTGACGATGACGATATCGGTGAGTGCGATCAGTTCGCCGGACAGTTTTCGTGCGGGTGCCGCATTGAGGACGACGCGGCCGCCATGCGCCTTCACCGCTCGCGCCGCGGCAATGTTGGCAGCTTCCGGCACCTCGTTCTGCAACAGCAGCACCGCCGTTTGCGCGATCAGCTCGGCCGCCTCCGCAATGTTCTTTTCGCCGAGAGTGAGGTTGCTGCCCGAGACGATCACCGCGCCATAGTCGCCGCTGTCGTCGAAAATCGCCACGCTCATGCCCGAGCCGGCGCCCGAAGCCACTCCCACGAAGCGCTGGTCGACGCCTTTGCGGTCGAGATTATCGAGAAGCGCGCGGCCGAAATCGTCATCGCCGACAGCTCCGATCATTGCCGCACGCACGCCGGCCCGCGCTGCCGACACCGCCTGGTTGCCGCCCTTGCCGCCGCATTTCGGATGCCAGGAATGGCCGGTCACCGTTTCGCCCTTGCGCGGGCGATCGGGGGCTTCGACCATGATGTCGTAATGCAGGCTGCCGAATACGGTCACCAGCGGCGGGGAAGCCGTCATGTGCCCTTATCTTTCCGTTTCGACGTCACCGCAGACATGGTGCGGCCGAGATTGCGCTCCGCCGCCTGGTAGTCGCGTTGCGCGACCGCGACGAACAGCGCGTCGAGAATGTTGAGCTGGGCAATGCGCGCCGCTGCGTTCTCACCCATCAACGGCGAGCCTTGCGCGGTCGAGCAAAGCACGATGTCGGCGACGGCTGCCAACGGCGAGTTGTCATAGTTGGTGATGGCCAGCGTGCGCGCGCCGCTTTTGCGCGCAAGTTGGATGGCGTCGATGACGGCGCTGGTATTGCCCGAATGCGAGAAGCCGACGGCGATGTCGTCGGTGTCGAGCAGCGAGGCCGACATCAGCATCATGTGCGAATCATCGTAGACAGACGTGCGGATGCCGATGCGCAGGAATTTGTGCGAGACGTCGCGCGCGATCTGCGCCGAGCCACCAACGCCATAGAAGTCACGGTTCTTGGCGCGGTAGAGAAGATCAGCGGCGCGGTCGAAATCGTCCATGTCGAGGATGGCGAGCGTCTCCTCCAGCGCCTGGATAGAGGTGCGGAACACCTTCTGCACGATCTCGGCCGAACTGTCGTCCACCGACAGCTCCTGATGCATCTCGGCGGTCGGCAGGCGGCTGTATTCATAGACCGCGGTGCGGAAATCACGATAGCCGGAGAAGCCGAGCTTCTTGGCGATCTTGACCACCATCGCCTCCGACACACCGGCCTCCTCGGCGATCTGCTTGAGCGGTATGGTCTCGTCGAAGCCGCGCCGTCCGAAGACGGTTTCAACCACCTTCGCCTCGAGCGGCGTCAGATGCGGCATCATCATGCGAATGCGCGGTCCTACCGCTTTCAGGTCCAGCCCGGTCAAGGTCATCCACGTCCCCTCGTCACGCGATCGATAAGCATCGCGGCGAGGATTATAAGGCCAGTTGCCAGGAGCTGATAGAAGGACTGCACGTTCATCAGCGTCAGGCCGTTGCGCATGCTGCCAAGGATGACGGCACCCAGGATGGTGCCGACGACGCTGCCCTTGCCGCCCATCAGCGAGGCACCGCCGATCGCCGCCGCTGCTATGGCGTCGAGCTCCCAGAGATTGCCGAGAATGGGTTCGGCCGCACCCAGCCGGCCGATCAGGATCTGCGCTGCAAGCGCTGCCAGCAGGCCCGAGATCATATAGGCGGCGATCTTGGTGCGGGCGATCGGCACGCCGGCTATGTAGGCCGCCTCCTCATTGCCGCCGACGGCGAGCAGATATTCGCCAAACGGCGTCTTCTTGAGGATGATCCAGGCAATCAGCGCGACCACGGCCACGATGATGACCGCCAACGGCAATCCGAACAGCGAGCCGTTGAAGATGGCACGGAAGCCGGCAGGCAGGCCGAGCACCGGATTGCCGCCGGTATAGATCAGCGCCAGCGCCCGGTAGGTGCTGAGCGTTCCCAGCGTGACGATGAAGGGCTGCAGCCCGACATAGGCAACCAGCACGCCGTTGAGCAGTCCGCAGGCGAGGCCGATGGCGAAGCCGGCGGCGATGGCCAGCGGAAACGGCACGCCGGCAACCAGCATCGAGGCCGAGATGACCGCCGAAAGGGCTGCCGTCGGCCCGACGGACAGGTCGATGCCGCCCGAGATGATGACCAGCGTCATGCCCAACGCCAGGCAGGCATTGATGCTCGATTGCTGCAGGATGTTGATCAGGTTACGCTCGGCAAAGAAGCCGGGGACCAGTGCACCGAAGACGGCGAGGATCACCACCAGTCCGATCAGCGTGCCGGCGTCGCGCACGGAAAACCGGTGCAGGAAATCTGCCCTTGGGCGCGCTGCTGTGTGTTGGGTTATATCGGTCATCCGCTGGTCCTGTCCGTTATGCACCGGCCCGACGGCCTTGCGCCTTGCCGGCCTCAATCTCCGTTTGGGGTATGGCGTGCGCGGCGATCGCCTGTTCGCTGAGACTTGCGCGGCCCAGTTCGGCGGCGACCGTGCCGTCGCGCATGACCAGCACGCGGTCGGCGAGCCGGATCACCTCGGGGAGTTCGGACGACACGACGATTACCGAATGGCCTTCGGCGGCGAGTTCCTCGATCAGGTGGTAGATCTCCGCCTTGGCGCCGACATCGATGCCGCGCGTCGGCTCGTCGAACAGAAGGATCCGCGTTCCCGCCGCCAGCCAGCGGCCGATGATCGCTTTCTGCTGGTTGCCGCCGCTGAACAGGCGGATCGGCCGGTCGAGCAGGAACGGCCTGAGATTGACCCGCTTCATCTTCTCGGCTGTCACGCGCTTCAGCCGGCGATGGTCGATGAGGACGCGCGGCGCGAACACGCCCATCGAGGCCAGCGCCATGTTGCTGGAGATCGACCGCAACGGCACGATGCCTTCGCGCTTGCGCTCCTCCGGCACCAGGCCGATGCCGGCCGCGATCGCGTCGCGCGGACTGGAAAGCTTTACCGCCTTGCCGTCGATCTCTATTGCGCCTGATGAGGCCCGGTCGGCGCCGGCCAGCAGCCGCAGCAGTTCGGTGCGGCCGGACCCGACCAGGCCGGCAATGCCCAACACCTCGCCGCGATGCAGGTCGAACGAAACGTCACGGACCTTGGTTGCCGAGGCGAGGCCACGCACGCTCAGCCTGATCTCGGGGGAAGCATGCGAGCGGTGTTGTTCCTGGGCAAGCTCGCGGCCGACCATCATCGAAACGACGGCCTTTTCCGACATCTGCGCGAGATCGACGGTTTCGACCACAACGCCGTCGCGCATGACAGTGGCGCGCTCGCAGATGCCGAACACCTCGTCCAGCTTGTGCGAGACATAAACGACGGCGACACCGTCGCGTGCCAGACCGGCAATGACTTCCGCCAGCCGTTCGAACTCGCTCGGCGTGAGGCTCGACGTCGGCTCGTCCATCGCCACGATCCTGGCGCGGTCGAGCAGCGCCCGGGCGATCTCGACGATCTGCCGCTGCGCCACCTTCAGGCTGCCAAGCGGGGCTGCCGGATCGATGGTCGGGTCGATGGCGGCCAGGGCTTCCGCAGCGCGGCTTTCCTGCTCGCGCCGTGCGACGAAGACGCCGCCGCGCGTCAACGGATGGCCGAGAAACATGTTCTGGGCGACGCTGAGGCGTGGCACCTGCTGTAATTCCTGATGGATCATCGCCACGCCGGCGGCGCGCGCCGCGACCGGGTTGTTCAGCGTCACCGGTTTGCCGTCGATCAGCACGCTTCCCGCCGTCGGCCGGTAGACGCCTGACAGGATGCGCAGCAGCGTCGATTTGCCGGCGCCGTTTTCACCGAGCAGGCCATGGATCTCGCCGGCGCCGACCGAAAAGGACACATCGCTCAGCGCCCGCACGGCCGGAAACACCTTGGAAATGCCCTCGAATTGCAGCCGGGAGATGACTGACATTGCTTCGGTTCTCCAGGCAAGGTGCCGACCCAAGGCCGGCACCCGCCGGCCCTGCTCTACTGGCCCGCTGCCGCGTCCTCGAGCAGCGCCTTGCGCACGGCGTCGCCGGCGCCGGAGTAGCGGTCGGCATTGTCCTTGGTGATCAGCGCCTGCGGCGTGGCGACGACGCGCGGCAGCTTCTGCCCGGCCACCAGTCGCAGCGCCGATTCCAGCGCCACCTCGCCGGTCAGCACCGGGAACGAATCGACGGTGCCGGTCAGCTCGCCGGCGCGGATCGAGGCGTAGGCGTCGGAAATCCCGTCGGTGCCGAACACGGCGACCTTGTCCTTTAGGCCGGCGGCCTTGACCGCTTCGACGATGCCCAGCGCCATGCCGTCATTGTTGGCATAGAAGCCGATCAGATCGGGGTGCTGCTGCAGGATGTTGGTGGCCGCGTCGTAGGAGGTCTGGCGATCCCAGTTACCGGGGACGCTGGCGACGACGTCGAACTTGCCGGCTTCGGTGATGGTGGTCTTGAAGCCGTCGGTGCGCTGGACGGCGGCGTAGACGCCGGCCTGGCCTTCGACGATGGCGACCTTGCCGCCATCCGGCCGGTTCTTGATGAACCATTTGGCGACGCGCACGCCGTTGTCGCGCTGGACATTGCCGACATAGTGCTCGGCCTGCGGGATGACCGCGTCGTTGACGTTGACCACCGGCACATTGGCTGCCTTGGCCTGTTCCATGATCGGCTGCAGGTTGGAGTCGGTCTGCGGCGAAACGAGCAGCACGTTGTAGCCTTGCGTGACCAGGCCTTCGGCGATGGTGAGCTGGCCGAGCTGGTCGCCCTCGCTCTGCGCCGCCTGGTAGACGACGGGCACGCCGGTGCGGTCGCCGAACGACTTGTAGCCCTCTCCCAGCGAGCGCCAGTATTCATTGGTCAGCGTCTTGGAGACCGCACCCGCCTTGGTACCCTCGGGCAGCTTGGGGAAGGCCCCGAACTTGGCCTCGAGCTGCGACCAGTCGATGCGATCCTTCTCGGTGTCGGAATTGAGCGGCGCGAGGTCTGCGGAAAACACCGAGCCGATGGACAGCGCCATCAGGCCAGCGGTAGCGGTGGCAAGCAGAAATTTCATGGTCCTTCCTCCCTTGTTGAACGGAATATGCGGCCGGGCCTCAGCTGTCCGGGCCGAGCATGGCTTCCTGGATAATGGCTTGCGACGCGATCGCGTCCTGACGGTCGACGGCGGCTAACATGCGGTTGTCCCCGTCCAGCCGATCGACGACGCGCAGCATGCGCTTGACAGTCGCGATGTTGACTTCGCATTCGTGGACCGGGTCGAGCCCGGTCATATCGGGAAACGTGTCGAAGTAGATGGCGCCGGCGTAGCCGTTGCGGCGGATCTGGCGCAGCAGCTCGATCGTCTGCAGCGTATGCACGGCCCCGACCATCAAGCCGTCGTCGCGCTTGGCATAGCCATCGTTGAGGTGCACGCCGAGCAGCTTGCTGTGCCGTGCCACGAGCGCAGCGGCGAAAGCCGGCTGCTCGTCGGCGTAGAGCACATGGGCGAAATCGAGCGTCACGCCGAGATTGGGCAGGCCGATCTCGCGGATCGCCAGCAACGTCGTCGCCGCATCGGGCATCAGGCTGTAGGAGCGCGGCTCGTTGGGTTTGTATTCAAGGCTGATCTGGCAATCGGGGTCATGCGCCGCAACTTCACGAATTCCATCGATTTCGTGTTGCCAGAGCGTCGCATAATCGGCCTGGAAAGCATAATCGAAGCCATCCTGCCCGAGCCACAGCGTCATCAGGCTGGCGCCAGCCTCGCGCGCGGCGTCGATCCCGGCCTTGGTCATGTCGATGGCCTCGCGGCGAACGGCCGGATCCGGATTGGTGAAGGCGCCGAGCTTGAAGGCCGGGTTGGAGTAGTAGCGCATGGCGAAACCATTGATGGAAAGCCCGAGATCGCGGAGTTTGCGCGCCATTTCCGCAGGCTTTTCATCGACATGGTCGGGAAAGTTGAGGTCGAGATCGGTCAACTCCGCAACCTTCGCCGCACGTGCCGCCATTTGCAGCATGGACGGTTTGCCGACAAGATCGGGCCACTCGGCCTGTGGCCGCGAGGCAAAGGAATTGAGGCGGGTGGCGAAACGACAGACTGTCATCGGTGGCCTTTCATCGTCATAACTTCACATAAGAACGATAATTTGTAAAGTTGTTAATTGCACTCTCGGCGGCGACGGATTCGCATGTCCAGGCCAGTTGCGACCACAAGGGTCAAAGCAAGCGCGGCACTGTCACGCAAGTATCATGTTCGCGTCCTAGATCGCTTCTCCGAAGGCTTTCGCGGCATCCTCGATGCGACGCGGCGCTTTTTCGGGCCCCGGCAGCTTTGTCTCAAAGAGGATATCCATGAAAAACCTGCACCGAACCGCGTCCCTCGCTGTCGCGCTGGCGATGTTCACCGCCTTGACTCCGGCCCTGGCAGAAAACTCCGCGACCGTCGGCGGCGTCAGCTTCGTCAACAAGGGCCTGGTCGGCGTCGGCCGCATCCCGGCCAGCCAGAAGGACAAGTTCGGCGAGACGTTTGGCTCCGGCTCAGGCATGTCGATCGATGCTGCCGGCTGGACGCATGGCGCCGACGGCTACAAGGGCTCGTTGTGGCTGTTGCCGGATCGCGGCTACAATGTCGTCGGTACTACCGACTACCGGCCGCGCCTCAACACGATTGCCATCGAGTTCGCTCCGATCACGCCGGGTGCAGTGCCAGCCGCCGGCCAGGAACAGTCGGGCCTCAGGGCGACGCTTGCCGACACCATGCTTTTGACCGACGACAAGGGCGCCGACGCAACCGGGCTCGATCCGCTCACCGGCGTGCGTGCCGCGACCGACGACATGCCGATCCTGCCCGAAGCCAACGGCAAGCTCGCGCTCGATAACGAAGCGATCGCACGGCTGCCCGACGGCACGATGTTCATCTCGGACGAATACGGTCCGAACATCTACCGCTTCTCCGCCGATGGGCGTCTGATGTCGGCAACGCAGCCGCCGGCGGCGCTTGTCCCGATGCGTCACGGGACGCCAAACTTTGCTTCCAACAATCCGGGACCTGGCGCGGCAGACCCAGATCCGAAGGATCCCGAAACCGGCCGTCAGAACAACCAGGGCCTCGAAGGCATGGCGCTGACGCCGGACGGGAAGTTCCTGATTGCCGTGCTGCAGTCGGCCCCAAGGCAGGATGGCGGCGATTCCGCCTCGACGCGCCAGAACACGCGCGTGCTGGTCTACGATGCCTCGGATCCCGGCCAGCTCAAGCTCGCGCATGAATATGTCGTGCCGCTGCCGGTGTTCACCGATGCCAAGGGCAAAACCAAGATCGCCGCGCAGAGTGAAATCGTGGCGCTGTCGGACAAGACCTTCCTGATGCTGGCGCGCGACAGCGGCAACGGCCAGGGGCTGAAGGGCGACACCTCGCTCCATCGCGAGATCAGCGTCGTCGATGTGTCGGCGGCAACCGACATCGCCGGCACAGAGTTCGACAAGGACAAGCCGCTGGCGCCCAAGGGTGAGCTCGATCCATCGGTGACGCCGGCCAAGCTGACGCCGTTCATCGACATCAACGACAAGAGCGAGCTCGGCCGCTTCGGGTTGCACAATGGCGCGCCCAACGACCGCAACAACCTTTCGGAGAAATGGGAGGCGATGTCGGTGGTGAGCGTCCTCGATCCAAAGCTGCCCGACGACTATTTCCTGTTCGTCGCCAATGACAATGACTTCCTCACGCAGGACGGCTTCCAGGTCGGCGCGGCCTACAAGGCCGAGGATGGCGCCGATGTCGACACCATGTTCCTGGTCTATCAGGTCACGCTCCCAGGCCTCACCGGGAAGTAGCGGCAGCCATACAGGCGGAGGCGCCGAACGCGTCCGCCTGAGCTGGCGCGATTGAACGGTCGTGCCCCTTCAGTTGCGGCTCGCCCGCGAAAAGACGGTGTCCTAAGCATCGCAAAACCTGCGACTGACGATCCAGTCGAAGGCACTTACCTCAACATCTCCGCGTCCCTTGGCACGCCTGCATCGATCGGCTCGGCCGTCCTGTTTGACACGGCGGCGATCTTCCCGGCGGCCGACAGGTTCGGGCGCACGAAGACCGGCACGACGCCATCGACGCGGCTGTAGAGGTCGATAATGTCCTGATTCATGAAGCGCACACAGCCGGAGGAAGCGTTCTTCCCGATGGAATCCCACTCCGGCGTGCCGTGCAGCCTGTACATCGTGTCCTTGCCGTCACGGAAGAGATACAGCGCGCGGGCACCAAGCGGGCTCTGCGGGCCGGGCGGCATGCCGTCCTTGTATTTCGCCAGTTCCGGCCGGCGTTGGATCATTTCCGGCGGCGGCGTCCAGACCGGCCACTTCTTTCTCGCCTGAACCACGGCGCTGCCGGTCCATCCGAAACCGGCCTTGCCGAGGCTGACGCCATAGCGAATTGCCTTGCCGCCGTCGCGCACCAGATAGAGGAAGTGCTCGGAAGTATCGACGACGATCGTGCCGGGTTTTTCTCCAGTCGGGTCGGCCACGATTTGACGCACGAATTTCGGATCGACCTTGGCTACCGGAATTGCCGGCAGTTGATAGCCCTCGTCGATGCGCGCGGCATACATGCTTGCGGCATCGCCGAGAGCCGGATCGCTTGGTGCCGCGGGCACCGGCGGCGCCGCCACGTCCGTCGTGGTGCACGACGAAAGAGCCACGGAGGCCGCGCCCAGAGCGGATGCACCAAGAAAGGCGCGCCGGTTCAGGCGCTCAAAAAACAACGGAATATCGGACATGAGCCCCCCGGCTTACCGATGAGATCCAGGAAAATGCGGCCCCACGCGTGCGGGATCAATATACGATTCCGAAAGGTTTGAGAAATGCTTAGATCAAGGCACGCCAGGCGGAATTTACAGCGCCGCATCGACCTCTCCCGTTAAATCGGCAATCATTGCGGACTCAGACAAGCCTTCGCCGAGTTGCCTGCCATGGACGACAACATGCCCCCGCGCCGGCAGACCGGCGACCTCACCAGTGGGCCTATCCCGCGCACCCTTTTGCTGTTTGCCCTGCCGGTGCTCGGCTCCAATGTGCTGCAGTCGCTCAACGGCTCGATAAATGCCGTGTGGGTCGGCCGTTTCCTCGGTGAAGCGGCGCTGACCGCCACGTCCAATGCCAACCTCGTGCTGTTTCTCATCCTCGGCACCGTCTTCGGCATCGGCATGGCGGCGACCATCCTGGTCGCACAATCCGTCGGCGCTCGTGACCTGCCCGAAGCCCGGCGCATCGTCGGAACCAGCGCCACCTTCTTCTTCCTCGTCTCGGTGGTGTTCGCGGTCTGCGGCTGGATCTGGGTCGATGCGATCCTCGATGCGCTCGGCACGCCGGCCGATGCGTTGCCGCTGGCGCGCTCCTATCTGCGCATCATCTTCCTCGCCGTGCCGATGATGAACCTGCTGTCCTTCGTCATGACGGTGCTACGCGGCGCCGGCGATTCGCGCACGCCTTTCCTGTTCATGGCGCTGGCCGTCGTGCTCGACGTCGTTTTGAACCCGTTGCTCATCCTCGGCATCGGCCCGTTCCCCGAACTCGGCATCGCCGGCTCGGCCGCGTCGACGCTGATCGGCCAGACGGTAAGCGTGGTTGCCATCCTGATCGTGCTTTATGCGCGCAAGCACCCGCTGCGGCTGGCCGGCGCCAATCTCGTTCTGCTGCGGCCGGACCCGGCGCTGCTGCGCATTGTCGTCTTCAAGGGCGTGCCGATGGGCCTGCAGATGATCGTCGTTTCGGCCGCGGCGCTGACGGTGATGGGCATGGTCAACTCGTACGGCTCGCAGGTCGCGGCTGCCTACGGCATAGCCGCACAGCTCTGGACCTATATCCAGATGCCGGCGCTCGCCATCGGCGCCGCGGTGTCGTCCATGGCGGCGCAAAATGTCGGCGCCGGGCGCTGGGACCGGATTGGACGCATCGCCGCCTCCGGCGTCGGCTTCAACCTTGTGCTCACCGGCATGCTCGTCGCGCTGCTGTTCGTATTCGATCGCGCGGTGCTCAGCCTCTTCCTTGGCAGCGACAGTGCAGCAATCGAGATCGCCACTCACATCAACAAGATCGCGTCGTGGTCCTTCATCCTGTTCGGCATCACCATCGTGCTCTTCGCCACCGTGCGTGCCACCGGCGCGGTGATGCCGCCGCTGATCATCCTGGTGATCTCGGTGCTGCTGGTGCGCACGAGCTTCGCCTATTTCTTCCGAAGCGTGATCGGCGAGGAAGCTCTGTGGTGGAGCTTTCCGGCTGGCTCTATAACCTCGCTCGTGCTGGCCGCGGCCTATTATCGCTTCGGCCGCTGGCGCAGCCTGCACATGATCGAGAGCCGGCCGGCTGCCGGCGAACCGCCGGATACCGGCCTCGGCGTACCGCGCCAGCGCGCGCATCTTTCGCCCGAGACACCGAACGGCTGAAAGGTCGGCTCAGCGCGCGTATTTCGCGCCAAACCCGAGAGCGACCAGGGAAAAGACGACAATCATGCCGGCAAAGGCCAGGCTTGCCACGGTCGCACCTGCCACCGTCGACAGAACGCCGATGCCGATGACCGGCAGCGCGTTGCCGCAAAAACAGCAGATGAAGAAGGCCGAGACGACTTCGGCGCGCCGGTCCGCCGGCGCGATCTCGTTCACCACTTGCAAGCCGCCGCGATAGCCGAGCGCTGCCGCCCCGCCGCACAAGGCGGTCCCGGCAATCATTATGGCCATCGAGGCGAAGACCTGCGCCGCAACGACCAGTGCGACGGTTGGGATCATCAGCGCAAGTGCCGCGAACATCGCGGCTCGGCTCGAAAGACGTGCCGTCGCTACAATGGTGGCGGCCGTCACGATTGCCAATTCAAAGAACAGAGCGCCGGCTTCGGCATGGTTGGTTACCTGCAGTTGCTGCGCCAAAATGCTCGGTGCGAGTGCTGCATAAAAGCCGACCAGCGCCATTGCGCCAAAGCCGGTCACCGCCGGCGCAACGAAACTTGCGCGGATGTCATCGGGCACGGAAAGCCGCGGTCGCATCGAAACGTCAGCCAGTTTCCCCGGCCGCGAAACGGTTTCCCGCGTGCGCCAGACCAGCAGGGTTACAGTCGCGAGCATCGCCAGGTAGACGACGAATGTCAGCCTGAGCGGCCAGGGCGCGTATTCGGCGAGCAACCCGGCCCCCAGCGCACCGAGGCCGAGGCCGAGAAAATTGGTGCTGGTGGCAATCGTCGCCGCCTGTGACTTGTCGTCGGTCGGGAGCAATTCGGCGAGCCAGGCGGTGCCGGTGCCCGCGCCAACGCCGATTCCCAGTCCGCTCAGAATTCGGGCGATATCGAGCCAGGCGACATTTTCGGCGAAGAGGAAAACCACCGCGCTGACGACGGCCACCGCCATCCCGGCCAATGCCATTGGACGGCGCCCGATGACATCGGACACACGCCCTAACATCAGAAGCGCTGCCAGATTGCCGATGACATAGACGGCGTAGACCAGCGTCAAAGTGATCTGCGAGAAGCCGAAGAGCTGCTTGTAGATGATGTAAAGCGGCGTCAGCGCCGTGCTGCCGGCGAAAAGAGCCGCAATCATGGCGGCCACGGCGGCCGCTGCAGCGCGGCCGCCGAGTTCGTGATCGCGCGTCATGACTTGAGCGTGAGCTGTCATTTTTTCGACCTTTTGCTGTTCGGGATCTGACATCCTAACGCCTTTTTCGCGTCAGCCGTTCCCCCTCCCCGGCTTGCTCCTGACAAGTTTGGCAGCTTTGCCGATGGCGCTGAGCGAGATCCTCTTTTAACTTCAGCGGATTGTCAGGGGAGATTCATGGGCAAGGGACGAGTCGAGGCATTCACCGATGGCGTGGTCGCCATCATCATCACCATCATGGTGCTGGAATTGAAGGTGCCGCATGGCGAGGATTTTTCCGCGCTGGCACCACTCTGGCCGATCTTCCTCAGCTATGTGCTGTCCTTCATCAATGTCGGCATCTACTGGAACAATTTGCACAACATGTTCCATACCGTGCAGCGGGTCGACGGCCGCGTGCTGTGGGCGAACCTCAACCTGCTGTTCTGGCTATCGCTGATGCCGGCGACGACAGCCTTCATGGGTGAGAACCATTTCGCGCCGGTGCCGGTTGCCGTCTATGGCGTCGACCTGGCGCTCTGCGCCATCGGCTTTAACATCCTCACCATGGCCCTGCATCGACTGCACGGCAATGAGACTCTCTTCGCCAGGGCGTTGGGCAATGACCTCAAGGGAAAGATCTCGCTGGTCCTCTATCTTTCCGCCATCGCGCTGACCTTCGTCAATCACTGGATCGGTGTCTCGATCTATGTCCTGGTGGCGATGATCTGGTTCGTGCCGGACAGGCGCTTCGAGCGGCTGATCGAGAAATAGGCCCCTTCTAGCCTCGCATTGCTTTCAGCTTTTCCGCTACCGAAGCGGCAAGGTCGGCGTAGCGCTCCTCCAGCCGCTCGGCCGCCTTGATCACTGAAAAATCATGGCCGAATTTTTCCAGCGCCATGCGCAGCTTTTCGACGAATTCGGCCTGTTTTTCGAGCGCCGAAAACAGCGTCATAACTTGCGCTTCGCTGATGTCGGGATTGGCGAGCATTTGTGGCACCTCGCGGCTCATCTGGTCGCCGGTGGCGGTCTGTTCTTTCAGGATCTCGATCCAGTCGGTCAATCGTCAGGTCTCCTTTTTCGATATCAGCATGCGCAGCGCCCGCCGATGCGGTCAACCCGAAGATGCCGGTACCGGCTTGCGCGAGCCTCTTTCCGCGCTAAGTTCGCCGCGGCCAGAACAGGAGAAAATCATGACCACCGACGCCGAGATCCAGACCGCCCTGCCCGCGCTTGCCTCCGGCAATGTCGCCGTCATCACCGGCGCGGCCAGCGGCATCGGCCTTGCCGCGGCCAAACGGCTGGCGGCGATGGGCATGAACATCGTGTTGGTCGATATTGGCGGCGCACGCCTCGATGAGGCCCGACGCGCCGTCGCCGCCATCGCCGGCGACAGCGCCGTACTTGCCGTCGCCACCGATGTCTCGAAGGCCGACGAACTCGACCGGCTGGCCGAAATGACATTCGGCGCCTTCGGCGACGTATCGCTGCTGATGAACAATGCCGGCGTCGGCAACAATCCCGGCAAGCCGTGGGAGAACCGCGACGCCTGGAAACGGCTGCTGGATATCAATTTCTGGGGCGTCGTCCATGGCGTCGAGGCCTTTGCGCCGCGCATGCTGGCGGCGGGAAAGCCGGGCCTGATCGTCAACACCGGCTCCAAGCAAGGCATCACCACGCCGCCCGGCAACCTCGCCTACAACGTTTCCAAGGCGGGCGTGAAGACCTATACCGAAGGCCTGGCGCACGCGCTGCGCAACGAGCCGGGCGCCAGTGTCGCGGCGCATCTGCTTATCCCCGGGTTCACTTTTACCGGCCTGACCGAAGGTGCGACCGAAAAGCCGGCCGGCGCCTGGACCGGCGAGCAGGTCATCGACTTCATGCTGGCCTCGCTACTGCGTGGCGATTTCTACATCCTGTGTCCCGATAACGAGGCGACCCGGTCCATGGACGAAAAGCGCATGGGCTGGGCGATTGGCGACCTCATCGAGAACCGCCCTGCCCTGTCGCGCTGGCACCCGGACTACAAAGATGCTTTCGCGGCATTCATGACACGCACCGCATGATCCCGAACCGAAGATCACCGTAGCAAAGAATCGGATCCGATCTTCGCAGGTATGCGCCGGACCTTTATATCACGCCGCTGCGTGCTTCTTCGTGTTCCGCTTCTTCGCCATGGCTTTCTCGGCTGCCAACTCGGCAAGCTTCTGATCATGCCGCTTCGCTGCCTGTTCGCATTTCTTGCGGATCTCTTCGACCTCGGTCTCAGTCAGGTGTTCGATACCGATGAAGGTGTTCTGGGCTGTGCTGACCCGGATCAATTCGTCGAGCTTCGCCTGGATCGCAGCGCCATCGCGGTTCTGGGTGTTCTGGATGAGAAACACCATCAGGAAGGTGACGACCGTCGTGCCGGTGTTGATGACGAGCTGCCAGGTGTCCGAAAAGCCGAACATCGGCCCGCTTGCCGCCCAGACGACGATGATCAGGAAACAGACGGCAAACGTCGGCGGCAGGCCGGCAAAATGGGCGACGTTGTTGGCGATCCTGGTGAAAAGCTTCTCAATCATTCAAACTCCCTCAACAGCCGGGCGACGAACCCGGACGGAAGCCGAGTTCATTGTGTCTGCAGAAACAGTTGGCAGCCGCTCCTGGTTCCCTCGCGGCGGAAGGTCGCGGGTACATTGTTGGAGGAGCAGATCGCGCAGGCCGTCGGACCGCTTGCAGATAGCCCGAACTCAGGCGGCGTCGTTTTCCCAGCGGTCGAGGAAAGCCTCGATGGGCAAGGCCTGCATGTCGGGGACTGCCCTGGCCAGTTTCTCGAGCGGCCAGTCCCACCAGGCAAGCCGTTCGATCCGGGCCGCAGTTTCCGCGCTGAAGCGCTGCCGCACTGGCCTGGCCGGAACGCCGGCGACGATTGCATAGGCCGGCACGTGGCGCGTCACCACCGCGTTGGCACCGACGATCGCGCCGTTGCCGATCACTACGCCAGGCATGATCACGGCGCCATGGCCGATCCAGACATCATGGCCGATGCTGACGGCTTTCGCCCGCCGCCGGTCGCGGAACGCCTGATCTACACCCAGCCAGCGGAAATACTCGTTGGGCCGATAGCTGATCTTGTGCTGCGTCAGCCGCTCGACCGGATGCTCCAGCGCATTGATGCGGCTGTTGGCGGCGATCGAGCAGAATTTGCCGATCGTCGTATAGATCGCCTCGGCGTGGCGCTCGAAGTAGGAAAAGTCGCCGACCGTCACCTCGCGGAGGATGACCCGCTCGCCGATCGACGCGTAGCGTCCAAGCTTGCACGCCTTCAGCTCCGCCGTCGGATGGATGCGCGGCTCGGGATCTTTCAGGACAAGGTGTTCGGGACGGTCCATGCGCGCGCTTTACGCCCGCGCGCATAGTCTCGCAAGCCGAGTGCAGCGCCGCGCATCCGTTTGGACGCGCCAAGGACCCTGTAGCACCTTAAGTCTCTATTTCGGCTTGCCGCTGGTCCACACCACGTTCTGGCCGTAGAGCGGCACGGTGGTGACCGACATTTTTGCCGAGCCATCCTGCACCTGGCGTGAATGCGACAGGTAGATCAGGGTCTCGTTGGCCTTGTCGTAGATGCGGTTCACCACCTGCTTTTTCCAGATCAGGCTGATGCCTTGCTTGAACACCTCCTCGCCGGCCTCGCTCATGTCGATGTCGCCAATGGTGATCGGCCCGGTCTGGCGGCAGGAGATCGAGGAATCGGACGGGTCCTCGAACCAGTTGCCTTTCTGCAGGCGGTCGATCACGCCACGGTCGAAATAGGAGACGTGGCAGGTCACGCCCTCGACCTTCGGATCCTTGATCGCCTCGACGATGATATCGTTGCCGAGCCAATCGACGCCGACCTTGCCGACTTCCTCGGCGGCGGCCGCGCCGGCGCCAATGACAAGGCATGCGGCTAACGCGCCGCCAATCAGTTTTCGCAAAGAGGCCTCCTGCGGTTCGAATTTTGCCGACCTCAGGTGGGACGAACGGCAGCGCTTTGCAAGCAGATCGCCTCCCAGAGGATTGCCGGTTGCGGCAACGCGACATCTTTGCGTCGGCACGACCGAACCGCTAAGAGTGTTCGCCAAGCCAGGGCCTTCACGGCGCCAACCCGGCGCCCGATGGAATAACGACGGACTTTCACTGATGATGCGTTCAATTCTGGTCGGTATTCTCGTCCTGATGGCCGCCGGAATCGGCTGGCTCACCTTCGACTGGTACCGCGGACATTATGGCGGCGAGCCGTTCGGAGCACCGTTCACGCTGGTCGACCAGAAGGGCGCGCCGGTCACCGAAGCCGCGTTTCGCGGCCACCCCAGCGTCGTCTTCTTCGGCTTCACGCACTGTCCGGAAGTCTGCCCGACCACGCTTTTCGAGTTGGCCGGCTGGCTGAAGACGATGGGCGACGACGGCAAGAACCTGCGTGCCTATTTCGTTACGGTCGACCCGGAGCGCGATACGCCCGAAATCATGAACACCTATGTCAGCAATTTCTCCGATCGCATCCTCGGCATATCAGGCGATCCCGAAAAGGTCCACGCCATGGCCAAGTCCTTCGGCATCTACTGGAAGAAAGTCGACACGAGCGACGGCGACTACACGATGGACCACACTGCTTCGGTGCTGCTGCTCAACGCCAAGGGCGATTTCGCCGGCACCATTGCTTATGGCGAAAGCCCGGATGCCGCCATCGCCAAGCTCAAACGGCTGGCGGCGGAAGGTTGACATATCCGGTAATGACGCAGACGCGTTTGTATTTCACCGCGGGCAAGATCGAGGCTGATCGCATCTTCGCGGCGCTCGGTGCGGCATTCGACGATGAGGGCCTGCCGATTGCGGTGCTCGAGGTCGACGAGGACAGCGACATCCACGAAGTATCGCTCTATGCCGACGACGACGTCGATGCGGTCGAGGCGCGGCTTAGGGACATCCTTGCCGGACTGTCGCTGTCGAAACCGATAGCGCGCGAAGCGCTGCCCGACATCGACTGGGTGGCGCGCTCGCTGGAGGGATTGAAGCCGGTGCGGGCCGGGCGCTTCTTCGTCCATGGCGCGCATGACCGCAGGAAGCGCCACAGCGGCGAGCTCGCCATCGAGATCGAGGCCGGCCTTGCCTTCGGTACCGGCCATCACGGCACCACCGCCGGCTGCCTCGAAATGCTGGAGCAGGTCATACAGCGCGAGCATCCGCGCAACGCGCTCGACCTTGGCACCGGCAGCGCGGTGCTCGCCATCGCAGCGGCCAGGCTCGCGCATATACCGGTGCTGGCGACCGACATCGACCCGGTCGCCGTCAAGGTGGCCGCCGCCAATGCGCGGCTGAACCAGGTCAAGGGGCTCATTGAAACGGTGGCGGCGCCCGGTTTTCATCATCCGATCTTTGCCGCGCGTGCGCCCTTCGACCTGATCGTCGCCAACATATTGGCGCGGCCGCTGATGCGTCTGGCGCCGCAAATGGCCGGACATATCGCGCTCGGTGGCTCGATCGTTTTGTCGGGCATCCTCGAGCGCCAGCGCGATGCGGTAATCGCGGCCTATGTCGGCCAGAAATTCCGGCACGTCCGCACCTTGCACCGCGGGGGCTGGGTGACGATTCACCTCAAGCGCTGAGGCGCAGCGCCTTCAACGCAAGCCGGAATCAACTCGGACCTAGCGCGAGTTCGCCGCTTTCTTCAGCTGTTCGCGATCGTAGCCGTGAGCTTTCAGCGTTTCGTCGTCAAAGCCAAGCAGAACGCCGCTCACATACCGGCTCGCTTCGCGCTGGCGAGCTTCGATCAGCGCTTTCACAGCGTTTCTGAAAAATCCGCGTCTAGGTGAAATCGTGGACATGACGGTCTCCTTTGCAGGGCAACAGGACTTTTCCTCCACATTAAGAAGGTAAGCTCTGCTGACGCTTTTTGAAATCGTCGATTCTGCATGGCGTCCATGCGCAAAGAGACACGCAGCAACCGGGAATGATCGGTCCGAAAATCGATTCCGATTTTCGAGGTCATGCGCTACGGTCGCGCCAGCATTCGAGGAGAGCCGACATGTTCCAGACCTTCGATTCCGCCGGCGATCCGGCCGTTGGCAAGCCGCGCGTGGCAATGCTGCGCCAATGGTTGGCGGCCAACGGGCTGGATGGCTTCATTGTGCCCCGTGCCGACGAGCACCAGGGCGAATATGTCGCCGATCGCTCGGCACGGCTGAAATGGCTGACCGGCTTCAGCGGCTCGGCCGGAGTCGCCATTGTGCTTGGCGAGCGCGCCGTCATGTTTGTCGACGGGCGCTACACGCTGCAGGTGCGCCAGGAGGTCGATCTCGACATCTTTTCGATCGAGAGCCTTGTCGACAACCCGCCGGCCAACTGGATCAAGGACAATCTCGGCAAGGGCGTGCGATTGGGCTTCGATCCGTGGCTGCATACGATCAGCGACGTCAAGGCGCTGAAAGCCTCGGCCGAGAAATCCGGCGCGATACTGGTGCCGCTCGAAGAGAATCCGATCGACGCGATCTGGCAGGACCATCCCGGGCCGCCACTGGCACCGGTCGAGATCCACCCGATCGGCTTTGCCGGCGAACTGGCCAAGGACAAGCTGGTGCGGCTGGCAGCGGCCATCGAGAAGGACGGCGCCACCCATGCCGTGCTGACCGACCCCTCCTCCATTGCCTGGGCGTTCGACATCCGTGGCGGCGACGTACCGCACACACCGCTGGCGCTCGGCTTTGCCGTGCTGGCCGCCGACGGCTCGCATCTGCTTTTCATGGACCAGCGCAAGTTTTCGCGCACCGTCGCGGCCTACCTGACGCAGCTCGCCGAATTGCACGACCCAGGTGAATTCGAAACGGCAATCGTCACCCAGGCCAAGAGCGGTGCAAAAATCGCGCTGGACCCGGTTCTAGCGGCGGACAAGCTCAGGATGCTGGTCGAGGATAATGGCGGCACCGTCATTGCCGTGCCCGATCCGGCCCGCATTCCACGCGCAACAAAGAACAAAGCTGAGATCGCCGGCGCACGCGCCGCACATCGCCGCGACGGCGCCGCGGTCGCCAAGCTGCTGTGCTGGCTCGACCGCCAGAAGCCCGGCACGCTCGACGAAATCGCCGTTGTCACCAGGCTTGAGGAGACGCGCCGTCAGACCGGCGAAGAAACGCAGATGCCGCTGCGCGACGTATCGTTCGATACCATCTCCGGCGCTGGTCCTAACGGCGCTATCATGCACTACCGCGTCTCCCGCGCCACCAATCGCAAGCTGGGGGATGGCGAGCTGTTCCTGCTCGATTCCGGCGGGCAGTACCAGGACGGCACCACCGACATTACCCGCACGGTTCCGATTGGCGCGCCAACCGAGGAGATGCGCGAGCGCTTCACGCTGGTGCTGAAAGGCATGATCGGCATCTCCATGCTGCGCTTCCCCCAGGGCACGCGCGGCTCCGAAATCGATGCAGTGGCGCGCCTGGCGCTATGGAGACACGGCTGCGATTTCGCCCATGGCACCGGGCACGGTGTCGGCTCCTATCTTGCCGTGCATGAGGGCCCGCAGCGTATCGCCAAGACCGGTACCGAAAAGCTGCTGGCCGGCATGATCGTCTCCAACGAGCCCGGCTATTACAAGGAAGGTTCCTACGGCATCCGCATCGAGAACTTGATTCTGGTGACACCGGCCGAGGCAATCGAGGGCGGCGACATCGCCATGCACGGCTTCGAGACACTGACGCTGGCGCCGATCGACAAGCGGCTGGTCCGATCGGACCTTTTAACCCGCGACGAGTTGCATTGGCTTGACGAATACCATGCGCGCGTACTGGCCGAGATCGGACCGATGCTCGACGGCGAAACGCTGGCCTGGCTGGAAAAGGCAACCGCGCCGCTGCCGCACGACTTCAAGCAATAGCCGCGGCGGCAACGCCGGTTGACAGGCATTGCTCCGCAAGCAGTCCCTGCAAAGCGGTGACGTTGGGAGAACCGGCTCCCTTGCGCCAGAACAACACCGTGACGGCGTTGTCTTCGTCAGAGGGCAGTTCGTGCAGCTTTAGCCAGCGGCTTTCCGGGAAACCCGAAAGCACGCTTTTCGGCATCAGCGCTATGCCCATGCCAGCCACCACGCAACCAAGGATGGCATGGTATGAACCAAGCTCGATGGTTTTCTCGGCCATGAACCCTCGGCGCGCATACCATTGTTCCAGCCGCTTGCGGTGCGGACAGCCGTGCTCGAAGGCTATCATGGTTTTGGGCATGTCCAGGTGGTCTTCGACCGAAACGCGCGATGCCGCCGAGACAATGACCAGCTGCTCGTGAAACGCGGGCAGCTTTTCGAATGGGGCGTCGGCGATCGGCTCGGCGGCGAACGCTGCATCGAGCTCACCGGCAAGCATGGCGGTCGCGAGAACCTGCGGATTGCCGGTGCGCAACTGGATTTCCACTTCGGGATGCCGTGCATGGTATTCGGCGAGCAGACTTGGAAGCCGTGCCGCAGCGGTGCTCTCCATGGCACCTAGGCGAAGAGTGCCGCGCGGGCGTGGATCGAGCATCGCCGTTCGCGCCTCCTCCGCAAGCGCCAGCAGCCGATCCGCATAGCCGACCAATCTGTGACCGGCCGGCGATACGTGCAGGCGCTTGCCCTCCCGGATAAACAGCTGCACGCCGAGATCCTCCTCGAGCTGCCGGATGCGTGTGGTCACGTTCGACTGCACGCGAAACAGTTTTTCCGCCGCCCTGGTGATTCCACCCTCGCGCACCACCGTGCGGAAGATGCGCAGATCGGCCAAATCCATACATCTCTCCTGGAGAACATAACGATCTTAATTATTCATTTTAACTGATTATGCCTTTCCCGTAAATCGCCGGTGTAGCTGCCGATCAACACGGCAAACCAGGGGAGATGGAAATGTCGCGTAAGCCCTTCGGCATCCAGCCGACCGATCTAAGCGCATTGACGCCGAAGCAGCGCGAAGCCCTCTATAGTGACGCCGTGCGTCGCGCCCACCAGGAGAGATCGGAGGCGATCCGGCTGAGCCTGTCGCGGGTCGGCGCGGCAATAGTCGCTGCGGTAAAACGCATGTGTGCTCTCGCCGCCAAGGCAAAAGTCGATCAGCCGACGAGCTGCCGCGCGAGGATCAGCACGGCAGCACCCGCCAGGAACATCGCCATCAGGCCGCCGCGCAGTGAGACCAAGCCGGCAACGATCAAGGCTGCCCATTCCGCCGGCCCGGCGCTGAGCGCCGCCGGCGCCACCAGCGTGGTCAGCACCGCCGCCGGCACGGCGCTGAGCCCGGCTTCGACGCGCGGGTGGATTTGATCGAAACGCGAGATCACCAGATGACCGCCGATGCGGGTCAGATAGGTCGCGATCGAAGCGGCGATGATGATCCACAAGGTCGTGCTCATCGCCGTACCTCCACGCCGCTGTGGCGGGGCGGCAGGATGACGGCGAGCAGCACGCCGGCCAGCGCACCTATGGAGACATGCCAGGGCGAGCCGACCGTTTTGTATGCAATGATGGAGGCGGCAGCGCTGGCGATGACCACCGGCAGCCACAGCGGCCGCTTGCGGAAGCTCATGACCAGGCCGAGAAAATAGATCGGCAGCAGGAAATCGATGCCCAACGCATGGGTGTCGGGAATAAGCTTGCCGAACATCGCGCCGAGCGCGCTTTCGATGGTCCAGAACACATAGACCGGCAGCCCAAGCCCCATATACCAGGTGAACCCGACGGTCTCGCCGGCCTCCGCCTTGCGCTCGGCCACCGCGAACTGCGGATCGGTAAGCACGAAGTAGCCTATCGCCTGCTGGATCAGCGGCCAATGCGCGATGCGCCGGCCGATGCCAGCCGAATAGAGCACATGGCGAAAATTCACCGCGAAGATCGACAGCACGATCAGCCACGGCGCGACATGCTGGCCGAACAGCTCGATGCCGACCATCTGGCTGGCGCCGCCGAACACCGTTGCGCTCATCAGGAACGCTTCGAGCACGGAAAACCCGTTGTCAACTGCGAGCGCACCGAACAGCAATGCAAACGGCGCCGACGCCACCACGACGGGCATGCTGAGCCGCACGCCGTCCCAGAAATCGCTTTTCGCTCCGTTTTCGGAGATTGCTTCCGCCGACATCGATCGCTCCTTGGGAACGGCCGTATGTAGAGAGAGCGGCCCGGCTTGTCACACCAATTTGCTTGAGGCAAACGATCAGCGGAAATGATGGCTGAAGCGTCGCGGCAAGCTCGCTTCCGAGCCTAGCGCGGCGAAGCCTTGCCATCGATCGCCCTGCCCCAGTCGAGCAGCGGTTTTGCCCGCATGACGAAGTCGACGAGTTCGTCGACCAATCCAGCTCCGTAGATATCCGCCGGCTCGATTGCGTGCCGGACGGCAAAATGCCGGTTGCGGATCGCGGCAGCGAGATCGGGCTCGGCGATATGCTCGAAGCCGCGCGGCGTGCGCTTCATGCAGCCGTCCGGGTCGAGCTCGAGGCCGTTCTTCTTCAGCGCCGCGACGAGGCTGCGGAATTCAGCGGGCCGCTTCGCGATCGCGTTGCGCAGCGCCAGCAATAGCTCCGGTCCGGGCTGCCACCAGGCAATGGCGGCAAAGCATCGCTCGAGCCCGATATGGACGTAAAAAACGCCCTGTTCCATCTTGGTGCCGTCGGGCGAAAGGATCGCCGACAAATGCCGGTTATAAGGCCGTTTGTCCTTGGCGAAACGCACATCGCGATTAATCCGGAACAGCGACTTCTTGCGGTCGCCGCGCAGGCCGAGCCCCAATGCCATGAAGCGCTCGGAGAGCGTCTCGACCAGATCGCCGAAGGGACCGCGCAGGTCGCGTTCGAAAAGGTCGCGGTTTTCCAAAAACCACTCCCGGCTCTGATGAAAATCCAGCGCCTTGAGGAAGGGAATGGCCTTTTGCCCAAAACCGTTGAACGCAGCCGCCATCACCCGCCCTTGCCGATCCGCTGCAGCCAGGTGTCCTCGTCGATCACCTCGATGCCGAATTTGGTCGCATCCTTCAGCTTGGAACCGGCGCCTGGCCCTGCCACCAGGAGATCGGTCTTCGCAGAAACCGAGCCGGCGACCTTCGCGCCGAGGCGTTCGGCCATCGCCTTGGCCTCCGGGCGCGTCATCTTTTCCAGCGTGCCTGTAAACACGATTGTCTTGCCGGCGACCGCACTGTCGGCTGAGACGTTCACAATGTACGGCTTCGGATGGACCTGTGTGAGCAGCGCTTCAAGCACGGCGTCGTTGCGTTCATTGCCGAAGAAATCGCGAAGAGCGCCTATCACGGTATCGCCGATGCCGTTGATCGAAGGAAAAACGGTGTGTGGATCGGCTGCCGCTGCCGTCTCCTTGCCAATGCGGATCAACTCCTCGATCGTCGAGAAGGTTCGGGCAAGCACAGCGGCCGTCGTTTCGCCGATATGACGAATGCCCAGCGCGAAGATGAAGCGATCAAGTTCCGGTTCGCGGCGAGCGTCGATGGCACCGAAGAGCTTGTCGAGGCCGTCATAGTTGCGTTCCTCGATGCTGCGTACATTCTTGCGCGTTTTGCCCGATGCGGCCTCGCGCTGCCTGGCCTGCTCCTCCCGTCGCTCCGCCAGCGCCTTGGTGACGGCGGGACGGCGGTCCCGGAGGGTGAAGATATCGGCGGCTGTCTTGACCAACCCGGCATTGAAAAACAGGTCAATGTTTTCAGCGCCCAGGCCTTCGATATCCATGGCGCCGCGCGACACAAAGTGGCGCAATCCTTCCACGGCCTGCGCAGGGCAGATCAGTTCGCCGGTGCAACGTCGGCGGGAATCTTCCTTGCCGGTCTTCTCGTTGATCTCGCGCCTTGCCGGCGAGCCGCAGATCGGACAGTTGTGCGGGAATTCGTAGGGCACGGCATCTGGCGGACGCTTGTCGGCTACGACGCTGACGATCTGCGGAATGACGTCCCCTGCCCGCTGGATGACCACCGTGTCGCCGATACGCACATCATAGCCGTCGCGGATCGGCTGGCCGTTGCTGTCCAGACCCTTGATGTAGTCTTCGTTGTGAAGCGTGACATTTTCGACCACGACGCCGCCGACCGTGACGGGCGCAAGCCGGGCAACGGGCGCCAGCGTACCGGTACGGCCCACCTGAATGTCGATCCTGAGCACGGTTGTCATCGCCTGTTCGGCTGGAAATTTGTGGGCAATGGCCCAGCGTGGTTCGCCGGTGACAAAGCCCCATCTGCGCTGCAACTCCAATTGGTCGACCTTGTAGACGACGCCGTCGATGTCGTAGCCGAGCGATGAGCGCTGGGTCTCGATTAGGTGATAGTGCGCGACCAGTTCCTCGACCGATCTTGCCCGGACCATCAGCGGGCTGACCTTGAATCCCCATTCCGCGAACTTCTGCACCGAATCGTACTGGGTCGGAGCCGGATCCTTCGTCGTATAGCCCCAGGCATAGGCAAAGAATTTGAGGTTGCGGCTGGCGGTAACGGACGGGTCCTTCTGACGGAGCGACCCGGCCGCCGTGTTACGCGGATTGACGTAATCCTGGCCGCCTATCGCCGCCGAACGTTGCTTCAGCGCCTCGAATTCCGCGTAGGTCATATAGACCTCACCGCGTATTTCGATGACCTCGGGCCAGTCCGATCCCTTCAAGGTCTTGGGAATATCGGCGATGGTCTTGAGATTGGCGGTGATGTCCTCGCCGACGACGCCGTCGCCGCGCGTTGCTCCCTGCACGAACACACCGCCTTCATACCGCAGGGAAGCCGATAGCCCGTCGATCTTCGGCTCCGCCGTGAAGGCGATGTTCAGATCCTTGTCGCGGTCAAAGAATCGCCGGCCCCGTTCGATGAAGTCCGCGACGTCCTGGTCGGTATAGGCCTTGGCTAGGCTGAGCATCGGCACCGCGTGGCGCACCTTGGCAAAGCCTTCCGCCGGCGGCGCGCCGACCCTGCGTGAGGGCGAATCCTCACGCACCAAAGCGGGGAAGCGCTGTTCGATGGCGAGGTTGCGCCGCGTCAGCGCGTCATATTCCGCATCCGTGATTATCGGCGCGTCCTCGCCATGGTAGCGCCGGTCGTGCTCGGCGATCTCCTGCGCCAACCGCTTCAACTCGCTTGCCGCCTCGCTTTCGCTGAGCGAATCGACTGGTTTTTCGTCCATGCACTGCTCCCTCCACGGTGGCGCGACACAATAGAGCAGGATTCTCTCACGAGGGAGAGACCAGGCACGGAAAATCATTCCTGAACAGCAGGATGGCGCCAGACCCTGACTCAGGTCACGAGCGCCGGAAACGAACTCGTCTAGAGCAATTCCGGGAAAAGTGTGAAACGGTTTTCCGTCCGGAATTGCGCAAAACAAAGAAGTAGAGCGGTTCGGCGTTTCCGTGAAACGATGAACCGCTCTAGGCTGCAGCGGTGTTCTCCCGCAGCAGCCGCTCGGCCGCCGCGCGCGCCTCGTCGGTGATGGTGGCGCCGGCGAGCATGCGTGCGATCTCTTCCTGCCGCGCCGCCCGGTCCATCTCGGCGATGCCGGTCGAGACCCGGTCGGCCCCGCCCGATTTGGAGATCAGGAAATGCGTCGCCGCGCGCGCCGCCACTTGTGGTGCATGCGTGACCGAAAGCACCTGCACGCGTTTTGCCAGCCGCGCCAGCCGCTGGCCGATGGCGTCGGCAACCGCACCGCCGACGCCGGTGTCGATTTCGTCGAAGACCAAGGTCGGCGCCGAGCCCCGGTCAGCGAGTGCTACCTTCAACGCCAGCAGGAAGCGCGAAAGCTCGCCGCCGGAAGCGACTTTCATCATCGGGCCGGGCCTGGTGCCGGGGTTGGTGCGCACCCAGAACTCGACCTGGTCGATGCCTTCTTCCATGCGGCTCTCGGCATCGCTTGCGATCTCGACGATGAACTCGGCCCGTTCGAGCTTCAGCGCCGGCAGTTCGGCCATTACCGCCTTGGTCAGCCCGACGGCCGCCGCATGGCGAAGCGACGACAGCTGGGCCGCCGTAATGTCATAGGCCTGGCGCGCCGCTGCAGCCTGTGTCTCCAGCGCATGCAGGCGCTCTTCGCCGGCGTCGAGATCGGCAAGGTCGGCCGCCATGGTGTCACGCAATTGTGCCAGGTCGTCGACGGCGACGCTGTGCTTGCGCGACGCGGCACGCAGCGAAAACAGCCGCTCCTCGGCTTTCTCCAGCCGCTGCGGATCATATTCGGTGGCGCGCAGTGCGGCTTCGACGCCCGACTGCGCCGCGTCGAGCGACAGCATCGCCTCGTCGAGCGACTTGACGACATCCTCGAGCAAGCCGGGCGCTTCCGTCACCTTGCGCTGCAGCCGCCTGAGCAGGCTGGCCAACTGCGGCAAGGGCGAGGACCGGCCCGAGAGCACATCCTGCGCATCGTGGATTTCCGAGGCGATCTTTTCGGCACGCATCATCGAGGCGCGCAGTTCGGCGAGCTCGGTCTCTTCGCCCGGTTGCGCATCGAGCCTGGTCAATTCGGCGACCGCCGCACGCAGATAATCGGCCTCGCGGGCAGCTGCCTCGACTTTGGCCCCGTGCCGTGAAAATTCCTGCTCACAGGTACGCCAATGCCGCCACGCCTCGCCGGTTGCCCGCGCGGCACCCAGATGACCGCCGAAACTGTCGAGCAACTCGCGATGGGCGCCGGGATCGACCAAAGCGCGCTCGTCATGCTGGCCGTGGATCTCGACCAGCGCACGGCCGATGTCGCGCATCAGCGTCACGCTGGACGGCTGGTCGTTGACGAACACGCGCGTGCGGCCGTCAGCCGTCTGGACGCGGCGCAGGATAATGTCGCCGTCGTACTCGATGGCATTCTCGGCAAGCAGCATGCGAGCCGCGTGATTGCGCGGCACGTCGAACACGGCGATGACTTGGCCTTGTGCCGCGCCATGCCGCACCAGCGAGGCGTCGCCGCGGGCGCCAAGCGCCAGCGACAAGGCGTCGAGCAGGATGGACTTTCCGGCGCCGGTTTCGCCGGTCAGCACCGAAAGGCCGGACGAGAAGTCGATGTCCAGCTTCTCGATCAGAACGATATCGCGGATCGACAGCCTGGAGAGCATGGTGACGCGCCGCTCAGGCGCCGGTGATCAGCTTCCCGGCCTTGGAGATCCACGATCCGGCATTCTCGCGCGGCTCGAGCCCACCACTCTGCAGGAGCTTGTAGGAGTCCTTGTACCACTGGCTGTCGGGATAGTTGGTGCCGAGCACGGCCGCAGCGGTCTGCGCTTCCGACGTTAGCCCCATCGCATAGTAGCTCTCGGTCAGACGCGCCAGCGCCTCCTCGACATGGCGTGTGTTCGAATAGTTCTCCACCACGTTGCGGAACCGTTTGACGGCTGCGATGTATTCGCGGCGCTCGAGATAATAGCGGCCGATCTGCATCTCTTTGCCGGCGAGCTGATCGTTGGCGAAGCGGATCTTCTCCTTGGCGTCGTCGGCATATTCGGACGTGGGCCAGCGCGTCACGAGGTCCTGCATCGTCTGCACGGTAAGACGCGCTTCCTTCTGGTCCTGGGTGACGTCCTTGATCTGGCGGTAGTAGCTCAGCCCGATAATATATTGGGCATAGGCTGCATCGTCGGTCGACGGGTACAGGGTCAGGTAGCGCTTGGCCGAACCGATCGCCTCATCGTAATTGCCCTGACGGTAGTCGGCAAAGGCACCCATCACCATCGATTTGCGGGCGAATTCGGAATATGGATGCTGGCGGTCGACGGCGTCAAACTTGCGGCTTGCCTCCTGCAGTCGCCCGGCATTCAGATTGGCGAGACCCTGATTGTAGAGCACGTCGGCCGGCTCGGTCTGATCGACATAGGTCGACAGATCGACGTCCTTCTCGGACGACATGCAGGCCGACAGAAACAGCGATGGAACGACCACCGAAAGCGCCAGGAAAACAGCCCGCCGCAGCGCCTTCGATTGACCAACTCGCTTGAAAAACATGTTTGGATTCCGCCCTTTCGGCGTCATTTCAGTCGACGGCAGCAGCCATAAACCATAATTGCCTTGCCCGGCAACGCTATCCCCGGCCAATCGCACATTTTTGTGGCGGTTTGGCGCCACCTGGAAAGCTGTGTAATTTGGCCGGCCGGTGATGCATCCATGCAACACAGCTTGACCGCAACGGGGGCCGTAAGACCTTAAGAATCAGATCATCCAGGGCGCATAGAGGGGTGCGTTGACGGCGCTCATCTCCGCGGTACGCCCGCGCTCGCGGCGCGTTGTCTCGACGATCTCAAAAGCCGAACGGTCCGACAAGAGACGGCGCAGCGCAGCCGCGTTCAGCCTGTGGCCACCACGATAGGAGCGGAAGCAGCCGATGAACCGGGCACCGGCGAGCGCCAGGTCGCCCATCGCATCCATCGTCTTGTGGCGCGCGAACTCGTTGGGATAGCGCAGGCCTCCCATGTTGATCACGCGGTTGTCGTCGCCGATCACCAGGGAGTTTTCCAACGAGGAGCCGAGCGCATAGCCGGCCGCCCACAGCCGCTCGACGTCCTTCATGAAACCGAACGTGCGGGCCCGCGCGACGTCGCGGCGGAAAATGTCGGCGTTCATGTCGGATGCAAAAAGTTGGCGCCCGATCGCCGGGCTTTCGAAATCGATCTCGATCTCGAAGCGCGTGCCGTCATAGGGCCTGAACTCCGCCCAGCAGGCGCCGTTCTCGATGCGAACCGGCTTGACCACCCTGATGTAGCGACGCTTGACCGGCAGCGTTTCGATGCCTGCCTGGTCAATGGCCTCGACGAACATCACTGCGCTGCCGTCGAGGATAGGCACCTCATGGCCGTCGATTTCGATGACGAGATTGTCGATTCCAAGCCCGAAAAGCGTCGCCATCAGATGCTCGACCGTGGCAATGTGCTCGCCTTGCGGATCGCCAAGCATGGTGCAGAGATCGGTGGCGCCGACCTCGGAGACGAGCGCGCGAAATTCGTGGCTTCCGCTTGCATTCGAAAGCTGGAAGACGACACCCGTATCGGCATCCGCCGGCAGGAAATGGACGGTGACCGGATTGCCACTGTGAACGCCGATGCCAGTCAGCGTCGCGCGCGATTTAAGTGTCGTCTGATAGTCGTGCAAAACAATCCCCATAGCCCGTACTGCCTAGGTCCGCTTCATCTGCCCTGAGGGCGCGGCTCTTGATTGATCGGCAGGCAGGGCCACTTCCCCGAGACTCCCAGCAAACCGACTTTGGTCGGTGGCGAAGATAATGATCCCGCAGGGAGACTCCAAATCACGGTTTCTTACTCTTTGTAACTGCGGTCCCGGGAGGGAACGCCTCATAAGTCCTTGTTCTGAAATCGTTTTTAACGTTAACAGGCGAACAGTCTCCTGCTCGCCTGTTAACAACTGTTACGAACCGTTAACAGATCAATTGGCCTGTCGGCGCAGAAAGGCGGGAATCTCCAACTGATCGTCTTCCTGGACAGCCCGGCTCTGCGGCGTCAGTCGGCCCTGCTCGTCCAGCTGGCCGCGGCGCGGCGCGTAAAGCTGCGGATCCTGGCTGGCAAGGCGGCGCACTTCCGCCGGCGCCTGGCGCAGTTTCGGTTCGCGCGGCTGCGCCGGCTGCAGCCTTGCAGGCTCCTCTTCGCGGCGGGTCAAGCCGTTGGTCAGGCGCTTGAGCAAGCCCATCGGGCCGCTGTTTTCGTGGTCGGCCGGGCGCGCCTTGGCTTCCACTTCGGCCTTCACCTGCGGCGGGAAATCCTCGACCCGCGGCATGCGCTGGGGTGCTGCGGCAACCGGCTGCGGCATTTCACGATGCGGAGCAGGCTGCATCGCTTGCTGAACCGCTGGCTGCATCATCGGCTGCGGCTGAGCCGGAGGCGCCTGGAAGATCTTGCTCTGCGGACGGAAGTCTTCCGCATGCGCGACCGGTGCCGGGCGGGCCTGCGCCACCGCTGCCGCATTCGCCTCGGCGAGCTGAATGGCCTCGGCGACCGGGTCGGCAGCACGTGGTTCATAGATCGGTTGCTGGACAGGCGCCGGGCGCATTTCCGTGACCTGGGCCGCCGGGCGGCTGGCCGCCTTCGGCGGAGCCGTGCGGATGGCGATCGGCGCGGCAGCGATTTCGGCCGCCGATTTGTCGATGCCGGTGGCGACCACTGACACGCGGATAACGCCTTCGAGTTCCTCGTCGAAAGTGGCGCCCAGAATGATGTTGGCATCCTGGTCGACCTCTTCGCGAATGCGGGTTGCCGCCTCATCGACTTCGAACAGGGTCAGGTCGCGGCCGCCGGTGATCGAGATCAGCAGGCCCTTGGCGCCCTTCATCGAGGTCTCGTCGAGCAGCGGGTTGGCGATGGCGGCTTCCGCCGCGGCCATTGCACGGCCCTCGCCCGAAGCCTCGCCAGTCCCCATCATCGCCTTGCCCATTTCGCGCATGACCGAGCGGACGTCGGCGAAGTCGAGATTGATCAGGCCTTCCTTGACCATCAGGTCGGTGATGCAGGCAACGCCCGAATAGAGCACCTGGTCGGCCATGGCGAAGGCATCGGCGAAGGTGGTCTTGTCATTGGCCAGCCGGAACAGGTTCTGGTTGGGAATGACGATCAGGGTATCGACGCATTTCTGCAGTTCCTCGATACCCATGTCGGCCGTCTTCATGCGGCGCTGGCCTTCGAAGTGGAACGGCTTGGTGACGACGCCGACGGTAAGGATACCCTTTTCGCGGGCAGCGCGGGCAACGACGGGAGCCGCCCCGGTGCCGGTGCCGCCGCCCATGCCGGCAGTGACGAAGCACATATGCGTGTTGGAGAGATGATCGATGATCTCGTCGATGCATTCCTCCGCCGCCGCGCGCCCGACTTCAGGCTGCGATCCGGCGCCGAGACCCTCGGTGACATGCGCGCCGAGCTGGATCAGCCGCTCGGCCTTCGACATCGTCAGTGCCTGCGCGTCGGTGTTGGCCACCACGAACTCGACGCCGCGCAAGCCGGCGGTGATCATGTTGTTGACGGCATTGCCGCCGCCGCCGCCGACACCGAACACGGTGATGCGCGGCTTGAGCTCGGTGATGTCCGGCTTCTGCAGATTGATGGTCATTGTCTTCGTCCTTTGCCTTTCCCGCCGCTTCGCCGCCGCGGCCGCCTATGGGGCTGTCCCCGTCAAAATTAAAAACTGTCTCTCAACCACTGACTCATTCGATGCAGTTTTCCGCCTGTTCCGGTCATCCGAAGACCGGAAATTCCCTTCGCCGGCCGGCTCTCGAAGCTCGCCATCTGTGGATAGATCAGAAGTCCGACCGGGGTCGAGAAAGCCGGCCCCTTGGCCGCCTCGGGCAAGCCTGCCACGCCAAGCGGGCGTCCGATGCGCACATTGCGGCCGAGAATGCGGCGTGCTGCTTCTGGCAGGCCGGCAAGCTGGCTGGCACCGCCGGTCAGCACCACACGCTTGCCGACGGCGTTGCCGTAGCCGGATTTGTTCAGCCGGTCGCGCAACAATTCCAGCGTCTCGTCGATGCGGGCGCGGATGATGCGCGTCATCACCGAGCGCGGGATCTGCAACGGCACCTCGCCGTCCTCGCCGATCGGATGGATGGAAACCAGGTCGCGGTCGTCGGCACTGCCAGGCAGCGCCGAGCCATGCATCACTTTCAGCCTTTCGGCGGCATCGAGCGAGGTCGACAGGCCCTTGGCCATATCCAGCGTGACGTGGTTGCCGCCGATCGCGATGGCATCGCCATGGACGAACTTGCCTTCCGAAAACACCGAGATCGTCGTCGTGCCGCCGCCCATGTCGATGCAGGCCGCGCCCATTTCGAGCTCGTCGTCGACCAGCGCAGCAAGCCCACTGGCATAGGGCGTCGCCACCATGCGTTCGACCGACAGATGCGAGCGGTTGATGCAGAGCTCCAGATTGCGCAAGGGCGCTGCGTCGCCTGTCAGCACGTGCATGTCGACGCCAAGCTGGTCGCCAACCATGCCGCGCGGATCGCGCACACCGCGCTCGGCATCCAGCGAAAAGGCTACGGGAAGCGAATGGATCACCTCGCGCTCGGCCCGCAACGCCTGCTTGGCGCCGGCGGCAAGCACGCGCTTGATGTCGGCCTCGTCGGCCTCATGGCCGCCGAGATTGATGGTGGCCGAAAAAGCCTCGCTCTTCAGCCGGCCGGCAGTCATGTTGACGATCAGCGAATCGACCGTCAGTCCCGCCATGCGTTCGGCGGCGTCGACGGCAAGACGGATGGCGTGCTCGGCACGGTCGAGATCGATGACGACGCCCGATTTCACGCCTTGCGATTTCTGGTGGCCGATGCCGATCACCTGGACGCGATGCGAGCGTCCGCGCAGCAGCTTGCCATCGTCGCGCGGCTTGAGTTTGGCCACCACGCAGCAGACCTTGCTGGAGCCGACATCCAGCACCGTCAGGATGCCGGACCGGCGCGACGAGGCATCGCTATTGCCGCCAAGCCAGCTCATATCTTCGTCTCCGGCTTGCGCTTCAGCATCTTGGGCTTTTCGTCGAGCGCGGCTTGGCGCTGTGTCGCCGCTTCCGGCGTCAACTGGACGACCAGACGATCGGAAAGGCGCATGTCGACGGCGGCGATGTCGCGCGTCAAAAGCCCGTTCTCGTGATCCATCCTGACCAGGTCGGCAATCGCCTGATCCTCACCGTCTTCGGGAAGCTTGATCGTGATGCCGTTTTCAAGCTTGAGGTCCCAACGCCGTTCGCCGATGCGGATATAGCCCTTGATCCGCGCGGCGAGCTCCGGATAATTCTTGATCTTGGCTAGGAAATCCGGCGCTTTGGCCGGTGCGCCGGTGCCGATGATCAGCGGCAGCAATATCTGTTTGCCGCCGGAGAATGGCGCAATGACGGTGCCGGATTTCTCGATGACCGAAAGCGCGCTGCCTTGCTGCCACAGCGCGAACGGCTCGCGCTCCTCGACGCGCACTTCCAGCGTATGCGGGTAGACCTTGCGCACTGCCGCGGCTTCGACCCAGGGTAGCGTGGTGATGCGTTCGCGCGCGGCTTCGGCATCGAAGCCGATCAGCGAGGTCCAGCCGTCGAGTTCCAGCCTGTCGAGAATATCGATCTCGGACGTTTCGCGGTTGCCGACGACCTTGACCTGGTCGACGGCAAAGCCGGTGCGGGCGGTGACACTCTGGACGATGGCGTCGGAATATCCGCCGAGATAGGCGCCATAGGCACTGCTCGAAACAAGCAGTGCCGCCGACAGCATGGCAGCGCAATAGGGCGGCGCTTCGAAGTCGCCTTCGCCGAGGCGCGCCAGCACGCGCACCGGCCGGCGGAGCAGGCGCGGCAGCACGAAATGGTCGAACGACAACGGCATGCCGAACAGCGCCGGCCCGGCCGCGCCCTTCCCCTTGCCCTGTCCCCACTTCAACGCAGACACGAAGCGTCCTCCACCATCCAACTCAACAAATCGCCGAACGAGTGTCCCGCTTGCGCGGCGATTTCCGGCACCAAAGACGTCGGCGTCATGCCCGGCTGGGTGTTGACCTCGAGCCAGACAATTTCGCCGTTTTCGGAGTGACGATCGTCATAACGGAAGTCCGACCGGGAAACGCCCCGACAGCCGATAGCTTGGTGAGCCTTGAGCGTCAGTGTCTGTATTTTTTGGTAAATATTCGGTGAAAGTTTTGCCGGGCATTCGTGTTTTGATCCTCCGGCGACGTATTTTGAATCATAGTCGTAGAAGGAATGGCCGGTCGGGATGATCTCGCAGACACCGAGCGCCACATCGCCCATCACCGCGCACGTCAATTCCCGCCCGTGCACATAACGCTCGACCATCACCGCGTCGCCATATCTCCACTCGGACGAGCCGATGATCTGCGGCGGATGCGACTGGCCTTCATGCACGATGACGACGCCGAAGCTCGATCCTTCGTTGACCGGCTTGACTACATAGGGCGGCTTCATCGGGTGCTTGTTCTGGATGGCGAAGCGATTGGCCACCTTCGATTCCGCCACCGGAACGCCGGCCGCCTTCGCGACCTTCTTGGCCTGTTCCTTGTTCATCGCAAGCGCCGAGGCAAGCACGCCGGAATGGGTGTACGGAATGGCGAGGTACTCGAGGATGCCCTGGATGGTGCCGTCCTCGCCGAAGGGGCCGTGCAGCGCATTGAAGACGACGTCAGGCTTGAGCTCGGCGAGCACCGAGCCGATGTCACGCGAGACGTCGACGCGGGTGACCTGGTAGCCCTCTCCCTCGAGCGTATCGGCACAGGCTTTGCCCGACGACAGGGACACGGGCCGCTCGGACGAGAATCCCCCCAGAAGGACGGCCACGTGCTTGCTTGTCATTCCCCGTCATTTCCTCTCACAGCAGGCCTGCACCATCATGCATGGCCCGAAAAGCATCGCGCGCACTCAAATGCGCCCGAGCAACTTCGCTCCCGTGTTTCCGCAACATTGAGTCCGAGTCTCCCGGCAGGTTGCCCCCCCAGACGGAAACGCGAGTAACGCGTCGAAACGACTCAAATCAGGAAACGCTTCAGGGCAGAGAATCAGAGAGTTGATTCGCTGGCAAGTGCTTACGATTCCGATGGATTCACTTTCCGCAAAAACGGCAGCAAAATGTGAATTCATGACTCCGAAAGGCAACGGCGGTCAGCTTGCCTAAAGTAACTGCCCGAGAAATTCCTGGACGGCATGGCCCGGCCGAAAATTACCGATGCGCTTGATCTCCCACTGCAGCCGGATACCTGATCTTTCGAGCACGCGCGCACGCACCGTCTCACCGAGATATTCAAGCTCGTAGCCCGTGGCGGTTCCGGTGTTGATCATGAAGTTGCAATGCATCGGCGACATCTGCGCCCCACCAACCATCAGGCCGCGGCAGCCGGCCTTGTCGATCTCCTTCCAGGCCGAGGTGCCCTCAGGATTCTTGAAGGTAGAGCCACCGGTCTTTTCGCGGATCGGCTGCACGGTCTCGCGATGGTTCTGGACAGCATCCATCGCGGCCTTGATCGCCGCCTTGTCCTCAGGAATGCCTTCGAGCAGCGCCGACGTGAAGATCAGCCCGGACGGCGCCGCTGAATGGCGATAGGCATAGCCCATATCGGCATTGCTCAGCGTATGAACATTGCCCTTGCGGTCGAGTGCCCGCACCTCGACCACGCGCTCGCGCGTCTCGACGCCATTGGCGCCGGCGTTCATCCTCAGCGCTCCGCCAATGGCGCCGGGAATGCCGTGGTAGAAATGAAAGCCACCGATGCCTGCCTCGTAGGCAACGGCCGCAAGGCGCTTGTCGGGTGTCGCGGCGCCCGCCTTGATCGTGGTCGGCGCAATTACTTCGGTCTCGCCAAAGCCTTTGGCCGAAAGCCGGATGACAAAGCCCGCAATGCCGCCGTCACGGACAAGCAGGTTCGAGCCGACGCCGACGATGGTCAGCGGAATTTCCTCCGGCACCGCCTTCAGGAACGTGGCAAGATCGTCCTCGTCGGCCGGCTGGAACAATGCGTCCGCGAGCCCGCCGGCTCGAAACCAGGTGATCTTGTCCATCTCGGCATTGGGCGTGATGCGGCCGCGCAGTCCGGCAAGCCGGTCGCCAAGCTTCTCGATCAACGCCTGGCCGCGCATCATGAGATGGTCCCGCCGAGTTCCTTGGGCAGCGCATAGGCCCATTGGGTGATGTTGCCGGCGCCGAGGAAGACGACGAAATCGCCCGGCTTCGCCACCTCGCGCACGATCGGCGCAATCGCCGCCGGACCTTCGATGTAGCGTGCGTCGCGATGGCCGCCGGAGCGGATGCGCGACACCAGTGCGTCGGACGTGACGCCGTCGATCGGTTCCTCGCCGGCCGCATAGACGGGCGCCACCATTACCGTATCGGCGTCGTTGAAGCAGACGGAAAACTCGTCGAACAGATCGCGCAGCCGGGTGAAGCGATGCGGTTGTGTAACGGCGATGATGCGACCCTTGGTAGCGCTGCGCGCAGCTTTCAGTACCGCCGTGATCTCGACCGGATGATGACCGTAATCGTCGAACACATCGACACCGTTCCACGAACCGGTATGGGTGAAGCGCCGCTTGACGCCCGCGAAAGACGACAGGCCCTTCTTGATTGCCTCAGCCGAAAGGCCGAGCTCATGCGCGACGGCAATCGCCGCCGTCGCGTTGGAGACATTGTGGCGCCCGGGCATGGGCAGCCGCAGGCCTGATATCGTTATCTGGCCGTGCGTCTTGCGGTCGCGGATCACCACGTCGAATTCCGAGGTCGGGCCGTCCATGCGGTGATTGGTGAAGCGCACGTCGGCCTGCGCATTTTCGCCATAGGTGATGACGCGCCGGTCCTCGATGCGGGCGACCAGCGCCTGCACCTCGGGATGGTCGGTGCACATCACACCAAAGCCGTAGAACGGCACATTCTCGACGAACTGACGAAACGCTTCGCGCACTTTGTCGAAGGAGCCGTAATGGTCGAGGTGCTCGGGGTCGATATTGGTGACGACGGCAATCTCGGCCGGCAGCTTGAGGAAGGTGCCGTCGCTCTCGTCGGCCTCGACCACCATCCATTCGCCGTCTCCCATGCGGGCATTGGTGCCATAGGCATTGATGATGCCGCCATTGATTACCGTCGGGTCGAGCCCGCCGGCTTCGAGTAGCGTCGCCACCATCGAAGTCGTCGTCGTCTTGCCATGCGTGCCGCCGATCGCGACCGCCTGCCGGAAGCGCATCAGCTCGGCCAGCATTTCGGCGCGCCGCACGATCGGCAGCAACTTCTCTCTCGCCGCCTTCAGCTCCGGGTTGGATTTCTTGATTGCGGTGGAGACGACGACCACTTCGGCCTCGCCGAGGTTTTCGGCCTGATGGCCGACGAAGCATTCGATGCCCTTGTCGCGCAGCCGCTGCACATTGGCGCTGTCAGCCTGATCGGATCCCTGCACCTTGTAGCCGAGATTGTGCAGCACCTCGGCGATGCCGCTCATGCCGATGCCGCCAATGCCGATGAAATGCACGAGGCCGATCGTCTGTGGCATCTTCATGCGTGCGTCTCCTTCCTGAATTCCGAAACGGATTTCCTGGACGCAATAGCCTCTGTCAGATCGGCGAGCAACCGCGCCGCGTCGGGTCTTCGCACCGAGCGGGCCGCCGAGGCCATGGCGGCGAGCCTGTCGCCGTCGCCCAGCAACTCCACGATCTCGCCTGCGAGCGCCGCCGCGTCGAGGCCGGGCTGGCGCCGCATCACCGCGCCCCCCGCATTGACGAGGATCTGTGCATTGTGGCCTTGATCGTCGTCGAGGGCATGCGGAAGAGGCACGAGGATGGCCGGCCGGCCGATCACCGAAAGCTCGAGCACCGTCGACGCGCCCGAGCGTGAGACGACGAGATGCGCGGCGGCCATGCGCGCCGGCAGATCGGAGAAGAACGACGCGACCTCGGCCTCGATGCCGAGAGCGCGGTAGTGCTCTCTCACCCGCGCCTCGTCCTCGCCGCGTGCCTGCTGCACGATGCTCAGCCGCGAGCGCATTGCGCTGGGCATCGCCGCCACCGCCTCAGGCACAGTGTCGGAAAAATAGCGCGCGCCCTGGCTGCCGCCGAAGACGAGCAGCCGCAGCGGTCCGCCGGGCTCGGGCACGGCATAGGGCCTGCCGGCCACGTCGAGCACCGCCTGCCGGACCGGATTGCCAGTCTCCACGATCTTGGCCGAGAAGGGACCGGAGGCCTTGAGGAAGCCCCCCGCAATCGCCGTCACCCGCGGCGCGAGCGCCTTGTTGGCGCGGCCCATTACCGCGTTCTGCTCATGGATCAGCGTTGGCGCACCGCGTCGCGTCGCCGCGAACAGCGGCGGCAGCGTCGGATAGCCGCCGAAGCCCACCACCGCATTCGGCCTCAGCCGGGCGATCAGGGCGGACGACTGGCGGAATCCACGCCACAGGGTCCAGAAGGTCCGCGCGACAGTCAGCGGATTTCTCGACCCGAAGGTAGCGGAGGCGATAGCGTGGACGCCGTCGCCGGGGAACCTGCCGGCATAGCGCTCGGCGCGGTCGTCGGTGGCCAGATGTACCGCCCAGCCGCGCGTCTTGAGCTCATGTGCCAGCGCCTCGGCCGGGAACAGATGTCCGCCCGTTCCGCCCGCCGCCAGAAGGATGACCCCCTTGGCCATCTCACTCCGCCGGCATCGCACGCGGCGACGGCATGAAGCCCAGCTGCTTGCGCTTTTCCGGGCGCTTGCGCGTCAGCGCCAGCACCATGCCCATCGAGATGGCGATCGCGATCTGCGAGGAACCGCCGTAGGAAATGAACGGCAGCGTCATGCCCTTGGCGGGCATCAGCTGCAGATTGACGGCCATGTTGATGACCGACTGCAGGCCGAAGACCGTGACCAGGCCGCCAACCGCATAGCGTGTGAAATCGTCCTGCTCCTTGAGTGCCGTGTTGAGGCCGCGCAGCACGATGAACCCGAAGATGGACATGATGAAGAAGCACATGATCAGCCCGAATTCCTCGCCTGCGACCGAGAAGACGAAGTCGGCATGGCTGTCGGGGATGACCCGTTTGACGGTGCCCTCGCCCGGCCCGACGCCGAACCAGCCGCCATTGATCAGCGCCTCGCGGCCCATGTCGACCTGGAACGTGTCGCCCTCGCCGGTCATGAAGCGGTCGATACGGCCGGCAACGTGCGGGAACACTGCATAGGCGGCGAACACGCCGCCGACGCCTGCAGCACCCAGCGCGACGATCCACAGCCACGGCAATCCGGCCATGAAGAACATCACCCCCCAGGTGCCGAGCACCAGCATGGTCTGCCCAAGGTCAGGCTGCGCCACCAGCAGCGAGATGACCAGTGCAAGCAGCAACATGGCGAACAAATTGCCCGGAATGTCGGGCTGGCGCTTGTGCTCGGCGAACAGCCAGGCGCAGATGATGACGAAGGCCGGTTTCAGGAACTCGGACGGCTGGATCGACAGGCCGGCTAGCGACACCCAGCGCCGCGCGCCCTTCACCTCGACGCCGATATAGAGCACCGCCACCATCAGAAACAGCATGATGCACAACATGACCAGCGCCATGCGCCGGATCTGCCTGGATTCAAGGAACGAGACGGCCAGCATTACCCCAAGCGCCGGAATGGTGAAGATAATCTGGCGTGTCGCGAAGTGGAAACTGTCGAGCCCGATGCGCTCGGCCACCGCCGGGCTTGCGGCGAAGGACAAAACGATGCCGAGCCCCATCAGCGACAGGAACGCCGCCAGGAACCAGCGATCGATCGTCCACCACCAGGTCGCCACAGGGCTTTTGTCGAGACGGCTTTGCATTATCGTGTCCCTCCGATGGGCTTCACGCCATCAATGGCGGTTGCGGCTTGCCTGAACGCCTCGCCGCGGACTTCGAAATTCTTGAACTGGTCGAAACTGGCGCAGGCCGGCGACAGCAGCACCACTGCCTCGCCGCTACTATCCCTGGCCGCATCGCGGGCGGCGTGTTCGACTGCCGCCGCCAACGTGCCTGATATCTCGTAGCGCACCGCTTCGCCCAGCGTCGCCGAAAAGGCCGGTGCGGCTTCGCCGATCAGATAGGCCTTGGCGATGCGCGGGAAGAAGCCGCGTAACGGCTCGATGCCGCCCTCTTTCGGCAGGCCGCCGGCAATCCAGTAGATACGCGCAAAGCTCGACAGCGCCGGTGCAGCGGCATCGGCATTGGTCGCCTTGGAATCGTTGACGAACAGCACATGCCCTTTGCGGCCGACCTGCTCCATGCGGTGCGCCAGCCCAGGGAAACTCTCCAGTCCGGATTGGATCTCGCCGAGCTCGAGCCCGACCTTGAGGCAGGCGGCGGCGGCGGCCAGCGCGTTCTGCGCATTGTGCTGGCCGCGCAACGAGCCGATGCCTTCGAGGAAGGCGACACGGCTGTAGCGGCCGTGCACGGCTTCCATTAAGTTGGTGCCGTCAGCGAAATAACCGTCGGTCAGCGGCAGGCGCTTGGAGATGCGGATGACCTGCCGGCCGGCCCGCTCCAGCCGATCGGCGATCTGGGCGCACCAGGAATCGTCGACACCGATGATTGCCGTCTCGCTGCCGGCCACCAGCCGCTCCTTGATCGAGGCGTAGTGTTGCATCGTGCCATGGCGGTCGAGATGGTCCGGCGTCAGGTTGAGCAGCACACCGGCCGTCGGATTGATCGAAGGGGCAAGATCGATCTGGTAGGAAGAGCACTCAACCACATAGTGCCGTTCAGGCTGCGGCGGATCGAGCGTCATCACCGCGCGGCCGATATTGCCGCCCATCTGCGTGTCGCGCCCAGCCGATTTTAGGATGTGCGCCGTCAGTGCCGTGGTCGTCGACTTGCCGTTGGTGCCGGTAATGGCAATGAAAGGTGCTGCCGGTGCCAGCAGCATCCGCTCGCGGCAGAAAAGCTCGATGTCGCCGATGATCTCCACGCCTGAGCCCCGCGCCAGCTCGACGGTCCAGTGCGGCTTGGGATGCGTCAGCGGCACGCCGGGCGACAGCACGAAGGCGGAAAACCTCGCCCAGTCCGCACCGCGCAGGTCCGCTGTCGTGATGCCGACCGCGCCGGCCTTGGCGACGCTATCGGGATTGTCGTCCCAGGCCAGCACATTCGCGCCGCCCTCGATCAGCGCGCGCGCCGTGGCAATCCCCGAGCCACCGAGCCCGAAGAGCGAAACGCGCTTGCCTGAAAAGGATGCGGCGGGGATCAAGCGGCCTCCTATCTGAGCTTCAGGGTCGACAGGCCGACCAGCGCCAGGATGACGGCGATGATCCAGAAGCGGATCACCACCTGGCTTTCGGTCCAGCCGAGCTTTTCGAAATGATGGTGGATCGGCGCCATCAGGAAGACGCGCTTGCCGGTCATCTTGAAGTAGCCGACCTGGATGATGACCGAGAATATCTCGACGACGAACAGGCCGCCGACGATGACCAGCACGATCTCGTGCTTGGTCGCCACCGCGACCGTGCCGATCAGCCCACCCAGCGCCAGCGAGCCGGTGTCGCCCATGAAGATCGCAGCCGGCGGCGCATTGAACCAGAGGAAACCGAGACCGGCGCCGATCACCGCTCCAAGGACCACCGCAAGTTCACCGGTGCCGGGCACGAAATGGATCTGCAGATATTCGGCGAACACCGCGTTGCCGGAGAGATAGGCGATGACGCCGAAGGATGCGGCTGCGATCATGATCGGCACGATCGCCAGCCCGTCGAGACCGTCGGTCAGGTTCACCGCATTGCCGGCGCCGACGATGACGAAGCACGAGAACGGGATGAAGAACCAGCCGAGATTGACGAGAAACTCCTTGGCGAAAGGGAATGTCAACGATGACGAGAACGGCGCCTGGCCGTTATGCATGATCACCCAGGCGGCGATGCCGGCGATGACGAATTCGAGCCCCAGCCGCGCCTTGCCGGAAAAGCCGAGATGCGATTGCTTGGTTACTTTGAGATAATCGTCGTAAAAGCCGATCGAGCCGAATCCCAGCGTCACCAGCAGGACCACCCAGACGTAGATGCTCGACAGGTTCGCCCACAGCAGGGACGAACCGACGATGCCGGACAGGATCATCAGTCCGCCCATTGTCGGCGTTCCCGCCTTCTTGAAATGCGTCTGCGGCCCGTCGGCACGGATCGGCTGGCCCTTGCCTTGCCGCAGCCGCAGCGAATTGATGATGGTCGGTCCGAAGATGAACACGATCAGCGCCGCTGTGATCAGCGCTCCGCCGGTGCGGAAGGTTATGTAGCGGAAGACGTTGAAGACCGAGATCTTGTCCGCAAATTCGACGAGCAGTGTTAGCATGCGCTTGCGTCCCCCGGACCGATCCTAGGTCTGTCTGCTGGTTGTGGCTTCCGCCGGAAACTTGCCGAGCAACGCCTCGACCAGCTTTGAAAAGCCTATGCCCTTCGACGATTTGATCATAACCACGTCGCCGGGCTTCAATTCCGATAGAAGAACCGGTTTCAGATCTTCCGCACCGGCGCGGTACTCCGTCCTGATCTCGCCGGGCAAAACGTCGGCCAGCGCCCGCATCTCCGGGCCGCCGAGAAAGACCGTGCGCGTGTCGGTGCCGACGATCAGACCGGCAAGCGCGGCATGCAATTTCGCCGAATGGCTGCCGAGCTCGAGCATATCGCCGAGCACGGCAATGCGCCTGCCTTCGCCCGACACCGGCGTCGTGTTGAGCAGTGCCATTGCAGCGCTCATCGACGCCGGATTGGCGTTGTAGCTCTCGTCGATCAGCGTGATCGGCCCGTTGGGGTGACGCAACACATAGCGCTTGCCGCGTCCGCGTTCGGGCGAAAGATCGGCCAGCGCCTGCGCAACTCTGGTGACGTCGGCGCCGACCAGATGCGCGGCACCAAGCACCGCGAGCACGTTCTGCACCATATGGCGGCCCGGCGCGCCGATCCTGGCGACAATCTCGTGCCCGCCAATCTTGGCGGTGATGACCGAGTGATCGGCATTGAGCTCGCATTTGATCAGTTTGAAGGTCGCCCGGGCATTCTCGCCGAACCCGTAGACATGCTCGACGCCGGCCTCTTTGGCCATCTTCTCCAGCAGCTTCCAGCGCGCATCGTCGCGGTTGAGAAGGGCGGCGCCACCGGGCTCCAGTCCCTCGAAAACCTCTGCCTTGGCCTTGGCGATCTCGTCCAGGTTGCGAAAGAAGCCGAGGTGAGCCGCCGCGATCAACGTTACGATGGCGACATGCGGCCGGACCATCTTGACCAGCGGCCGGATCTCGTCCGGATGGTTCATGCCGATCTCGAAGACGGCATAGTCGAAACCCTGCGGCATGCGCGCCAGCGTCAGCGGCACCCCCCAGTGATTGTTGAACGACTGGGCCGATGCATGCACCGTACCGACCGCGGAGAGAGCGTGGCGCAGTGCTTCCTTGGTGGTGGTCTTGCCCGCCGACCCGGTCACGGCAATCACCCTGGCCTTTGAGCGTGCGCGCGCGGCAACGCCGAGCTTTTCCAGAGCGACAAGCACGTCCTCCACGACGATCATCGGTGCCGTCAGCCGCCCCAGCGACGGCAGCTTGCCCTCGGCGACGATCAGCACGCCGGCACCCGCCTTGATGGCGGCGGTGACGAAATCATGGCCGTCCATAGCCTCGCCCTTGATGGCGAAGAAAGCGTCTCCCGGCTGCAGGCTGCGGCTGTCGATGGAAATGCCGGCGATGCCTTCAGGCATCGGACCGAGCGGCCGGCCATCCATGGCGGCAACCAGCGCCTCGGAGGTCCACAGATAACTCACGCTGCTTGCTCCCGCAGCGCCGAGCGAACTTCTTCATGATCGGAAAAATGCAGCGTCTCGGTGCCGATGGTCTGGCCTTTCTCATGGCCCTTGCCGGCCACGATCAGCGTGTCGCCAGCGTGAAGCATCCCGACCGCCTCGTGGATGGCCTTGCGCCGGTCGCCGATCTCGATGGCGCCAGGTGCGGCCTCCAGGATCGCGGCGCGGATCGTCTCGGGTACTTCCGAGCGGGGATTGTCGTCGGTGACGATGACGACGTCGGCCAGCCTTGTGGCGATCTCGCCCATGATCGGCCGCTTGCCCCGATCGCGGTCGCCGCCGCAACCGAATACGACGATGACGCGGCCGGTGGTAAAGGGGCGCACCGAAGCCAGCACGTTTTCCAGCGCATCCGGCTTATGAGCGTAGTCGACATAGACGGGCGCGCCGTTGGCGGCCGTCCCGACAAGGTCGAGCCGTCCCGGCGCGCCCTTCAATTTCTCCAGCGCCATTAACGCCTTGGCAACAGATGTTCCAGTCGAAATGGCGAGGCCGGCCGACACCAGCGCATTTGCAATCTGGAAGTCGCCGGCCAGCGGCAAGTCGACTTCATGGAGAACGCCGTCCGCTTCGACCTCGGCGCGCTGGCGGTGGCGCTCGTGCTCGACCCGCTTCAGCCGCAGGAAATCGCCGTGGCGGCCGACCGTCAGCACATTCAGTCCCCCTGCCCGCGCCGCCTTGATCGTCGGCTCCGACCACGGGTCGTCGGCAAAGATGACCGCCGGCGCGCCCTTCGGCAGCAGCGCGTCGAACAGACGCAATTTGGCGCGATGATAGTCCTCGACCGTCGGATGATAGTCCATATGGTCGCGGCCGAGATTGGTGAAGCCGCCGGCCGCAAGCTTGACGCCGTCGAGCCGGCGCTGGTCGAGGCCATGGCTGGACGCTTCCATCGAGGCGTGGGTGACGCCGGCCTCCGCCAGCTCCTTGAGCAGCCTGTGCAGTGCCACCGGATCCGGCGTGGTCAGCGAGCCATATTCGTTGCGGCCCGGCGCCACCACGCCGGTCGTGCCGATCGAGGCGGCGGCAAAACCCGCCTGCTCCCATATCTGCCGGGTGAATGCGGCGACCGAGGTCTTGCCGCTGGTTCCGGTCACCGCGACCATGGTTTGCGGTTGCATGCCGAAAAAACGTGCAGCACTCAGCGCCAGCGCAAGGCGCGGATCGTCTACGACAAGAACCGGGACTGGCAGCCCGGCGACGGCACTGCCCTTGCCGACCACGATCGCTGCAGCGCCGCGGCTCGCGGCATCGGCTGCGTAGGCTGCGCCATCCGCCTTGGAGCCGGTGAGCGCGAAAAAGACGACGCCCCGTGTTACCTGGCGGGAATCCGACGAAATCCCTGTAACCTCCATGTCGAAGGAAGCTGTCCCCTCGACAGGCAGGATACCGGCTAGATTTTTCAGCTTCATCGAACCTCGTTCATCGCAACAAAATAGCGCGCAGTTGCCGGCGCGCCAAGAATCACTGATAGGAAACCAGCGTTGCACCATTTTCATGGCTGAAATCTGGCTTCACGCCAAGCATGGAAGCCGCACGTCGGATGATGTTTGCAGCCATGATGCCCGCGTTCGAGGCGGCCGTAGCACCCATGCCGGGCTTTTCCGGCTTCGGTTCGTCGGCGATCGTAAGCACTATGTATTGCGGATCGTCCATCGGGAAAGCCGCAACGAAGGCGTTGAAATTCTTTTCCTTCGAGTAACGGCCGTTGACAACCTTCTCCGCCGTTCCCGTCTTGCCGCCCACCCGGTATCCTGGCACCCGTGCATTGCGGCCGGATCCCTTTTCGGCATTGAGTGCATAGAGATAGCGCATGCCCTCGACCGTCTTGTCGCTGACCACTTTCTTGGCCACCGCCATCGCCTGCTCCTGCGTGCGCGGCAGGAAGGTCGGGTCCATCAGATAGCCGCCATTCATCAGCGCGGCGCAGCCGACCGCTGTCTGCAGCGGCGTCGTCGACACACCGTGGCCGAAGGCGATGGTGATCGAATTGACCTGCTTCCAGACCTTGGGCTCGGTCGGCCGAGCGACTTCCGGCAGTTCGGTCTGCATCTTCTCGAGGATTCCCAGGCGATGCAGGAATTCGCGGTGTCCGTCGATGCCAACCGCTTCGGCTTCCTTGGCAGAGCCGATATTGGAGGAGTAGATGAACACTTCCGGCACCGACAGTACCCGGCCCTTGCCATGGAAATCATGGATGGTTTGATGGCCGATCCTGATCGGGCGCGACGCGTCGAAACGGCTTTGCAGCGTTATCTTGCCGGAATCGAGCGCCATAGCGGTGGTGAAGCTCTTGAAGGTCGACCCCATTTCATAGAGGCCGGCCGACATACGGTTGAGCCTGTCCTTGTCCTGCGCGTTATAGGGGTTGTTCGGATCGAAATCCGGAACCGACGCCATCGCCAGCACCTCGCCGGTCTTGACGTTGAGCACAACGGCGCCCGCCGCGATCGCGTGGTACTTTTCCATGCCGGTGGCGACCTCGTCGCGCACGATATGCTGGACGCGCAGGTCGATCGAGAGCTGCACCGGCTTCAAATCCTTGGCCACCGCCAGGCCCGACGCCTGAAGGTCGCTCAAGCCCTGTTCGTCGATGTATTTCTCCATGCCGGAGATGCCCTGATTGTCGATGTTGGTGAGGCCGACAATGTAGGACGAGGTTTCGCCGGCCGGATAGAACCGGCGCTTTTCGGTGCGAAAGCCGAATCCGGGGATGCCGAGTTGCATGATGTCGGCCTGCTGCTTCGGCGTCAGTTGCCGCTGCAGCCAGACGAACCCGGCGCCGCTCTTCAGCTTGTTATATGTCTGCTCGTAGTCGATCTCGGGAAGCACCGTCGACAGCTTTTCGATCGCCTCGTCGGCATCGACGATGCGGCGCGGCTCAGCAAACAGCGACGCGGTCTTGATGTCGGTCGCCAGCACTTCGCCGTTACGGTCGACGATGTCGGGTCGCGATGCCGTCACCCGGCTCTGCGGCCCGCCCGACAGGTCGGGATTCTGGAAACCCAGATAGACCAGCCGCCCGGCAATGGTCGAATAGATGCCGAAGAACACCGCCATCGTCATGATGATGCGGGTCCTGCCCTTGCCACCGGTCGCCTTACGGGCACCTTCGACCACGATCGATCCGCCCGCGCTGGGCTTCGAACCGCGCTTCAGCAGCCTGCCAACCTTTGGAAATCTGGCGGCGATTGGAAATCCGGTGATCATTGGACGATGCCTCCGGTCACCACGGGATCCTTGCCGCCGATATCGGCCATGCCGCCCAGCCGCTGCGATGAAAGGTCCTCGATATTGACGGGTTTCGCCGGCAGATCGTCCAGCCCGACGATCTGCCGCGCATTGACCGGCTCGAGTCCGAGTTGCGATTTGTAGATTTCGGTGAGCTTCTGCAGGCGCGACGGCTGGGTAAGCAGGCTCCAGTCCGCCTTGAGCAGGTCGATCGTGTCCTCCTCATAACGGATCTGCGCCTGGATCTTGTGCACTGCCGCCAGTTGCTCCTCGGCCTCGCGCTTGGTCTTGTAGGTCAGGGCAGCCGCAGAAACCATGACGGCGATCAGGACTATGTCGCTGGTACGAAACACGTGCTCACCTCTCTCCCGGTCGATCGGCGCCGGGAAGCTTTGGGCCAGGCAGTTTTGGCAGGCCGAAAATCGAAAAATCGCCGGCGCGCGCCGGCGCCTCTGTACGGATCGCAGCGCGCAGCCTTGCCGAGCGCGCCCGCGGATTTGCCGTTATCTCGGCATCGCTAGGTGTCACGCCGCCGCCCTTCTTGGTGAAGGTGGCGGTGCGCGCCCGCGCCTCGGGCAGGTGCCGCGATCCGGTCGCTGAATCGGCTCTGTCGGCGATGAAGCGCTTGACGATGCGGTCCTCGAGGGAATGGAAGGTCACCACGGCAAGCCGCCCGCCCGGTTTCAGCACGCGCTCTGCGGCAAACAGTGCCTTGGCCAGTTCGCCGAGTTCGTCATTGACGAAGATGCGCAGCGCCTGGAAAACGCGGGTGGCCGGATGGATCTTATCTTTCGGCGCGCGACCGATATGCGTCTCGATGGCATCGGCAAGGTCGAGCGTGCGCTCGAAGGGGCGTTTTTCGCGACGGCTCTCGATCATGCGGGCGATGCGCCCGGCATGGCGTTCCTCGCCGAGAAAACCGAAGATGCGGGCAAGATCGCCCACCTTGAAGGTGTTGACGACGGCGGCGGCGCTCAGGCCCGCCTGCGCCATGCGCATGTCGAGCGGTCCATCGGCCCGGAATGAAAAGCCGCGCTCCGGCTGGTCGATCTGCATGGAGGAGATGCCGATGTCGAGCACGACGCCATCGGCACTTTCAACCTGCTCGTCGAGCGTCGAGAACGGTGCCTGGACAAGCCTGAGCTTGCCGCCGGACTGCTGTTCAAGGGCCCGCCCCGCCGCGATCGCATCCGGATCGCGGTCGATGGCGACGACCGAGGCTCCGCTTGCCAGAATGGCCTTGGTGTAGCCGCCGGCACCGAACGTGCCGTCGACGATCACCTCGCCTTTTGTCGGCGCCAGCGCCTCCAGAACTTCGGCAAGGAGGACCGGAATGTGACGGGCTGGTCCGCCAGCGGCATGAACTTCATCGCCGTCGCCCGCCATCATTCCAGCCGCTCCCCGGGCTTCGTCCCCTGCCGAAGCTGCAAAAGCCGGGCACGTGCTTCCGTCCCATAGGCGCTGAGCCGTCCCGGCTCCCAGATCTGAAAGAAATTGCCGCGGCCAACGAAGGCCACTTCCGCTGAAATGCCGGTATGCTCGCGAATGAAATCGCTCATCGTGATACGGCCGTCCTGGTCGAGCTTCAGAAACGTTCCATCGCCATGGCAGAAGAACGACATGTCGTCCGCCGTCTGCAGGAACGGGTCTTCCTGGGCGATGCGCTGCTCGTAGCGATCGAGCAGGTCGAGCCCACCGACATCCATCGCCGGGCGATCCAGGCAGCGTAGCGCATAAAGTTCCGAATAGCCGCGTTTCTGCACAACGGCACGGAAATGCGCCGGCACGGACACCCGTCCCTTCGCATCGATCCTGTTCACCGCGTTCGACAGAAACCGGTCCATTACGCGTTACGGCCGCTTGCGCCGCCGCACCCCTCTGCATCTTCCTATCCGCGCCGCCCCAGCCCGGTCGGCGTCCAAAACCCGCTTCGTTGTGACGGGCGAACGCAGGCAAACGCGCAGCCGCCGCGGCTGCCCGATTGGCGTACGCTTCACCCTGACACGGAACGAAGGCTTGAGTATCGGAATGGGATATCATGGGGTGTTATGGGCGTCAACGGGAACAGTCTTCAAAACGCGCCTGCCACGACTGGGGAGAGCAGCTTTGACGGCACTCCGGTCTTTATCGTCTATTAAGCCTAACGAAGCGTTTAGAGCCGTGTGGCCCAACCGGAGCCGACTTGCTGCGGATCGCTGCCGCGCATAGCCTCGGCATCTCCTTTTCCGGTCAGTAACGAGGTTTGAAATCATGTCCGAAACAGCCAAGTCACGCGCCGCGGCACTTCCCCATCTGCGCCGCGGCGGGCTGGCCAAGGGCGACCCGATCCCCTTGCCCCTGACGATGGCCGCCATCTTTCATGCGCCCGGCGACGCCACCGGCTTCGATCAATATGGCCGCTTCAGCAATCCGACCTGGGATGCGGTCGAGCACATGCTGGCGCATCTGGAAGACGCCCCATGCGTCGCCTTTCCCTCGGGGATGGCTGCCATCTCGGCGGTATTTTTCGGCCTGCTCAAAGCCGGCGACCGTATCCTGCTGCCGTCCGACGGCTATCACACGACGAGAGCGCTGGCAGAGCGCTTCCTGAAGTCCTTCGGCGTCGCTTACGATGTCCGGCCGACGTCGAACTTCCTCGACGGCGGCTTCGACGGATACCGGCTTGCCTTCGTCGAAACGCCCGCCAACCCAGGACTGGACATATGCGACATCGCAGCCGTCGCCGAGGCCGTGCATAGAGCGGGTGCGGTGCTTGTGGTCGACAACACGACGATGACGCCTTTCGGCCAGCGCCCGCTCGATCTCGGCGCAGATATCGTCATTGCCGCCGATACCAAGGCACCAAACGGCCATTCCGATGTGCTGTTCGGCCATGTCGCCAGCCGCGACGCGGACATTATCTCGAGGGTGACCGACTGGCGCGAGACGTCGGGCGCCATCCCCGGGCCGTTCGAGGCATGGCTGGTGCATCGCGGCCTCGAAACGCTGGACGTGCGCTTCGACCGCATGTGCGCTTCCGCCGAAATGATAGCGCGACGGCTGAAAAACCATCGCGCGATCAGCGGCTTGCGCTTTCCGGGACTGGAGAGCGATCCATCGCACAATCTTGCCCGCGCCCAGATGGAGCGCTTCGGCTTTCTCATCTCGTTCGTGCTCGCCTCGGAGGACAAGGCCGAGGATTTCATCAACAATTGCGCCTTGATGCAGGCCGCGACGTCGTTCGGCGGCGTGCACACTTCGGCCGAACGGCGATCAAAAAGGGGAGATGCCGTTCCGCCCGGCTTCGTTCGCCTGTCGATCGGCTGCGAGCCGGTGGAAGAGCTTTGGCAGGCGATCGAGGCGTCGCTAGACGCAATCGGTGGCTGAATCGGCAATCACGAATTCAGATCGTCGGCATCAATCTTGCGCCGGCCGTGCAGCACGCGAATGATTTCGATCGCCTCTTCGCGGACACGATACAAGGTGAGGTATTCGCCGACGATCAGGTGACGGATTCCGGTTGCGATGTCTTCGCGCGGCGCACCTGAGAAGGGGTGCAGGGTCAGCAAATCCCACCGCCTTTGCAAGAGATCCACGAGCCGAACCGCCGCATTTGGATTCTGTTCGGCAATGTAGTCGCCGATGGCTTCGAGGTCGCGATCAATGCCTGAGGAAGCAGGCGGTATTTCACTCCTCAAGGCCTTTGGTTCCGGCCATTTTTAGATATTTGGCGCGCAGCCGTTCCATGATTGGCGGCCCGTCCAGCCCCGGTCCGCCGTCGATCCCCTCCTGCACCAGCTTGCGCAATTCCTCGACCGTGTAGCCGAGCAGGTCGCGCCGGTCCTTCCATTGCCTCAGCGCGTCGCGGATCACCTCGCTCGCCGAGGCATATTCGCCGGCGGCGACCACGTCGTCGACTGCCGCGGCCAGTTCCGGCGACAGCGTGATGCTGCGTTTATCGACCTGTCCCATGACGCGCTCCTGAATACCGTCATCCAAATGGTACGATTTAATCGCACCATTTTCAAGGAATGTCGCGCTCGATTGCGGGTCGAAAACTGAATCAACTGCTGCGCCCGAAGACGCAACCTGCTGATATCAGGAGATTTCCTTTATAGGGAAAACTGCCAGCTGGCCTGTAAGCCGGGTTCTGTATGGCCCTCGCCCCTTACGGGGCGAGAACGTGGCGGCCATTCATCTTGGGCGCATGTTGCCATGCGCCTCACGCAACCTACCCGGACGGTGAGCCGGAAACAGCCCTCGAGGGTTTCCCCTCGCACCGCCCCTATTCGGTCTTGCTCCCGGTGGGGTTTACCGTGCCGCTCCTGTTGCCAGTCGCGCGGTGGGCTCTTACCCCACCCTTTCACCCTTGCCACGATTGGATCGTGGCGGTTTGCTTTCTGTGGCACTTTCCCTGGGGTCGCCCCCGCCGGCCATTAACCGGCACCGTGTCTCCATGGAGCCCGGACTTTCCTCACCCGCAGCCTTTCGGCTTCGCGGGTGCGGCCGCCCGGCCAGCTGGCAAGGCGTATAAAGGGGTTCAGGCCCGAAAACGCAAACGAAAAAGCAAGTTGTCGCTTGTCAGGCGGGCGCTCCAAGTGCTGCCAGCTGCACCTTGACCTTGCCGCAATAGGCTGCGGACACCGGGTTCATCCGTGTGGCGGCGTGGCCGGCATTGTATTTCAGGATCGTGCCGCAGGTCGTGCCGCCGCCGAGATCCCGCGCCATGGCAAGGTACTTCATGCCGTATTTGATGTTGGTATCGGGATCGTAGAGACCCTGAACCGAACCGCTATAGCCCATCATCCTTGCCGTCGCCGGCTTGATCTGCATCAGGCCGATCTCGCCGGCGCTGCCGACCTGGTTCGGTTGGTAGTTGCTTTCGATCTTGATGACGGCGTTGGCGAGCGACACCGGGACGCCATAGCTGGCGGCATAACGCGCAATGATCGCCGAATACTGTCCGCTGCCGCCGACAACCACCGCCTGAGGCGCTGGCCTGCTCTTCGGAGCGACTGACGCCGTTGCCATGCGGTCGATGCGTTTGCGGTTACGCTTCACATGCTGTTTGGCGATTGTCTTTCTCGCAGCAGTTGGCCTTTTCGCGGAGACTGGCTTTTTCGTCCCTACCGCGGCCGCTTTTTCCACTTTTGCGGTGGCGGTCTTCTCTACTTTTGCACCACCCTTCGGCATGGCGGTTTTGCCGGCTGCGGCACTGAAGCCCTGATCGGCCCGCTGGCTCAGCGGTGCGCTGTTCGCCGCACTGAAGGCAAAAGTCATTACGCCGGCAGCAATGGCTGCCGTTAAAACGGTCAATTTCTGCATGTGATCCTGTTCTGTTTGATCTGCACAAAGAACTTCGCGCAGATACCCTCAATCAACATCGGAACATGTGGGGGGATAGACGTCCGACAATCTGTACGGATCGCCTTTGACGACGGAATTGGCGCCAAAGAAGGCGACGCAAGTCACTTTGAGTAACAGATTGTAACTTTTAAGCTGGCAAAAGATTATTTGAGAGAGGCTATCCTTGCGTAAGCGAGCAGCCTTTCCAGCGTGCGGATCGTCGATCCGTCAGCCATGCCATCGACCAGGCGCAGCCGGAAATGCCGCTGAAATGCCTCGACCACGATTTCGGTCTGCCGGTCGAAAGTGCCGGTGATCTCGACGCCATAACCATAGAGCGCCAGCATCGACTGCAGCGCCTCTACCTCGGCGCCGGTATCGCCTGGCTTCAGCACGGCGCCGCGCCGGATCGGTGCTGCCGGCACAACATGGCCGATACCGGCAGCAAACAAGGCCTTCCATGGAAATTTCTCGCCTGGATCGACCTTTCGCCCCGGTGCCACGTCGGAATGGGCAAGCACCCGCTGCGCCGGAATGGAATGGCGCTCGATGATCCCAGCGCACAGGCCGATCACCGCGTCGATCTGCGGTTTTGGAAAGTTGCGATAGCCGAGCGTATGCCCCGGATTGACGATCTCGATGCCGATCGAACAGGAGTTGATGTCGCTCTGTCCGAACCACGAGCTCTTGCCGGCATGCCAGGCGCGGTCGCTTTCCCTTACCATCTGAACAATTCGGCCGTCCTCATGGACCAGGTAGTGCGACGAGACCTCGCTTGCCGGATCGCACAACCATGCCTCGGCACCGGCGCCGGTAGCCATGCCGGTGTAGTGCAGCACGATCATATCGGGTCCGAGCGTCCCGCGCCGTGGTCCGAAATTCGGCGATACCCTGACCTCGGCGCTCGGCTCATCGGGCGGAAAGCCGCTCATGCGTGCCGCAGGCCCCGCTCGATCATTTCATAGGCCGCGTTGATCGCCGCCAGCCTGGTCGTCGCGATCTTGATGAATTCCTGCGGCAGGCCGCGTGCGATCAGCCGGTCCGGATGATTGTCGGAGACCAGCTTGCGGTAGCGCCTGCGGACCTCCTCGAACGGCTTCCCGCGCTCGATGCCGAGAACAACATAGGGATCGGCGGCACCCAGATCGACATGCCGGGCCAGGATGCTCTGGTAATGCGCCTCATCGATGCGGAATATCTCGGCGATGCGATGCAGGAATTCGCCCTCGCGCTCATGCACCATCCCGTCGGCCTTGGCGATGTGGAACAGCCCGTCGAGTATGTCCTCGAGCATCAGGCAGTTCGAATGGCCCGAACCGCAAAGCTGCGCCATCCGCACGGCATAGGTTTCGAAACCGGCAATGTCGCGTTTGGCCAAATCGTAGAGCCGCGCCACATTGCGCCTCTGTTCCTTCGGCACCTCGAATATTTCCTGGAAGGCGCGCACCTCGTCTTGCGTGACGATGCCGTCTGCCTTGGCCATCTTGGCCGACAGGGCGATCATCGCCACCGAGAAGGCGACGCGCCGGCGCAGATCGGCATCGCCGGAGAAAACCGTGCGCACGGCCTCGACCACTTCGGCGACGCCTGACGACGCTGAAGATGAAACGCGTGTGACGAAGTCGCCAAGGCGGTCCCAAATCGACATGGGGGCTTCATAGGGCCAACCACCCATCGCTATCAAGCCAAGACAGTGCCGCAGGGGCTGGCCCAATCGATTTGGCGCAATGCCTGAGGCGGCTGGCGCCAGCGCTCACGTCGTCGCACTCGGCCGCCAGGCGCTGGTATCGTAAGCAGCAGAAAGGCCGGCCTGTGAGGCCAGCCTTTCCTTGGTTGTCACATTGACTACTGAGCCGGAGCAGCCGGCGCAGGCGCCGGAGCCGGAGCCGGCTCGGCAGGCTTGTTGGCGTCAGGAGCAGCCGGCTTCATCGTCTGGTCGGATGCCGGCGGGTTGGTGCTCTGCGTCGTGGTGTTGTCGGTGCCGCTGTTGCTGCAGGCGGCAAGGCCAAGCAACGCAAGCGCCGACACCGACGCAAGAATGAGTTTCTTCATGATATCTCTCCTCTAATCACGCCTCCGTTACCGGCGGCGGTCGAGGACACAATGCGTAAGCTGCGCATGAGTTTCGTAACGTTGCATTTCTGCCTGTAACATATTCCAATCACTTGACGATTGCCGGTCAGGGCCTCGCGAGCTAACAGATCGAACAGGGAAAAATCCAGGGAGCCGCCGCAGTGACTGCAAAATGGGATTTCTGGATCGACCGTGGCGGCACCTTCACCGATGTCATCGGCCGTGACCCGGAAGGCGCGCTGCACCCGCGCAAGCTGCTGTCCGAGAATCCCGAAGCCTATGCCGATGCTGCCATCCAGGGCATTCGTGATTTGCTCGGCGTCCAACCCGGCGCTCCAATCCCCTCCGCTCTGATCGGCGATGTCAAGATGGGCACCACGGTTGCCACCAATGCCCTTCTCGAGCGCAAGGGCGACCGTGTGCTGCTGCTCATCACCAAAGGCTTCCGCGATGCGCTGAGGATTGCCTATCAGGCCAGGCCCGATATCTTTGCCAAGCAGATCATCCTTCCCGAACAGCTCTATGAGCGTGTCGTCGAGATCGACGAAAGGGTTCGCGCCGACGGCAGTGTCGAGCGCCTGCTCGACATTGCTTCCGTACGCCCGGCTATTGAGCAAGCCAAGGCGGACGGCATCGATGCGGTCGCGATCGTCTTCATGCATGCCTGGAAACATCCCGAGCACGAAAAGGCGGTCGCCAAAGTCTGTCGAAAGCTCGGATTCTCGCAGGTCTCGGTCAGTCACGAGGTCTCGCCGCTGATCAAGCTGGTCGGCCGTGGCGACACCACGGTGGTCGACGCCTATCTGTCGCCGATCCTGGCTAGGTATGTGCAAAGGGTTGCGGCGGAACTGGGTGCCGCGCCAATCTCCCCCCTTGTGGGGGAGATGGCTGCGCAGCAGCCAGAGGGGGTCATCTCAGAAGGCACCGCCAGAGTGTCGAACCCAGTCGAGCCGACCCCACCCGGCGGCTTCGCCGCCACCCTCCCCTCAAGGGGGAGGGAAAGCCCTCGCCTCATGTTCATGATGTCGTCGGGCGGCCTCACCGCCGCCGACATGTTCCAGGGCAAGGATGCGCTGTTGTCCGGCCCGGCCGGCGGTGTCGTCGGCATGGTCGAGACGGCAAAACTCGCCGGTTTCGGCAAAGTCATAGGCTTCGACATGGGCGGCACCTCCACCGATGTCGCCCATTACGATGGTGACTACGAGCGCGCCTTCGACACCGAGGTCGCCGGCGTGCGCATCCGCGCGCCGATGATGCGCATCCACACCGTTGCTGCAGGCGGCGGCTCGATCCTCCATTACGAGGCCGGCCGCTTTCGCGCCGGGCCGGATTCGGCCGGCGCCAATCCCGGCCCGGCCGCCTATAGGCGCGGCGGCCCGTTGGCCGTCACTGACGCCAATGTCATGCTGGGCAAGCTGCAGCCCGAGTTCTTCCCGGCTATTTTTGGACCGGGCCAGGACGAACCGCTCGACGTCCAGACGGTTCGCGAAAAATTCACCGCACTTGCCGCCGAGATCGGCGACGGCCGCTCGCCGGAAACCGTCGCCGAAGGGTTCATCACCATCGCCGTCGAAAACATGGCCAACGCCATCAAGAAGATTTCGGTGCAGCGCGGCTACGATGTCACCGAATACCTCCTGAACTGCTTCGGCGGCGCCGGCGGCCAGCACGCTTGCCTGGTCGCCGATGCGCTCGGCATGGAGGCGGTGCTGATCCATCCCTTCTCAGGCCTGCTCTCGGCATACGGCATCGGCCTATCCTCTGTATTTGCGTCACGCCAGCAGGCGCTGCTGAAGCCGCTGGCGGACAATTCCGGGCCAGCGATCGATGAACTCATCGCAACGCTGCGCAAAGCCGTCATCGACGAACTCGCCGCGCAAGGCATCAGCGAAGACGCGGTCGCCTCGAGACCGGTGCTGCAGATCCGCTACGACGGCACCGATACCGCGCTGCCTGTGAACTTCGGGCACGGCTCGATTGCGCAGGCCAAGGCGGACTTCGAACTGGCGCACAAGGCGCAGTTCGGTTTCGTCTACGACGACAAGCCGATGATCGTCGAATCGGTCGGCGTCGAGGGTACCGATACCGGCGGCACCGGCCGCGACGAAAGCGATTCAGTTGTTGAAGACATGGCCGCAAGTCCTTCCGGGAACCGGAAAATCTTTGTCGACGGCGTCTGGCGCGACGCCGGCATCTTCCCTCGCGAAACGCTGAAGCCTGGTAACAAGATCGCCGGCCCTGCTTTGATCATCGAGCCGAACCAGACCATTATCGTCGAGCCGGGCTGGCAGGCCGAGATCACCGCCAAGGACCACGTATTGATGCGGCGCGTCGAGAAGAAGCGCCGACAGGCCGCACTCGGCACCGAAGCCGATCCGGTGATGCTGGAGGTCTTCAACAACCTGTTCATGTCGATCGCCGAACAGATGGGCGTAACGCTGCAAAACACTGCCTATTCCGTCAACATCAAGGAGCGGCTCGATTTCTCCTGCGCCGTCTTCGACCGGAATGGCGCGCTGGTCGCCAACGCACCGCATATGCCGGTGCATCTCGGCTCGATGGACCGCTCGGTGGAGACCATCATCCGGCTCAATTCCGGCGACATTCACCCCGGCGACGTCTTTGCGCTGAACGCACCTTACAATGGCGGCACCCATCTGCCTGATATCACAGTGGTGACGCCGGTGTTTTCCCTCCCCCTTGAGGGGAGGGTGGCCGCGAAGCGGCCGGGTGGGGTCCTCGCAGAAGGCACCACAAGTGCGTCGAGCACTGCCGCAACGACCCCCTCCGGCGGCTTCGCCGCCACCTCCCCCTCGAGGGGGGAGGAGATCCTCTTCTACGTCGCCTCGCGTGGCCATCATGCCGACATCGGCGGCACCGCGCCCGGCTCGATGACGCCGCTTGCCACAACCGTCGACGAGGAAGGCGTGCTGTTCGATAATTTCCGCATCGTCGATCGCGGCCGGTTCCGCGAGAAGGACCTGGAGACGCTACTCACCAACCACCCCTACCCGGCGCGCAATCCGCACCAGAACATCTCCGACCTCAAGGCGCAGATCGCCGCGAACGAAAAGGGCGTCGCCGAGCTGCGCAAGATGGTCGCGCATTTCGGCCTCGATGTGGTCGAAGCCTATATGGGCCATGTCCAGGACAATGCCGCCGAAAGCGTGCGCCGCGTTCTGGAGCGGCTGCCCGACAGTTCCGAATACGAATATCCGACCGACACCGGCCAAATGATCAAGGTGAAGATATCGGTCGACCGGCGGAAGCGCGAAGCGACCGTCGACTTCACCGGAACGTCGCCGGTGATGAAGAACAATTTCAATGCGCCAGAGCCAGTCGCCCGAGCCGCTGTGCTTTATGCCTTCCGCGTCATGGTCGAAGACAACATCCCGATGAATGCCGGATGTCTGCGGCCGATCAACATCGTCATTCCCGACGGCTCGATGCTGAAGCCCGCCTATCCCGCGGCAGTCGTCGCCGGTAACGTCGAGACCTCTCAGCACGTCACCAACGCGCTGTTCGGCGCCATGGGCGCGATGGCCAATGCGCAAGGCACGATGAACAATCTCACCTTCGGCAACAAGCAATACCAGTATTACGAGACGATCTGCTCGGGCTCGCCGGCTGGCCGGATGAACGACGGCCGCGGTTTTGCCGGCACCTCCGGCGTCCACACCCATATGACCAATTCGCGCCTGACCGATCCGGAAGTGCTGGAACTGCGTTTCCCGGTATTGCTCGAGGATTTTCATATCCGCGAAGGCTCCGGCGGCGAAGGCAAATGGAATGCCGGCGACGGCACCGGGCGCACCATCCGCTTCCTCGAAAAAATGGAATGCGCGATCCTGTCCTCGCATCGCAACCGCCCGCCGCGGGGACTGGACGGAGGCGGCGATGGCGAGGCCGGTTCGACCAAGGTCCGCCGCAAGACCGGCGCGATCGAGACGCTGAAAGCCTGCGATCAGACCATCCTCGACGCTGGCGAGGCGGTCATCGTGACGACGCCGACCCCAGGTGGATTTGGCAAGGCCTGAACTCGCGTCAACAGGCTGTCACTGGCCTGTCATCACCCTGCGCTACCCGCTTGCGGCAAAGCAAACGGGGAATCGCCTTGCCATGACGGACATTTCTGGGGACCTGGTTTTTCGCCGCGGCAAGGAAGTCGGCAAGGCCGTCTACCAGAACCGCCCGCTGTCGAAAGCCGGCATCTCCGAGCGCCTGTTCGCCTTCCTGTTCTCCGGCCTCGTCTATCCGCAGATCTGGGAAGACCCCGAAATCGACATGGACGCGATGCAGCTCGGGACGGGCCACCGCATCGTCACCATTGCCTCCGGCGGCTGTAACATCCTTGCCTATCTCACCCGCTCGCCGGAAAGGATCGATGCCGTCGACCTCAACGCTGCCCATATCGCGCTGAACCGCATGAAGCTCGAAGCCGTCCGTCACCTGCCGTCGCAGGGCGACCTGTTCCGTTTCTTCGGCGCGGCTGAGACCGGGCACAATTCACAGGCCTACGATCGCTTCATCGCACCGCATCTCGACCCGGTCAGCCGCCATTATTGGGAGCGCCGCAACTGGCGCGGCCGTCGCCGCATCGCCGTCTTCGACCGCAATTTCTACCAGACCGGCCTGCTTGGCCTGTTCATTGCGATGGGCCATCGCACCGCAAAATTCTTCGGCGTCGACCCGGCCGGAATCATGGACGCTAAGAGCATCGCCGATCAGCGCCGCTTCTTCGACGAAGAGCTGGCGCCGGTCTTCGAAAAACCGCTGCTGAAATGGGCGACCTCGCGAAAGGCTTCGCTGTTCGGCCTCGGCATTCCGCCGGCCCAGTACGATTCGCTGATCACCTCGGGTGACGGCACCATGGCCAGCGTGCTGAAGGCACGACTGGAAAAGCTCGCCTGCGATTTTCCGCTGAAGACCAATTATTTCGCCTGGCAGGCTTTCGCCCGCCGCTACCCTGATCCGGGCGAGGCCGCCCTGCCCGCCTATCTCGAAAAGCGCAACTACAAGACGATCCGCAACAATGTCGATCGCGTTGCCATCCACCACGCCAATCTGATCGAGTTCCTTGCCCGCAAGGATGCCGGCTCGGTGGATCGCTTCGTGCTGCTCGATGCACAGGACTGGATGACCGACGACCAGCTCAACGAGTTGTGGGCCGAGATCACCCGAACCGCCTCCACCGGCGCCCGCGTCATCTTCCGCACCGCAGCGGAACCCAGCCTGCTGCCCGGCCGCGTCTCGAATTCGCTGCTCGATCAGTGGCGCTACGAGAACGACGCCTCGCGCGAGTTTTCGGCGCGCGACCGCTCGGCCATCTATGGCGGCTTCCATCTCTATGTGAAGCGGTCCGCATGAGCACGACCGACTTGCCGGCCAGCCATGCCGAACTGATGGACGGCGTCTACCGCTGGCAGCGTCATATCTACGACCTGACCCGCAAATACTATCTGCTCGGCCGCGACCGGCTTATCGCCGGACTGGATGTGCCGGCCGGCGGCACCGTGCTCGAGCTCGGCTGCGGCACCGGCCGCAACATCATCCTCGCCGCCCGCCGCTATCCCGGCGCGCGCTTCTTCGGCCTCGATATTTCGGCCGAGATGCTGGAGACGGCCACTGCCGCCCTCGCGCGCGAAGGCCTCTCCGGCCGCGTCACGCTGGTGCGCGGCGATGCCACGAATTTCGACGCGAAAGCGCTGTTCGGCGTCGAAAGTTTCGACCGCGTCTTTGTCTCATATTCGCTGTCGATGATCCCCGGCTGGGAAAAGACGGTATCCGCGGCTCTTGCTGCTCTGTCACCGGGTGGCTCGCTGCATGTCGTCGATTTTGGCCAGCAGGAAGCCTTGCCCAGCTGGTTCCGCAAGCTGTTGCGCGGCTGGCTGAAAAAATTCCACGTCGAGCCGCGTCAATCGTTGCGCGCGATTCTGGATTCGGAATCTGCAAGAGTTGGCGCAAGCGTTCGATTCAAAACACTTTATCGCGGCTACAGCTGGCTCGCCGTGAGCAAGATCGCCATCTAATATCAATTTTGCCGTGGAAGGTTTTGGGGCTCCAATCCTAAATGAGGGCCGTGGCTGAAATCAGTTAATTGGCTAAATCACACATTGCCATATGACCCAAGGAGTGGTACATTATCTCCTCGCCGGAAGCATGGGATGATCATCGGCTTTAGAGATGGATGGCTGCGGGCTTTCTTCGTGGACGACACCCACTCCCGCAATATTCCGTCCGATCTCGAAAGCCGCTTGTTCCGCAAGCTCCAGATGATTGACGACGCGGCGATCGATCAGGATTTGCGTGTGCCGCCCAGCAACCATTTCGAGAAGTTGCGCGGCAATCTCGAAGGCTTCCATTCGATCCGTGTCAACAAACAATGGCGGCTGGTCTTCCGCTGGGACGGGGGCCGGGGCGAGGCGTCGGACATCTATCTCGACGACCACAGTTATATATAAGTGAGGTGAGACATGTTGATGACCGCACGCAAGCCAGCAACGGTTGGCGAAATTCTTACGGAAGAATTCATGCAACCACTCGGCCTGACACAGGCGGCTTTGGCCGAAGCTATGAGCGTCCAGCGCAAGCATGTGAACGAATTGTGCAACGGCCGCCGCAACGTGACGGCGGCTACCGCGCTCATTCTGGCGCGGGTGTTTGGCAACAGCCCGGATTTCTGGTTGAACGTCCAGCGCCGTAATGATCTTTGGACGGTTATGAACTCACCCGACGAGCGGGCGCGTGTTGATCGCGCCAAACCTTTGGCGACAGTCGCATAGACAAGACTGCGACCGCCGCATTCCTCAGTGCAGCGCCTTGATCAGCGCCGCCACCATCGCCTGCGGCCGATAGCCGAGCCTGGCCGGCGTCAGCCCGAGCCGCACCACAACCAGCTGCTCCGAGGGGATGATGGCAACCGTTTGCCCATCATGCCCCTCCATCCAATAGGTGTCCTTGGGCAGGCCGGCGGCAGTGCCGGCGCCGGGGTTTTCTTCGTCGCCCGGTCCTTCTATCCATAATTGCCCCTTGCCGTAGACTTTCGAGGCAGTTGCCGGTTCCCGCATCCAGTCGACGAAGCCGGCGGGCAGGATCTCCTGGCCGTTCCAGACGCCGCCCTGCAGCAGGAACTGGCCGAAGCGCGCCCAGTCGCATGCCGTGGCATAGAGATAGGACGAGCCGACGAAGGTGCCGTGCTCGTCGGCCTCAAGCACAGCGCTCTGCATGCCGAGCGGATCGAACAGCGCGGTCCTCGGCCAGGCCAGTGCCTTGTCCTTGTCGCCGATTGCGTCCTGCCACAGCCTGGACAGCATCACCGCCGTGCCGCTCGAATAGGAAAACACCTTGCCGATCTCGCCGGTCAGCGGCTTGGATCCGGCAAAGCCCGCCATGTCCGGTTCGAGATAGAGCATGCGCGTTACGTCGGCGACGTCGCCATAATCCTCGTTGAATTCCAGCCCGCTCGACATCGCCATCATGTCGGCGAGGCTGATCACGGCGCGGCCATCTCCCTTCCAGGGACCGAACAGACCCTGGTTGGTCATCGCCAGCTTGCCCTCCTTCACCAGCGTGCCGACGATCGCCGCATTCACCGTCTTGGTCATTGACCAGCCCAATAGCGGCGTCTTTTCGGAAAAGCCGTCGCCATAACGCTCAGCGACGATGCGGCCGTTCTTGACCACCACCACCGCCCGCATGCCGGCACCGGTCAACGCCGGATCGTCGAGAATTGCCGTGACCTCGGGATCCTGCGAGGCGCCGACCTTGTCGCCCTCCGGCCAGATCGCATCGGGCAGCGGCGCCGCCGCTGGCGCGGCTCCCGCGATAGCCTTGGCGGCGGCAATATCGCCGTCGGGAACCGAAGCGCAGCCGAGCCCGTCGCGGGCGACCGCGACACTCTTGCCGAGCACGCCGAACAGGCCCGCCGAAACCGTTCCCTTCTCCTTGTCCACCGACACTCTCATCAGCTTCAGCAGCGGATGACCCGGCGCCTGCACATCGACGGCAAGCACATCGTCGGCGTCTCGCCCGGCGATGAAGACGTTCGAACAGACGATCTTGGCGGCATAGCCGGAACCGACGCGGATCAGTTCCGGCGGCGCGAAATACAGCCAGCCGGCGAGTACCGCGGCGGCCAGCACAGCCAAGCCGAGCAGCCATTTGACGAACTTCAAAAGGATCTGCATTTTGAGTTCCCCCGGGCGCGCTCGATCTATGTCATCGATTTGCCGCCATTGTTTCGGCAAAATCGCGGCTCTTGTCGAGCGCCGTCAACCGAATATCAACCATGATCGGCGATCACAGGTGCATGTCGCCCAGAAGTGCGCAGCGGTTTTGGGACAACGACATGCATAGACAAAAGAGCTAAGCGCGTCGAAGCGACGCGCTTAGGACAGACCGGGCGATCCTGTGGGGTGACCGTCCGGCGGGGCTTGAATGCGTGCGTCCCAAACTGCGTAACGGTTTGGGAATGCATGAAACGAAGATCCAGGCGCGTCGCGTAAGTCGGTTTCAAACGCGCCGCGCCCGGTCGAGGGGCCACCCGCGGAAAGACCCATCAGCGGCCGGCTGAAACCGGCTCGGGAAGTAGCGATGCGCCGTTTCGCGGTCCTCATCACGCTGATGCTGCTTGGCGCCTGCTCGACGGTCGAGGATCTGACGCCATCGCTGTCGTCGTCCAGCGCCTCGATGGTTGCGGTACGCGCGCCGCGTTTTGCCGATTCCGACCCGCATGAATGGGACAGCGGCGCACCGTGGAGCTACGCCGTCCACGGCACCGACGTCTCCAAATACCAGACATCGATCAACTGGCCGGCGGCCAGGGCCAGCGGCATCTCCTTCGCCTTTATCAAGGCAACCGAAGGCGGAGACCGTTTCGATGAAGCTTTCAACGAGCATTGGAGCCGCACCAGGGCCTCGGGCATCCCCCGTGCCGCCTATCATTTTTTCTACTTTTGCACGCCGGCCGCTACCCAGGCGCGCTGGTTCATCCAGAACGTGCCCAAAGACGGTTCGGCGATGCCGCCGGTTCTCGACATGGAATGGAACCCGAAATCGCCGACCTGCAAGCTGCGGCCCGATCCCGCCACGGTACGCAGCGAGATGAGCACGTTCCTCGAAATCGTCGAAAAATACTACGGCAAGAAGCCAATCATCTACACGTCTGTCGATTTCTTCGAAGATAACGGTTTATCGGGCTTCCGCAATTACCCCTACTGGCTGCGCTCCGTCGCCGGCCACCCGCGCCAGAAATACGGCAGCCATCCCTTCACCTTCTGGCAGTATACCGGAACGGGCGTCGTGCCGGGCATGACCGGAAACGCCGACATCAGCGTCTTCAATGGCTCCGAAGCCGCGTGGAAGAAGTGGTTGCGGCAGAACACCCGTTGACACCAGGCCTGCCGCCTGCTTTTCGACACAGCCAATGACGGATGCCCGCAACCGCTGGTAATCTTCTCGGAAGGATGGCGATGCGATCGCGCTTTGGATTTCTCGCGGCGCTGCTCCTGAGCGCCGTGCCGGCCGCGGCACAGCAATGCGGCGGCGATTTCGAGGCATGGAAGCAGGGCGTGGCGGCGGAAGCCAGGGCGGCCGGCGTCGGCGCTGCCGGCCTTTCTGCGCTGGAAAACGCCACCCTCGATGAAAAGGCGCTGGCACGCGACCGTGCCCAGGGCGTCTTCACCCAGACCTTCATCGAATTCTCGAACCGTATGATCTCGTCCCATCGGCTGAAGCAAGGTGCGGCCAATCTGCAAAAATATGCCGAGGTCTTTGTCCGCGCCGATCGCGAATACGGCGTGCAGGCGCCGGTCATCGCCGCTTTCTGGGCCCTGGAGACCGATTTTGGCGCCGTGCAGGGCGATTTTCATACGCTGAACGCGCTGGTGAGCCTCTCGCATGACTGCCGCCGTCCGCAGTTGTTCCGGCCGCAGATCGTGCCGCTGCTGATGTTGATCGATCGCGGCGTGGTGCCGGCCGACGTGACCGGTGCCTGGGCCGGCGAGATCGGCCAGACGCAGATGTTGCCTTCCGACTATCTCGGCCACGGCGTCGACGGCGACGGCGATGGCTTGGTCGACCTGCGCGGCAGCGCGCCGGACGTGATCATGAGCACGGCCAGCAAGATCCAGTCGCGCGGCTGGAAGCGCGACCAGCCCTGGATCGAGGAAGTCCGTGTGCCCGACGATTTGCCGTGGGAGCAGACGGGACGCACCAACAAGCTGCCGTTGACGCAGTGGGCGCAGTGGGGCGTTACCAGGCCCGACGGTACGCCGCTTCTCGACAACGGCCTGAAGGCCGGCCTGGCGCTGCCCATGGGTCGCAAGGGGCCAGCCTTCCTGACCTACGACAATTTCGACGTCTATCTCGAGTGGAACCAGTCCTTCACCTATGCCCTGACCGCGGCAAATCTTGCCGCCCGGCTGGGGGGCGCGCCGCGATTCGATCCGCGCAACCCCGAACCCGGCCTCAACGGCGACCAGATGAAGGCGCTGCAGACCAAGCTCGAGGCGAAAGGCTATGACGTCGGCACCGTCGACGGCATACTGGGCACCAACACCCGCGAAGCGATCCGCAGCGAGCAGAAGCGGCTGGGCCTGCCGGTCGACGGCTGGCCGACTCCGGAGCTGCTGGACAGGCTGTGAGGGTGGTGAATGGTGAATGGTAAAAAGAATAGCACCGGAGCCGCATTGAGCACCAGAGCTACCACTATTCACTATTCACTATTCACTATTCACTATTCACTATTCACATCACCGCCTGGCAAGCAGGAAATCGATGAACGCTCGCAACGGCGCCGGAACCTGGCGGGAACTCGCGTGATATAGATGAAAACCCGGAAATCTCGGCGACCAGGCGTCGAGAAAGCGGATGAGCTTTCCCGCTTCGATCCATGGCCGGACCTGATATTCCAGCATGTACGCCACGCCGACCCCATCCAGAACCGCCCCGATCATCAGTTCCGTATCGTTGATCGTCAGGCCGCCGCTGACGGCCACTTCCAAAGCACGTTGGCCTCGGGCGAACTCCCACCGGTAGATGTTGCCGCCGCTCGGCCACTGGAAATTGATGCACTGGTGCTGATGCAGGTCCGCGGGGTGACGCGGTATCGGGTGATGCTCCAGATAGCTCGGCGCCGCCACTGCGGCCATCTCGAGTTCCTCGCTGAGTTTCACCGCCACCATGTCCTTGTGCAGCCGCTCACCCAATCTGATTCCGGCATCGAAGCGGCCCTCGACGATGTCGGTGAGCATGTCGTCGACAATGATTGTGAGGGCGATATCGGGATAGGCGCGGCGGAAATCGCCGAGGATCGGCGCGATGAAACGCGTGGCGGCAATGCGCGGAACATTGATGCGCAGCGAGCCTGCCGGCCGGCCGCGTGATGCATGCGCGTCGGCGACGGCCCCTTCCAGTTCGCTGAACGCCGGTGCGATGCGGGCAAACAGCTTCTCGCCCTCAGCCGTCGGCGACATGCTGCGCGTGGTGCGGTTGAGCAGGCGGACACCGAGACGCTCTTCCAGTCCGCGTATCGTCTGGCTGAGTGCTGGAGGCGAAATCCTGAGCTTGGCCGCGGCGCGGACGAAGCTGCCCTCTTCGATGATTGCTGCAAATGCCGTGAGTTCGGAAAACTCGGTTCCGCGCATTATGTACCCCAGGCTTAACAAGTCAGTAAGATAATAGGCTATTCTCTGAGCAATAGCATGCCCATAGGTTTCCCTGGAACGCCGCTCGATCGAGGCGGCCGTAATCAGACGGAAGGAACAGCCATGCATCGTCCACTCGAAGGCAAAACCGCACTTGTGACCGGCAGCTCGCGCGGCATCGGGCGCGCCATCGCCGAGGGGCTCGCGGCCAAGGGTGCTGCCGTGGTCGTCAACTATGTGGGCAACGAGAAAGCAGCCAGGGAAGTGGTTGCCGCCATTGAAGGGATTGGCGGAAAAGCCGTCGCCATCCAGGCGGACGTCTCCAGCATTCCCGACATTCGCAGGCTGTTCGACGAAACCGAAAGACAGATGGGGCCGATTGACACCGTCGTCGCCAATGTCGGCGTCGCTGTCATAAAGCCGCTCGTCGAGGCCACCGAAGCGGACTTCGATAATGTGTTCGGCGCCAATGCCAAGGGCACCTTCTTCACGCTTCAGGAAGCGGCGCGCCGCGTTCGCGACGGTGGCCGCATCATTGCCGTCTCCACCGGCGGAACCAGGATGTTCTTCACGCAGACGGCGCTCTATCTCGGCAGCAAGGGAGCCGTCGAGCAGTTCGTCCGCGTCCTCTCGCGCGAACTCGGCCCGCGCTCCGTTACCGTGAATGCGCTTTCACCAGGCTTCACCGACACCGACCTGCTTCCCGAACGGGACCGCGCCGTGGCCGCCGGCATGTCGCCCTTCGGCCGGATCGGAGCACCGCGCGACGTCGCCGATGTCGCGGTTTTCCTGGCCTCGGACGAGGCTCGCTGGCTTACCGGCGAGAATATCCAGGCCGGCGGCGGCGTGGCCTGACTGAATGGTGAATGGTGAATGGTGAATGGTGAATGGTGAATGGTGAATGGTGAATGGTGAATGGTGACGATTCACGGGAGCGGGACGGAACGCAAGAACTACTTCTATTCACTATTCACTATTCACTATTCCACCATTAACTAATCCGCCATCGTCTCCAGGCTGGCAAACCCCTGCGGCGCATCGCCTTCGTCGAATGGCGTCGCCACCTCGACGAAAGTGTCGGGATAGAAGCCGTTGAACCGTGTTCGGAGCGACAGCGAATAGGCGCCGATATGGCCGATCTCGATCCAATCGCCGGTATCGACGGTTTCGGGCAGCCAGAACGGCCGCGACAATATATCGACGGAATCGCAGGTCGCGCCGCAGACCTTGAACGGCACGATGGTCTTGTCCTCGCCATTGCGCGAGCGGATCGCCGGATCGGGGATGAAGCGCGCCGGCAGCGTGATCTTGCCGGTCCATGAATCCGACAGCGACGCCCAGATGCCGTCATTGATGTAGAGCCTTTTGCCCTTGCGCAGCAGCACGCGCACGATCAGCGACAGGCAGCGCGCCACGATCACCCGGCCGGGCTCGGCCACCAGCGGCATCTGGTCGAACTGGTACTCCTGGAGGTCGCCCGACAACCGCGACATGATCTGGCCGAGCGACGGCATTTCCGGCTTGCGGCTGTTCGGATCATGACCGTATTCGGCCGGAAAGCCGCCGCCGACATCGAGCCCGGCAATGTCGAAACCGACGCGGTTGCGCACCCAGTCGGCGGAGGCCAGCGCCCGCTCATAGGTGTCGGGATCCTCTATCTGGCTGCCGACGTGAAAGCACAGCCCGACCTTGTAGCCCGTCCGGTTCAGCCGTTCGGCCAGTTCGACCGCATTGGCCGGTCCGGCGCCGAACTTCTTCGACAGTTCGTAGGCCGCCGAGCCTTTCGTCTGGATGCGCACGAACACGGTGATGGCGCCCGGATCGATGTCGAGAGCCCGCACCACCCTGGTCAGCTTGGTGATCTCGTCCTCATGGTCGAGCGAAATGACGCGAATGGCGTATTTTTCCAGCGCCAGCCTGATGTCCGACTGCGCCTTCACCGGGTGCATGTAGAGCATCTCGGCGCCCGGCGAGACGGCGCGCACGGCGGCGAATTCGCCGGGCGAGGCCACATCGAAGGCACTGACGCCGGCCTCGACCAGCGCGTTGAGCACGATCCGCTCGCCATTGGTCTTGACCGCATAGGCGGTCTTGCCGGGAAACATGCCCATGAACTGTTTGGCGTCCGCCTTCAGCACCTGCGGGCGGAAGCAATAGATCGGATCGTCCGGGCGAAGCGCCAGCGCTGCCTCGCGGGCATTTTCGAATCGCTGCATGGACGAATCCCTTGACTGAGGCTGCGCACAATTAATCCAAGCTAGCGGCTAATGAAAACAATTCTATGTCTCGCCGCCCTGGCTTCGCGGCGCTACGCCGGTGCTGCACGCCGAGTTATGAGCGAGCTAGGCCATCGCTCAGGTTTCGGGTGGCCCTTGCGGCCGGATCGGGTATGGCGTGAACAGACGCCTGAAGAGCAAGGCATCTCGTCTGGGAGGACGACCAATGGCGATAGCTGCCACCACCACGATGCGCGGTCCGATGGTGCTCAAGGACTGGGCGCAGCTTCTGCTGCTCGGCGCCATCTGGGGCGGCTCGTTCTTCTTTGCCCGTATTGCGGTAGCGGAACTTCCGCCGCTGGTGCTGGTGCTGTTCCGCGTCACCATAGCGGCGATCGCGTTGCAGCTCTATCTTGCGGTCCGCGGCCCGTCGTTTCGCCTCGCCTTGCCGCATGCCGGCCTGTTCTTCCTGCTGGCGCTCGCCAACAATGTCATCCCTTTCTCGCTGATCTTTGCCGGCCAGACCGAGCTTGGCGCCGGTGTCGCCTCGGTGCTCAATTCGACGACGCCGTTCTGGACGCTGATCCTCGCCAACGCCCTGACCAGGGACGAAAAGCTGTCGTGGAACAAGCTTGCCGGTATCGCCCTCGGTATCGCGGGAACGGCGGTGATGATCGGCCCCGGCCTCGTCGCCGGGCTCGGCGGTCCGGTCTGGGCGAAATTCGCGCTCATCGGAGCGTCGCTATCCTATGCGGTTGCGCTGATGATCGCCCGCCGCTTCAAGGGTGTGCCGTCACCGGTCATTGCCGCCGGACAATTGACCTGCTCGACCATCATCATGATCCCGGTCGTTCTGTTCACCTATGATGCCGCCAATCTGTTTTCGGCCTCGCCGCCGGTCTGGGCGGCGGTGCTGGCACTGGCGCTGCTGTCGACGGCCTTCGCCTACATCCTCTATTTCAATCTCGTCGCCTCGACCGGCGCCACCAACGCCTCGCTGGTCACGCTCATCGTGCCGGCCAGTGCCATTCTGCTCGGTTTCCTGTTCCTGGGCGAGCGGCTCGAACTGTTCGAATTGGGCGGCATGGCGCTGATCGCGCTCGGCCTCGTCACCATCGATGGTCGCCTGTTCGGGCGGCGCTAATGCATGTCGCGCAAAGGTGTGCAGCGGTTTTGCGATAACGACATGCATAGAACAAGAACCTAAAGCGCGTCGCACGAGGCCGGTCGAACGCGACGCGCTTTAGAGATGGCGCTATATGGGCGTGATCGCGGGAACAGATGAACCCTGCCATTCCAGACGCCAGATACCGCCTTGCCGGAGATTCTGAACGAGATCGGGAAGGAAGGCGGCAAGGCAGGTCCCGCCGACATGTCTCACGGAAGGATACACAAGACCGGTCGCGGCGTCTTGCTTGCGGAGTTGCTTCGCCAGCGCCTGACCGGCAGGATAGGCTAAGACAGTATCCGGATCGAGCACCGGGTCCTTGCTGAACTCAGCACCGCGCAGATCGTGAAACGAGCCTATGAAGTCGGCAACGAGCTCCGCGTAGTCGGTGACGTTTTCGAACCGTTCGATCGCGGCAAGCTCGCGCGTCAGATGAAACGAGACCTCGCCGAGCGCGGTTTCCGCATCGAACCCACAGTACCAGACGCCCCTGGCATCATCGTTGAAACGATTGCCGCCCGGACGGGTGTAAGCGAACGCCGCATTGATGAAGGTGTAGCCCGGTCTCCCGAAAACCAGTTCGCGCGGATCGAGGTCGGGCAATCCCCCTTGCTGCGCCTGAAGGCGGCCGCTGGTGGCTCCTTCGAGCTCCGCAAGGTCCTCCAAATCTCCATGATTCCTGGCCAATGGCATCAGGACCGGTTCCTTGAGCCTGCCTGTCGAAATCAGCCGGATCGTGTCGCGCTGGGAAATGTCAGCGCGCGGCGGGATCTGCATTCAAAGTCCACCGCGCAAAGCGTCGATATGTTGGCGAACCTGCAGCAGCTTCGGAATGCCGCCCTCGATCATAACGTCCAGGGGGCGCCGGCCACCATAAAGAGGCCCTTTGTTCGGCAACCGCACCCATTCATCGGCAAGCGCTTCGGAGAACAGAAGCCGCAGTCCCTTGAAGATGCCGATCAGGGCGCTGATGCGTGTCAGCGAATCCTGGGAGAGAACGCCCTCCCACTCGCCTTTCTTCATGCGGAACCAGGTTCTCTCCGACACGTCGCCGATCAAGGTACAGATCTCGGTGCTGGTCAGATGCCAGATGTCTGCGAGCCTGACGATGCCGGCAACAGCCGCTGGCGTGAGCCGCGCCCGTGCCGAGGCATCCGCCAGATTTGCCGGCAAAGCCTGATTTGCAGGATCGCGAACCGCATAAGCGACACTCATTCCGACCTCCATCACTTGGCAGTCAATATACTGCCAATTGGCAGAAAATTCAAGTCCTGGCTATCTCACAACGCTGCCGATTGCCCGCCGCATTCGTATAGAGTGCGTATAGCGTGCAGCATCCGGTTGGATGCGCAAAGGACGCGTCGAATCTTCAGTCGTTCCGAAAATCGATTCCGATTTCTGCCGCGGTAGCGCTGCCATTCTCGTGCTGCCACGGCTTTGCCACAAATTATTCACAGGTCCCGAGCCGGCTTTTGACAAAGAGTTTCAATGCCTAACGGCAAACGGCAGGTCGCAAATTCCACAATCTCGTCGCATTGCAGCAAAGTTTCTGCTTGCCTGTGGCACAAATGACCCTAGACTCTCGCCATAGCTCTTTAAGAGGAGGCTATGACATGGGACTGACGAGGCCGATCAACGCATTGATGATTTGTGCTGCGTTTGCATTCATCGGCGCCCTCATTATGGGCGTCCTTCCATAAAGCCGCTGAGCGGGGGAAGACCAGCACCGAATAGTCCAAACCATTTGAAAGGCCGGGCGTTTTGCCCGGCCTTTTGCATTCCCCCGATCTTTGACATTTCAAAAAGGAGCTTGCCGCCTTACGCCGCGGCGGATCCCGCCGCCTCGACTTCGTGCGACCTGATGCCGATCATGTGGCAGATGGCGAAGACCAGATCGGCCCGGTTCATCGTGTAGAAGTGGAAATCGCCGACGCCGCGCTCGACAAGGTCCAGCACCTGCTCGGCGGCCACGGCAGATGCCACCAGCGCATGCGTTTGCGGATCGTTCTGCAGCCCATCGAAGCGCTCGGCCAGCCATGCCGGCACCAATGCGCCGCACCGCGCCGAGAAGTTGGCGACCTGGGTGAAATTGTGCACCGGCAATATGCCCGGCACGATCGGTATGTAGATGCCGGCCCGCCGTGCCCGCTCGACATAGCGCTCATAGAGATCGTTGTCGAAGAAGAACTGGGTGATCGCCCGCGTCGCGCCGTTGTCGGCCTTGCGCTTCAGCATGTCGAAGTCGGTGGCGAAATCCGGACTCTCCGGATGCTTTTCCGGATAGGCCGAGACCGATATGTCGAAATCGCCGGCGCCCTTCAGCGCATCAACCAGTTCGGCGCCATTGGCATAGCCTTCCGGATGCGGCCGGTAGGCCGCGCCGACGCCCTCGGCCGGATCGCCGCGCAGGGCGACGAAACGCTTGACGCCCATATCGGCGAACTCCCGGATCACCGCATCGACCTCGTGACGCGCCGCATCGACACAGGTCATGTGCGCCGCCGGCGTCAACGTCGTTTCATTGAGGATGCGCTTGACGGTGCGGGCCGTCCGCTCGCGGGTCGAACCACCGGCGCCATAGGTGACCGAGACGAATTTCGGCTTGAGCGGCTCAAGCCGGGTGACCGTGTCCCACAGCCTTGCTTCCATCTCATCGTTTTTCGGCGGAAAGAACTCGAACGAAACCCTGACCTTGTCGCCGATGTCGGGGCGGCGGGAGAAGCGGAACTGGTTCATCAGGCGGTTTCCCCTATCGGATACGCATTGGCCGGTTGTCTGTCGTTGGAAGGCTCGGCAATCAGCATGCGCCGATCGCGGCCGAGCCAGAGTTTGACGGTGAGCTTGGCCTCGTTGCCGCCGCGCGGCTCGAATTCCTGGCTGTCCTCAAGGTCGAGGCCGGCCTCGGAAAACCAGTCGCCAATTTGCCGGTCGGAAAAGCCGAGACGCATATGCGCGTGCTCCTCGCGCAAGAACTCCAGCGCGTGCGGCGCGAAATCGACGATCACCAGCCGGCCGGCCGGGCGCAACAGACGCGCCGCCTCGCGGATGGCGCGGGCGGGATCGTCGAGATAATGCAGCACCTGATGGATGGTAACGAGATCAAAGGCGTCGCGTTCGACCGGTGGCGCAAAAATATCGCCCTGGCGCACTTGCGCATTCGAAACGCCGGCCTTGTCGAGATTGGCGCGCGCCACCGTCAGCATCTCGCGCGACATGTCGATGCCGACACCGCGCCGATAGAGCGGCGAAAAGATCTCGAGCAGCCGTCCGGTGCCGGTGCCGAGATCGAGCATCGACTGGAACGGCCGCTTGCCGACAAGCTTGATGAGAGCTGCTTCGACCGCGCGATCCGGCACATGCAGCGAGCGGATATGGTCCCAGCTTGCGGCGTTTACCGAGAAATATTCGGCAGCCCGGTCCTGCCGCTTGCGCTTGACTGCGGCCAGCCGTTCGAGATCACGCTCGACCTGCGGATCGGCGCCGCGGATGCCGGAGACCAGCCTGAGCACGAAATCGCGCGACGCGTCGGAATCCGATAACCGGAAGAACGCCCACGAGCCCTCCTGGTAGCGGCCGATCAGCCCTGCCTCCAGCAGCAATTTCAAATGGCGCGAGACGCGCGGCTGCGACTGGCCGAGGATTTCGGTGAGATCTGAAACGGTCAGATCGCCGCGCGACAGCAGCGCCAATATGCGCAGCCGGCTGGATTCCGCCGCCGCCTTCAATGTATCTACCATCGTGTCGAGAGCGACATGCATGCGAGCATTCTCTTTGAAAAGATATAAACATATGTTTATGTCGGTTTGGATAGGCTTGCAAGCGCTATGTCGCTTCCGGACAAGAAAATGACGCATGCGTGGCGGATCGCGCAAAAACGGACGCATGATCGAGGCGAGAACCATGTTCGAGACGCGCAGCGGCGAAAAGCTCCTGGAAACCGACCCGGCAACGATGCCGCCGGATGGCCATGTCGTCTTCATCGGCCGCATCGCCTCGCCGTGGACGACACGGGAAACTTGCCCCAAGAACATGAAGGCCGCGCGGGAGACGGGACAGCCGGCGCACTTGGTCATCAACCCGCCTTATCGTGATGGCTTGCTTGGGCTGGAACGCGCCAGCCACGTGATCGTCCTGTCCTGGCTGCACCATGCACCGCGGCAACTGATTGTCCAGAAACCCCGCCATGCCACGGAGCCGAAAGGCGTCTTTTCGCTGCGCTCCCCTGCCCGGCCGAACCCAATTGGGCTGCATGTCGCCAGGCTGGTTGGCGTCGACATCGACACCGGCCGCGTCGATCTCGATGCCATCGACGTGCTCGACGGCACGCCGGTCATCGACATCAAGCCTTATTTCGCCTCGACCGATGCCTTCGCCGAGGCGACCATGTCCGGGCGGGACGAGTCGTCCAGATCGGGCGAGCCCCCCAGATGGGATGAGCAGTGAGCGCGCCGACCGGCCGCCGCCGCGCTATCGCCAAGGCGCTGACAGCGCTCCTGCCGCTGGCGCCCTATGCCGACATGGAAAATATCCGTGCCGATGCCGGCGCCGTGCACATGAAGAGCTTGCCGCCGAGCATTGCCGTATGGCTGGCGACGATTGCGCATATTCGCCACGCCCACACCGACTACGAAAAGCTGCTGGCCGAAGGCTATGACCGCGATTCCGCGCGCTTCTTCGTCATCGAACAGACCAACATCGTGCTGACCCGCTGGCGCGCCACCCGGCTGCTCGACGATGAGGATGAGGCGTAGAGAATGGCAGGCACACGCGTCGAGTTCTACGGCGCCCCCCTCTGGCCTGCCGGCCATCTCCCCCTCCAGGGGGAGATCAGCAGCTTCGCCCTAGCCGCCAATCCTGCAACGTTGGTGATTGGCGGAAGCAGACAAGATACCCAATCTCCCCCCTTGAGGGGGAGATGGCCGGCAGGCCAGAGGGGGTGCTGTCCAGGGCGCTGTCCCGCCAACATCAGGTCGGCAACACCGGAACCTTCAAAGCTTGAAATAAAAAACCCGCCTCGGTGGGCGGGTCGTTGGAGCCAATTGGCACCATACCGAAATTAGTAGCATAGCTGCCGGCACAAAGCAAGAACAAACTTGCTGTGTTTTAGGGAAATCGCTTCAGGTTGGCATCGCGGCTTCATTCCAGCTTGGGTTCCTCGCCCCCACGAAAGTGGGGGAGAGGTGGCTCGGCGAAGCCGAGACGGAGAGGGGGAACCGCGCTCTACGAAGGCCCCTCTCCGGCCGCTTCGCGGCCACCTCTCCCCCGCTTCGCGGTGGGCGAGGAACCCAGGTTCTCAGAGGTCGAGGGACAGTGCCTCCCTGCCCTGCAGGATAGCGGGGTACGAAGGAACGCGGCTTTGACTGGCAATGCCGCCTTGCCTGGAAAACAACTAGGCCCGGTAAATCCACTGCTCCGGCACGCGTACCGAAATCTCCTCGCCGGCCGCGATCGTGCCGGGCTTCTCGACCCAGGCGACGAGCCCACGCAAGCGCTTCGCCGCCTTCGGGAACAGCAGCGCTCCGGCCTCATGGTCGGGCATCCCGGCATTTTCGGCGACCGACCGGCCGGCGATCCGGCAAGGCCCGTTCTGCGCGTCGATCTTGACGGTCTCGCCGCCTTTGAAGAACAGCTGCGTGCCGGTCGGCAGCATCGAGAGGTGCGGCAGGCCTTCGATCAGGAGATTGGCGCCGATCCATTCCGGCTTGATCTCGGCGATGCCCATCCGTTCGGCGACGATTGCCAGTTCGTCCGCTGCCACGATCGACAATTGCCGCTCGTTGCGCATCTCGGTGCCGCGCGGATACCAGGGTTCCCGCCCGCCGGAGCGCCGCGTCGTGCCGGCATGGAAATCGCCTTCAATGCCGTCGAAACCGAGTTGCAGCGTATCCACCGCTCGTGTCTCAAAACGATCGAACGGTGCGAGGTAAAGCGCTGCCACCCTGGCGGCGAGTTTTCGCGACGGGACGATCTCGACCGGAGTTTCGGCTTCGGGAAAAAGATCCAGCATGGGTTCGTGCCTCGCGTGATACGCGCAATTAGCCGCGGTCAGCTCATCAGGTCCAGTCGAAAGCGCTGATGCTCCGATCAAGACGGCTGATGCGACTATGCCAGGCGCGTTCCGATGCTGGTGCCGTTCGCGCCGAGCTAATGCATGTCGCCCAAAAGTGTGCAGCGGTTTTGGGACAACGACATGCGTAAAACAAAATCTAAAGCATGCGCAATAGCGCGCCGCCGATCGAGTAGCCGGCGCCGAAGGCGCAGAGCAGGCCGTAGTCGCCGGCCTTCATGTCGGCATGGTTCTCCGACAGGGCGATGATGGCACCGGCGGCGGCGGTGTTGCCGAGGCGCTCCAGCACCATCGGCGCGCGGTCGTGGTCGACGTCATGGCCGAACGACAGTTTCAGGATCATGGCGTTCATCCGCGCATTGGCCTGATGCAGCCAGAAGCGCCGGATCGCTTGCGGCGTCAGCCCGTGCTCGGCCAGGAATTCGACGATGAATTTGTGGCCGGCAACGGTGACTTCCTTGAACACCTTGTTGCCGATCTGCTTGATCAGATTGCCTTCCAGATCGATCATATACGGATCGTCCTGGGTGGCGCGGGTAAAGTAACCGAGATTGGTGCGGATGCTGTTCGACATCTGCGTCCAGGCGCGCGTGTCGAGCACCTCGAAGCGCCCCGGCCGCTTCTCGCCCTGGGCAAGCCCTTCGACGATCATCGACACGGAAGCGTCGCCGAAGATGAAATGCGTCTGCCGGTCGCGAAAATTAAGATGCCCGGTGATGATCTCCGGCGTCGTCACCAGCACGCGCTTGTGCGCCCCTGCCCGCACCAGATTGACGGCGATGTGCAACGCCGCCGCTGCCGAAGAGCAGCCAAGCCCCATATCGAAGCCGGCGCCTTTCGTCCCCAGCGCCTGCTGCATTTCGATGGCGATCGCCGGATAGGGCCGCTGATGGTGCGAGGCCGAGCAGATCACCAGGTCGATATCCCCCGGCTTCAGCCCGGCATGATCGAGCGCCTTGCCGGCCGAAGCGATGCCGAACTCGGCCTCCAGCGACAGCGCATCGTCGGGCCGCGCCGGGAAGCGCGGCGCCATGCGGGTCGGGTCGAGGATGCCTTCCCGTTCGATGACATGGCGGGTCTGGACGCCCGAGGCATGGACGATGAAGGCACTGTCCGATTTCTGTACCAGCGGCTCGCCCGACACCTCGCGCCGGATGTTCTCCATGTCCACCCAGCTGTTGAAGCTGGCGACGAGTTCCTCATTGGTGATCGAAGCTTCGGGGATTTCAACGCCGATGCCGCTGATGATGACGCGATGCATTTCCAGTTCGTCCCGTGCGCAGGCGTTGCGGCTTCATGTCGACGCCGCAAAAAGCTCGGCGCAACCTCTTTTGCACCTAGCCAGTTTATGCCGGCTTAAATCAAGTCCCTGGGACGGGTCTTTACCAGGCGCAGAGCTTGGTATTGGTCTGCGGGTTGTTCCAGCAGGCACCGTCATCGCGGCTGCGCACGAATTGCCCGGGCAGCGGCACGTTGCGGCGGCCGAGATTGACATAGCCATAGGCAAAACCCGGTCCGTCGATTTCCAGGACGTAGGTCGGATAACCCGGCGCCGAGATGCGAAAGCTGCCGGCATCGTCCAGCGCCCGATAGCTGCACGAGAAATAGCCGTCGTCGCTGGTGAAGCAGCGCGCTCGCTTGGCCTCCGCCGATATAGACAAGGCAAGCACAGCGGCCGCACAAACGCTGCCGCCGAAACCCATCTTTTTCAGTGTCATCATCCATCCCCATGGCCCATGAAGGGCCTTATCCCTGCCCCAGCGAGATGCGCATGACGGCGAAAGCCGGTCAAGCATCCGCTGCTGGCTGTTTTTGGGTGTAGCTAAGAGCTTCTAAGCAGAACGCCGCGCCACGATGAAGAGACGGGGAAAGCGCAGCAATACCTTGCCGCTTGCCGTTTTCGGATAGGCTTCGCTGATCCCGGCCGTGTAGCGCTTCAGGAAAAGCTGCCGCTCGTTCTCGTCGAGCGGATCGAGGAACGGCTTCAGCCCCGTCGACTTCACCCATTCGACGATCGCCTCGGCATCGGCCAGCGGATGGTTGTAGATCGTGTGCCAGATATCGAGCCGATCCGAGAATGGCGACAAAAGGTCGTAGTAGAACGCGACCGGCGGCAGCGGCGCGCGGGCCGCGCGCTCGAGCTTTTCGGCAAACGGCATCTCGGCCGCGGTCTCCCGCATCAGCCGGTGCGAAGGCTCAGCCATATTGTCCGGCATCTGCACGGCAAGCGCGCCGCCGGGCGCCAAAAATCCCATCAGCCGCTGGAAGACCGCCGGGTGCTCCGGCAGCCACTGAAACACCGCATTGGCAAAGATCACGTCGACCGGTTCGTTCGGCTGCCACGCCGCCGCATCCGCCAAGGCAAAGCTGACGCCGGGCAGGCGCGCCCTGGCCTTCTCGACCATATCGAGGGAGGTATCGAAGCCGCTGATCTGTGCCCGCGGCCAGCGCTCGACCAGCAATTCGGTCGAATTGCCCGGCCCGCAGCCAAGGTCGACCACCCGGCGCGGTTCCGGCACCGGCACCTGCGCAACGAGATCGCGCGCGGGGCGGGTGCGCTCGTCCTCGAATTTCAGGTAGAGGGCGGCGGACCAGTCGGCCATCTTGGTTCCTCAGATCATTTGAGAATTCGCCGCCCTGTAAATGTCTTACCGCGTCAGCCGCTTATACGTCATGCGGTGCGGATTGACCGCCTCAGGCCCAAGCCGGCGGATCTTGTCCTGCTCGTAATCCTCGAAATTGCCTTCGAACCATTCGACATGGCTGTCGCCCTCGAAGGCGAGGATGTGCGTCGCCAGGCGATCGAGGAACATGCGATCGTGCGAGATGATGACGGCGCAGCCGGCGAAGCTCTCGAGCGCGTCTTCAAGTGCGGCCAGCGTTTCGGTATCGAGATCGTTGGTCGGTTCGTCGAGCAGCAGCACATTGCCGCCGGTCTTCAGCATCTTGGCCAGATGCACGCGGTTGCGCTGGCCGCCGGACAGGTTGCCGACCTTCTGCTGCTGGTCGCCGCCGCGGAAATTGAACGACGCGCAATAGGCGCGGGTGTTGGCTTCGAACTTGCCGAGCTTGACCACTTCGGCGCCGCCCGAGATCTCTTCCCAGACCGTCTTGGTCGGGTCGAGCGCGTCGCGGCTCTGGTCGACATAACCGAGCTTGACCGTCTCGCCGACGCGGATGGTGCCGGCATCGGGCTTTTCCTGGCCGGTGATCATGCGGAACAGCGTCGTCTTGCCGGCGCCGTTCGGGCCGATGACGCCGACGATGCCGCCGGGCGGCAGCTTGAATTCGAGATCGTCGATCAAAAGCGTGTCGCCAAAGCCCTTCGACAAGCCCTCGACCTCGATCACCACATTGCCGAGCCGCTCGCCATGCGGAATGACGATCTGGGTGTCGCTCGGACGCCGCTTGTCGGCTGCATCCAGCAGATCCTGGAACGCCTGGATACGGGCTTTCGACTTGGTCTGCCGGGCTTTCGGGCTGGACTGGATCCACTCGCGCTCGCGGCCGATCGCCCGCTGGCGCGCATCGTCCTCGCGGCCTTCCTGCTTGAGCCGCTTGGCCTTGGCTTCGAGATATTTGGTGTAGTTGCCTTCGTACGGGATACCGCGGCCGCGATCGAGCTCGAGGATCCAGCCGGTGACATTGTCGAGGAAGTAGCGATCGTGGGTGATGATCATCACCGCGCCCGGATAGGCCCGCAGATGCTTTTCCAGCCACGCCGTCGTCTCGGCGTCGAGATGGTTGGTCGGCTCGTCGAGCAGCAGAAGGTCGGGCTGGCGCAGCAAAAGCTGGCAAAGCGCGACGCGACGGCGTTCGCCGCCCGACAGCTTGGTGACATCGGCCTCCTTGGGCGGGCAGCCGAGTGCCTCCATCGCCATCTCGACCTGCTGTTCGAGATCCCAGAGGTTGAGCCGGTCCATCTCGTCCTGCAGCTTGGCCGACTCGTCCGCCGTCTCGTCGGAATAGTTCATCATCAATTCGTTGTAGCGCTCGATGATGGCGGTCTTGGCGGCGACGCCTTCCATGACGTTTTCGAACACGTTCTTGTTCGGATCGAGCGCCGGCTCCTGCGCCAGGTAACCGACGGTAGCACCCTCGGCCAGCCAGGCCTCGCCGCTCCACTCCTTGTCGATGCCGGCCATGATCTTGAGGATCGTCGACTTGCCGGCGCCGTTGGGACCGAGGATGCCGATCTTGGCGTCCGGATAGAAGGACAGATGAATGTTCTCGAGCACCTTCTTGGTGCCGTAGGCCTTGTTGAGGCCGGCCATGTGATAGATGAACTGGCGTGCCACGCGCGCTTTCCCTGAAAAGTCGACTGATGTCGGATTGAATGGAAGTTGGGGGCTATGTAAGCGATGCGGCCGCGAACGGCAAACAGTTTTGGCCCCAAGCGGATTTGGTCGCACCCACAAACGCTTAGCCGCTTCATTTCGTGCCGGCGCCCAGGCGAAAGCTCCGGTTAACCATTCCGCGTCAAACAATGTTGGATGGGAAATCGCTGGCAGCCGCGATTTCGGGGAGAGAGATCGGGCCGTGTTGAACAGTTTCCTGCTTTTTGCCGAAGCGGTTCTCTATTTCGGCATCATGGTCACGCTTTTCCGGTTCAGGGGCCGCATCGGCCTCGGCGTCTTTGTTTGCGCCCTTGGCGTCATGCATTTCCTGGAAACCTATCTCGCCAGCGTCTTCTACGTCGCGCTGCCGTTCGGCATGGTATCGCCGGGTTCGGCCGTGCTGTTTTCCGGCAAGCTGGTCATGCTGCTCCTGCTCTACATCAAGGAGGACGCGGCAACTGTCCGGCAGCCGATTTATGGCCTGCTGCTCGGCAATGCCCTGATGATCGGGCTCGTGCTGATCCTGCGCCTGCACGACATCGCACCGCTGCCCGACGGCAAGCTTCCCGACATCGGCTTCATCGACGAGATGGGCTGGCTGATGGTGTGGGGCACGACGCTGCTGTTCGTCGACGCCATCCTGATCATTCTGCTCTATGAAAAGCTCGGCAAATATCTGCGCAAGGCGCTTTTCACCCGCATCCTGGTCTCCGTCGCCTGCGTGCTCACCTTCGACCAGGCAGGCTTTTTCACGGCGCTGCATTTCGTCACCGGCGCGCCGGTCGCGGTGTTCTTCGGCGGCTGGTTCGCCAAGATGGCAGCGGCCCTGGTCTACAGCACCATGCTGGTCGGCTATATCAGGTGGTTCGAGGCGCGGCAGGTGCCGGCGGCGCGCGGGCTTTCCGACATTTTCGACACGCTGACCTATCGCGAGCGCTATGAGGCGCTGGTCGAGCATGTCGGTCGCGACGGCCTCACCGGCCTCCTGCACAGGGGGCGCTTCGACAGCGATGGCGAGGCCGCCGTCGCCGCCAGCCTGCGGACCGCCAGGGCGCTCAGCCTGCTGATCATCGATGTCGACCACTTCAAATCGATCAACGACCGCTTCGGCCACGCCGAGGGAGACAAGGTGCTGAAAGCCCTGGCAATTTTGCTTGGCGAACTTGTCGGGACCGAAGATCAATTGTTCAGGATCGGCGGTGAGGAATTCGCCATCCTCGGCTGGCGTCCGCAGCCGCTCGCCAGACTGCTGGGCGAAACCGTCAGGCAAGCGGTCAAGACGTCCGCGAGCACCAGCCGGTTCGACATTACCGTCAGCGCCGGCATCTCGACGGTCAGCGAGACGACCCGTTGCCTTGCCGATCTCTTTGCGCTGGCCGACCAGCGTCTCTACAAGGCCAAATCCACGGGACGCGATCGCGTTGTCGGCGAACCGGGCGGCAACGAAGCAGACGCCCGCAACACATGGACCAGGCCGGAGCGCAGCGCCGGCGCGTAACGCTGCCCAGGCCTGCGATTGGCTCAATCAGGATTGTTTGCGCCGCTGCCATCCGCCGATCGCAACCGAAACCGCCATCAGCGCGATCGCCAGCCATTTCAACGCGGTAATAATCGGGCCGGCTTCGATGTCGTAGGCAATGAACAGAAGAATGCCCGGTACCAGCAGGCCGCAGAGCACGAGCGTGATCCGGTTGATCTGCCATGACACTTTTGCCGCAAGCGCCTGGTCGCCGGGCACGGCGACAAGCGCGGCCCGCATTGCCTTCGGCGCCACCAGCGTGGTCGAAAGACGCAGCGAAATCGGCAGGCCGATGCCGATGATCAGGAAGGCGCATGCCGCCAGGAGCAGCGAAAACTTGATCGCACTGGTTTCGGCCGGTACCGGGAACAGCAGCGCCGCCAGCGGCAGGAAGACACAGAATATCCCGAGCGCGGCAATGGCGATGAAGATCGCCGCGTTGACCAGCGTGAACAATTGGTAGGTGCCGCCGCCGACGGGTTTGGCGAGCGTGGTCATGCGCGCCCACTCCACTTCGGTGTAGGAAAAGCCCGGCCACTCCATATGGCCGTCGCGGATCGCCGTCATGCCCTTGGCCCAGAACGCCAGCCGCGCCAGCGCGCCGCCCGTCATACCACTCATCGCCACCCCCTATGAATGATGCCCCCGGGATCATACCATCCCCGGTGCAAAGCGACAGTCGCGTACGGCCTGTTTACTGGAACCCGACAGCATCGACCGCGCCCTTCGGGCAGCCAGCCTTGGCTGTCGGCGCCGAGGCAAGCAGCAGGGCACCGAGCGAAGCGTTCGAAGCGATCGGGCCGGTCAGGCCGAGCGTCAGTTCGCCGATCAGCCGCCTGCCGTTCGAAGGATCGACCACGCAGGACACGCGGACCCGGTCGCCCGCGCCTTTGCCGAAGGCACTGTCGAAGGTGCTGCGGATCTGATCGGATGTCAGTTGCTTGCCGATGTTCTTGATGAAGAGATCGCGCACCGGCGACGCATTCATCGCGCGCATCAGGTTCAAAGCGACGGCGAAATACTCCTGCTGGCTCTTGCCGTAGCAGGTGCCGTGCTTGATCCATTCATGCCTTTCGAGGGCGGATGCGGTGCCCGGCATCACCTGGTCGAGTTCCGCTCGCGTTTTCGGGTCAAGGGTGACCGGCGGCAAGTCTCGCCAGTGCGCCGGATCGTCGTTCGCCTTGTCGCTTGCGGCGACCTGGCAATAGAAATTTCCGTTCGGCTGCGGCCACAACCCATGCAAGGTGAAGTGGGTCGCCTCGAAACCGGCGGCGGTCTGCGCACGGCATTCGGCCTTGCTGGATTTGGTCTCGCAGAAAGCCGGCTGCCAGCTCAGCGCGAAGACATATTCCGGCTTTCCGGACGCCGATGGCTTGTTCGGCTCGGCAGGCGCCGGTGCAGCCGGCATCGTCGACGCGCTGCCGCCCGAAACACGACCGCAGCTGATCTTAACCCAGCGGCGCTCCGGATCGGCGCCCGGCACGCGAATGAGATAGTGCGTGGGCGCGTCCTTGTTGCCGGCCAGCAGATCATAACTCTGACCAGCCGCGGTCGAGACATTGCCGGGATTCTTGCCGCTCTTGATCGCCTGCGTTGCCGGACAGGCGGCATCGGCGACGAAAGAGCCGGTCATCTTCACATCGGCCCGCGCCGCGCTTGCGCCAGCAAACGCAACAAACACCGCCCCCCATATCGCCCAAATCCGCATTCCGGCACTCCTCGTGATTCACGCCGCAAGCTAGAAACTTGCGACATGTCAGAATTACGATTTCTTTCGCCGGCCGTAAAAACAATCGCCAGCGCATTGAGACGGCTCCCGCGCGGTCGATCAGGATCCGCCCGCCTCCACCCGTTCCGTCAGGGTGCGCAGCAGATCAAGCGAGGCTTTCAGCGCGTCGGCGTCCATACCCTCCGAAACGCGGTTCGCCCAAACATGCTGGCGTGTGCCGATATTCTTGACCGCTGCCCGGCCGGCATCGGTTATCGACAACAGCTTGGCGCGGCGATGCGCCGGGTTGTCGGCGTAGGCGGCAAGCCCCTCCGCAGCCAGTATGTCGGCCAGCCGCTGTACACTCTGACGGGCGAGACCCATGTCGCGGGCGATGTCGGCCACAGATTTCGGCTCCTTCAAAACTGCACCCAAAACCTGCCAGCGCGCTGCCGTCAGCCCGGTTGGAGCGGCCAGCCGGTCGGCCGCATCCAGAAAACTGCCGTTCATCCTGAACACGGCAAGCACCAGTTCGGTGAGCACATTTGCCGCTTCGGTCCTGGTCGTCATTTCTGGCCGGCCTCGATGGTCGCGACGAAATTATTAACGGCTTCGGCTACGACCTCGGGCTTGTCAAGCATCACCCAATGGCCGCTGCCCGCCACGATCTGGCGCGGAATGTCCGTGCGCAGCCGGTAGAGCGCGGCTGGAGTGTCACTGGCCTCGGTAGCCAATACGAACATAGGCCCGCGATACGCATCGAGTGCCGGCTCCGGGTTCCATTCGGCCAGTGCCTTGCCGACACTTGCCCTCGCCGCCGGATCGACCACTGCCGCATCGGCCAGAACACGCTGGCGAACAGCCGCGTTAGGGCCGGCAATCGACGTGTAATAGGCGTTCAGGACATCACGGCCTTGCGGACCGGCCAGATCGCGGACAAAGCCGTCACGAATCGCCTGCGGCAGCGCACGAGGATCGGTCGCCGGGTCGACGAGCAAGACACCGGCGACCCGGTCGGCATGGCTGGCGGCATAAGCGAGCGCCACGCCACCGCCGCCGCTGTGCGCGACAATGAGAAACCGCTTCAGGCCAAACGCGTCGGCCACGGCACCGACATCCATTGCACGACCGTCATAACCATAGTCACCGTCCTGCGCCGGCGCGGAGGCGCCATGACCGCGAAAATCGAAGGCTACCGCCTCGCGGCCTTCGACGGAGAGCTGCATCACCCGGTCCCAGTGGGAAGCGCGGCTGCAATCTCCATGCAGGAACATGATCGGCAGGCCATTGCCGGCGTTGATCCTATAAGTGGCAAGCTGGCCTTGCGGGCCTGGAACAGTGGACGTCATCATGGTCATCTCCCTGGTTTCCTGACTGAACGCAGCAATCCCTGACAACAGGGTGGTCGTCGTGAAGGCGAAGCCCGCCAGCAAGATTGCACGCCGCGAAATGGCCCCGGTGGTTTTCATAGTCATACCCCCAATCTGCCGCTGACCATTTGACAGTATGCTGTCATGTAATCACATTGACAGCATGCTGTCAACTACCGTCGAATGGGTACCTACGTCCCTTGACGTCGATCGCTGCGTCGCCCAACAGTCGCCGACGGGAGCGAGACATGCCATTTGACAAGCAGAGGATGCTGGCATCGCCGACCGGCGCCGAGCTCAACCTTTATGTGAAACACGCCATCGGCCAACCGCGCGCCATTGTCCAGGTCAATCACGGGTTGGCCGAGCACGCGGCGCGCTATGCCCGTTTCGCCGATTTCCTTGGCGAGCGCGGCTACCAGGTCTACGCGCACGACCACCGTGGCCACGGCGCCACCAAGGCGCCCGACGCGCCACCTGGCAGGTTCGCCGATGTGGATGGCGGTGCCAAGGTCATCGCCGATGTCGCCGCCGTCCATGATCTCATCGCCAGGGAACAGCCGGGCCTGCCGGTCATCGTCTTCGGTCACTCCTTGGGCGCGTCGGTCGCGCTGAACTTTGTCCTCCGCCACTCGGCGCGCATCCATGCCGCCGCGATCTGGAACGGCAATTTCTCGGCCGGACTGCTCGGCCAAATCGCGCTGGCCATGCTTGGTTGGGAAAAGTTCCGGCTTGGCTCAGACGTGCCGTCGCGCCTGCTGCCCCGGCTGACGTTCCGGGCCTGGGGCAAGGCGGTGCCCAATCACCGGACGCCGTTCGACTGGCTGTCGCGCGATGCCGTTGAAGTCGAGAAATACATCGCCGACCCGCTTTGCGGCTGGGACGCATCGGTGTCGATGTGGCAGGACATCGTCATGATGACGCTGCATTGCGGCAGCGACCGCAATTTTTCCGGCGTGCGGCGCGACCTGTTCGTCAATCTGGTCGGAGGCGAGCAAGATCCGGCCTCGGACGGCGGCAAGGCGGTCAGCCATCTTGCCGGCCGGATGCACATGATGGGTTTTTCGAATCTCGTTTCAAAGGTTTACGCCAAAACCCGCCACGAAAGCCTGAACGAGATCAACCGAGACATCATCATGGAGGATTTTGCCGCCTGGGCCGACCGCGTGCTGAGGGCACAGTGATACTGGCCCATTGCAAGGGCCGTGACAGCGGCGCGCGGGATTGATAGAGGCTGCGCTTTCGATCAACCACGGTGATCCATGACTGAGCCTCCGCTCAAAGGCATCCGCGTCATCGAACTCGCACGCATCCTCGCCGGGCCATGGGCCGGACAGCTGCTTGCCGACCTCGGCGCCGACGTGATCAAGGTCGAGAGCCCGGACGGCGGCGACGACACCCGCAAATGGGGACCGCCCTTCGTCATCGGCCATGACGGCGAGAACCTTTCGGCCGCTTATTACCATTCCTGCAACCGCGGCAAGCGCTCCATCGCCATCGACTTCTCGACGCACGAGGGTGCCGAGACGGTGCGCCGGCTGGTCGCGACATCGGATGTGCTGATCGAAAACTTCAAAGTCGGCGGACTGAAGAAATACGGCCTCGACTATGACAGCCTGAGGAAAATCAACTCGCGGCTGATCTATTGCTCGATCACCGGTTTTGGCCAGTCGGGACCGTATGCGCCGCGTGCCGGCTATGATTTCATCATCCAGGGCATGGCCGGCATGATGTCGATCACCGGCGAAGCCGGCCGCGAACCGCAAAAGGCGGGCGTCGCTATTTCAGATGTTTTCACCGGGCTTTATTCGGTCATCGCCATCCAGGCGGCGCTTCGCCATGCCGAGAAGACCGGCGAAGGCCAGCATATCGACATGGCGCTCTACGACACCCAGATCTCGACGCTCGGCAACCAGAACCTCAACTATCTCGTCTCCGGACAGTCGCCGGTGCAGATGGGCAATGCGCATATGAACATCGCGCCCTACGAAGTGGTGCCGGTGAAAAATGGCCACATCATCCTGGCGGTCGGCAATGACGGCCAGTTCGCAAAGTTCTGCGCTGCCGTCGGCCTCGATGAGCTGGCGTCGAACCCTGACTTCGCCACCAATCCCGCCCGCGTCGCCAACCGGGCGAAGCTGCGCGAGCATATGATCGAGGCGCTGAAAGCCTTCGATCGCGACCCGTTGCTGGCCAGACTTGAGACTGCCGGAGTGCCGGCCAGCCCGATCAACAACATCGGCCAGATGTTTGCCGACCCGCAGACCATAGCGCGCGGCATGCGGCTCGACCTCGATGACGGCCATGGCAATCTCTTGCCCTCGGTGCGGGCGCCGATGGTCATGTCCGGCACGCCGCTGGTCTATGAGCGCCCGTCGCCGCGTCTCGGCGAACACACCCAAGAAATCCTTGCCGAACTGGAGAGGTCAGGAAAATGAAGACCGGCGGACAACTCATCGTCGATGCGCTCGAAGCCAACGGAACGGACCGTATCTATTGCGTACCTGGCGAATCCTATCTGGCGGTGCTCGACGCGCTGCATGATTCACCGATCCGCACAATCGTCTGCCGCCAGGAGGGCGGTGCCGCAATGATGGCCGACTGCCACGGCCGCCTGACCGGCAGGCCCGGCATCTGCTTTGTCACCCGCGGCCCAGGCGCCACCAATGCCTCGGCCGGCATCCACATCGCGATGCAGGATTCAGTCCCCCTCATCCTGTTCATCGGCCAGGTCGCCAGCCACGCCAAGGGGCGCGAGGCCTTCCAGGAGGTCGACTACGTCAGGTTCTTCGGCGATATCGCCAAATGGGTGGTCGAGATCGACGACGCCGCACGCATACCCGAATTCGTCACACGCGCCTTTGCGGTGGCGACGTCCGGTCGCCCGGGCCCGGTCGTCATCTCGCTGCCCGAGGACATGCTGACCAGCCTCGCCGAGGCACCGGACGCCCGGCATTATACCCCTGTCGAGACGCGGCCTGGCGAAGTCGAGCTCGACGCACTGGAAGTGTTGCTCAACAAGGCAAAGCGGCCCTTCGTCATCCTCGGCGGTACGCGCTGGGACGCGGAGGCCGTTGCACGGATGCGGACGATAGCCGAAGCCTGGTCGCTGCCGGTCGGCTGCTCCTTCCGCCGCCAGATGCTGTTCGACCATCTCCACCCGAACTATGCCGGCGATGTCGGCATCGGCATCAATCCCAAGGTAGCAACCGCCATCAAGCAGGCCGACCTTGTGCTGCTGATCGGCGGCCGCATGGGCGAGATGCCGTCATCCGACTACACGCTGCTGAAGAGTCCCTACCCCGACCAGACGCTGGTCCATATCCATGCCGACGCCGGCGAACTCGGCCGCGTCTACCGGCCGGCGCTGGCGATCAATGCCTCGCCTGCCGCTTTCGTCGAAGCCTTTGCCAGACGCAAGCCGGCCGCAACGCCGGTGTGGGCGGCTGAGGCAGCGAAGCTGCACGCCGCCTATCTCGACTGGTCGACGCCTCCGGAGAGCGGCCCCGGCGCCGTCCAGATGGGGCCGATCATGAATTATCTCGAAACGATTCTGCCGGACGACGCCATCCTCGCCAACGGCGCCGGCAACTACGCCACCTGGGTGCATCGCTACCATCGCTTCCGGCGTTTCGGCACGCAGGCAGCACCTACATCCGGCTCGATGGGCTACGGCACGCCGGCGGCGGTCGCCGCCAAGCAGCTTTTCCCAGACCGCGACGTGATCGCCTTCGCCGGCGACGGCTGTTTCCTGATGAACGGCCAGGAATTCGCCACCGCCGTGCAATACGGGCTGCCGATCATCGTCATCGTCGTCAACAATGGCATCTACGGCACCATCCGCATGCATCAGGAGCGCGAATATCCCGGCCGTGTCGTCGCCACGGACTTGAAGAATCCCGACTTTGCTGCTTTGGCCCGTGCCTATGGCGGCCATGGCGAGACGGTGGAAAAGACCGCCGACTTCGCCGCGGCCTTCGAGCGAGCGCGGGCCAGCGGCAAGCCGTCGATCGTAGAGATCAGGCTCGACCCTGAAGCCATCACGCCGACCCGCACGATGACCCAGATTCGCGACAAGGCCTGACAAAACAGGATGATTGCCCTGTTTTGTCGTCGTGATCTGCCTATTTGGCCTTCTCGATCTGGCCGCGGATCTCGCCGTCCGCGTGGGCCGCGGTGTGGATGTTGACGTAATATTTGCCAGCCTCAAGATCGGTGGCCTGGGCATCAGTCAATGTCGCCGAACCCTTGATCGGGCTCTTCAGCTTGCCTTCGAACGGCACCACTGGATCGGCGTTTTGACCCTTTGCCGCCGGGCCGTGAATGTGTGCGGCCTTCGCCGGCCCGCTGAGGCCGGAATATCTCACGGTCCAGCTGAGTTTCTTGGTGGCGGTGTTGAACCTGAGCGTGGCGGTGCCCTTGCCCTTCGTTGTGACGGGCGGGTTCTGCTGAGCACCATCGAGCGTCGCCGCCATCTTTATGGTTTCGGCCAAGGCCGGTGAAGCAGAGAAGATGGCTGCAGAAATGGCCAGCGCCGAAAGCATCGGCGTGAAGGACTGGATGCGCATGGAAACCTCCGTTGTGACACCCTTGAGGCGGATGCACCGGCACAACGATTTTGCGAGCGGATGTTTCCGCCGGTAACGTTCATTTTACATCCCACTAAAAAGGGGCGGTCGCCCGCCCCTTTTCGTCTTCCAACAGAGCTTGCCTGATAGTCCCTATTTGATGGCCTTGTCGGTGATCGCCGTCGTGTAGGCGCCGGTAGGCTCCTTGCTGATGATCTTCTGGTCGAGCAGCGCCTTGGCGGTGCGCTCGTAGGTCGCCGGATCGAGCTTGCCATCGGCATTGTCGATCAGCTTGGCGACTTCGCCCATCATGCGCTTCTGGTGATTCTCGTCCTGGCCGCCATTGTCCATGACGATGCCGGCCGCTTCGTCGGAATTGTCGACGGCGTATTTCCAACCCTTCATCGAAGCGCGCACGAAACGCACCATCTTGTCCTCGAAGGCCGGATCCTTGAGCTTGTCCTCCAGGGCATAGAGCCCGTCTTCGAGCAGATCGTTGCCCATGGCGGAATAGTTGAAGACGGTCAGCTCTTCCGGCTTGTAGCCGGCGTCGATGAGCTGCCAGTACTCGTTATAGGTCATGACCGAAATGCAATCCGCCTGCTTCTGGATCAGCGGCTGCACGTCAAAGCTCTGCTTGAGCACGGTGACGCCGTCCGGCCCGCCATCGGTCTTGAGGCCAAGCTTGTTCATCCAGGCATAGAACGGATACTCGTTGCCGAAGAACCAGACGCCGAGCGTGTGGCCCTTGAAGTCGGCTTCCGTCTTGATCGGACCGTCCTTCGGGCAGACCAGCTCCATGCCGGCCTTCTTGAACGGCTGGGCGATGTTGACCAGCGGCACGCCCTTCTCGCGCGCAGCCAGCGCACCGCCCATCCAGTCGACGATGACGTCGGCGCCGCCGCCGGCAATAACCTGCTCCGGTGCAATGTCCGGTCCGCCGGGCTTGATGTCGACGTCGAGGCCCTCGGCGTCATAGAAGCCCTTGGCCTTGGCGACATAATAGCCGGCGAACTGTGCCTGGGTGACCCATTTCAGCTGCAGCGTCACCTTGTCCGCGGCCATCGCCTGGAACGCGGCAAGCGACATCGCGCCGGCCAGCATCGAAACAACAAGTCTTTTCATGTTTTTACCCTCTGAAGTTAGCGCCCTAAACCCACCGCCCCTATCCACCACGGACAGAGGGATGCCAAAACGTGACTGCTCTCTCGAAAAGAGCGACCACGCCATAAAAGACCGAACCCGCAAGTGCTGCAACTGCGATTTCCGCCCACACCATGTCGATGTTCATCCGCCCGACTTCCGTCGAAATGCGGAAGCCCATGCCGACCACCGGCGTGCCGAAGAACTCGGCGACGATGGCGCCGATCAGCGCCAGCGTCGAATTGATCTTCAACGCGTTGAAGATGAAGGGTGCCGCCGCCGGCAGCCGCAGCTTGAACAGCGTCTGCCAGTAGCTCGAGGCATAGGTGCGCATCAGGTCGCGCTCCATATGGCCGGAGGCGGCAAGCCCGGCGACGGTGTTCACCAGCATCGGGAAGAAGGTCATGATGATGACCACCGCTGCCTTCGACTGCCAGTCGAAGCCGAACCACATGACCATGATCGGCGCGACGCCGATGATCGGCAGCGCCGACACCATATTGCCGATCGGCAAAAGCCCGCGCCGCAGGAACGGCACGCGGTCGGCGGCGATGGCAACGAGGAAGCCGGCGCTGCTCCCCACCACATAGCCGAAGATAACCGCCTTGAAGATGGTCTGCCTGACATCGGCCCCCAGCACCGGCAGCGAGCCGACGATGCGTGCACCGATGGCGCTTGGCGGCGGCAACAGGATGAAGGGAATGCCGGCACCCCGCGTCACCGCCTCCCAGATGATCAGGATCCAGGCGCCGAAGATGGCCGGAATGATCAGGCGCAGGGCGGTTGACGCCCAGCGCGATGTCGGGCGAAACGACGACAAGACCGTTACGCAGCGCCAGGCCAAAAACCACGCCGCGACGAGCAGCAGATAGAAGGATGCGCGAGCGCTGCCCTCATTGCCGGTTATGCCGGCGAGCAGCATCCACGCTGCACCATGCGCGCCAAGGAACAGCAACACCAGCCCGATCATCGGTGGAAAGTTGTCGGCCTCGATTGCCACGAGCAGCAAAATGAAAATCAAAACCGCAGTTGCCATGCCGTAACCGGGCGTAGCACTGACGAGCGGCCAAAGAAGCAGCGCGCCGGCAAGCAGGACAAGCGCGGCATACCCCTGCCAGCATCGAGGCGTGATTGAGGAAAGGCTCAGGATGGAGCTCATGCCGGCCTCCCGCCCATGGCGCGGTCGACAAGGCGCCCGGCGATGCCGACGACCATCACCAGCAGCGCCGCGACCACCGACCCGGCAACCAGAGCCGACCAGATGTCGATGGTCTGGCTGTAGTAGGCGCCGGCGAGCAATTTGGCGCCGATGCCGGCGACGGCGCCGGTCGGCAACTCGCCGACGATGGCGCCGACCAGGCTGGCGGCCACCGCCACCTTCATCGAGGTGAACAGGAACGGCACCGAAGCCGGCACACGCAATTTCCAGAAGGTCTGCGAGGCACTGGCATTATAGGTGTGCATCAGGTCGAGATGGGTGAGCTCGGGCGAGCGCAGTCCCTTCACCATGCCGACCGCCACCGGGAAGAACGACAGATAGGTCGAGATCAGCGCCTTCGGGATAAGCCCGGTGATGCCGATCGCCGCCAGCACGACGATGATCATCGGCGCCACCGCCAGGATCGGAATGGTCTGCGAGGCGATGATCCACGGCATCAGACTGCGGTCGAGCGTCGCCACATGCACGATGCCGACGGCGATGACGATGCCGAGCGCCGTGCCGAAAGCAAAGCCGAGCAGCGTCGACGACAGCGTCACCCAGGCATTGTAGACAAGGCTGCGGTTCGAGGTGATGCTGCGCAGAAAGGTGTTTTCGAAAAAATTCACCGCCACCTGATGCGGCGCCGGCAGCGTCGGCTTCGGCTGCGCCAGCGTCTTGCCGATGAATTCCACAATACCCGGTGTCTGATTGGCGCGGCGGTCGAGATCGCGCTGGAACGGCGCGTTGAGGATGACAGCCATGACGTACCAGACAACGACGACGCCCAGAAGGATCGAGGTCACCGGAACGATCTTGTCGCGAAACGAGTCCATCTAGCAGGCCTCGCAGGATGGGTGCCCTCCTCTCCCCAACGGGGAGAGGGTGGCCGGAGCGAAGCGGAGGCCGGGTGAGGGGGTAGAAATCTTTCCGTCGAGGCAAGCCAAGATCGTATCAAGGACCGCTCGGCGTTCGGCCAAGACTTCATGGTTCCAGAACCGAAGAACGGAATACCCGTGACCATTCAGCCAAGCAGTTCTCGCGGCATCGGTTGGAGATTCCGCGTGCTGGCTGCCGTCGATTTCCACGATCAGCGCGCTCTCACGACAGACGAAATCTGCAAAGAACGGCCCAAGCGGCACTTGCCTCACAAATTTGTAGCCGTTGAGATGGCGCCCTCTTAGTTCCCCCCAAAGCCTGTATTCAGCCTCGGTCTCGTCAAACCGCAGCTTTCGAGCGCGAGCGGTCGCCCCGATCTTTCTTTTGGTCGGATCCGCCAAGGCCCCCTCACCCGACCTCCGCTTCGCTCCGGCCACCCTCTCCCCGTTGGGGAGAGGAGGGAGCTCATCTTCCGCCGCCTCAATCATCATAGCTGTGCCCCGCCCTCAGCCCGTCCCGCACGCGTGCCGCGATGGCCAGGAACTCCGGCGTCTCGCGGATATCGAGCGGTCGCTTTTTCGGCAGCGTCGATTCTATGACGTCGCTGACACGCCCCGGGCGCGGCGACATGACGACGATGCGCGTCGACAGATAGACCGCCTCAGGGATCGAATGGGTGACGAAGCAGATAGTCTTGTTGGTGCGCTCCCAAAGCTCCAGCAGTTGTTCGTTGAGGTGATCGCGCACGATCTCGTCCAGCGCGCCGAACGGCTCGTCCATCAACAAAAGGTCGGCGTCGAAGGCGAGCGCCCGCGCGATCGAGGCGCGCTGCTGCATGCCGCCCGAAAGCTGCCAGGGGTATTTCTTCTCGAAGCCGCTGAGGTTGACAAGGTCGAGGGTGCGCTTGATGCGCGCCGCCTGCTCCGCCCTGGACAGGCCCATGATCTCCAGCGGCAGTGCCACATTGCGCTCGATCGTGCGCCACGGATAAAGTGCGGCCGCCTGGAAGACATAGCCATAGGCGCGGCTCTGGCGCGCCTGCTCGGGCGTCATGCCGTTGACGGAGATGGCTCCCGATGTCGGCTTCTCCAGATCGGCGATGACGCGCAGCAAGGTCGTCTTGCCGCAGCCGGAGGGCCCGATGAAGGACACGAATTCCCCCTTGCCGATCGTCAGGTCGACATTCGACAGCGCCTGTACCGGACCATCATTGGTCTGGAAGGTCAGGCCAAGCTTGCTTGCCGAAACAACGGCTGGCGATACTCCCGTCATCGGCCGTAGCCTGTCGCTTTCGGCCACTGCGGCGCCGGCCGGAATCCCATTGATTTTACCCCGATGTTGCTTTCCACTCGCCCAGTCCTACTCGCCGCAGTTTACTCGCCCCAGTTCTACGCGCCCCAGTTCTATGCGCCCCAGTTCTACGCGCCCTTGTACCATCAGATAGACGCCCGGAGTTGCCCCGATGTCGCCCAAACCGACTTGCCATCTTATCCGCCCTGAAAGCTCTTATGAAGGCAAGCAGGGCCTGAGTTATTTCGCCGGTATCGCCGCCGAAACAGTCGGCTCGTCCGGCATCTGCATGCATCTGCTGACCATGCCGCCGGGTGCCCGCGCCAAGGCGCATATGCACGAAAACCATGAAACCGCGATCTACGTGCTCTCCGGCGAAGTCCATACCTGGTATGGCGACCGGCTCGAACAGCATATCGTGGTCAAGGCCGGCGATCTTTTCTATATTCCCCCCGGCATGCCGCATCTGCCGGCCAATCTGAGCGACGGCCCCGCCTCGGCGGTCATTGCCCGCACCGATCCCAACGAACAGGAAAGCGTCGTCCTGCTGCCGGAACTGGATGGGTTGGTCGCCTGACGCCGGCATCGAGGCGGCGGTCGTCATCGGCACCGTCACGAACATGATTTCAGCGGCCCTATCTCCTCAAGGCCGGGAATGGTCACGAAGAAACCGTCCCCTGCTCTGTTGATGACCTTGACGACATCCGTGGTCGTGCCCTCCTCGCCCTCGGCGAAACAGGTGGAGCTCAATAACAGGGTGCCAGGCGCCGTCGTCAGTCGCTGTGCGAACTGGCAGCCGCTGCCATAGGTTTCGACGCCGTCGGCGGTCAGCACGACATAATCGTCGCTGTCCTGATAACCGAGCCGTACACCAGCGCAACCGACCTCATTGCCAACGGAGCCGGCAAGGACGTCAGCCGCCGCCGGCCCGGCGGCAAGGATCACCGCGGCCATTGAGATAATCGCTCCGTGGCTCGCCAAGCTCAAACGCCCGTCGCCGGGATGCCCGTCCGTTCCACCTTGCGCGGCGCGGAAATTTCTTTCCACGTCGACAGCGCCCGGTTGACCGCCGCGTTCGGCTCGCGAGCGACGAACTCGCCATGGCCGGGCTTCGCCTTGACCTCGTTTTCCTCGATCGATAGTTCGCCGCGCGAGAAGACGAAGCGCGGCAGGCCGGTTACCTCAAAACCTTCGAAGACATTGTAGTCGATCACCGACTGCTGCTTCTTGGCCGTGATCTTCTTCTTGCGCTTCGGGTCCCAGACGACGATGTCGGCATCCGCGCCTTCGACGATGGCGCCCTTCTTCGGATACATGTTGAGTATCTTGGCGATGTTGGTCGAGGTCACCGCGACGAACTCATTCATCGTCAGGCGCCCTGTGTTGACGCCGGTCGTCCACAGCACCGGCAAACGATCCTCGAGCCCGCCCGTGCCGTTCGGGATCTTGGTGAAGTCGCCGACGCCGTTGCGCTTTTGTTTGGTGGTGAAGGCACAATGGTCGGTCGCCACCACCTGCAGCGACCCGGCCTGCAGGCCGGCCCACAGTGAATCCTGGTGCAATTTGTTGCGGAAGGGCGGGCTCATGACGCGCCGCGCCGCATGGTCCCAGTCCTTGTTGAAATATTCGCTCTCGTCGAGCGTCAGGTGCTGGATCAGCGGCTCGCCGAACACCCGCATGCCTTTCTGCCGCGCCCGGCGGATGGCCTCGTGCGCCTGCTCGCAGGAGACATGCACGACATAGAGCGGCACGCAGGCCATGTCGGCGATCATGATGGCGCGGTTGGTCGCCTCGCCTTCCACTTCCGGCGGACGCGAATAGGCGTGCCCTTCGGGGCCACTATTGCCCGCCGCCAGCAGCTTCTGCGACAGCGCCGCCACGACGTCGCCATTCTCGGCATGGACCAGCGGCAGCGCGCCAAGATCGGCACAGCGCTGGAACGACGAATAGAGCTCGTCGTCATCGACCATCAGCGCGCCCTTGTAGGCCATGAAATGCTTGAACGAGGTAATGCCCCTGTCGACGACGGTGGCCATCTCGTCGAACACCTGCTTGCCCCACCAGGTGATCGCCATGTGGAAGGAATAGTCGCAGGACGCCTTCGAAGTCTTGTTGTCCCACATCTGCAGGGCCTCGAGCAGCGATTGCTGCGGCGCCGGCAGGCAGAAATCGACGACCATCGTCGTGCCGCCGGCAAGGGCCGCGCGGGTGCCGGATTCAAAGTCGTCGGCCGAATAGGTGCCCATGAACGGCATTTCGAGATGGGTATGCGGGTCGATGCCGCCCGGCATCACGTAGCAGCCGCTGGCGTCGAACTCATGGTCGCCATGCAGATCCGGCCCGATGCCGATGATCTTGCCGTGCTTGAACAGCACATCGGCCTTCCACGTCCGGTCGGCGGTGACGACGGTTCCGTTCTTGATGACTTTGGACATTTTCTTGTTCCCTTATTCTCTTCGCGCTTCTTGTGAGCGGCGTTGCGAGGCTATCCCATCATTCGACAATGACCGCCGTGTCCACCACCGCATGGAACAGCACGTCGGCGCCGGCCGCTGCCCATTCCTTGGTGATTTCCTCGGCCTCGTTGTGGCTGAGCCCGTCGACGCACGGGCACATCACCATTGCGGTGGGTGCGACGCGGTTGATCCAGCAGGCGTCATGGCCGGCGCCGGAGACGATGTTGCGATGCGTATATCCCAGGCGCTCCGCCGCATCCCGCACAGCCTTGACGCAGCCCGCGTCGAAAGTGACCGGATCGAAATGGCCGACCTGATCGATTTGATATTTGATGTCGAGCGCGTCGCAGATTGTGTCGATGCCGTCGCGGATGCGGCCGTCCATGGCGTCCAGCACCTCCTTTTCCGGCGAGCGGATGTCGATGGTGAAGACGGTGCGGCCGGCGATGATGTTGCGCGAGTTCGGATAGACCTCCATATGGCCGACCGCGCCGACGGCGTCGGGCTGATAGTCCATGGCGATCTCGTGCACCAGTTCGATCACCCGCGCCATGCCGAGCCCGGCATTGCGCCGCTTCGGCATCGGCGTCGAGCCGGTGTGCGCCTCCTTGCCGGTCAACGTCACCTGCAGCCATTTCAGTCCCTGGCCATGGGTGACGACACCAATGTCGATGCCCTCGTCCTCGAGGATCGGGCCTTGCTCGATATGCAGCTCGAAAAAGGCGTGGATCTTGCGTTCGCCGACCTTTTCGGTGCCCTTCCAGCCGATCCGTTCGAGCTCCTCGCCGAATTTCTTGCCGTCCTTGTCGACATGCGAATAGACGTCGGCCTGGTCGAGCACGCCTGCGAATACCCCGGACGCCATCATCGCCGGCGCAAAGCGCGCGCCTTCCTCATTGGTCCAGTTGGTGACGACGATCGGATGCTTTGTCTTGATGCCGAGATCGTTGAGCGAGCGCACGACCTCCAGCCCGCCGAGCACGCCGAGCACACCATCATACTTGCCGCCGGTCGGCTGGGTGTCGAGATGGCTGCCGACATAGACCGGCGGCAGGCTGGGGTCGGTGCCTTCGCGACGGGCAAACATCGTACCCATCTCGTCGACGCCCATTTCGAGCCCCGCCTCATCGCACCAACGCTTGAACAGGTGCCGCCCTTCGCCGTCCTCGTCAGTCACGGTCTGGCGATTATTGCCGCCGGCAATGCCGGGGCCGATCTTCGCCATCTCTATTATCGAATCCCACAAACGGTCTGAATTGATTCGCAGATTCTCGCCGGGGGCGGCCATATTCTAAAACCTCATTGGTTGTGGCACGCCAGAGTCCCCCTCCCCCTCGAGGGGAGGGTGGCCGCGAAGCGGTCGGGTGGGGTCGGCTGACATGCGCGCGACCTTCTCCTTGACCACCTGCGCGACATGCCAGGCGTTGTTTATGACATCGGGCTCATCGACGCGAAAGATATCGAACCCGAGCGAACGCAGATAGGCATCACGGACGTCATCGTGCCGTTTGCCCCTCTCGTGCTCGTGCAAGTCGCCATCCACTTCCACCACCAGCTTCACGGCGAGACAAGCGAAGTCGACGATATACGGTCCGATCGGGCACTGGCGGCGGAACTTGATGCCGGCCGTTTTCAGCTCGCGCAGTTCATACCAAAGCAGCGATTCGCCTTTGGTCGCATGAACTCGAAGCGCGCGCGCCTTCTGGCGCATTTCGAAGCTCACGCGGGTCCGGGGCATCACAGGCACCTATGCGGCCGAAGGTCAGGCTGGCGCGTTGCCGCGCCGACCCCACCCGGCCGCTTCGCGGCCACCCTCCCCTCGAGGGGGAGGGAAAGCTGCGGCACATTCGTCAATCCACAGCCCTCAGCACTTCGCGCACATGGTCGATCAATTCGTTGATCTGACCCTTGGTGATGATCAGCGGCGGCGATAGCGCGATGATGTCGCCGGTGGTGCGGATCAATGCACCGCGCTCGAACGCCTTGACGAAAGCCGAGAAGGCCCGCTTCGTCGGCTGGCCGGCGATCGGCGCCAGCTCGATCGCGCCGATCAGGCCGATGTTGCGGATGTCGATGACGTTCGGCTCGCCCTTCAGCGAGTGCAGCGCGTCCTCCCAGTACGGCGCCAGTTCCTCGCCGCGCGTCAGCAGCCCCTCTTCCTTGTAGGTGTCGAGCGTGCCCAACGCCGCCGCGCAGGCGATCGGATTGCCCGAATAGGTGTAGCCGTGGAAGAACTCGATCATGTGCTCGGGCCCGGTCATGAAGGCGTCGTGGATTTCCTTCTTCACGAACACCGCGCCCATCGGGATGACGCCGTTGGAGACGCCTTTGGCGGTGGTCATGATATCCGGCGTGACACCGAAATAGTCGGCGGCGAACGGCGTGCCGAGACGGCCGAAACCGGTGATGACTTCGTCGAAGATCAGCAAGATGCCGTGCTTGGTGCAGATCTCGCACAGCCTCTCGAGATAGCCCTTCGGCGGCAGGATGACGCCGGTGGAACCGGCCACCGGCTCGACGATGACGGCGGCAATGGTCGAGGCGTCGTGCAGTGCGACGATGCGCTCCAGCTCGTTGGCCAGTTCCGCGCCATGCTCCGGCACGCCCTTGGTGAAAGAGTTCTTTTCCGGCAGATGCGTGTGCGGCATGTGATCGACGCCGCCGAGCAGCGTGCCGAACATCTTGCGGTTGGTGACGATGCCGCCGACCGAGATGCCGCCGAAATTGACGCCGTGATAGCCGCGCTCGCGGCCGATCAGACGGGTGCGCGAGCCCTCGCCTTTTACGCGGTGATAAGCGATTGCCATCTTCAGCGCCGTCTCGACCGATTCCGAGCCGGAATTGGTGAAGAACACATGGTCCATGCCCTTCGGCGCGATGTCGACCAGCCGGTTCGCCAGCTCGAACACGATCGGATGGCCCATCTGGAACGCGGGTGCGTAGTCGAGCTCTGCCGCCTGGCTCTGGATCGCCTCGGTGATCTTCGGGCGGCAGTGGCCGGCATTGACGCACCACAGGCCGGCGGTGCCGTCGAGCACCTTGCGCCCGTCGCTGGTCGTGTAGTGCATGTCCTTGGCCGACACCATCATGCGCGGCGCCTGCTTGAACTGCCGGTTTGCCGTGAACGGCATCCAGAATGCGCTGAGATCGTTCGGCGTGACTTTCAGCCGGTTGGACATGACCAAGACTTCCCCTTGTAACCTGTTTCGGTGCGGCTAACGCTTGGTCTTTCCAACGCTTGGTCTTCGCGACGTTTTCGTGCTACGCAAATTTTTGACCGGTTGGACAAACGTTAGCACCGCCTTATCAGCGGTCAAGGGATTACTAGCGGAAATGCGGCTTTCGAAGTGCGCTCCACAGGGCGAGGAAAAACTGGTCCAGAGAATTGGTCCAGACACTCCTCCCAGCGAAGGTTTTGCGGGGTGACGGGGGCGGTCGAAAGCTCCGCTCCTCGCCGCACCCGCATTCAGCTGGAAAAGCGCGAGCTCATCCTGGAGGCGGCGCTCGAAGTCTTCTCGACCAACGGTTTTCGCGGCTCGACCATCGACCAGATCGCCGAAGCCGCCGGCATGTCGAAGCCGAACCTGCTCTATTATTTCCGCCGTAAGGAGGACATCCACGAGACGCTGATGCAGCGGCTTCTCGACACCTGGCTGGCGCCGCTGCGCGAACTCGACGATATCGGCGATCCCTTGACCGAACTGCGCAGCTACATCAGGCGCAAGCTCGAAATGGCGCGCGATTTCCCGCGCGAGAGCCGGCTGTTCGCCAACGAGATCCTGCAGGGCGCGCCGCGCATCATGCCGATGCTGGAAGGCGAGTTGAAGACGCTGGTCGACGAGAAAGCCAACGTTATCAAGGGCTGGATGCGCGCCGGCAAGATCGCCCGCACCGACCCCTGGCACCTGATCTTTTCGATCTGGGCGACAACGCAGCATTATGCCGATTTCGACGTGCAGGTCCGCGCCGTGCTCGGCCCCGATCGCGGCGGCGACGGCCGCTTCGAGGACGCCGCAAGATTTCTCGAGCAACTGTTCATCGACGGGCTGAAGCCGAAGGGCTGAGGCAGCTCGGCTGTCGCAAACCTCCCCCATTGCTTCGTCATCCTGGGGCGCAGCAAGGAGCGGAGCGACGCAGCGCAGACCCCAGGATCCATGCCGTGACCTCAGAGCGTTGCTGCGGTGCAGGATTCTGCTCCGCTGCACTCTTCCGTTAAGGTTACGGCATGGATCCCAGGGTCTCCGCGACGCCGCTTCGCGGCTGCTACGCCCCAGGATGACGAAGCTGGGTTCACGCGCTGCGCCGCTCGGCCGGAAGCGTCTCCAGCAGCTGTTCGAGCTTGGCGATCGAGTTCTGCTCGGCGAGCGGCGTGTAGACGATCAGCTTCATGTCCGAGCCGTCGTCGATCGACAGGCTCATATGCTCGAACGCCATGGCACCCGCTATCGGGTGCCGGACATGCTTCACACCCGATAGGTTGCGGGCCACGTCGCGTAGCGGCCACCAGGCGCGAAACTCCGGGCTAGAGCGCGTCATCAGCGCGATCAGCCGCTCGAAATCCGGATCGCCGACATATCTGGCGCTTTCCGCCCGGAATGACGCCAGCACGGCACGCGCCAGTTCCTCCCAGTCAACGAGCAGGCGCCGATGCTGCGGGCTGGTGAAAACCATATGGACGATGTTGCGGGCATCGCCCTCCAGCAGGCCATAGTCGCCGAACACGGCTGACGCCGCCGGATTCCAGGCCAGCACGTCCCAGCGCCGCCCAACGACATAGGCCGGCTGCAGGACCAGGCTTTGCAGCATGTGCAGCAAGGGGCCGTCGACTTTTTCCGGGGCGTCGACGCGACGCTCCGGCTGCGGCCGGCCGGCAAGGATGAACAGATGCCGTTGCTCGGCCGTGTCCAGGCGCAACGCCTGACTGAGCGCCGTCAGCACCTCCACCGATGGCCTGACGTCGCGCCCCTGCTCCAGCCAGGTGTACCAGGTCGTGCCGACGCCGGCGATCATCGCCACCTCCTCGCGGCGCAGCCCGGGTGTGCGCCGGCGCAGGCCGGTCGAGATGCCGGTGGCCGATGGCGTCAGCCTTTCGCGCCGCGAACGCAGAAAGGCGCCAAGCTCGCGGCGACGGCTGCCTTCGGCGGAGTGTGTGGTGGAATCCATCGGCGCTATTATAGCAGTACCGATACCAGGATAAAGTTTGAACTGTTTGGCATGCGTCTGGTGCCCCATCTTTCTGCTCAGAGCGATGACATGGAGGCTCTGAACATGGAACTGAAAGACAAGACGATCCTGATTACCGGCTCGACCGACGGCGTCGGCAGAGTCGTGGCGCAACGGCTCGGCGCCGGCGGCGCCCGCATCCTGGTGCATGGCCGCGACGCGACAAGGGGCAAGGCGATCGTGGCCGAGATCGAAGCCGCCGGCGGCAAGGCCGAGCTGCTTGTCGCCGACCTCTCCTCCCTGGCCGAGGTCCGCCGCCTCGCCGAAGCCGTGCGCGCCAGGACTGACCGGCTCGATATCCTCATCAACAATGCCGGCGTCGGCACAGCCGGCCCCAACGCGAAACGGCAGGTCAGCGCCGACGGCTACGAGCTGCGCTTTGCCGTCAATTATCTCGCCGGCTTCCTGCTCACCACGGAGCTGCTGCCGCTGCTCAAGGCCAGCGCGCCGGCGCGCATCGTCAATGTCGCCTCGGCCGGGCAACGGGCGATCGACTTCAGGGATGTCATGCTGACCCGCTCCTATGACGGCGTTCGTGCCTACTGCCAGAGCAAGCTGGCGCAGATCATGTTCACCATCGATCTGGCGGAGCAGCTGAACGGCACCGGCGTCACGGTCAACAGCCTGCATCCGGCAAGCTACATGAACACCACGATGGTGCGGCAGGCGGGCGTCACACCCTGGAGTTCGGTCGAAACCGGCGCCGAAGCCATCATCAATCTCGCCACATCGCCCACGCTGGAAGGGCGAAGCGGCCTCTATTTCGACGGCCAAAGGGAATCCCGCGCCGATGCGCAAGCCTATGACGCGAAGGCGAGGCAGCAGTTGCGTGAATTGAGCCTCGGTCTTGTCAGGCTCGCACCCGCTTCCGCCACATCGAAGAAAGAAAATTCATGATCGAGAAAACGCAGCACGCCGTGATCGTCGGCGGCTCCTCCGGCATTGGCCTCGCCACCGCGAAAAAGCTGCTTGGCCCGGGGATGAAGGTGACGATCACCGGGCGCAGCAGGGAAAGGCTCGACAATGCATGGCAAAGCCTTGGCAGCGCGGTCGAAAAAGCTGCCTTCGACGCCGCGAAGCCGGACGAGGTTCGCCGGTTCTTCAGCGAACTCGGCCCTTTCGATCACCTGGTGCTGGCCGCCAGCGGCGGCAAGGGGCTCGGCCCGTTCGAAACGCTTGACCTGACCGACATCGGCGGCGGCGTCGACGAGAAGGTCCGGCCACAGCTCTCCTGCCTGCAGGCCGCCTTGCCGACGCTGAACAAGAGCGGCTCGGTGACTTTCATCTCGGCGGTGTCGGCGCAATTGTCAGCGCCGGGTATCGCCGGCATCGCCGCCGTCAACGGCATGCTGCTGACCGTGGTGCCGATCCTGGCGATGGAGCTGAAGCCGTTACGCGTCAATGTCGTGGCGCCGGGCGTCATCGACACGCCGTGGTGGGATTTCCTGCCCGATGAACAGCGCCATGCGGTGTTTGCCGAGTATGCCGGCAAGACGCCGGTCGGCCGCATCGGCCGCGCCGAGGACGTCGCTGAGGCGATTGCGTTCCTGGTTTCGAACAGCTTCGTCACCGGCCAGGTGCTGACCTGCGACGGCGGCTTGCGGTATGCGGCCTAAGGCGGCTGCCTCCACGAGGCGTGTCAAAGCGACTGCGCGATCAGCGCCAGAAATCCTCCGGTCAGCGCGACGTTGCCGACAAAGCCGTTGATGCGGGACGCGCGCTCGGGCCCCTGATGATCCCAGAAATTGTGGAACATCGGCGTAGCAAAAACCAGGAACAGGATCAGGCATGCCGCCGCCGGAGCGGTCCAGATGCCCGCGATCACCAACGCTCCGGCGATGATCTGCAGGACGATCCCCAGCCACAGCACCGGCCGCGCCTGCGGCACGCCGCGCGTCGTCATCAATTGGCTCACCAACGCCGCATTCTGGATGTTGCGCAGGCCGGCAAAGACAAAGGCGCCGCCAAGCAGCAGGCGGGCGGCGAATAGGATCTCACTATCAAAGTTTAAAAACATGCTGTCGGGTGTCCTTGGGCAGAAAAGAGGCGCGCGGCGCAAGGCCGCGCACCTGGTCCTCAGGCGGCCAAGACCGCTGGCATCGGATGGATTGCATGGAACGGAACGCAAAGCCGGTTCCAGGTGTTGATCATGCCGAGCGCCACCGAGAGCTTGACCAGCTCCTCTTCCGAGAAATATTCGAGCGTCCTTGCATAGAGTTCGTCCGACACACCGTTGTCGGCAATCCTGGTCAGCGCGTCGGTCCAGGCCAAGGCCGCGCGTTCGCGCTCTGAAAACAGCGGCGATTCCTTCCAGGCGGAGACGAGATAGAGCCGCTGCTCGCTTTCGCCGTCGCGGCGCGCTTCGCGGCTATGCATCTCGACGCAATACGAGCAGCCGTTGATCTGCGACGCCCTGAACTTGATCAGATGCAACAGGCTTTTTTCGAGCCCGCATTCGTCGACTGCCTTGTTGAGCGCCGACACCGCCTTCATGATCTCCGGCGCCGCGCCGAAAAATTGCAGCCTCTGTTTCATCGTCTTTAGCCTTTCATGCTTGCTTGGTTGAACTTGATTTCTGCGGCCGCCGATGGCGCTCGACGAAGGCGCAGTTCGCGGCGACCGAACGGGGATCGGCATCGGCCGTGTATTCTGCAACGATGTCGGACAGCCGGGCGTCGGCGAGCGCGGCGCGATAGGCACGCTCGGCCTTCAGCATGGCTACGTTGATGCCGCAGGGTTTGACATAGACCGAGGCATCGAGCTTCGCTGGGCCGCGCTGGCGGATTTCGGCGCAGCGGAACGCCGGTTCACGCCCCTCGACGGCCAGCACGATATCGAGCAGCGTAATGCGCTCGGCCGGCCGTGCTAGCCGATAGCCGCCGGACGGCCCCGGCACTGATTCCAGAATGCCGGACGCAGTCAGCGCGTTGAGATGCTTAAGCAGATAGCTCGGCGACAGCCCGAACGCCTCGGCCATGGCAGCACCTGGCAAGGTCGCGGCGCCATCAACGCCGGCGAGCATCGCGGCGCAGTGGATGGCCGCTTCGACGCCTTCGCCCAGCTTCATTGTTCTGATCTCCAATTCATGGAGATATACTATCCTGGATAATTTATGTCCGCAATAGCCATTTGAAAAAAGCGGCGCCCGCAGGTGCCGCTTTTCCACAACGGGCTGTGCGCTACTCCGCCGCCACCTTGGCCATCGGATTGTTCGGATGCGTCGTCCAGTTGGCATAGATCGGCGACACCGGCCTGCCGGTGCGCTGGTCCATCACGCCGACCGCCAACGCCTCCATGGTGATGCAGTTCTCGACCGGACAGACATTGACGCAGAGATTGCAGCCGACGCATTCGGCCTCGATCACCTCGAAATGCCTGACGCCGTCGACGATTGCGGTGATCGCCTGGTGCGAAGTGTCCTCGCAGGCGATGTGGCAGCGGCCGCATTTGATGCAGGCATCCTGGTCGATATGCGCCTTGGCGACGTAGTTGAGATTGAGATACTGCCAGTCGGTGACGTTGGGCGTGGCACGGCCGACGATGTCGTCGAGCGTGGCATGGCCCTTCTCGTCCATCCAGTTTTCCAGGCCGGCGATCATCTCCTGCACGATCTTGAAGCCGTAGGTCATCGCCGCCGTGCACACCTGCACATTGCCGGCGCCGAGCGCCATGAATTCGGCGGCGTCGCGCCAGGTGGTGATGCCGCCGATACCGGAGATCGGCAGGCCATGCGTTTCCGGATCGCGCGCGATCTCGGCCACCATGTTCATGGCGATCGGCTTCACCGCCGGACCGCAATAGCCGCCATGCGAACCCTTGCCGTCGATCGTCGGCTCCGGCGCGAAATTGTCGAGGTTGACGCCGGTGATCGAATTGATGGTGTTGATCAGCGACACCGCGTCGGTGCCGCCGGCAAGGGCAGCGCGTGCCGGCTTGCGTATGTCGGTGATGTTGGGCGTCAGCTTGGTGATGACCGGCATGCGCGTATTGGCCTTGCACCAACGCACCACCATTTCGATGTATTCCGGCACCTGGCCGACTGCCGCACCCATGCCGCGTTCCGACATGCCGTGCGGGCAGCCGAAATTGAGCTCGATGCCGTCGGCGCCGGTCTCCTCGACCACCGGCAGGATCGCCTTCCAGGCATGCTCCTCGCAAGGCACCATCAGCGAGACGACGATCGCCCGGTCGGGCCAGTCCATCTTGACCTGCTTGATCTCGCGCAGATTGACCTGCAGGTCGCGGTCGGTGATCAGCTCTATATTGTTCAGGCCAAGCAGGCGACGATCGGCGCCCCAGATGGCGCCGTAGCGCGGCCCGTTGACGTTGACCACCGGCGGCCCTTCTTCGCCGAGCGTCTTCCAGACAACGCCGCCCCAGCCAGCCTTGAAGGCGCGAATGACGTTATAGGCCTTGTCGGTCGGCGGCGCCGAGGCTAGCCAGAACGGGTTCGGCGATTTGATGCCGACGAAATTGTTGCGGATGTCTGCCATGCTCATGCCCTCCCGTTCGAGGTCAGTGCCCGATGAATGCTTTCCGCCGCGTCGCGGCCTTGTGCGACGGCCGAGACTGTCAGGTCGTCGCCGCCAAAGATGCAGTCGCCGCCGGCCCAGACGTTTGGCAGCGAGGTGCGGCCTTCGGCGTCGACCTTGATACGGCCGGCTTCCAGGTCAAGCAAAGCCCCGCTGCCGTTGAGCGCAGCCGGGACAAAACTCTGGCCGATCGCCTTGAACACCTGGTCGGCGGTCAACGTCAGCCGCTCGCCGGTGCCGACGAGCCGGTCGCCGTCCATCGCGGTGTATTCGAGCTCGATCGCCGACACCTTGCCGCCGTCGGCAATGACCCGCTTCGGCTGCAACCAGTGCCGGATGATGACGCCGTTGGCAGCGGCCAGGTCCTGCTCGAATTCGGAGGCGTTCATGTGCTCCGGGCCGCGCCGATAGCAGATCGTCACCTCTTCGGCTCCGAGCAGCTTCGACTGCACCGCCGCATCGATCGCCGTCATGCCGCCGCCGATGACGACGACGCGCCGGCCGACCGGCAGGCTGGCCAGATCGCTGGCTTGGCGAAGCTCGGCAATGAACTCGACGGCATTGGTGACGCCTTGCGCTTCCTCGCCATCCGCTCGCAAGGCATTGACGCCGGCAAGCCCCATGCCGAGGAACACCGCATCGTAATTCCTGGTCAGGTCCGACAGCTGGTAATCACGGCCGAGCGCCTTGCCGTTCTGGATGTCGATGCCGCCGATCGACGTGACATAGTCGACTTCGGCCTGGGCAAAATTGTCGACGCTTTTATAGGCGGCGATACCGTACTCATTGAGGCCGCCGGGCTTCGGGCGGGCTTCCAGGATGGTCACGTCGTGGCCGTAGCGGGCGAGCCGATGCGCGGCGGCAAGCCCGGCCGGTCCGGCGCCGACCACGGCGACCGTCTTGCCGGTCGGTTCGGAGCGCTTGTAGAACTGCTTGTTTTCGGCCATGGCGACATCGGTGGCGTAGCGCTGAAGGCGACCGATCTGCACCGGCTTGCCTTCGGCCACCTCGCGCACGCAGACTTCTTCGCACAGCGTCTCGGTCGGGCAGACGCGGGCGCACATGCCGCCCAAAATGTTCTGGTCAAAAATAGTCCTGGCTGAGCCGATCGGATTGCCCGTCGAAATCTGGCGGATGAACAGCGGGATGTCGATCGAGGTCGGACACGCATTCATGCACGGCGCGTCATAGCAGAAATAGCAGCGGTCGGACTCGACCAGCGCCTCGTGATGATCGAGCGGCGGGTGCAGGTCGGCAAAATTATCGGCATATTGTTCCGGCGAAAGCCGCCCGCCGGCAATGCCTTGCTTGAACTGGCCTTCTGGCATCGTCAGTTCCCCATGTTCTTGTTTTGGGGAAGGCTAGCACGTTTTATTTTTTTATCAATTGGTCAATTTTCGGCGCAAACCGCTGAAACCGCTCGATAAAAACATGATAAACGCACTCATGTTTTTGAGCACTGTCCGTTGCGCCTCAATGGATGCGGCGCCCAGAATTGGCTACCAAGTGGCGACAAGCTGTTCGAAAGCGTTACCAGGCGGTAGGCGCTTGAGCATCGTGCGCGATTTTCAAACATTGGAGAAGGTAATGGACATTGTTCAGGAGGCGGTTCAGCGGTGGGAGCCTGTGGAAGATTTACCGCTGGCTGCCTGTCAGGTGTGGCGTCTGAAATCCGACAACTACTTTGAATTGGCCGTCGAAGGCGACTTCTTCGTCGGGGCATCCGAACGAACCCTCAAGATCAACTTCCACGGAGTGCTAGCACTTTCGGCTCATGACGACATGTTGGGAGTGACCCATGTCAGCGCTAGCAGCTCAATCCCGTTGATTGGCTCTGGCAGGCAAGCCTCCTATAGATGGCCCCTCCTCCGAGTCGAGAACTCGCACTGGTTGCGATCAATACCCGGGCCGACAAACGACTGTTCGCATTTTCTATTGCTCAGTCTCGAATGCACGGTAGAGGTGATTGCTCGTGAAGCCATAGCTGCTTGGATCTGACCCCTCGCTTCACACCACGCCTTCCACAACCATTCCGGGCAGCGGGATAGCCCTTAGACTGGTGATGGTCCGCTCTGGTCAGGGAAGTGAGCGACATCCGGCGCATGGATCAACAACCCCTCGTTGACTGCGAGCAAAGTCGAAAACCGCAGGGCGCGCAACCCGGTAACATTTCCAATTTGCCATCATCTTTTTTGGTTGGCTGTCGGATTTTCGTCGTGAAGATCGTCCTAGAATGGATCGCGCATGATCGATGTACAAACCGCAAGGAGCACGACAATGCCACAGTCCCCCATGCCCTTCTTCTGGTACGAGCTGATGACCACCGATCTCGATGCCGCCGAGGCGTTTTACACCTCCGTGGTAGGCTGGAGGGGGCAGCCTTTCGAAGGGGCCCAGGGCATGCCGCGCTATATCGTCATGAATGTCGGCGAGCGCGGCGTCGGCGGGTTGATGACGCTGCCCGATGACGCGCGCAAGATGGGCATGCCGCCGGCCTGGGTCGGTTATATCCTCACCAGGGACGTCGATGCCGCAACGGCCTCCCTCAAGAAGGCTGGTGGCGCGGTTCACCGCGAGCCCGACGACATTCCTGGCGTCGGCCGCTTCGCCGTCGTTGCAGATCCGCAAGGCGCGATGTTCAACTTCCTGCAGCCCAGCGGCCCCGACCAGCCGCCGCTACCGTTGGCGACCCCCGGCAACATCGGCTGGCATGAGCTCTACACGTCAGACTGGAAGGCGGCGTTCGATTTCTATTCCAGCCAGTTCGGCTGGGAGAAGGGCGACGCCATGGATATGGGTCCGATGGGCGTCTACCAGCTTTTCGCCTTCGGCGGCGAGCCCGTTGGCGGCATGATGAACAAGCCCGAGCAGATCCCGGCGCCGGTCTGGCAGTTCTATTTCAACGTGCCCGGCATCGACGCGGCAGCCAAGCGCGTCACCGACAATGGCGGCAAGATCCTGATGGGTCCGATGGAGGTCCCCGGCGGCAGCTGGATCGTACAGTGCACAGACCCGCAAGGCGCGCACTTTGCTCTGACAGCGCCCGGGCATTAACGGCCGCGCTGATCGCGGGGCCGCCATCGTGCGGCCCCAAGGCTACAGCACGCCTCACGACTCACTCACCGACAGTTGAATGCAGGCCGGACTATGTGAATGGTCCGGCCTTTGGCGATGACCTATGGCCGGGCTAGGTGAAAATGGAGTCGTAGATGAAGCTTTTCGAAGGCCTCGCCGGATATCAACCGTTCGCCCTTGCCGCCTTGCGCATCATGACGGCGCTGCAGTTCATTGAGCACGGCACCCAGAAACTGTTCAATTTCCCCGTCGGCGACCATGCCGGCACCATGAGCGGGCTATCGCTGACCGCGGCCATCCTGGAATTCGGAGGCGGCATCCTGCTGGTATTGGGGCTTTTCACCAGACCGGTGGCATTCCTTCTCAGCGGCGAGATGGCGATCGCCTATTTCATGGCGCACATGCCGCGCGACTTCTTCCCGGTCAACAACGGCGGCGATGCCGCGATCTCGTTCTGCTTCATCTTCCTCTATCTGGTGTTTGCCGGCGCCGGCGCCCTGGCGCTGGACAACCGCCGCGGTGCCTGAAACGTCACCCACGCATCCGCTCGAAATTCGCGTCGAACAGCGGGATCGGCTGCATGCGCGCAGCGTGGCGTTTGCCCAGAAGCTCAATCTCGAAGCCGTCGGCTTCGTCGGCAATCTCTTTCGGCACATAGCCGATGGCGACGGACTTTTTCGAATGATGCGCGTAGCCGCCCGACGTGACCCAACCGCGCACGGCACCGCCGTACCAGATTGCCTCGTCGCCGATGACGTCGGCATCGACAGTATCGACGACAAAGGCCCGCAGCCGCAGTCTGCCGCCTTGCTTGCGCTCGGCCAACGCCGCCTGCTTGCCGATGAAATCGGCCTCTTTGCCGTAGGCGACGAAGCGGTCGAGGCCGGCCTCCAGCGGCCCATAGATCGGCCGGTATTCGCGCGCCCATGAGCCGTAATTCTTCTCAAGCCGCAATGCGTTGAGCGCGCGCGAGCCGTACAGGCCGATACCGAATTCCTCGCCCGCCGCCATCAGCGCCTGATAGGCGGCGCGCTGATATTCCGGCGCCACCCAGATTTCGTAGCCGAGGTCGCCGGTGTAGCTGACCCGCCCGACCAGGCACGGCGCCATGCCGATGTCCATCTTGCTGATGGCCATGAACGGAAACGCCGCATTCGACACGTCCGACCGTGTGACCTTTTCAAGAAGGTTCCGCGCGCTCGGCCCGGCGATCGACAGGCCGGTGAGTTTTGCTCCCGACGCTTCGATACTGACCGAGCCGTCCTTCGGCAGGTGCGCTTCGAACCAGCGCATGTGGTACTGCTCGGCGACACCGCTGCCGGCCAGGAACCAATCCTTACTTGCAGAATTTGGACCGCCGAGATTGGCCAGCGTGAAATCGCCGATCAACCTGCCGTCTTCCTTCAGCATCGGCGCCAGCGTTATGCGGCCGGGCCTTGGCAGCTTGCAGGCCAGCAGACGATCAAGCCACGCCGCCGCCCCCTCGCCCGTCACCTTGTATTTGGCGAAGCTCGAAATCTCCGATAAGCCAACGCCTTCACGAACGGTCTTGACCTCATTTGCGACATGCTCGAAATCGCTCGAGCGGCGCCAGGAGAATTCGTCCTTGACCCCTTCGGGCGCATACCACAGCGGCACTTCCAGCCCATAGGCGACGCCCCATTGCGCGCCCTCGGCCGACAACAGATCATAGACCGGTGTCGTCTTGAGCGGCCGGCCGGCCGGTAGTTCCTCGTTCGGGAAGCGGATCGAAAACCGCCGCGAATAGTTCTCGCGCACCTTGGCGTTGGTATAGGCCATCGTGGCCCAGTCGCCGTAGCGCGAAACGTCCATCGCCCAGATGTCGGCGCCGGGATCGCCCTCGATCATCCAGTTCGACAGCGCCAGGCCGACGCCGCCGCCCTGCGAGAACCCCGCCATGACACCACAGGCCACCCAGAACCCCGGCAGGCCGCGCACGGGCCCGACCAGCGGATTGCCGTCCGGCGCGAAGGTGAAGGGTCCGTTGATGATCTGCTTGATGCCGGTGTTCTGGAACGCCGGGAAATGCCGGAAGCCAACCTCCAGCGACGGTGCGATGCGGTCGATGTCGGGTTCGAGCAGCTCGTGGCCGAAATTCCATGGCGTCTGGAACTCGGACCATGGCTTGTTGGCCTTTTCGTAAGTGCCCATGAGCATGCCGCCGCGCTCCTGGCGCAGATACAGCTCGCCATCGAAATCGACTGCATGGATGATCTCGGTACCGGTCTTCTGGTTCCAGGCGGCGACTTCCGGCATGTCCTCGGTGATCAGGTACATGTGCTCCATCGCCAGCACCGGCAGCTCCAGCCCGACCATGCGGCCGACCTCACGCGCCCACAGGCCGCCGGCGTTGACGACATGCTCGGCCACCACCTCACCCTTGTTGGTGATGACACGCCACAACCCGTCGGCGCGCCGCACGATGTCCTCGACCTTGGTGAAACGCTCGACCTCGGCACCAAGCTTCCTCGCGGCCTTGGCGTAGGCGTGAGTGACGCCGGAGGGGTCGAGATGACCGTCCTCCTTGTTGCGGACGGCGCCGACGAACTGCTTGGGGTCGAGCAACGGCATCAGCTCGGCCGCCTCATCAGGCGATATTTCTTCGAGGTCGATGCCGAGATAGCGGCCCTTGGCGACGACGCCGCGCAGCCAGTCGAGGCGCGCCTCGGTCGCCGCCAGCAAGACGCCGCCAGTCAGATGCACGCCGGTCGCCTGGCCGGACAGTTCCTCGATCTCCTTGTAGAGCGAGATTGTGTATTTCTGCAGCTTGGCGACATTGGGATCGCCATTGATGGTGTGCATGCCGCCGGCGGCGTGCCAGGTCGAGCCGGAGGTCAATTCATTGCGCTCCAGGAGCACGATGTCGGTCCAGCCGTGACGGGCCAGATGGAACAGCACGGAGCACCCGACAACGCCACCGCCGATAACCACGACCTTTGCATGCGATTTCATGGGATTCTCTCTGACGTCAACGAGTTGGATGGGAACGATGAATTCGGGGAGGAGCCCCACGAGCGCAAGCCTTCGATCATCACGGCTCGCTTTGCCCGATCGCTTCCTTGCGCTTGGCCACGTACGTCTCAAGCGCCTCGCGCCTGGAGACTTCCATCACCGGCTCGACATAGTCCTCCAGCGCCTTCTTCCAAAGCCTCGTCGCCCGCGCCGTGGCATCGAGCCCGCCAGCCTCCTGCCAGGCCTCGAAATTTTGCCAGTTGGACAGCATCGGCTGGTAGAAGGCTGTGGCGTAGCGCTCCAGAGTGTGCGGCTCGCCGAAGAAATGGCCGCCGGTCGGAACCGCACCCAGAGCCTCGACAGCAAGCTCGGCCTCGTTGACCTCGATCGGGCGCAAAAACTCCATCATGTGCTGGATCATCTCGACGTCGATGATGAACTTTTCGAACGACGCTGTCAGTCCGCCCTCTTGCCAGCCGGCGGCATGGTAGACGAGGTTGCCATGGCCGAGCACCGCGCCCCACAGCGCCATCAGCGTCTCATAGGCGCCTTGCGCGTCGGCGGCATTGGAAGCCGAGCCCGGCGTTGTGCGATAAGGCAGGTTGTAACGCCGCGCCAACTGTCCGGACGCGATATTCGCCTTGGTGTTTTCAGGCGTGCCGAACGCCGGCGCTCCCGATTTCATATCGACATTGGAGGTGAAGGCGCCATACATCACCGGCGCGCCGGGGCGGACGAGCTGCGTCAGCACCACGCCGAACAGCGCCTCGGCATTCTGCTGGGCGAGCGCGCCGGCAAGCGTCACCGGGCTCATCGCCCCCATCAGCGTGAATGGCGTTACCGCCACCGACTGGCCGAACTCGGCCATCGTCATCAGCCCCTCGGCCATCATCTCGTCGAAGCGGCGCGGCGAATTGACCGAAATGATCGTGGTGACGCCGGGATCGTCGCGCATCTCGTCAAGCGTCAGTCCGCGCGCGATTGCCATCATTTCGATGCCGTCGAGCGCCCTGCCGCGGCCGATGGCCGAGACGTGAAAGCTTTTGTCGGTCAGTGTCAGATTGGCGAAATAGGTGTCGAGATGACGGGAATTCGCCGGCAATTCTACCGGCGCGCAGACCTGGTTGCCTAGCATGTGGATGCAGTTGAAATGCTGCGCCAGCCGGACGAGATCGGAATAATCGCGCAAATTGCCGGCACGGCGGCCGCGCTCCATGTCGTGCACATTCGGCGGCCCGGCGACGAGCGTGAAGTTGATGGTATTGCCGCCGAGGTGGACGGCATGGGCGGGATTGCGCGGCGTCAGCGTATAGCTGGACTGCGTCGTCTTCAGCGCTTCCTCGATCATGCCGCGATCGATGCGGACGTTCATCGTTGCATGATCGACCTTGGCCCCGGCCTTCTCGAACAGCGACAGCGCCCGCGGGCTCATCACCTCGATGCCGAAATTCTCCAAGATATGCATCGACGCCTGGTGGATCGCCTCGATCTGGTCGGCCGAGAGCATCGCCATTGGCGGATAGGGATTGGTGACGCGGCGCAACGGCAGTTGCGGGATGGCGGTCGGTCCCCTGTTGCTGGTTCGCTCGGCGCCGCGCTTGCGTCTTGGTTCGCTCATGCCGCGCATCAAAGCGCCGGCACGAGGATCGAGCTGTCAAGAATCCGCCACCTGCGGGCGTGATTTTAGCCAAGGCGGCATTCCGGGAATTTCACATCGGTAAAAGCGACAACAAACGTCGGAATGGTTATACTTGTTCCGCGTCAGGCAAAGCGGCCGATGAGCCGTTAAGGAACGCAGCAAGATTCCTTTTATGTTTTCGGCCTAATGCTCTTGCAATGCGTAGGTTGAGTTTTAGTAAAATTGTAGCGATTGCCGTGCCGCTGGCGCTTTCGGCCTGCGCGACGCCGCCGAACCACATCAACGATGTCTGCGCCGTTTTCGACCAGAATGACGGCTGGTTCGACAATTGGCAGGCGGCGGCACAACGCACCGAGCAGAAATACGGCGTGCCGGTTCCCGTGCTGATGGCGACGGTGCGCAAGGAATCCGGCTTCAAGAGCAACGCCAGGCCGCCGCGCACCAAGCTGCTGGGCTTCATTCCCTGGAAACATATCTCCAGCGCCACCGGCTTCTCGCAGGCGCTCGACGGCACCTGGGCGCAATACCAGAACGAGACCGGCAGCTGGGCGGCGCGCCGCACCAGGTTTGCCGATGCCGTCGATTTCGTCGGCTGGTATCATTCCAAGACCGCCGAGACCCTCGGCGTCGCCCGCAACGACACCTACAATCTGTATCTCGCCTACTATCTCGGCTGGAATGCCTATAAGCGCGGCAATCGCGGCGACGCCGACGTGCAGCGCTATGCGCATGCCACCGAACAGATGGCGCAGGACTACGCCGCGCAGCTACGGCAATGCGCGCCCTAGCCTATTAACGGCTCTCAGCCGCCCTTGGGTTTGCGCGGCTTGCGCGTGGCGTCCTCGGCCTGTCGGCCGTCGCCGACAGTCGGCGGCATGATTGGTGCCACCTGGCTGTCGGCAGAGCTTGAGGTGCCGGTCTCTGAAACCTCGTCGCGAACCTCGTGACGGCGGGCTTTGGCGACCGCTTCGGCATTCTCCACTGCCTGACCCTCGGCATCGGCTTCAACGCTGCCAGTCTTGCCATGCGGGCGCTTGGGCGGATCTCCGGCAAAGCCCGGGCCAACACCGTGGTTTGCATCATCCGGCACGCCCTCATTTGCGGCGTGCTCCTTGTCGAATTTGATCACCGGCTCCATTTTCGCCAGCACGTCGTCGGACAGCCAGCACAAGCTCATATGGCCGTCGCCGAGATTTTTGACTGGCGGCACCTTGGTTTCGCAAAGGTTGTCCGGCACCAGTTTCTTGTAGCCGCAGCGCGTCTGGAACGGACAGCCGGACGGCGGGTTCATCGCCGAAGGGATGTCGCCCTCCAGCACGACGTGCTTCTTGACCACGCTTGTGTCGGCGATCGGGATCGCCGACAGCAATGCCTCGGTATAGGGGTGATAGGGCGGCGCGAATATCTGGTCGGTCGTGCCTTGCTCAACGATATAGCCGAGATACATGACGACGACGCGGTCGGCGATGTAGCGCACAACCGACAGATCGTGGCTGATGAACAGCATCGTCGTCTTGTTCTTGCGCTGGATGTCCATCAAGAGCTCGGTCACCGCGGCCTGGACCGACACATCCAGTGCCGAGACCGGCTCGTCGGCCACCACCACCTTGGCGTCGCCGGCAAAGGCACGCGCAACGCCGATGCGCTGTTTCTGGCCGCCTGAAAGCTGGCGCGGCTTGCGTGTCTCGAATGCCCTCGGCAGCTTCACCAGGTCGAGCAATTCCAGCATCCGCTTGCGGCGGTCGGCCACCGAGTCGCCGACATTGAACTTTTCCAGCGTACGGATGATCTGCGAACCGACCGAATGGCTGGGATTGAGCGTGTCGAACGGATTTTGGAACACCATCTGGATCGATGACACCGTGTCGACGCTGCGCTTCTCGATCCCGGTCGACTGGATCTCCTTGTTGCCGAGCTTGACGCGGCCGGAGCTTGCCGTTTCGAGGCCGAGCAGCACCTTGGCCAGGGTCGATTTTCCGCAGCCGGATTCGCCGACGATAGCGACGGTCTCGGATTCGCGCGCCATGAACGAGATCGTCTCATTGGCCTTGACGACACGGCCCTCGCTCGAGCCGAACACTTCGCTGCCGCCGACCTTGTAGTACTTCCGGAGGTCTTCGATCTGGAGCACCGGCGCACCGGGCACCACCCGCTCGTTGACCTTCTTGGCGCCGGGTGGCAGCGCCTCCCAGTCGATCTCGTTGAAGCGCACACAGCGCGAGAAATGCCCGTCATGGCCTTCGACCGCGATCATCGGAATTTCGGCGGCGTTGCAGACGCCCTCGACGAAATGGTGGCAGCGCGGGCCGAAATTGCAGCCCTTCGGCCGCTCGTGCGGTAGCGGCAACTGCCCCGGGATGGATATCAGCGGCCGCGAATTCTTGTCGGCGCCCGGCAGCGGGATCGAGCGGAACAGGCCTTGCGTGTAGGGATGGCGCATCCGGTCGAAGACGTCCTTGATCTTCCCGGTCTCCACCGCTTCGCCCGAATACATCACCGTGATGCGGTCGCAGGTCTCCAGGATCAGGCCGAGATTGTGCGACACGAAGATCATCGAGGTGCCGAACTTCTCGCCCAGCCCCTTGACCAGGTCGACGATGCCGGCCTCCACCGTCACGTCGAGCGCTGTCGTCGGCTCGTCGAGCAGAAGCAGCGCCGGCTTCGACAGCAGCGCCATGGCAATGACGATGCGCTGCTGCTGGCCGCCGGAAAGCTGGTGCGGGTAGGAACGCATCATGCGCTCGGGATCCGGCAGCTTCACCGCGCGCACCATTTCCAAGGCGCGTTTGTAAGCTTCGTCCTTCGACACCTTGTCGTGGATCAGTGGCACTTCCATCAGCTGGTGGCCGACCTTCATCGCCGGGTTCAGGCTGGCCATCGGTTCCTGGTAGATCATCGCGATCTTGTTGCCGCGGATGGCGCGCAGTTCCTCGTCGGACAATTCTCCCATGTCCTTGCCCTGGAATTTGATCTTTCCGCCGACGATCTTTCCGATGTTGGAGAGGTCGCGCATGATGCCGAGCGACACGGTCGACTTGCCGCAGCCGGATTCGCCGACAATACCCATCGCCTCGCCAGGCATGACCGTGCAGGAAAAATCCATGACGGCCGGGATCTCGCCCTTGCGGGTGAAGAAGGAGATCGACAGGTTCTCGATCTCGATGATCGGGCCATTGGTCGGCTTGGCGGGATTTCGAACTGCCTCATTCATGGGTCGCTCCAATCCTTGTTCTTCAGGCATATCGGGCCGAACCCGGCATCGATCTTCCCGGCGTCAATCTTTCCCGGCATCAATCTTTCATAGACTGTTCGCGCAGCGAATCCGCCAGGAGGTTGAGGCCGAGCACGAACGACATCAATGCGATCGTCGGCGGCAGCGCCGGGTGGATGAAGGAGCGCAGCAGCCGGCTGGCATCCTTGATCGCCGTGCCCCAGTCCGGGCTTTCCGGCGCCAGTCCCAGCCCGAAATAGCCGAGCGTGCCGAGCAGGATCGTGGTGTAGCCGATGCGCAGGCAGGCGTCGACGATCAGCGGCCCGCGCGCATTGGGCAATATCTCCCACAGCATGATGTACCAGGGCGATTCACCGCGCGTTTGTGCCGCCGCAACATAGTCGCGCGTTTTGATATCCATGACCAGGCCGCGCACGATGCGGAACACGCCGGGGCTGGAGGCGAACACCACCGCCACGAAGATGTTGAGCTGGTTGGGATCGATGTGGATGATCTTGAACGGATCGGCATCGAAGACAAGGCCTGCATAGATCCAGCCGCCAAGTACCAACGTCAGGCCAAGCAGGATATAGAGGCGGTCGGGGCGGTTCTTGTAGCGCGTCCAGAACAGCACACTGAAGAAGATGATCGGAAACAGGAAGAACAGCCCTGCCATCGCGTAGGGGATCGGCGTGTCCATGATGCCCGGCGTCACCAGCAGGTAGAACAGGAGGATCACCGGGAAGGCCAGCACAAGGTTGGCGAGGAAGGACAGCACCGTATCGATCTTGCCGCCATAATAGCCGGCCGGCAGGCCGAGCGTAATGCCGACCATCAGCGCAAAACCGGTCGCCGCCGGCGCGATGATCAGCACGATCTGGCTGCCATAGACCATGCGGGAGAACACGTCGCGGGCGAGCTTGTCGCCGCCGAAATAGTATACAAGTTTCGACGCCGGCTCGATTGCGCCCGGCAGCGCGTCCTTCATGATCGGCACTTGGGCGAGCGGATCGAAGGGCGAGATGGTCGACGCGAAGATCGCCGTAAACAGCCAGAACAGGCAGATGCCGACGCCGACGATGCCGACGCCGCTGTCGAAAAGCTGGCCGTAAAGGCCTAGCTTCTTCTTGTAGCCGAAGCTCGCCCCCATCACCAGGGCGAGAGCGATCCAGACCGGCCAGAAGCGGGTAAGCACGCCGAGTACGACGTTGAAGGCGCTGAGATATTCGACCTGCATCCGCCGGTCTCCTATTGAACTCTGATGCGCGGATTGAGGAACGCGTAGCCGACATCGGAGATGAGCTGTGTGATCAGGACGATAAACACCGAGACCAGCGAGCAGCCGAGCAGAAGATCGATGTCGTTGTTGCCGGCGGCCTCGACCAGCGTGTAGCCGAACCCCTGGTAGCGGAACATCACCTCGACGATGACGACGCCGGTGAGCAGCCAGGGGAACTGCAGCATGATGACCGTGAATGGCGCGATCAGCGCGTTGCGCAGAGCGTGCTTTATCACCACGCTGCCGAAGGAGAGGCCCTTCAGCCGGGCGGTTCGGATATATTGCTGTGTCATCACCTCCACCATCGAGGCGCGGGTCATGCGAGCGATGTAGCCGATGCCGTATATCGCCAGCGTCATCACCGGTAAGGTGAAATTATAGAAGGTGATGCCCTGGCTGGCCGAGGCCGCCGAACCGTTCAGCACGCCAAGCCAGGAGGCAAAGATCACGGTGAAGATAACGCCCGAAACATATTCGGGCGTCGCCGTCGAGGCGATCGAAGCCACCGACAATGTGCGGTCGGTGCGTGAACCCTCGCGCATGCCGGCGAGAATACCGATCAAAAGCGAGATCGGCACCATTACGGCCAGCACGCAGAGCATCAGGATGCCGGTGGCGCTGAGCGCCGGAAAGAGTTTCGAAGCGACCGTCGTCTTGAACTTGGTCGAGCAACCGAAATCGCCTTGCAGGATGCCGGAGAATGTCGGCACGACCGGATCGTTGCAGAAGGAGAAACGCTGTGCGGGCTTGCCGGTCGCCGGGTCGGTCACCGGCTGCTTGGGCATGATGCCCAGCCATTGGCCGTAGCGGATAAAGAAATTCTGCCGATAGCCATGGTTGACCAGCCAAGCCTCAAGCTGCTCGGCGGATGTGTGCATTTCGGTCTGGCTGATCGCGAGCTTCTTCAGATTAGGCCCGAGATTGACCAGGAAGAAGACGATCATCGTCAGGCACAGCATCGTCAATGCCATGGTGCCGAGACGCCTGATAACGAAAGAAAGCATGGCGGTCCCCTGCCGGTCGGGTTGGGGGGTGGAACCGGTTTGCAAGCCGTGCGCTGCCGCCAGCGGCAGAACAAGCCTTCAGACCAGTCCCAGATGCAATACCCTTTTTATTGCAGACCCAGGCCGAAGAGTCCGCAACTTTTTGCTGCGCCGACTTCCGGTCCAAGGACCATGCAAAGAGCGAGGGAAAGGGGCGAGACGCCCCTTTCCGGATCGTCCGGTCAGGCCTGCTCGAGCCAGACCTTGCCGTAGTCGCGCTCGAAGGTCGGGTGCATCTTGTAGTTCTGCACCGCCTTGACCGAATGGCTGTAGAGCTTGCGCCAATAAGGCTGGATGATAATGCCGGAATCCTGCAGGATCTGCTCGATGTCCTTCATCATTTCCTTGCGCTTGGCTGCGTCGGCAACCGCGAGCGCAGCGTTGAGCTTGGCATCCCACTCCGGATTCGACCAAGCCGTCTCATTCCAGGCTTCACCGGTACGATACCCGATCGCCAGAACCTGGACGCCGAGCGGCCGCATGTTCCAGTTGGTCATCGACAGCGGATACTTCGTCCAGTCGTTCCAGAAGGTCGAACCCGGCAGCACCGTACGTTTGACCTTGATGCCGGCGTCGCGCATCTGCGCGGCGATCGCATCGCCTGTGTTCTTGTGCCAGTCCTCGTCGACCGTGATCAGCTCGTGCTCGAAATCGGCCTGGCCGGCTTCCGCCATCAGCGCCTTTGCCTTCGCCGGGTCGCGAGCAACCTTCGGCAATTCGTAGTATTCCGGATGGATCGGGGCGACATGGTGGTTCTCGGCAACCGTGCCGGCATTGCCGTAGCCGAGCTGGAGGACGACAGCGTTGTCGACCGCGAGCTGCAGGGCGTTGCGAACCTTCTGGTCGCCGTAAGGCTTGTTGGCCACATTGGTGCGGCAGACGATCGTCGAGGCGGTGACGACCTCGGACTTCGCCAAGTCCATGCCGTCGAGGATCGACACATAGTCGGCCGAGGTTTCGAAATTGGTGTGCACTTCGCCTGCTTCGAAAGCGCTGACCATCGCCGCCGGATCGGTGCCGTAGTCGATGAACTCGATGCCGTCGAGGAAGACGTCACCATCCCACCATTTGTTGTCTTCGCGGCGCTTGTAGACCACTTTCTGGCCGACATCGTAGGAGACCAGCTCGAACGGCCCAGTGCCGATCGGGCAGGACTTGAAGTCGCCGCCTTTTTCGTCGAACGTCTTGTGGACGATGAGGCCGGGATAGTCGCACACGTTGGGAATGAGGGCGATATCCGGCTTGCTGAGCGTCAGCTTGATCGTGTGGTCATCGACCTTGGTCACCGCGCTCTCATCCAGCTTGTCGTCCTTGACCAGCGAACCGAGGCGACCCGGCATGGAATTGCCTTCGGCCTTCTTGTCGGCCCAACGCTTGAGGTTGAAGATGACGTCGTCTGCGGTGAACGGATCGCCGTTGTTCCAGGTGACGCCTTTGCGCACATGCAGCGTGTATTCGGTGGCGTCGTCATTCACGTCCCAGCTCTCCAGCAGATAGGGGCGGAACGTGTATTCGGTGGTGTATTTGACCAGCGGCTCGAGCGCCTGGCGCTCGGCATTGGCGATTTCCGACCAGTCGGACTTGCGCGGATCCTTCGGATCCTTAATCCATTGCGCGACCTTCAGTATCCCGCCTTTCTTGCCCTTCACCTCTTCCGCCTTGGCCGGCGTCGGGTCTGCAAGGCCAAGCATGCCATAGGCCATCGCCGTCGAGGCGCCGAAGACGCTGGCGAGAGCCAGAAATTCGCGACGATCCATCTTGCCTGCCTTGGCATCTTCGGCCATGGCCAGGATGTGATCGGGAACGCGGTCGCCGTTACTCTTGTAGATCGTCATGACTAACTCCCATTGTTGGCTTTCTGCCTTTTAACATTCCGCATCCGCGCCATGATGTCAAAGACGGCACGGATTGGGAACATGCCAAGGAATGTGCAACTTTGAAAGCAGGGCGGTTCGCGCGATAACGACAGTCTTGGCGCAAATTTGCTACTGCGCCAGGGATTTCGTCTGAAATCTCAACGGGCAATTAAACTGGGACATTCGCCGCTGCGCCGCTCGTTCTTCAGGCAACCAGTTGTTCTGCGCGAACGGCCGGTTTCAATATTCCCGTTCGTAGAAAACACCGCCTTTGGCTTCGCCGGCGTCGGTTGCCTCGCCACGCAGCTTGACGCCGCGCCCAACGTCGAGATCGACGGTTGCCTTACCCGAGCCCGGCCTGTCGCCCTTCTGGATCGTCACATAGGTACGGTCGTTGAGATACTTGCCCGCCGAGACGGCGGTGCCACCCTGTTCATCGGTGATTACGTCGAGATCGTCGACGCCGATTGCGCTGCGCAGGTTCTGCAGCAGGGAGGTCGAGCCGCCGACGCCGGCCAGTTGTCCGGCAGCCTCGGCAAGCTGCGCGATCTGCAGCGGCGACAGGTTCGACATCGAACGGCCGAAGATCAGCTGCGCCAGCACCTCATCCTCCGGCAACGCGGGTACCGAGGAGAAGGTGAATTTCGGGTTGTTCGCCTCGCCCGACACCACGATGGTCACGGTGGCGCTGGTCGTCTTCGATTGCGCCGTGAGATTGAGGTAGGGCACCAGAGAGCCGGAAAAGCCGACGGTGCCTTCGGTGAAGGTCAGCCGCTTGGCAAGGATCGTCAACCGCCCGCGCCGCAAGGTGAAGGTGCCGACCGCCTGGGGTGACGATGCCGGGCCGGTCAGCCGCAGCGAACCGCCGAGCTCGGCGTCGACACCCCTGCCCTGGATGAAGATCTGGCTCGGCGCATTGACTGTGACGTCGAGATTGAGGCCGCTGCCGCCGCCACCGCTGCTTGCAGCGGCCGGGCGCAACGCCTTGTCCTGCGCACGTACGGCGGCCGGCGCATTCTTGTGCTTGACGTTGAGCTCGGCCAGCGAGCCGGGCAGCTTTTCGGGTACGGTGATGACGGTCTTGGCCAAGTTGACGGTACCGGAAATCACCGGCGCGGAGATGAGCGGTCCCTTGACGGTCAGGTCGCCGCCAAGATTGGCAGTGACCACCTTGCCGTCGGTATAGCGGCCGTCGACGAGCTTGATCGACAGATCGGCTGGAAAACCCTTAGCCGGATCGATGCCGACGGTGCCGCTGGCCGAAAGGCTGCCGCGTGTCGACAGCGTGCCGGTCAGGCGATTGATCCTGGCCACGCCATTGCCGATAGCGACATCGGCAGTGATGTCGTTGATCGCAAGCCCCGAGCGCGCGTCGAGCAGGCGGGCGCCTGACGTGCGGACCGTGCCTGAGATCACCGGCGACGTCGCCGGGCCGCGCACCTGCACATCGACGTCGGCCGTGCCGCTCAGGGACAGGCCTTGCGCGGCGAGTGTCCTGGTGAGGAAGGCGAACGGCACCTTGCCGGAAAAGTTGAGATCAAGGGTGGGCCCGCCTGATGTCGTCATCGTGCCGCCGCCCTTGAGGCCGAGGCCGGCGGCATCGCTCATGTTGGCGTCGAACGTCAGTCTGTTGCCCGAATACGTACCTGAGGATGAAACGCCCATGCCGCCGAAACCTGCACCACGGGTCTGCGACGTCTGAACGCCTGCGGCGTCGATCTTGAAGGCAACGGCCGGATTGGCCGGCGCGCCCGTCACCTTCACCGTGCCTGAGATGGAACCGGCGGCATCGAGGCCCGGCGAAAAACTGTTGGCTATCGAGATCGGGATGCGGGCCAGCGTCGCGTTGAGGTCGAACGCCTGCCCAGCCTTGCCCGTGACCGTCGCCGTGCCGCCGCCGAGGTTGAGCACCAGCCTGTCGAGGCTGGTCACTCCATTGGCGATGTTGATGGTCGAGGCCTGGGCGATGGCCGCCTTGATGCCGCGGATGGTCGCCTCGCCGGAGGCAAGTTCGACCGTCGTCGTGCCCTTGACCGCCTTGACCCGGCCGGCCGCCCTCAGCGGAATATCCTTGACGGTAGCGCCACCGGAAAAGCCGGTCCATTCGCCGTCGCGCTTGAGATCGACGTTGACGCCCCGAATAGCCGTGCCGCCGGAAGTTACGCTGTCGGCACGGATTTTGCCCGAGATCACCGGTGCCGCCAGATAGTTGGCGATCAGCGCGTCGATGCTCACGGCCTTGGCCGAGACATCGCCGCGCGAGATCGAGGCCGTCGTCGCCTTGACGGCGACTTGCGGCACGGTACCCGCCTTGGAGAAGGCGATCGTGCCGCGCACATCGCCATCGGCCTTTTCCAGTGCCAGGGCCGCAAGCGGACCGATATCGGGCAGGTCGAGCGCCACGGTGCCGGCCGGCAGGAAGGCATCGTCGAGCGCCAGGTCGCCGGAGATACGGTTCTTGCCGAGCGACAGCAAAAGTCCATTGATGGCGCGTTTGCCGTCCGATGTCGCCAGCACGGCGCTGCCCTGCAGCGGTTGGCCGCCGACATTTCCGGTGAGTTGCACATTCGCAGCCGGGTTGGCGGCATCAGCCTTGCCGGTGGCAGTGAGCTTCAGACCGGTGATCTCGCGCGCCGCGACCGAAAGCCTGTCGCTGTTGATACTCAGCGACAGATCCGGCGCGGTGCTGGCGCCTTGCGCATTCAGCGCGAAAGAGATGGCGCCTTTGGCGTCCTTGGATAGCAGCGAGACGTCGCCTAGCGCGCCTTTGACGTCGGCGCTGAGCTTGTTGTCGGCAAGGCTCGCCTGGCCGTCTGCCGTCAGCGAACCGGACGACAGCCTGACGGTATTGGCGGTGACATTGCCATTGGCGTCCCGCTTCAGCGCGGCACTGAATTGCGTTCGCTCGGCGAGCACGCCACGTACCGACCCCGGCAGTGCCGCCGAGGCGGCGTCCGCCTTGACATTGAGGGCGATGGCGCCGTCGGCCAGCGAGACCCGCCCGTTGAAGCCGCTGTTCAACGCGTCGCTGGTCACCGTGCCGCTATCGATGACGATGGCATCGGCGGCAAGGCTGCCGGCGAGTTTGGCGGTGACCTTGCCGGCGATCAGCGGCGCGATAGTCGGATTGTCGAGGCCGATTTTTTCGGCAGTCACGGTGCCGGAGATCGGCCCGCTCCGGGCTTTCACGTCAAAGCGATCGGAGTGCAGCGCAAGCGTGATGCCCTCGATCTTAGCCAGATTGGTGGCGGCCGATGGCAGCGTCGCGGAAATGTCGAGCTTCGGCTGGGCGCCCTGCCCGGCCGCCGTTAGCGATATCGCCTGTAGCTCGAGCTTGATCGGGCTCTCCTTGCTGCCAAGTGACAACGGCAGGCTCGGACCGGTAGAGGCCAGGTCGAGCGAAAAATCGCTGGCACCGTTCGGATTGATGGTGCCGGCTGCCTTGCCGGAGATTTTCTCGCCGGCAAGCGTCGCCTGCTCGATGGCCAGGCCGCTGGCCGACGAGAAACGGCCTGCCGCGTCGAGATCCAGCGGCCCGAGGCCAGCCTGCCGGGTCTGGCTGGTTTCGGCGCCGCTGAGGCGGGCGGTGAAGCGAATATCTGGGGCAGCCGACGATCCGGTGACCTGCGCGGTGCCGCTGAGCGCGCCGACGGCATCGAGACCCGGTGAAAAATCATTGGCAAGCGCTGCCGGCACCGCCGACAAGGTGGCAGCGAGATCGAGCGTCTGGCCGGCCGTACCCGACACGGCAACCGAACCACCGCCGACACCGAGCGCCAATTTCTCTATGCTCACCCTGCCATTGGCGATTGTCAGCGCTGATGGCTGCGCGACAGCTGCCTTGATGCCGCGGATGGTCGCCTCGCCCGAGGCAAGCTCGATGCTGGTGGTGCCGTTCGCAACCCTGACCCGCCCGGACGCGCTGGCCGGAATGCCGGCGACCGTGGCGCCGCCGCTAAAGCCGGTCCAGTCGCCATCGCGCTTCAGGTCGACATCGATGCCGCTGATCACCGTGGTTCCGGAGGTGATCGTGTCGGCCTTGATCTTGCCGGCGATTGCCGGTGCTTTGAGATAATTGGCGACCAGCGCGTTGACGGCGATTGTCTTCGCCGCCAGTTCGCCGCGCGAAATCACGGCGCTCGTCGCATCGATCGCGACCGTCGGCGCTCCGTTGTCGTTCGCAAAGCGGATGGTGCCGCGCACGTCGCCGGCTACCGACTGGCCCGCGAGTGCGGCCAGCGGAGCAATATCGGCGGCATCGAGGGTCAACGTGCCGAGCGGCAGCAGGTTGTCGTCGAGCCCGAGGTCGCCGGAGACCTTGTTGTCGGCTAACGAGACGGCAAGTCCATTGATGGAGCGCTTGCCGTCGGTTGTGACCAGCGATGCCTTGAGGTCGAGCGGCTGGTCGTCGACCGAGCCGGTCAGCGAGACATCGGCGGCTGGACTGGCGATATCGGCCTTGCCGCTCGCGCTCAGCTTGATCTGTTTCACCATATGACCGGACGCCGTCAGGCTGTCGCTGTTGGCCGAAACCGAGAAATCCGGAGCGCTGCGCGCGCCGCTTGCGGTCAGCGCGAAACCGACGGCGCCGCCGACCTTGGCGCCGACCAGCGGCGACAGCACCGATACGTCGCCCAGCGTACCCTTGATGTCGGCCCGGATATCGGTGCCTTGCGCACTGGCGGTGCCGCTGGCGCTAAGCGTGCCGGAGGTGAGTTGCAATGCGTTGGCGGCGAACGCACCGTCCGGGTCGCGTGTCGCGGTTGCGGAAAACTGCACGCGCTCGCCGAGAACCGAGCTGATTTGCGGCGGCAGCGCCGTCGAAGCCGCGTCGGCATTCATCTTGAGCGTCATCGACAGATCGGCAAGCGCCACTGTGGCTGTTACGGACGCATTGAGCGCGTCGCTGCGTAGCGTGCCGTCGTCGACGACAATCTGTTCCTTGCTGACGGAGCCGGCGAGACCGGCGCTGACCCTGCCCGTTATCAGCGGCGCCAAAGTCGCGACGTCGGTGTTCAGGTCGGCCGCCGTCAGCTTGATGGTGACCGGCCCGCTACGGTTCTGGATGTCGAAACCATCGGAATGCACTTGCCCGATCAGGTCGTCCACCCGCGTGCCGCCCGCCACCACCGAGACCAGCGACGCGCCGATATCGACCATCGGCGCCTTGCCACCGCCGAAAGCGCGGGCCGTGGCATCCTTGATCGCCACGGTTATCGGCTGCGCCTCGCTGCCGAGGCTGAGCACGATCGGCGGCCCCTTTGCGGCGAGCTTCACCGAAAGGTCGCTGGCGCCGTTCGGATCGACAATGCCTGTGGCGGTCGCGTGCACGGCGCCGCTGTCGATATTGGCGCGCTCGACATCGACGCCGCCGGCCGCGGTCGCTGTGCCGGCGAGGTCGAAGGTGGTCTTGCCGGCAAACAGCGGTTTCAGGGTTTCGGGCAGGAAGCGCTCGAATTCGCCATCGCCGTTGGCCTCGACATAATGACCCTTGTCGGTGAGCTGATGGCGACCGGTAAGCTGGGTGACGATCCGGCCGTCGACAACGAAGGTCCCTATGCCATTCCAGTTGGCGAGCGGTCCGGTGCCGGAAACGACAATGTTGACCGGCGGCGCGCCCGGCAGGTTGAGCAGGTTGGCGATGATGCCGCCGGCCGGCTCGGATGCCTTAAGGTCGAGGTCGAGCTTGTTGTCGGCCGGCGCGAAATGGGCTTTGGCGTCGACCGTGCCTTGCTTGCCGTCGTGGCGAACGATGTTGAGGTTGGTCTCGATCGCCAATGGTGAGGCGTCCGCCTTGAGCGCTCCCTTGGCTGCAAGTTCGGCGACACCGCTGCCGGCCAGAGCCTGCCCGAGCGCGATTTCGGGAAGGTCGAGTTGCCTGACGTCGATGGAAACCGGCAGCGTCGTCGCTCCGCTTTGGCTCGACTGTGTATTGGCCACCGGCAGCCTTGCCAACTCGATACGCTCGGCCCCAATGCGATCGGCGCTGAAGCTCTTCGACAGGAGTGCCAGCGGCGACCAATCGACGGCCACGTTGCGCGCCACCATCCAGGCGCCTTCGCGATCCTCCAGAACGACATGATCGACCCTCAGCGCGCCCGACCAGATGCCGTCGATGCCGACGACAGTGACCTTGCGATCACCGGTCGAGGCCATGGTCGAGATGATGCCGGCAAGGTTTTCGCGGCCGCGCTCGGTTTTGGTCAGCACGACGAGCGCCCCCACCGCCGCTGCCACGACGATGAGCAGCGTGTAGAAAAGGATACGGAGGATGCGCCTGAATATTGCCATCAGAATGCCTGGCCGATGCCGGCATAAATGCCGAAATGAGGATCGTCGGGGCCGCGGTTGAGCGGCACCGCCGCGTCGACGCGCAGCGGCCCGAACGCCGTCAGATAGCGCAAGCCTACACCCGCGCCGACCTTCATGTCCGAAAAATCGGGGACCTGCCTGGTCGACACCGTGCCGGCATCGACGAACGGCACGACGCCGATCTTGTCGGTGACGGCGATGCGCATCTCGACCGAGGTCTCGAAGAAGGAAAGCCCGCCGATCGGCTCTCCATTGCTGTCCTTCGGGCCGATGCCTTGATAGGCATAGCCGCGCACCGAACCGCCGCCGCCTGAGTAGAAGCGTCGATCTGCCGGAACATCTTGAAGACTGGCGCCGATGATAGAGCCGATGGCGACACGTTCGGCGAAAACGAATTTCGAGGCCGAATCGAGTGACTGGTAGGCCGACCCCTCGCCCTTCAGCTTGACAAACGCAGCCCCGCTCAAAATGTCGTAGCTCGGCTCGCCATAGGCCAGCACCCTGAAGCCCCGGGTCGGATTGAGCTTGCTGTCGCGATTGTCGTAGACATATTGCAGTGGAATGCTGGCGATCAGATAGGTGTGCTTGCCGAAAGCGTCGTGGATCCTCGAATAATCCAGCGCGACTTGCGCGGAAACCGTCTGCTTCTTGTCGAGTTCGTAGGATAGGCCGGTGCTGCCCTTGACCGAGAAATGGTCGTAGGCGTCGGGGTGCTCCAGCACGGTATTGACGCTGGCAATGAATTTCGACGCCGGCCCGACCACGCCCGGCTTTTCGAACATGACGCCGGCATTGTAATTGAGCTGGGTCAAGTCGTTGCTGCCGATGCCGCTGATTTTGCCGTCGATGCGCAGCTTTTCGGCGCGGCCAAACAGATTGCGATGCCCCCAATAGCCTTCGAGGCCCAGCCCCTCGGTGTTTGAGAAGCTGCCGCCAATGCCGAAATAGCGCGGCTTGCGCTCGCTGACCTCGACACCGATCGGGATGTTGCCCTCGGCGTCGAGCGCGTCGGCTTCCTTCACCGTCACGCTGTTGAAGACCTCGAGCCCGAGCAGCCGGTCGCGCGCGTCGTCGATCTCATCGGGCGAATACTGGCGGCCGCGCTTCAGGCCGGTCATATATTCGGTGAAGTCGCGGTCGACCTTTTCGGTGCCCTCGACAGTGGTGTCGCCATAGCCGGCGACCGGGCCGGCGGCGACGGCAAGCGTCACGTCGAGCGTCGAACCGGCGTGCTCGGCGACGATCTCGCGGCCCGTCACCTTGGCCAGCGGCCTGCCTTCTTGCTTGAGTGCCCGCACGATCGCCGCCTCGGCCTTGAGCACGGCGCCCGAACTGGCGTCACCGCCGGCGATCAGGCCGAAATCGGCACTTGCCAGCCCCGCCGCATCGCCTTCCAGTTTGATGTTGCCAAGCGTGAATTTCGGCCCGGCTGCTATGCTTATCCCCACCGGTATCGGCTGCGGACCCGAAAACTCGGCATCGGGCGGCAGATCGTCGAGCGGCTTGCCCTGAATAGTGATGGTGACGACACCCTCGTAGCGGGCGTCAGTGTAGAGTGCGGCAACAAGTTGCTCACGGTCACTGCGCGCCTTGGCCAGCAGGCCGAGAGAACCGGATACCGGGTGTTCCTCGTCGGCCTTCAGCGCCGAGGCGTTTTCGAGCTTCTCGGCGAGATCCTTGTCGGCGTCCGGCGCCTCGATCGTCACCGCATAGCGCAGCGGGTCGACGATATCGGCATCTTCGTCTTTGGATCCCCACAGCTTGATGCCGAAAATCTCGAAGGCTGCCGCACTTCCGGTTTCGGCAACAAGTGCCGTAGAGCACAACAATGCGAAAAGCAGGGCGCGCGAAAGCGCGCGCCGTGGCGCGGTTCCTCCCGACATCTGCCTTTCATACGCCGGCATTACGCTCCTAGCCTAGCTCGCAAACCTAAAATTGGAATGAAGTTCTGAAGCACTCGTAAAGGGGCCACAATCCAATTGCTGAAATAGACAGGGCTTGGAACTCACACCTTCTGCGTCGCCGCAAGAAAGCGTGATCCCCTGTCCTATGGAGCTACTACCGGTCACCGGCCGGAAAGCAAACCGTTGGCAGGCGGATCCTGCCGCGTCCCGATGTTGACAAGCGCGACTGAAGCTTGAAGATTTCTGGACGTAAGCACTTGTCTGGAGGGGTTTATGGCAATGCGCGCGGCTCGTGGTCTATCGATTCTTTTCCTTCTCTTTTTTGCCTGGAGCGGTGTCGCGCAAGCGGCCGAAGCCCGGCGGGTGGTGACATCGGACAATTCCGACTATTTCGGTTTCGATCTCAGATCCGACCAGAATGTCAGCCTCGACCAGTGCAAGACCACCTGCCTCGGCGACCCGGCCTGCCGCGCCTTCACCTACAACCTCAAGGCCAAATGGTGCTTCCTTAAATCCGATTACAATTCGTTGAAACCCTTCGGCGGCGCCGTCGCCGGCAAGATCGTCAACATCGATGGCGATCCCGACATCGGCGCGCCACCCGAACTCGCCTTCTTCCCCAACTGGATGGCCGACCAGGCCCAGCAATACCGCAACAAGCTCACTGGCCCGACCTACACCAAGCCGACAGAAGGGCTGACGGCGCTGAGGGCCGCCGCCGAACAGTCGGCGCTGACGGGCGATCATCGCTCGGCCATGCACAAATACGAAGCGGCGGTTTCGGTGTTGCCTGATGATGGCCAGCTCTGGCTCGAGCTGGCGCGCGAAACGCTTGCCGTCCATCCGACCGCCAACAGCTCGGAGCCGTCGACCCTACCCGCGAACGCCACTTCCGCCGCCTTCAACGCCTACAAATTGCTGCGCACCACCAAGACGCGCGCCGACGTGCTGGCGCTGCTCGGGGACGGCCTTGATCGCCGCGATCTCTACAGGCCGGCCCTGCAGGCCTACGAGGCGAGCCTCGCTCTCGTCAATTCGCCGGCAGTCAGGGCCGCCTATCAGGATCTCAAGGCCCGCAAGGGCTTCCGCGTCATCGATCATACCGTCGATGCCGACACCAGCGCGCCACGCATCTGCGCGCAGTTCTCCGAGGAACTGGTCAAGACCGGCGTCGACTACTCGCAGTTCGTTACTGTCGACAACGCCGCTCCCAAGGGCGTCGAAGCCAAGGACAAGCAGATCTGCGTCGAAGGACTCGAGCACGGCCAACATTATGACGTGACCTTCCGCGCCGGCTTGCCGGCCGCCATTGGCGAAGTCACCGCGGCACCGGTGGTTCTGTCGATCTACGTGCAGGACCGCGCGCCTTCGGCCCGCTTCACCGGCGACAGCTTCGTGCTGCCCGCAGGCGCACGCCGCGGCATACCGGTCGTTACCGTCAACATGAATGCCGCCGAAATGAAGCTCTTCCGCATCGGCGACCGCTCGCTGGCCCAGCTTCTGTCGGGATATCAGTTCCTGCGCCAGCTTGACGGCTACGACATTTCGAACATCTCCGAACAGATGGGCGAGCCGGTCTGGCAAGGCCAGCTCGACATCGCCAACGACCTCAACAAGGAAGTCACCACCTCCTTCCCAATCGACGAGGCTTTGCCGAAGCGCAAGCCCGGCGTCTATGTGCTGACCGCACAAGCCGTCAACGATCGCAGCGACGACTATGATTCGCACGCCACGCAATGGTTCGTCGTCTCCGATATCGGCCTGTCGACCTATACCGGACAGGATGGGCTGAACGTCTTTGCCCGTTCGCTCGCAACCGCCAAGCCGATCGCCGGCGCCGAGCTGACGCTGCTGGCCAGGAACAATGAAATCCTCGGCACCGCGACCACCGACGCGCAAGGGCGGGCGGTGTTCAATCCCGGCCTGACGCGCGGCGACAGCGGCATGGCCCCGGCCGTGCTGATGGCCAAACAGGACGACCACGATTTCGTCTTCCTCGATATGGGCCGCGCCGGCTTCGACCTGTCCGACCGTGGCGTCGCCGGACGGCCGGCACCTGGCGCGCTCGACGTCTATGCCTGGACCGAGCGCGGCATCTACCGCGCCGGCGAAGATGTCCATGTCGCGGCCCTTGCCCGCGACAGTGCCGCCAAGGCGGTCGAGAACCTGCCGCTGACCTTCATCTTCTCGCGGCCCGACGGGGTCGAGGACCGCCGCATCGTCAGCGATGGCGCATCGGCCGGTGGTCACGCGGTCGACCTGCCGCTGGAACCCAACGCCATGCGCGGCACCTGGACGGTGGCGATCCATACCGATCCCAAGCAGGCGGCGGTCGCCAGCCAGATGTTCCTGGTCGAGGACTTCGTACCGGACCGCATCGAGTTCGACCTGTCCTCCGACAAGCAGGAGATCGCGCAGGGCGAGACCGCCAACATTACCGTCGACGGCCGCTTTCTCTACGGCGCGCCGGCCGCGGGCCTCGCGCTCGAAGGCGAATTGACGCTGTCGACCGCCCGTGACTGGGACCGCTTCAAAGGCTATTCCTTCGGTCTGGCCGACGAACAGTCGGCGGAACCGACGGTGACGCCCTTCACCGGCCTGCCGGTGGTCAGCGAGGACGGCAAGGCGATCTTCCCGGTCTCCGTCGATCAATTGCCATCCACCACCAAGCTGGTCGATGCAAAGGTCACTGTCAGGATGCGTGAAACCGGCGGCCGTGCCGTCGAGCGCTCGCTGAATATCGGCATCCGCCCGCAGGGCCACATGATCGGCATCCGCCCGGATTTCGACGACGACGAGGTGCCGCAAGGCGGCACGGCCAAGTTCAGCCTGATCGCCGTCGACCCAGACGGCAAGCGTGAGGCGCTGAAGGGCGCACAGTGGTCGCTGGTCAAGGTCGAGCGCAGCTACCAGTGGTACCGCTCGAGCAACTCCTGGAACTATGAGCCGGTCACCTTCACCAAGGCGGTGGCCAACGGCCAGGTCGACCTGAGCGCCGATGGCGAGGCTACGGTGTCGCTGCCGGTCGACTGGGGCCGCTACCGGCTCGAGATCGAGACAGCGGATCCGGAAGGCCCGGCCACCAGCTACGAGTTCGACGCCGGCTGGTATGTCAGTTCCACCACCACCGAAACGCCCGACGGCCTCGAGATCGCCCTCGACAAGGATACCTATGCGGCGGGTGAAGTGGCCAAGCTCAAAGTGTCGTCGCACTTTGCCGGCGAGCTGCTCGTCACCATCGGCGCCGACAAGCTCCTGAAGACCGTCACCGCCAGCGTGCCGGCCGGCGGCAGCACTGTCGACATCCCGGTCGGCGACGACTGGGGTGCCGGCGCCTACGTCACGGCAACGCTCTTCAGGCCGGGCGATGCGCAAGAGACACGCATGCCGGCGCGCGCCATCGGCGTCAAATGGCTGAAGCTCGATCCCGGCGCGCGGAAGCTTGCCGTCAGCTTGGCGCCGCCGGACAAGACCATGCCGCGCCAGCAGCTGTCGATCCCGGTGGCCGTAGCCGGCGTGCAGCCCGGCACCAACGCCTATGTCATGGTCGCGGCCGTCGACGTCGGCATCCTCAACCTGACCAACTACAAGGTTCCGGATCCGGAGAACTGGTTCTTCGGCCAGCGTATGCTCGGTCTCGAGGTTCGCGACATCTATGGCCGGCTGATCGACGGCTCGCTGGGCACAACCGGTAAGCTGCGCACCGGCGGCGACGGCGCCAACATGCAATCGCAAGGCAGTCCGCCGACCGAAAAGCTGGTCGCCTTCTTCTCCGGCCCGGTCCAGCTCGACTCCGACGGCAAGGCGCGGATCGACTTCGACATACCGCAGTTCAACGGCACCGTGCGCGTCATGGCCGTCGCCTGGACAAAGGAAGCAGTCGGCCATGCCCAGTCCGACGTCATCGTTCGCGATCCGGTGGTGATCACCGCCGGCCTGCCGCGATTCCTGGCGCCCGGCGATTCCGCCGTCATGCGGCTCGACGTCGCCGACACCGACGGCCCCGCTGGCGACTACAAGCTGACCATCGACACGACGGGCGACCTGTCTACCGGCAGTGCCGCCTTGCCTGAAAAGCTGACGCTGGCCAAAGGCAAGCGGCAGACGCTGACCGTGCCGTTGATTGCGCAGACCGCGGGCAACGCCTCGATCACCATCAAGCTTGCGCATGCCGACGGCACCGCCGTCGAGCAGACGCTCTATGTGCCGGTGCGCCCAGCGCAACTGCCGGTGACCACCCGCATGGTCGTCGACCTCAAGGGCAATGGCGGCGCGCTGCGCGTCGACAAGGAACTGCTGGCGGCAAGCCTGCTCGATGGCGCTTCGGTCAGCGTCGGCGTTTCGCAGGCGGCTGCCTTCGATGTACCGTCGCTGCTGATGACGCTCGACCGCTATCCCTATGGTTGCGCCGAACAGACCACCAGCCGCGCCATGCCGCTTCTCTACGTCAACGAGATGGCTTCCGGCATCGGCATGGCCAGCGTCCCCGATCTGCATGGCCGCGTCCAGGACGCCATCTACAAGGTGCTGAGCTACCAGGCATCGGCCGGCAGCTTCGGCCTGTGGGGTCCGGGTTCCGGCGATCTGTGGCTCGACGCCTATGTCACCGATTTCCTCACCCGGGCGCGCGAGCAGAAATACGACGTACCGGCCCTGGCGATGAACCAGGCGCTGAGCAATCTGCAGAACGCGATCGGCTACGATCAGGACGTCCAGGATCGCGGCAGCGAGATCGCCTATGCGCTCTATGTGCTTGCCCGCAACAAAAAGGCCTCGGTCGGCGATCTGCGTTATTATGCCGACACCCAGCTCGAAGCCTTTACCAGCCCGATGGCCGTCGCCCAACTGGCGGCGTCTCTCGCGCTCTACGGTGACACCCAGCGCTCGGAGGCAACCTTCCAGGCCGCGCTGCAACTGGCCAAGTCGACGCCCGAATATGACTATTACCGGTCCGACTATGGCTCGCCACTGCGCGACGGCGCGGCGATCCTGGCGCTTGCCGCGGAAAGCAAGCCGGTGCCGACCATCGTGCCGGCGCTGATCCAGCTGGTGACCAGGGAACGCGCCGACGCCAGGTGGACCAGCACACAGGACGAGTCCTGGATGCTGCTGGCCGCCCGCGCGCTGAAGGCCGGCAATGATTCGATCGCGCTGACCGTCAACGGCGCACCGCATGCCGGCGGCTATTCGGACCAGATCGCCGGTGGCGACCTGGCCGACAGTCCGCTGACCATCGTCAACACCGGCAGAAATCCGCTGCAGGCGGTCGTCACCACCGTGGCCTCGCCGATCCAGCCTCTGCCGGCCGGCGGCAACGGCTTTACCATCAGCCGTACCTACTACAATCTAGACGGCACAGAGGCCAACGTGACGGAGGTCAAGCAGAACGAACGCTATGTCGTCGTGCTCAAGGTTTACGAGCAGAACACCTGGCCTTCGCGGCTACTGATCACCGACCTGTTGCCGGCCGGCTTCGAGATCGACAATCCGGGCCTGGTCTCCAGCGCCCAATTGACGAACTTCTCCTGGCTGGCGCAGACCGATGCCGCCCATCTCGAATTCCGCGACGACCGTTTCGTCGCGGCGTTCAATCCCAACGACGGCGACGGCGACCGCAACATCACGCTCGCCTACGTCGTGCGCGCGGTGACGCCGGGCACCTATGCCCACCCGGCGGCAACGATCGAGGACATGTACCGGCCGCAATATTCGGCCCGCACCGCCACCGGCATGATGGAGGTCAAGGCGCCGTAAGGCAAAAAATGGCGGATAGGAATATGGCGATGGCGCTGCCCCTCATTGCCCTGCCGGGCATTTCTCCCCGTATAGAGACGGGGAGAAAGAGCCATGCGCCGAAGTTTTCGCCGACCTTTAACGTCGCAGAAAAGGCGCCAAGGGTCGCGACAGCCCCCTTCTCCCCGTCACTAAACGGGGAGAAGGTGCCGGCAGGCGGATGAGGGGCGGCGCCATGCTCTCCAGAAAATTCCTGCGCCGAGCGGCCATCACGGGCATTTCCTTGGCCGGTCTCGCTGCAATCACCGCCGCCGCCCTCTGGCAGCTCGACCGCGCATTTCCGCCGCCGCTGCCGGCTGCTTTGACGGTCTCGACCGAGGTGCAGGACCGAGACGGCCAGCTGCTGCGCGCCTTCGCTACGCCGGATGGCTACTGGCGGCTCGCTACCAGCCTGGACCAGGTCGACAAGCAGTTCGTCGACATGCTGGTCACCTATGAGGACAAGCGTTTCTGGGATCATCAAGGCGTCGACGTGCTGGCACTGGCGCGTGCCGCCGGCCAGTTCGCGACCAGCGGCCATATCGTGTCCGGTGGCTCGACGCTGCCGATGCAACTCGCCCGGTTGATCGAACCGCGCGACAGCCGCAGCCTCGGCTCGAAGATCAAGCAGATGCTGCGCGCCCTCCAGATCGAACGGCGGCTTTCCAAGCGCGAGATCCTCGAACGCTATCTGACGCTGGCGCCCTATGGCGGCAATCTCGAAGGTGTGCGCGCGGCTTCGCTTGCCTATTTCGGCAAGGAGCCGAAACGGCTGACGGTCTCGGAGGCGGCCCTGCTCGTCGCTTTGCCGCAATTGCCGGAAAAGCGGCGCCCTGACCGCAACCTCGACGTCGCCCATGCCGCCCGCGACCGCGTGCTGACCCGCATGGTCTCGGCAGGCCTGCTCGGCGAACGTGAGGCCGCGCGTGCCGCGCTCGACGATGTGTCGGGGCTGCGGCGGACCTTGCCGGCGCTCGCTGCCCATGCGGCCTATACGATGCTGTCCAAGGCCATTCCCGGCCAGAAGCTGCAACTGACGATCCGCAAGAGTGTCCAGGAAGGGCTGGAGCAGGTGGCCAAGGATGCGGCCGCCAGGCTCGGCCCTCGCCTCTCGGTGGCCATGGTACTGGCCGATGCCCGTACCGGCGATATTCTTGGTGAGGTCGGCTCTGCCGATTTCTTCGATGCCAGCCGTTCGGGCTGGATCGACATGACCAAGGTCGTTCGCTCGCCTGGCTCGACGCTGAAGCCGTTCATCTACGGCCTCGCCTTCGAACAGGGCCTGGTGGCGCAGGAGATGCTGATCGAGGACAGCCCAGCCGATTTCTCCGGGTATCGGCCGAAGAACTTCGACATGGGCTATCAGGGCGATGTCAGCATCAGGCAGGCGCTGCAATTGTCGCTCAACGTGCCGGCGATCCGCGTGCTCGACGCGGTCGGCCCGGCCCGGCTGATGGCACGCTTTCGCCAGGCCGATGTGACCCCTATCCTGCCCGTCAACGAAGCGCCCGGCCTGGCGATCGGCCTCGGCGGCGTCGGGGTGACCCTGCGCGACCTGGTCCAACTCTATGCCGGCCTTGCCAATGGCGGCAAGGCACACACGCTGCATGACGGCACCGAGCCGGCGAATGCCGAACGCTCGACCACCACCATCCTCGACGGGCAGGCGACCTGGCAGATCACCGACATCCTGTCAGGCGTCAAGCCTCCCCAGGGTGCCGCCCAACGCGGCATCGCCTACAAGACCGGCACCTCCTACGGCTATCGCGACGCCTGGTCGGTCGGCTTCGACGGCCGCTACGTGCTCGGCGTCTGGGTCGGCCGCCCCGACGCCGGCGCTGTGCCCGGCCTGTCCGGCTATGTCTCGGCTGCGCCCATCCTGTTCGAAGGTTTTGTCCGTTCCAGCCTGGCCGCCGTACCGCTGCCGAGCCAGCCGTCTGGCGTCCGGCGTCCGAAGCGCGAGGAGCTGCCGGTGACGCTGACGCGCTTCGGCGCCGGCGCCGATGGGCTGGTACAGGCGATGCCGACCGAACCTGCGCCAACCATCATCTTTCCGCCCGACGGCGCTCGCGTCGATCTCGGCACTTCCTCGGCCGACCCCTCGCCGCTGGTGCTCAAGCTGCAAGGCGGCCGCGCACCATTCCGCTGGCTGGCCAACGGCAAGCCGCTGGTCGGCATCGACCGGCGGCGCACCGCGACCTGGCAGCCGGACGGCGCCGGCTATTCGACCCTAACCGTGATCGACGCGGCGGGACGCGCGGCCAGTGTGAAGGTTTTCGTCGAGTGAAAGTTTCCCTTGAATAATTTCCGGCAGGTGATTCAGGGGATTGTGTTTTACGTCTTGCTTTCGGCCGCCGGTACTTTCTCGGCGTCTGCTGACGCGCTGCCCGCCAGCTTTGTTCGGCTAGCCGACATCGATCCCAATATCCGGCAGGATATCCGCTATGCCGGCCTCGAAAATTTCCTGCATCGCAAGGTAAGCGGCTACGATGCGCCGGTATGCGTCCTCACCAGGCAAGCGGCGCAAGCGCTTTCGGCAGTGCAGAAAGCGATTGCCGCCGAAGGGCTGACGCTGGTCGTGTTCGACTGCTATCGCCCTGCGCGGGCTGTCTCCGACATGGGTGACTGGACAAAAACGAGTGGACCACCGGACCCGCAGTGGTACCCAAAGGTCAAGCGCAAGGATCTCATCGCCAAGGGCTATATCGGCGAACTGTCCACCCATTCGCGCGGATCGACGGTCGATGTCGCGATCGCGCGAGCCGACCGCAAGAGCGCTCCGAAACCGTCCTGCGGCGCGACCGATGCCGACACGCTCGATTTCGGCACGGGTTTCGACTGTTTCGATCCAGCGAGCGAAACGGCTCACCGATCCATAGCCAGTGAAGCGGCGGCTAACCGCAAAAGACTTGTCGAGGCGATGCGTGCCGGCGGCTTCAAGAATTACGCCCGCGAATGGTGGCACTTCACGCTGGAGAACGAGCCGTTTCCAAAAGAGCGCTTCAACTTTCCCGTTACCGCCGAATAGCCGGCCGAAACCTTCGGGCGCGACGCAGCCATTGCCGAAAAGCTAGCCGTCTCTAGATAATCGCGTCGGGAGCGCGATCATGGTCCATGCGGGGAAAATAGTTTCTCGCATCGCCGAAACTAGGCGAAAAATTGCTTCAATAGGCCAAAAAAGGCAACATTGAATGCATCTAAATTCTATCAATTCGGTAGATTGGCGCGAGTTCAACGGAGGCGGAAATGACCAAACCTCATTTCAGGAAACTGCTCGGCGCACTGGTCGCCACGTCTGTCCAGTTCGGCACGCTCGGTTTCGCGTTTGCCGACACCACCATTCTCAACGTGTCCTATGATCCGACGCGTGAGCTCTACAAACAATTCGACGAGGCCTTCACCGCCCACTGGAAGGCCGAGACAGGCGAGACGGTCACCGTCCAGCAGTCGCATGGCGGGTCGGGCGCGCAGGCTCGCGCCGTGATCGACGGCCTCGACGCCGACGTGGTGACGCTGGCGCTCGAAGGCGATATCAACGCCATTGTCTCGAAAGCGAAGAGGATCAATCCCGACTGGCGGACGAAATTCGAAAACAATTCGGCGCCCTACACCTCGACCATCATCTTTCTCGTCCGCAAGGGAAACCCCAAGGGCATCCATGACTGGGGCGATCTGGTCAAGGACGACGTCCAGGTGATCACGCCGAATCCCAAGACCTCCGGTGGTGCGCGCTGGAACTATCTCGCCGCCTGGGCCTATGCCAGCGCCAAGGATGGCGGCGACGAGGCCAAGACCAAGGAATTCGTCGGCAATCTCTATGCGCATGTCCCGGTTCTCGACACCGGTGCGCGCGGCGCAACCGTGACCTTCGCGCAAAAAGGGCTGGGCGACGTGCTGCTCGCCTGGGAAAACGAGGCCTATCTGGCGCTCGACGAGTTCGGCGCCGACAATTTCGATATCGTCTACCCGCCGACCTCGATCCTGGCCGAGCCGCCGGTCGCCGTGGTCGACGCTAATGTCGACGCCAAAGGCACGCGGAAAGTTGCCGAAGCTTATCTGAGCTATCTCTATTCCAAGGAAGGCCAGACGCTCATCGCCAAAAACCATTATCGCCCTTCGAAGCCCGAGTTGGTGCCGGCGGAGGACTTGGCCAAGCTGCCTGAGATCAAGCTGATCACCATCGACGACCCGCTTTTTGGCGGCTGGAAGAAGGCACAGCCTTATCATTTCGGCGATGGTGGTATATTCGACCAGATCTACAAGCCGGCCCAGTAGCATTTAGATCAGGACGACATGACCACAGCACCCGCCAAGGCGAGGTGGCGATTCAGGCAGCCGAGCGTCATTCCGGGTTTCGGATTGACGCTCGGCTTCTCGCTTGCCTACCTCACCCTCATCATCCTCATCCCCCTGTCCGGGCTGATCTGGCGCTCGGCGGCGCTCGGCTGGACCGACTTCTGGGCGATCGTCACCGACCGCCGCACCATCAACGCGCTTGAAATCAGCTTCGGCACCGCCTTCGTTGCCGCCGCCGTCAACGTCGTCTTCGGCACGATCGTCGCGTGGGTGCTGGTGCGCTACAGCTTTCCAGGCCGCCGCATCGCCGATGCCATGGTCGACCTGCCCTTCGCGCTGCCGACGGCGGTTGCCGGCATCGCGCTGACCACGCTTTACGCACCGAACGGCTGGATCGGAAGCCTGCTGACGCCGCTCGGCATTAAGGTCGCGTATACGCCGCTCGGCATCGTCATCGCGCTGGTCTTCATCGGTCTGCCCTTCGTCGTGCGCACCGTGCAGCCGATCATGGAGGAGATCGACAAGGAGGTAGAAGAAGTGGCCGCCACGCTCGGCGCCAATCGCTTCCAGATCATCAGCCGCGTTCTACTACCCGGACTGGCGCCTGCCATCGTCACCGGTTTCGCGCTGGCCTTCGCGCGCGGCGTCGGCGAGTACGGTTCCGTCATCTTTATCGCCGGCAACCTGCCGTTCAAATCCGAGATCGCGCCGCTTCTGATCGTCATCCGGCTGGAGGAATATAATTACGCCGCGGCGACCGCGATAGCGGCGATCATGCTGGCGCTGTCCTTCGTCATGCTGCTGGTCATCAACCTGGTGCAGACCTGGAGCCGCAAGCGCTATGGCTGACCCGGAGATCAAATCCTACGCGCCGCACCATGAAAGCCAGTCGCCGGCGGTGACCGAGAGCCGCACGGCGAGAACCGTGCTGATGATCGTGACCTTTGCCTTCCTCGGCATTTTCCTGCTCCTGCCGCTGATAATCGTCTTCAAGGAAGCTTTCGCCAAAGGTATCGAGGCCTACACACAGGCGCTGAGCGAACCGGACACGCGCTCGGCGATCCGCCTGACGCTTCTGGTCGCGGCGATCTCGGTGCCGCTCAACATCGTCTTCGGTATTTCCGCCGCCTGGGCGATCGCCAAGTTCGAGTTCAAGGGCAAGGCGTTCCTGACCACACTGATCGACCTGCCGTTTTCGGTCTCCCCGGTCATTTCAGGCCTGGTCTATGTACTTCTGTTCGGCGCGCAAGGCCTGCTCGGCGCCTGGCTCAAGGCGCATGGCATCGTCATCCTGTTTGCCGTGCCGGGCATCGTGCTGGCCACCGTCTTCGTCACCTTCCCCTTCGTCGCCCGCGAATTGATCCCGCTGATGCAGGAACAGGGCAATGGCGACGAGGAGGCTGCCCTGTCGCTCGGGGCCAACGGCTGGCAGGCGTTCTGGTACGTGACGTTGCCCAACGTCAAATGGGGATTGCTCTACGGCGTGTTGCTGTGCAATGCCCGTGCCATGGGCGAGTTCGGCGCGGTCTCGGTCGTGTCGGGCCACATACGCGGGCTAACCAACACCATGCCGCTGCATGTTGAAATCCTTTATAACGAGTACAATGCCGCCGCCGCCTTTGCCGTCGCTTCGCTGCTTGCCGGCCTGGCGCTCGTCACGCTGGTCTTGAAAACACTTCTCGAGATGCGCTACGGCGCCGAGATCGCCGCGACGCGCGGACACTGACAAATGCATGTCGCCCAAAAGTGTGTAGCGTTTTTTGGACAACGACATGCATAAAATAAAGATTTGATGTCGCCCAAAAGTGGGAACCGGTTTTGGGATAACGGCATGCATCAACTACAAAAGGGATTTGCATGGAAGTTCGCGTTGCCAACGTGCGCAAGGAGTTTGAGCGGTTTCCGGCCCTCCGCGACGTTTCGCTCGACATCAAGTCGGGAGAACTGATCGCCCTGCTGGGACCTTCCGGTTCCGGCAAGACGACGCTGCTCAGGCTGATTGCCGGCTTGGAGCGACCGACCCGCGGAAAGATCTTCTTCGGCGAAGAGGATGCCTCCCAAAAGTCGATTCAGGAGCGCAATGTCGGCTTCGTCTTCCAGCACTACGCGCTGTTTCGCCATATGACGGTCGCCGACAATATCGGCTTCGGACTCAAGGTCCGGCACGGGCCGTCACGCCCGTCGGCGAAGGAAATCCGCCGCCGCGCCTCGGAACTCCTCAACCTCGTTCAGCTTTCCGGTCTGGAAAAACGCTATCCGGCACAGCTTTCGGGCGGCCAGCGCCAGCGCGTGGCGCTGGCCCGCGCCATGGCGATCGAACCGGCCGTGCTTTTGCTCGACGAGCCGTTCGGCGCGCTCGATGCGCAGGTGCGCCGCGAACTGCGCCGCTGGCTGCGCGACATCCACGACGCCACCGGCCACACCACGGTCTTCGTCACCCATGATCAGGAAGAGGCGCTGGAGCTTGCCGACCGCGTCGTGGTGATGAGCCAGGGCCGCATCGAGCAGGTCGGCACCGCCGACGAAATCTACGACACTCCGAACTCGCCCTTCGTCTACGGCTTCATCGGCGAATCGAGTTCGCTTCCGGTCAAGGTCGAGGACGGCCAGGTCTGGATCGCGGACCGGCCGATCGGGCTTTCCGCGCCGCACGCACCGCAAGGCGAAGCGACGCTGTTCTTTCGCCCGCACGACGTCGATCTGGTGGAAGAATGCAACGGCTGCATCGCCGGCACGGTCGCCGCCAGCCGCCGCGTCGCCGGCACCAGGCGGGTCGAGCTCGAAATCGGCGGCGAACGTCAGCGGGTCGAGATCGAATTGCCGGTCGACCATCCGGCGGCGCAGAAAACTCGAGTGGCTTTTCGGCCGCGGCGCTGGAAGCTTTTTCCGGCTGCTTGATCCTCTATCAGGCGCTACACCAGCCAGTTCTCGACCTTCAGGCCTTTGATCCGGTTGAAATCCCCGGTGTCGGCGGTCACCAGGGTAGTTCCAAGCGCACGGGCGTGGGCAGCAATAAAAAGGTCATTTTGGCCGATGGTCTGGCCCCTGCCTTCCAGTTCTGCGCGAATCGCGCCGTACTCGGCATCCACCGGCACATCGAGCGGCAAGACGGGAATCTCAGCCAGCAATTCCTCGACCTTCTTGTGCAACTTGGCTGATCTTTTCTTGACGCAACGCCGACGGCATCGGCGCCGCTGCCAAGCTGTCCTGAGACTCTGCTTGAAAGAAAAAACTAGAAATCGACCACAGCGGGAATATTTCTTCTATCGACAACGTGGAGCGGCCGCTCTGCGTGCCTCGTCGCGCACGATGCCTTGCCGCTATGGTCCGGCATTAAGCTCATGGCATTGGAGCCTGTTTTCATGAAGCGATTTTTGCTTGGCGTCGCCACATTGGCCGGCCTGGTCCTCGCATCCTCCCAAGCCTGGTCGGCCGACAGATTGCTCAATGCTTCCTATGATGTCGGCCGCGAACTGTTTGCGCAGGTCAACAAAGCGTTCGTCGCCGGGCACCCCGGTGTGACCATCGATCAGTCGCATGCCGGAACGTCGGCGCAGGCGCGTGCCATCGCCGAAGGCCTCGGCGCCGACGTCGTCACCTTCAACCAGGTCATCGACATCGACTTCCTGGTCAAGAAGGGCCTCATCTCCGCCGACTGGCAGAAGGACTTTCCCGACAACGCCTCGCCGTTCTATTCGCTGCCGTCCTTCCTGGTGCGCGCCGGCAATCCGAAGCACATCAAGGATTGGAACGATCTCGTGCGCGACGACGTCCAGGTGATCTTCCCCAATCCGAAAACCTCGGGCAATGCGCGCTACACCTATCTTGCGGCCACCGCCTACGCCAAGGAAGCCTTCAAGGGCGATGATGCCAAGGTGAAGGAGTTTGTGACAAAGCTGTTCAACAACGTGCCGGTGTTCGACAGCGGCGGGCGCGCCGCGACCACCACGTTCGTGCAGCGCGAAATCGGCGACGTACTCATCACCTTCGAGTCGGAAACGCGCGGCGTCCGCAAGGAGTATGGCGAGGACAAGTTCGAGCAGGTAACGCCTTCGGTCAGCCTGTTGGCGGAATTTCCGGTGGCGATCGTCGACACCGTTGCAGACGAGCATGGCACGCGCGATCTCGCCAAGACCTATCTCGACTTCCTCTATACGCCGGAGGGCCAGGACATCGCCGCCCGCAACGGCCTGCGGGCCCGGGACGCGGCGGTCGCCGCCAAATACAAGGCTGAGTTTCCCGATGTCCGCCTGCTGACGGTGGAGGACGTCTTCGGCGGCTGGGCCAAGGTCCAGGCCGACCACTTTGCAGCGGGCGGCCTGCTCGAGCAGACTTATGGCAGCCGCTGAGGCGATCTTCCAACTTTGACAGAGGCCGGCTTTGCCGGCTTCTTTGCTTTCGCGCCGCGAAAGGTGATTTCTGGCACTTTCCGGGCGCATTCCGTCCAAAACGTTACAAAGAATCAACGCGTTTGTGCCTACCGTGAGAACGGACGGCTTGTTTTCGCGAACGGCTTCGCGTGATCAAACCGTCATGATTTGCACACAAACAGCCGCCAGACGCGGGTGGTTGGGGCTTCATGGGTTGACTCGGGGCATGCTTACCAAAAAAGGCAAATACGGCCTCAAGGCCCTCGTGCATCTGTCGGGCCTGCCGGTCGGCCAGCTCGCATTCGTCAACGACATTGCGGTCGCCAATAACATCCCCAAGAAATTCCTGGATGCCATCCTGGGCGAGTTGCGTAACGCCGGCTTCGTCCAGAGCCGCAAGGGCAAGGAAGGCGGTTACCGCCTTGCCCGGCCGGCTTCCGACATCAAGATCGGCCATGTCGTGCGTGTCCTCGACGGGCCGCTGGCGCCGATCCCCTGCGCCAGCCGCACGCAATACCAGCGCTGCGAGGATTGCGACGAGGCGACCTGCCAGGTTCGGCACATGATGCTGGAGGTCCGGCAGGCGATCGCCGAGGTGCTGGACAACCGCAGCCTCGCGGCCATGCGCGACGCCGACAATGACGATTTCCCGGTCGAACTGACGTCGCAAATCTAGCGCGCGAGCAGGCTCAACGCAGTCGCGACGGTGTCGGCGGCCGGACGCGTGCCATCCAGGGTTATCGCCGCCTCGTCCGCCGCTGGCGCCTCGAGCGTGGCGAACTGGCTGTCGACCAGGCTTGCCGGCATGAAATGACCCTTGCGATTGCCGACGCGCTGTTTTGCTGTTGCCGGGTCGATCTCCAGGTAAACGAAAACGATATCCGGGCAAAAGCCGCGCAGGCGATCGCGGTAGCTGCGCTTCAGCGCCGAGCAGGCGGCGACCACACCTTGCCCGCTTGCGACCGACGCGGCCATCCGCTGGCCGATCGCGTCGAGCCAGCCCTCGCGCAGCGCGTCGGTAAGCGGCTGCCCGCTCGCCATGCGCGCGACGTTTTCGGGCGGATGCAGCCTGTCACCTTCGATAAAGACGGCGCCCAATGCCGCTGCAAGCGCTTCGCCGACGACCGACTTGCCGCAGCCGGCGACGCCCATCACCACGATGGCGGGTGTCGTTCGAACAGTGCTCGCCGGCTTATATGCCACGTCTTGACCGGTCATGCAGGTCAGCGGCTTGCCGGCGCGCGGCCATAGAGCAGCAGCATGGCTACGATGACGACGCCGTAGATGATCTGCCGTCCCGCCTCCGGCATCTGCATGACAGAGAGAATGGACTGCAAGAGGGTGATCAGGATTACCCCGGCGACGGTGCCGAGATAGGAGCCGCGCCCGCCGAGGATCGAGGTGCCGCCGAGCACCACCGCGGCGATCGACGGCAGCAGATAGGCATCGCCCATCGACTGTGCCGCCTTGGAGGCATAGCCGGCCAACAGCACGCCGCCGAAGGCGGAGAGCCCGCCCGAAACCGCAAAGGCGATCATCACCACGCGCCTTGTATCGATGCCGGAAAGATAGGCGGCACGCTCGCGATTGCCGATGCCGTAGACGGTGCGGCCGAAGCCGGTGCGGGTCAGCACGAACACCATTGCGGCGCCGATCAGCGCCCAGATGAGGACGGCGTTGGGCACGCCAGGAACGGCAAAGCCGGTCGCCAGATAGCGCATCGCACCGGTCGCCGAATCCTGCGGCGAGAAACCGCCCGTGTAGACCACCATCAGCCCCTGCGCGACGGCGTTGGTGGCAAGCGTGATGATCATCGAGGGAATGCGCAGATAGGCGACGCCGATGCCGTTGACGATGCCGATCAGAACACCGCAGAAGATGCCGAACGGAATGGCAAGCGCCACGCCGACGGTACCGTATGCGGCCGCGGCGCAGGCCATCATGGCGCCGGCCGCCACCGACCAGGGCACCGACAGGTCGATCTGGCCGAGCAGGATGACCAGCATCATGCCGGTCGCGATGACGCCGAGAAACGACGCCACCTTGAGCTGCTGCAAAAGGTATTCAGGCGACAGGAAGCTGCGCGAATAGAGGCTGCCGAGGAACAGCAGCAGCACGATACAGGCGAACGCCGTCAGCACCGCCGGGTCGGCGCGGCGGAGGAATTTCGGCATGCGGCCTGCGAGACCACTCACAGTCGTTTCGCTCACAGGAACCACTCCAGCCGGTTGCGGACCCGAAACAGAGCGAACGCGCCGAGGCTGACCGCGATCAGCAGAATGACGCCCTGGAACAGGGGCTGCCAGAGCGGATCGAAATCGAAGACGAACAGCAGGTCGCCGATGGTGCGGAAGGCAAGCGCGCCGAAGATCGCGCCGATGGCGCTGCCCTTGCCCCCGAACAGCGACACGCCGCCAAGCACGACCGCGGCAATCGAAAACAGCGTATAGGCGTTGCCGCTGGCATAGGCCGCATCACCGGTATAGGTGAAGAACGTCAGGAACAGCCCGCCGATCGCGGCAAGCAGACCGGCAAGCGCATAGGCGGCGAACTTTCCACGCCGGATCGGCACGCCGGACATGTAGGCCGCCATCTCCGAGGAGCCGGCTGCATAAGCGGCGCGGCCTAGCACCGAACGGCTGAACGGCACCCAGACCACGAGCACGACCGCCAGCAGCGTCACCAGACTCGCCGGCACAAAACCAAACAGGCGCCCGGTCAGCGCATCGGCGAGCCCTTCATTGACCGAGCCGCCGGGAAACGGCCGAAGCAGCAGCGCGATGCCGAAATAGACCGCGCCGGTGGCGATGGTGGCGACGATCGGCTGCAGGCGTCCATAGATGACGATCGCACCGTTGATTGCCCCGCACAGCAGCCCGGTGCCGAGCACGGCGAGGACGCCGAAGGCGGTCTCGATGCCGGTGCCGACGACCAGCCACGAGGCCAGGCAGTTGGTCAGCGTGAAGATCATACCGACCGAAAGGTCGATGCCGGCGGTGATCACCACCAGCGTTTGCGCCATGGCGACGAAGGCGAGCAGCACGCCCTTGTTCGAGGCCGTTTGTACGACGTTGGCGGTGAAGCCCGCCGGATGGTTCGAGGTGTAGATGACGAACATGACAACGAAGATGCCGAACGCCAGCAGCGTTCCGCGCTGTTCGGCAAGCCAGTAGCGCCAATCCTTCACGCGTCCGCTCCTTGCTTTGGCATCTCTTCGTGAATGTTGAGCGCGCTGGCGATCAGCGCCCGCTCGGTGATTTCGGCGCCGACCAGTTCGCGCTTGACCGCGCCGTCATAGAGCACCAGCACGCGGTCGCAGCAGCCGATCAGCTCGTCATAGTCGGTCGAATAAAACAGGATCGCCGCGCCCTGGTCGGCAAGCTTGCGCATCAACTGGTAAAGCTCCTGCTTGGTGCCGACATCGATGCCGCGCGTCGGATCGTTGAGCAGGATGATGCGCGGCTGCCGCATCAGCCATTTGGCGATGACGACCTTCTGCTGGTTGCCGCCGGACAGTGCGCCGACCGGAATGTCGAGCCCGGCCGTCTTGATCGCCAGGAGACCAACCATGTCGTCGATCAGCCGCTGCTCGGCGGCGCGATCGATGATGCCGGCCCTGGACAGCCGGTCGAGGGCGGCAAAGGAGAGGTTTTCGCGCACCGTCATCGGCAGCATCAACCCTTCCGTCTTGCGGTCCTCCGGGATCAACGCCATGCCGATCCGGTCATCGCGCGCGGCGGCCGGGCTGGCGATCGCCACCGGCCTGCCGTCGATCAGGATCTGGCCTGACAGGCCGCGCAGCACACCGAAGAAGGCGAGCAGCAATTCGCGCTGACCCTGGCCGTCGAGGCCGCCAAGGCCGACCACCTCGCCCGCCCCGACCGACAGCGAGACATCGTGCAGCCGATCCGTCCAGGACAGGCTGCGCGCCTCGAGAACCGGCGCGGCTGCGGCAGCCGCCCGTGCGGGCTTGGGCGGAAAGATGTGGCTGTATTCGCGCCCGATCATCAGTTCGACGACTTCATTGTCGCTCTTGGTGCCGGCCGCGTAGCTGGCGACATTGCGGCCATTGCGGAACACCGTGCACTGATCGGCCAGCTCGGCGATCTCGTTCATGCGGTGCGATATATAGAGCAGCGCCAGCCCTTCCGAACGCAGCCGCTTCAACACGGCGAAAACTCTGGCGACGTCAGCCGCAGTCAGCGCCGAGGTCGCCTCGTCGAGGATCAGGATGCGTGGCTTGCGCGCCAGTGCCTTGGCGATCTCGACCATCTGCCTTCTTGAAAGGGGAAGATCCTTGACCAGCGCCAGCGGATGGATATCGGAAGCGCCGGCGCGAGCAAGGGCTTCTTCGGCGATGCGGCGCTGCGCCTTGCGGTCGATCATGCCGAAACGCTTCGGCGGATCGGAAATGACGATGTTGTCGGCAACGCTGAGTTCGGGGACGAGCGACAGTTCCTGGAAGATGCAGACGATGCCGGCCTGATTGGCAGCGGCCGGCGAAGCGAAGGTAACTTCGCTTCCGTCCAGCATCATGCGGCCCTCGTCGGGCGCAACGACCCCCGCCATAACCTTGATCAGCGTCGATTTGCCGGCGCCGTTCTCGCCGAGAATGGCGTGGATGCTGCCTGGAGTGACCGACAGTTCGGCCTTCTCCAGCGCCCGCACGCCGCCATAGCGCTTGGATATGCCTTCCATGCGGAAGAGCGGAACCGCACCGTCCATCGGCCCTCCCCAGGCGCTTGGCAATCAGGATGTCGAGCGCCGACGCCGCGGGATTCCCGCGGCGTCGGGCTGTCGGAGTTTACTGGTTTTCCTTGCTCTGGCCCATGATTTCCTGCGCCGTGAAATTGATGCCGCAGGTCGGGAAGGAATTGCCGACGAAGAAATTGTCGGACTGATCGGGGAAGAAATCCTGGCCTGCCTTGAAGTTCGGATCCTCGACGATCGCCAGCGGCAGCTTGACCGCTTGCGGCACGACCTGGCCTTCAAGTGCTGCAATCGCCGTCTTGATGGCAACCGCGACCTGAGCCGGGCCGGTGCCGGCCGACGAGCATTTCAGGCCGTCAGCGGCGAACTTGGCGCAGAATTTGCGGAAGCCGTTCTCCGTCTCGCCGCCGAACGGCACGAACGGATGCTTGGCATCGATCATCGCCTGCACGATGCCGGTATCGCCGCCCTGTCCGGTAATGCCGTCGAAGGGGCCGTTGGTGGCAATGGCATCGGCCGTAGCCTTTTGCGCAACGCCGTCATCCCACTTGCCGACGACCTCGGTGACATCCCATTTCTTGCCGGAAGCGTCGAGAACCTCGTGGATGCCGTTATGGCGATCGGTGTCGACGGACGTGCCGGCGACGCCGCGCACTTCCAGCACCTTGCCGCCGTTCGGCACGTGCTTGACCAGCCAGTTGGCCCACAATTCGCCAAGGCCTTTCTGGTCGACATTGACGTTGATGGCATCCTTGGTGTCGAGGATGTTGTCGAAGGCGACCAGCACCACGCCGGCTTCCTTGGCCCGCTTGATGACAGGACCGAATGCGGTCGGGTTCTGGGCGTTGACGACAATCGCGTCATAGCCGGAATCGATGAAATTGTTGATCGCCGAAATCTGGGCCGGCACGTCTTCGCCGGTCGAGACCACCTTGAATTCCTTGAGCTTGGCCGCGACGTCCGGCTGCGCTGCATAGGCCTTTGCCGTCTGCACCATCTGGATGCGCCAAGTGTTGGCGATATAGCCGTTGGCCAGAGCGATGCGGTACGGGCCGTCTTTCTTGGGGAACTTGAAGAACTGCGTATCGGCCGACCAGGGCGCGAAGCAGTCAGGCTCGGCCGATGGCCCCTTGACGATTTCAGGATCGGCGATCGCCGACGAGCTCAGCATGACGAAAGCAGTGGCGGCAACGATACCGCCAACGAGTGACTTGATCATCGATATTCCTCCCAGTTGCAGTTTTGTTTGTTGTTACGCCGATGAATTTGCGCGTTTCCGGCCCGGCACCTCCCGCCGTACCCGTCGCGCGTTCAGGTGGCCGAATGCCGACCCGATCCCCTCCTTTGCTGCCCGGCTAGTCCCACAAAAACTATCATATTATACATAATAAACAAGCATGAGCTGTCGCTTATGTATAATAAACAGCCTCCCATCGTCGGGGCGAAGTATCGCCCGGCGATAACTGGTAGCGCTACCATGACGTAGTGTAAAGCGCCATTGCGTCGAAGCTCGCTTCAGCGCGCCGTGCTCTCACGTCGCTTGAGTTCGAAGCCAAGGTCGACGACCCGCTGCTCTGGCCTGTTGCCTTCGATCGCCGCAAGCGCCATGGCGACCGCCCGCCGGCCGATCTCGTAGCGGTAGGTCCGAACGCTGGTGACCGACGGAAAGGCCACCTCCATCATGTCGAGATCGTTGAAGCCAACGATGCCGATCGTCTTCGGCACGGCGATCGAAGCGCGATGGCATTCGAACAGCACCCCGAGGGCGATATCGTCATTGTTGCAGAACACCCCATCGAGGCTCGGCACCTTGGCCAGCGCGTCGCGGAACAATTCGCGGCCGAGGGTGACGCTGGAGGGCACCGGCGTCGTGGTGGTGAGCCTCGGATCGAACAGGCCGGCCGCCTCCATCGCCGCGCGATAGCCAGCAAGCCGCCGCTGCGAACGCGGATCCATGCGCGCGCCGATGAAGCCTATCCGGCGATAGCCTGCCTCGATCAGATGTTCCGCAGCCGCCTTGCCGCCCTCGAAATGCGAGAAACCAACCATCATGTCGACCGGATCGGGCCCGGTCTCCATCACCTGCACCACCGGACAGCCCGCCGTTTCCAGCAGTTTTCGCGAGGCCGGCGTCTGGTCGATGCCGGCCACGATCAGCGCCGCCGGGCGTTGCGGGCCAAACACCTGCAGCAGCCGCTCTTCCTCGAGGCCGGAATAGTGGGTGTTGCCAAGCTGGATCCGGAAAGGGCCGTCCGACAGGCTGTCGTAGATGCCGCGCACCACTTCGGCAAAGACGTTGTTGGTAAGCGACGGCACCAGAACGCCAAAGACCTCGGCGCGCGCCGAAGCCAGCGCCCGCGCATTCGGGTCGGGCACATAGCCGAGCTCGTTCACGGCCGACTCGATCTGGCGGCGCAGATCTTCCGAGACACGCCCCGGCTCACGCAGGGCGCGCGATACGGTAATGGCGCCGACGCCGGCCTTGCGGGCGACATCGGCGATGGTCGGGCGGCCGCCGCCGCGGCGCGAGCGCGGCTTGATCACCGTACTGGTCCCGAAGCCCGGCAACCGCCCAGACGCGACCGTGAGACGATGTTCAGGGTCTTTGCCACTGCTGCCTTGCCAACCTGGCCCGTTGCCACACCTTGTCTGGCGTCGCGCAGCCTTCGGCTGTTGTCAAGCGACGGCCGGAGAGACTGTATCCGTACCGCTGTGCTTCAGGCCGCCACAGCAGCGCTGCGCCGGGCCTTCCACAGCAGCAGCACCATGGCCAAAATATTCAGCAGGTTCCAGGCAATGCCGTTGAGGAACGCGGCGGCATAGGAGCCGGTCAGATCGAAGATCCAGCCCGACATCCAGCCGCCGATCGCCATGCCGAAGATGGTCGCCATCATGACGATGCCGACGCGCTGGCCAGCCTCCTTGGCTGGCATATATTCGCGCACGATGATCGCATAACAGGGCACGATGCCGCCTTGCGACAGGCCGAAGACCAGCGAGACGACATAAAGCGAGGCAAGCCCGTCGAACGGGATATAGAACAACAGCGACAGGCATTGCAGCACCGAGCCGATCAGCAGGGTTTTCACGCCGCCGATGCGATCGGCAAGGAAACCCGAGCCAAGCCGGCTGACGACGCCCGCCGCCAGCATGATCGACAGCATATCGGCGCCATGCGCCACGCCGTAGCCGAGATCCATGCAATAGGCGACGATATGGACTTGCGGCATCGACATCGCCACGCAGCAGCCGAGCCCGGCGACGATGAGCAGCGCCTGCAAGGCCGCCGGCGACAGCGAGATCGGCTGGACCACGCGGCTGCCCGGCGATCCCGGAGCCGCCTGGGGCGGTGCGCCGCGCCGGAGCAGCAGGATCAAGGGCACCATGGTGACCAGGCAGACGACGCCGATCGCGGCATAGGTGAAGCGCCAGCCTTCGGTCTGCATGACATAGGGCATCGCCGTCGGCCAGATCGCTCCGGCGAGATAGTTGCCGGATGCGGCAGCCGTCACCGCGACGCCGCGGCGCCGGTTGAACCAGTGCGAGATGTCGGCGATCAGCGGCCCGAAGATCGCCGACGAGCCAACGCCGATCAACAGGCCCTGGACGAGGGTGAACTGCAGGATCGAACTGGTCAGCGACGCCAGCAGGAAGCCGGCGCCAAGTGTAATCGCGGCAATCAGCGCCGGGATCCAATACCCCATGCGGTCGATGGCGCGGCCGAACAGCACATTGCCGGCGGCAAAGCCGACCATGGTCGCGGTGTAGGGCATCGAGGCAGCGGCGCGATCGACGCCGAATTCTGCCTGCACGGCAGGCAGCACCACGACCACCGCCCACATGCCGACCCCGCCGATCGTTGCCAGCAGCATCGAGATGCCCAGCCGTATCCAGGCATAGGCACTGTCGATGCCGGAACTTTCTGCCTGGCTTGAGACGATTGGGGTCAAGAGCGTTTCCTGTCCGCAGTTCTTGAATCGGCGGTTCTGACCACTATCGGCGCATTCGCATCGCCGAGCAGCGCCACGACAGGCAAATCCGTGGCTCCAGGGATCCGGGCCGAAGTGGAACAGGGGTGCGCCATAAGGCGTTTTCCCGGCAACGACCTAGTGGAAGGAGTTTGCCATGACCGCGCAACGGAAATGGTCCGCCGACGTCACCGAGCACAGCGACGCGCTGGACCTCGAGGAACACATCTTCGAATCCCACGATCCCAAGAAGATCGCCGCCTCTTTGAAGCGATCGGCCGAGCACAGCGACCGACGCAAGGCAGGGCCGTTTCAATCCGCCATGTCGATGCTGAATTTCTACATCAACCGCGCCGGCAAGAACCTGCCGGCGGCGCAGAAGAAAGTGCTGGAGGACGCCAAAGATGAACTGCGCGTCCTTTTTGGCCGCCCAAAGGAAGACTAGAATCGGTCACCATTAATTGGTTCTGCCAAATTCGGCTGAACTGGACCTAGTGACAGGGCCTCTTTGTCGCCAGTTTGCAGGCTCGGCTTGTCTTCCCAAGCCCGCAAAAGCCTGGCGTCATGACGGTCAAGATCGGCATCAATCCCATCACCTGGAGCAATGACGACGTTCCGGCGCTTGGCGGGGATACGTCCTTGGAGACCTGCCTGTCGGAAACGGCGCTGGCCGGCTACCGCGGCACCGAACTCGGCGGCAAATTTCCGCGCCAGGCTGAAGTGCTTGGGCCGCTCCTGTCTTCCTATGGCCTGGAACTCGTCTCCGGCTGGTATGATGGCCGCATTCTCGACCGCACGGTCGGCGAGGAATTCGCGGCGATCACCCCGCATCTTCAGCTGTTGCGCGACCTTGGCGCCAGGATCGTCGTCTACGCCGACACCTCGCGCGGTCGCCATGACGGCATTTTCGCACCGATCTCCGAGCGTCCGCGCCTCGCCGACAGGGACTGGCCGTCCTATGGCAAGAAACTGACCGCCCTCGCCGACCGCATGGCTGCATTCGGGGTCGGCATGGCCTTCCACCACCACATGGGCACCATCGTCGAGACGGACGATGAAGTCGACAGGCTGATGGCGGCGACGGGCCGAAGCGTCGGCCTTTTGTTCGATACCGGCCACTGCCTGTTTTCGGGCGGCGACCCGCAATCGCTGCTGCAACGGCATCTCGACCGTATCGTGCATTTCCATTGCAAGGACGTTCGCAGGGCGGTGCTGGAACGGGCACGCCGCGAGGACATGAGCTTCATGGCGGCGGTAATGGACGGCATTTTTACCGTGCCCGGCGACGGCTCGGTCGATTTCCTGTCATTGCTGAAACCCCTCGCTGCGCGCGGCTATGAAGGCTGGCTCGTTGTCGAAGCCGAGCAGGATCCGGCCAAGGCGCATCCGCTGACCTATGCCAGCAAAGGCTATTTCTCGCTGCTCGCCACCGCCCGCGAGGCCGGCTTCGAAGTGGCGACTCGGAAGGCAGGCTGACCGGCCCGCATTGCGAGCCGGAGGAACATAATGGGCGCGCGCCTCGATGGGGTTAGCGACGCGAAAGCGCCCGGCGATCCGCGCCGCCTTGCTCCCTGCGCGGCGCGGATCGCAGAATCCCGGCTCTGGATTAAAACCCCGACTTTCAAGCTTGAGGCCGGCCGGAAGCCGTGCCTTGATGCAACCGAGGAGGAGCGACATGGCTTTCGAAGCTGCGCTTGGCATGGAACGGCTTTGCACCATCCGGGAGATTGCCGAGAAGGCGGAACTTGGCGCCGCCACCGTGCATCGCGCGCTGAAGAACAGCCGCGAGATCCGCCCCGAAACCAGGCGACTGGTGCTCGACACTGTCTGCCGGCTCAACGAGGAAAAGATCGCCCGCGCCGCCCGGTCCGTCGGGGGATAGTGCCGTGGCCGACCACATGCGCCTTTCCCTCGACATCATGTCGGTCGACCGTGCTTCGGAAGAACCGATGCATCGTCAGATCTACGGCGCCTTGCGACGCTTCATCCTTGACGGCCAGATCCCGCAGAACACGCTGCTGCCGTCGACGCGCTCGCTGGCCGAAGATCTGAAGGTCGGGCGCAACACGGTCATCGCCGCCTATGACCAGCTCCTTGCCGAAGGTTTTATCGAGGCGCGTGCCGGATCGGGCACCTGGGTGGCGCCGATCCAGCAGAACCGCCCCTTGGCATCCCTGCGCGCCGGACTGGCAGCGCCGCAAAAGCTGTCGCGGCGCGGTCAGACCATCGTCAACGGCCCGCAACCGCCGCGTAATGCCGGCGTCATCAATTTCCATCCGGGCGTGCCTGAAACGGCATCGTTTCCGTTCACCATCTGGTCAAGCCTTCTGGTGCGCAATGCACGCAGCCGCGACGAGAGCCTGCTTGGTTATCTCTCCTTTGCCGGCCACCCCGGCCTGCGTCAGGCCATTGCCTCGACCATCGGCCTGTCGCGCGGCATTAGCTGCACCGCCGACCAGGTGATCATCGTCACCGGTGCGCAAGCAGCACTCGATCTCGTCTCGCGCGTGCTGATGGACGAAGGCGACCATGTCTGGATGGAGGAGCCCGGCTATCTCGGCGCCAAGAGCGCCTTTCTCGCCAGCGGCGCCAGGCTGGCACCGTTGAAGGTCGACCGGCGCGGCTGGCATCTTGCCGATCCGGAGCTGCCGCCGCCGCGGCTGATCTATGTGACGCCATCCTGCCAATGGCCGTTCGGCACCATCATGCGCATCGAGGAGCGGTTGCAGCTGCTCGACATCGCCGAACGCAACGGCGCCTGGATCGTCGAGGATGACTATGATGGCGAATACCGGTTCCGCGGCCGGCCGGTGCCGGCGCTGCGCGGGCTCGATCATGCCGACCGCGTCGTCTATATCGGCAGCTTCGGCAAGACGCTGATCCCGGCGCTGCGCATCGGTTATCTGATCGTGCCGCGCGAATTGTCGGTGCCCTTCGACCGGGCGGTGAGCATCACCGGTCAGTTCGCGCCGCTGATCCTGCAGGCAACGGTCAACGACTTCATCACCCAGGGCTATTTTGCCACACACCTCAAACGCATGCGCCGGCTCTACGCGCGCCGGCAGGCGAACTTCGTCAAGCTGTGCCAGGAGCATCTGGCCGAATGGCTGACGGTCACGGAAAACGATTCCGGCATGCAGCTGCTGGCGAGCTTCGTCAGGCCCTATAAGGACAGCGACGTGGTCGCCGCAGCCGTCAAGGAGGGGCTCGACGTCCAGGGCATCTCGATCAACTATCATTCCACTGAACCCGAGCACGGGCTGCTGCTCGGCTATGCGGCGATGGACGAACGCCAGATCTTGCGCGCCGTTCTGGCGTTGCGCGCCGCGTTCCTAAGATTGGACAGAAGCTAGAGCCGGCTGTCCATCTCGTTCACCGCGGGGTTGAATCGGTCGTCCGCAGTGATTAGGAATATGGGACGTCGGTCCTTGTTTTTCGGCGTTCGCGCAAAGCGCGCTTCCCAAGGCCGAACCTCCCCGAAAAACCAGAAGCATGCCCACCGCCGGTATTGGCGGGCAACGCATTGATCTGAACCATGAGGATTGCCATGAGAACCGCATCCTGTGCCTGTGGGCAACTGAGTATCTCCTGTAACGGAGAGCCGCAACTGGTCGCACAGTGCCACTGCCTCGACTGCCAGAAACGGACCGGCAGTACATACGGCGTCGCCGCCTTCTTTGCGCGCGACAAGGTAGAAGCCGAAGGCGACGCCAGAACGTACCGGCGGTCAGCTCGGAGCGGCCACCACGTCACTTTCCATTTCTGCCCGGGCTGCGGCTCAAGCGTCTTCTGGGAGCCCGAGCGAAAGCCTGAATGGATCGCCGTCGCCGTTGGCTGCTTCGCCGATCCCGCCTTTCCGGCCCCGGCGCATGTTGGGTGGGAAGAACGGCGTCATCCCTGGGTTTCCGGTTAGCGACGCCAACCCGCCAGGGCAGCGCTTTATCTTACTGGTTGATCTCGGGTTCAACGAGCTTCGCCAGATTTCGCAGCGACTCCTGCCAGCCGAGATAGCAGGCCTCAACCGGGATGGCGTCTGGAATACCTGCCTGCGTGATATTCACTTCGGTGCCGACCGACACTTTCTTCAATGTCACGGTCACCTCGATCTCGCCGGCCAGGTTGGGGTCGTCGAACCGGTCGGTGTAACGCAGTTGCTCATTGGGCACGAGCTCGACATATTCGCCGCCGAACGAGTGGCTGTCGCCGGTGGTGAAGTTGCGGAAGGACATTTTGAACGTACCGCCGACTTTCGCCTCGAAGTGATGAACCGTGCAGGTGAAGCCGTTTGGCGGAAGCCATTTCGCAAGTGCATCCGCTTCGAGGAACGCGCGGTAGACTTTCTCCGGGCTGGTTGTCAGAACGCGGTGCAGCCGTACGGTGCCGGGCATATCGTTAATCCTCCCTGTTGGTGATCGATGCCCCTAGGACGAGCGGAGCCCGGCCTATCCGACACGGGCCTGCGGATTTTTGACGACCGGTAATGCCGGCCGGAATCCTCGCCCGGCCGCCGGACAAGGAACTCGGCCGCAGGGTAGCAAACCGCGCCGGATCTGGTCTAGTTCACACTGTCGAACTTCTGCAGATCAACCGGTGCCGCCTTGCGCAATTCGATATCATCGAGCGAAGCATTCTCCAGCGCCACCCGCGCCGCCGCGTCGATGTTGTGGATCATGTCCTGAATGTCGGTATCGCTGTGCGCCGGGTTCATGGCGACCATCACGGTGCGGTTGAGGATGTCGAGAGAGCGCTTGCCGAGGTCGTCGGAATAATCCAGCCGCAGGCCCTGGTTCTCGGGCAGTGCGTAAGGATTGAGCGCCGGATGATGCGCGCCTTCATGCATCAGCACCTGGTCCCACTGGGTGAAATTGTGACGGCCGGTCTTGCCGGCAACGACACTGGGAATGGTTTTCGAAAAAGTCTGCGCCGCCTGCTCGCTCGGCAGCAGGTACATAAGCTGCGCTGCGCAATCGTCGTCCGGGCTGTTCATCGGCGACGGTGTCAGCCCGAGATTGCCAAGGTGGCGGGTACCGGCCAGCACCGTCTTCTTCTCGGCCCGCATCGCCTCGATGATGCCGTCCAGCCGGTCGAGTTGGACGTTGAGCATCGCCCCCATCAGTTCGGAAGCACGCGCGCCGATGCCGGCGAAGGGTTTGATGCTGTCGCTTCTGCCCTGCCAGTAGAAATGGCAAGGGTCGATGGCGCAGCGCGCCCGCTCCGCCACTTTCGGATCGCTGGTGGCGATGCCGCCGCCCTCGCCCGAGGTCATGTTCTTGAAGTAGTTGAAGGAATAAGCGCCGGCATGGCCGATCGAGCCGAGCTTGCGGCCCTCATAGCCGCCGCCGATGCCTTGGCAGACATCCTCCAGCACCAGCAAGCCGCGCTTGGCAGCAATGTCCATGATTGCATTCATGTTGCAGGCAGCGCCCCACATATGCACCGGGATGACCGCCCTGGTGCGCGGCCCGATGGCATCGCGCAGGGCGATGGGATCGATGGTCAGGCTCTCGTCGATGTCGACGATGACTGGAATGGCCCCGACCGACAGCACCGCGGTCGCTGTCGCCATATAGGTGTGCGCCGGCACCAGCACTTCGTCCCCCGGGCCGATGCCGAGGCCGATCAGGCCGGCGGCGAGCCCATAGGTGCCGCTGGCGGCCAGCGCGAAATGCTCGACGCCAAGATGCTGCGCATAGCGGGCCTCGAAGCGGTCGCATTCGCTGTCCTTGCCGTAACGAAACAGCGCGCCCGAGCGGATCACCCTGGCAATGGCTTCGATTTCCTCTTCGCCGGCGGTGTACATGACAGGCCTCCAGTCACTTGACAGTGTGGGTCACTTGATAATGTGGTCGCTTGATGGTGTGGACAGCTGTAGGCTTGTCGGCACAGTTTGAAAGAACCACTCCGCCGCTATTCGACCAAGCCATCTGCGCCCGGAAGACGGTTCCTATGACTGGTTTTGAACCGTGACTGGCGAAATCGGCAGCTAAGTGTCTCAGCCGGCAGGCAAATCGTACCCATCCGAATTCGCCAAAGTGGCCCTGTCGGAAAGGCAGGTTTCGGCGTTCCATTCCGGCCAGTTGGGCAAACGGTTGGTTCCATGAAATACGGGACACACTTTGGAAGACCCTCGAAACCGGCGCGCCGGCGGGAAGGCGGCCGGTCGTGAACGCCGCCGGCTCCAGCAAACGGATCGTGCTCCACGAGGACGATGTCGGCATGTGCCACGGCGCCAACAGCGCCTTCCTCGAATTGAGCGGGCTGGGTGTCTGCAGTTCCGGCGCGGTGATGGTGCCGTGCCCGTGGTTCCTCGAAATGGCCGAAAGCGCCGCCGCCAATCCTGGCCTCGACCTTGGCGTCCACCTGACGCTGAACAGCGAGAAGCAGCACTACAAATGGCGGCCCTTGACCGCGCCGTCGCGGGCGGCCGGCCTGACCGACGAGTTCGGCTTCTTCTGGCCGGATGTGGCGACCACGCGCCGCAAGGCGGTGCCGCAGGCGGTCGAGGCCGAGCTTCGCGCCCAGATCGACACCGCCTATCGCGCCGGCATCGACGTCACCCATCTCGACGCGCATATGGGCGCGGCATTGTCGCCGGAATTCTGCGCTATCTACATCAAGCTCGGGCTCGAATATCAGCTGCCCGTGCTGCTGACCAAGACCCTGTCCGCCTATTCCCCCAACGACAATCTGGTCGGCGTCACCGAGGAGGCGTTCCAGCGCGGCGTGGCGCTGGCCCGCGCCGGCGGCTTTGCCATTTTCGACGCCGCCATCCAGACGACCTGGGGCCGGCCGCGCTCCAGGCCGATCGAGCCCGCTTACAAGGCGCTCATCGACGGTGTGCGCGAGGGCCTGACCTTCTTTTGCCTGCATTGCAACGCGCCCGGTGAACTCGAGCTGATCGAGCCGCGCTCCGCCTATATCCGCACCGAAGAGTACGAGCTGTTCCGCGACCAGGGCTTTCGCGACTGGCTCGCCGCACAGCCGATCGACGTCATCGGCATGAAGCCGTTGCGCGAGGAGCTTCGCGCAGCACTCTCGGCCGGGCGATTATCAACAACAGCCCGCGGCAACAACGCGGACGAACAGCGATTGGCGTCGGCAAAGGCCCGCAAAGCGGCCACCCGATCCGCAACGTGAGCCGATCGTCGCGGCCGGAAAACGGCGCCAGAGGGATTGGAACTGCAACGACAAATGGGAGAATAAGATGAAAACTCTTCTGAAAGTGGCATTGGGCGCCTTCGTCTCGGCGGGCCTGATGACAGGCATTGCGCATGCCGCGGGGCTCAAGGATCCGAAGGACGTCCGCATCACCTTCGTGGTGCATGGGTCGGCGTCCGATCCCTATTGGTCGGTGGTCAAGCGCGGCGTCGATGACGCGGCCGCCCTTACCGGCGCCAAGGTCGAATATTACGCGCCGCAGGTCTTCGACGTGGTCGAGCAGGCCCGGCTTCTCGACGCCGCCATCGCCACCAAGCCGGACGGCATCGCCGTCTCCATCGCCGACGCCAATGCGCTCGGCAAATCGGTCAAATCCGGGCTTGCCGCCAATATTCCCATGGTGGTTCTGGATTCCGGCGAAAAGGAAGGCGCCGAGCTCGGCACGACGCTCTATGTCGGCACCGTTTCCGAATATGATTCCGGCAAGAAGGCCGGCGAGCGGCTGGCCAAGGAAGGCACGCTCAAGGTCGTCTGTATCAACCACGAGGTCGGCAATGTCAGCCTCGACCAGCGCTGCCAGGGCCTCAATGACGGGCTGAAGCCCTCCGGCGGCGGCACCGAGGTTCTGGCCGTGGCGCCGGATCCGGCCGACGTCCAGCGCCGTACCGAAGCCTATCTGTCGGCGCATCCCGACACCCAGGCCGTCTTCGCGCTCGGCGCCACCGCCGCCAATCCGCTGATCCCGATGTTCCGCGACAAGGAACTGTTCGGCAAGCTCAAGCTCTACACGTTCGACATCAGCCCGGAGGTTCTGGACTCTGTCGTCGCCGGCGAAATGGGCTTCGGCATGGACGCCCAGCAATATCTGATGGGCTATCTGCCGGTGATCTATCTGGTCGAGCAGGCGACGCATGGCTTCTGGCCGCAGAACAACGCCTATACCGGCCCGCTGTTCATCGACTCGCCGGAAAAAGCCAAGGCGATCCTGGCGCTCGCCAAAGAGGGCATCCGCTAGGCAAGCGCTCCGACGGAACGGGAGAATGCGCCAAGCGCTCTCCCGATCCGTTCGAAGATTGCGAATTGAGCGATTGGAGAGCCTAATGGCGGTCGTGGAAGACAACGCAGCACCTCCAGCTGAACTGAAGGCGACCGACCGCTTCGGCATGACGTCGAAGCGGGCCGCCGGCGCCGACGAGCGGCTGGCCAGCACCGGCAAGCTGACCCAGTGGCTGCGCCGGCCGGAAGCCGGTGCCGCCGGTGGGCTGCTTGCGACGATCATCATCTTTGCGCTGCTGCCGGGCGCGGCGAACCTCTATTCGCTGCAGGGGTCAATGACATTCCTGACGTTGTCGGCGGAGCTCGGCATCGTCGCCACCGCGGCAGCACTCCTCATCATCGCCGGCGAGTTCGATCTTTCGGTCGGCTCCATGGTCGGCTTTGCCGGTGTCGTCATCGGGCTGACGGTGAAGTACTGGGGCCTGCCGCTATGGGGCGGCATCGCCTGTGCCTTCGCCGTTGCCATCCTCACCGGCTATCTCAACGGCCTGATCGTGGTGAAGACGCGCCTGCCCTCCTTCATCGTCACGCTCGCCACGCTGTATATCCTGCGCGGACTGTCGATCGGCATCACCCGCGCCGTCACCGGTCGCACCCAGATCCCCTACATACTCGAAGGCGTACCGGACCCGGCAACGGCCGGCATTTTCAACGGCCATCTGCTCACCGGCCTGTTCCGCTGGATGGGCGCGCAAGGCTGGATCGCCACCCGCAGCGACGGCATTCCGTTCGTCGCCGGCATTCCGATGTCGATCGTCTGGTGGCTCGGCCTGACGGCGCTGGCCGGCTACGTGCTTACCCAGACGAAATACGGCAACTGGATCTTCGCCACCGGCGGCGACCTGATCGCAGCCCGCAACGTCGGCGTGCCGGTCGATCGCGTCAAGATCAGCCTGTTCGTCTACACCGCCTGCGCGGCGACGCTGCTTGCCACCATCCAGGTGATGGAGGCGGGCTCCGCCGACACCACGCGCGGCCTGCTCAAGGAATTCGAGGCGATCATCGCCGCCGTCATCGGCGGCGTGCTGCTCACCGGCGGCTACGGCACTGTCTATGGCGTGCTGTTCGGCGCGCTGATCTTCGGGCTGGTGCAGATGGGCATCTTCTACACCGGCATCGACACCGACTGGTTCAAGGTCTTCCTCGGCATCGTCATCCTGATGGCCGTGCTGGTCAACAACTACATCAGGCTGAAGGCGCTCGGCCGCGGAGGTGGCAAATGACCGAACCGGCCCAAATGACCGAACCGGCAATGGAACTGCGCGGCGTCAGCGTCAATTTCGGCTCGGTGCGTGCGCTCCAGGACATCGACATCAAGGTCTATCCGGGCGAGGTCCACTGCCTGCTCGGCGATAACGGCGCCGGCAAGTCGACGCTGATCAAGGTTTTGTCCGGCGTCTATCGGCCGAGCAAGGGCGAAATCCTGGTCGACGGCAAGCCGGTCACCTTCCGCAGCCCGCGCGACGCGCAGGAGCTCGGCGTGGCAACGGTGTTCCAGGACCTCGGCATGATCTCGCTGATGTCGATCACCCGCAACTTCTTCCTCGGCCGCGAGCCGACCAAAAGCAGCCTGCCCTTCTCGCGCATCGACAAAGAACGCGCCAACACCATCGCCAGGCAGGCGATGGCCGATATCGGCATCGACGTGCGCGATCCGACGCAGGCCGTCGGCACGCTGTCGGGCGGCGAGCGCCAGTCGGTGGCGATCGCCCGCGCCGTGCATTTTGGCGCGCGCGTGCTGATCCTCGACGAGCCGACTTCCGCACTCGGCGTCCACCAGGCGGCGATGGTGCTGAAGTTCATCATCGAAGCACGCATGCGGGGTTTGGCCGTGATCTTCATCAGCCACAACATCCACCATGCCTATCCGGTCGGCGACACCTTCACGCTGCTCAACCGCGGCCGCAATCGCGGCACCTACGCCAAGTCCGAGATTTCGCGCGACGAGGTCATCTCGATCATGTCGGGCGGCGAGGATTTGAGAGCGGTCGAGGCCGAGATTGCCGGCCTGCTCGCCCAGATCGGCAACCGGCCGCCTGCGGCGCCTTGAGCTGACAAACGACATCGCGGGGAATGATGGCATGAGCAGGTTACGCGTCGGGGTCGTCGGCGCCGGCATGATCTCGCAGGTCGAGCATATCCCTAATCTGCTGCGCCTCGGCGAATTGTTCGAGCTGGTCGGGGTCGCCGATCCCTCCAGGATTTCGCGGCAGTTCGTCACCGACACCCATGGCATTGCCAATTTCGAAACGATCGACCAGCTCTTCGACCAACGCCTCGACGCGGTGGTGATCGGCTCGCCGGACCCGCTACATCACGAACAGGTGCTGGCGGCGCTGGCGGTTGGCCTGCATGTCTTTTGCGAAAAGCCGCTCTGCTATTCCCTTGCGGAAATCGCCAAGATTGTCGCCGCGCGCGATGCCGCCAGGAAAATCATGCAAGTCGGCTATATGAAGCGCTTCGATCCGAGCTATCGGCTGGCGCTCGCTTCGCTGCCTGGAACATCGAGCACGCTGCGTTCGGTCTCGGTGGAAGTGAACGATCCCGACGCCTGGCCGTTCATCGCCCACCAGCCCTACAGGCGCGGCACCGACATCCCGAAGGACATGATCGCCGCTGTCGCCGCCGAGCAGAAGCGCCAGGTCGAACACGCCATTGGCGTGCCTTTCACCGATCTCGCTTTCCGTGGATTTACCGGCGCTTACAGCTCGGCCTTGATTCACGATGTCAATGCCGTCCATGGCCTGCTCGATGCGCTCGGCGTGCCGGACGGCCAGGTCGTCGGCGCGCAGATCTTTGCCAATGGCGACGGCGGCCACGGCGCCGTCAGGCTGCTGGACGGGCAGGCACTGTGGACCATGACGCATCTCACCGTGCCCAAGCTCGCCGACTACAAGGAGCGGATCACGCTGTTCTTCGACGATGCCAGCCTCGAGCTCGAATTCCCCTCGCCCTGGCTCAACCATCATCCGACCCGGCTGACGGTGACGACCTCGGACGGTCACACGCTGTCGAAGAAAGATTTGCGTGCCGGTTACGCCGAAGCCTTCGTCGAAGAGATGCGTGGCTTCTGGGCGGCGATCGTCAATGGCGATGCGGTCGTCAACCCACCCGAACACGCCGCCCGCGACCAGGCGCTGCTGATCGGGCTGACCCGGCGGCATCTCGCGACCGCACCCTTCGACTGAGCACTCCACCTGTAGCCGAACGGCGCTATCTGGACTTGATGACGCTGTCGGTATTGGCCAGCAGCTTGCGCACCGCATTGCGCGCCGCATCCGGCCGCTGCAGGCGGATGCTCTTCTCGATTGCCTCATGCAGCCTCTGCGCATGCTGCAAATCGTCGAGTTCCCGCGTGGTATAAGCAAACAGATGATCGAATGCCGATTCGATCAGCACGCCGAGCGGCACCAGCAGATCGTTGCCCGAGGCCCGCAGGATGGCGAGATGAAAACGCGTGTCGGCGCGCGTCCGCTCCTGCAGGTTGGTCGCCTCGCCCATCTCGCGGCAAGCCTGGCTGATCTCGGCCATCTGCTCGTCGGTGCGTCGCATGGCGGCAAAGGCGCTGGCCTCCGGCTCGATGATGTGGCGGAATTCCTGCACCGTCCTCAGGAACACCTCGCGGTCCGGCGAGGTCGCATACCAGGCCAGCACGTCGCGATCGAGCAGGTTCCAGCGTTCCTTCGGCTCGACCCAGCTGCCGATCTTCGGGCGTGACGACAGCAAGCTCTTCGCCATCAGCATTTTTATGGCTTCGCGCACCGCCGAGCGGCTGACGTCGAACGTCTCGGACCATTTGGCCTCATTGGGCAGGATGGTTCCCGGCGGATAATCGCCGCGCACGATCCTCAGCCCGATTTCGTTGGCCAGCGACGCATGAACGCTCGACCCCGGTATGCGCGCCGCATCGGCCCGGCGAATACCGCTCGTGCGTTCGGCGAACGCCTCGGCCGCTGTCTTTCCCTTATTCGGCTTCGCGTCCCGCATGGCTCCACAAAGTCCGGATTTGGAGGCGTGTCAAGGAGATGAAATCGACGGCGGTATCCCAGTTTGATTTTCCTCGCCGACACCGTGCTTTGCCGAGCCTTCCCGTCGGACAGGCACGAACGACCTCTCCTTGTCCCGGCTGAATTCCTCGATCAGGAAATCAAGGAAGACGCGGATTTTCGGGGCAAGATGCTGCCGTGCCGGATAGACCGCGTAGAGTGTGGTTTCGACCTTGTCCCAGTCATCCAGAGCCGATTGCAGCCGGCCTGCTTTCAGGTCGCTCTCGACATAGGGATAGGGGATCAGGCTGACGCCGAAGCCGGCGCGCAGCGCATCGCGCACGGCAAGGCTCGACGAGACCGAATATCGTCCGTCGATGGCGATCCGCTCGGCCCGGCCGTCCTTGCGGAACTCCCATATGTCCGCATGCCCCGAGAGGCTGAACCGGATGCAATTGGCCGCCTTCAAATCGGCAGGCGTCTTGGGCCGGCCATACTTCTCGAAATAGGACGGAGCTGCGCAAAGCACGTGCGGCATGACCGCAAGCTTTCGGGCGACCAGGCTGGAATCCTCGAGATTGTCGCTGCCGCGAATGGCAAGGTCAAATCCCTCCCGCACGATATCGACGCGCCTGTCATCAAGGTGCAGGTCGAGCTTCAAATCGGGATAGCGCGATAGAAACGCGGGGATGGCAGCCGAAAGCCGCGTCAACGTGACAGTCATCGGCGCGCTGACCCGCAACGTGCCGCTCGGCGCCGTCTTGATCGGGCCGAGCACCTGGTCGGCCCTGGCCAGCGCATCGAGCCCATGCGTGACATGCTCCAGATAGATCCTGCCTTCTTCGGTCAGCGCCATGCGCCGCGTCGTCCGGTTGATGAGCCGCACCCCCAGATGCGCCTCCAGCTCGGCGATGTTCTTGCTGATCGCGGGAGGCGAGAGACCGAGCCGCCGTCCGGCTTCGGCAAAACTGTTCAGTTCCGCCACCTGGCGGAAAACCTGCAGCGCAGTCAGGCGATCCATCTCACCATTCTCTTCTAGTAAACAATGTCTTTCAATTATCGCATATTATCGCTCATTGGTAAATTCTCTATCTGCTATCCGAACGGCTTGCTCAAATTCGGAATGACATGATGACCAACCCCGCAATCTCCCTTATCGAGCGACGCATGTCGGCCAATCGGTTCGATGCCTCGCATGTATTGACGGATGCCGAGGTCGAGGAACTGGCACCCCTCGCAACGCGCGCGCCAAGCGCCTACAACCTTCAGAATTGGCGATTCATCGCCGTGCGGACGCCGGAAGCAAAGGCGCGGTTGCGAAGCGTGGCCCACGGCCAGGCGAAGGTACAGGAAGCAGCGGTCACCTTCATCATCTGCGGCGTACTCCCCGACCACGCTGCCCTCAATTCCAGGCTCCGTCCTTTCGTGGAAGCCGGCTTCATGCCCGCGGATATGGCTTCGGGCTGGCGGGAGGGCGCCCGCGCCCAATATGCCGATCCTCTAGCGGCCCGCGACGAAGCCGTGCGTTCGGCAACGCTTGGCGCCGCAACGCTGATTTTTGCAGCCGAAGCGCTGGGGCTCGTCTCCGGTCCGATGGCAGGCTTCGATGCCGAAGGCGTAGCGCGCGAGTTTGGCCTCGAGCGCAATGAAGTGCCGGTGATGCTCATCGCGGTCGGCCGCGCCGCGCCCGGAAACTGGCCGCAAAAGCCGCGCCGCCCTCTTGCCGAAGTTCTGGAAATCTTATGAAAACGCACCGTTTCGATCTGTTGCTTACAGCCATCGCACCGGCAATATGGGGCAGCACCTATATCGTCACCACGCAGTTCCTGCCCAACTTTTCGCCGATGACGGTCGCAATGCTGCGTGCCCTGCCCGCCGGATTGCTGCTGCTGGCGATCGTCCGGCAACTGCCAACGGGCATCTGGTGGCTGCGCAGTTTCGTCCTCGGAGCCCTCAACATCTCGATCTTCCTGAGCATGTTGTTTGTCGCCGCCTACCGGCTTCCGGGCGGGGTCGCGGCGACCGTGCTGTCGGTCCAGCCGTTGATTGTGATTTTCCTCGCTGCTGCCCTGCTTGCGAGCCCTGTCCGCCGGGTGGCGATTGTCGCCGCCCTTGTCGGGATCGCCGGTGTTGCATTGCTGGTGCTGACCCCGAACGCGACGCTCGATGCGGTCGGCGTTGCCGCCGGCCTCGCCGGGGCGGCCTCAATGGCCTTCGGTAGCGTGTTGAGCCGCAAGTGGCAGCCGCCAGCATCGCTGCTCGCCTTTACGGCATGGCAACTGACCGCCGGCGGTCTCCTTCTCATTCCGGTGGTCCTGCTTTTCGAACCACCCATCCCGTTCCCGACCGCGGCCAACTTGCTTGGACTGGTGTGGCTCGGCCTGATCGGTGCGGCGCTGACCTATGTCCTCTGGTTCCGGGGCATTGCGCGACTCGAATCTTCGGTGGTGTCATCGCTGCTTTTCCTCAGCCCGGTGACCGCCGTGCTGCTTGGATGGGTATTCCTGGATCAGACGCTGACCTTGCCTCAGATCGCCGGCGTCGTTTTCGTCATCGGCAGCATCTGGCTGGCTCAACGGCCTAGTCGGAACGAGGCTTGAGCCTTGCTTGTCGACTTGTGTCGACGGATTGTTCGGCACTATCATCAAGCGGCGCTGCCGGAGAACCTGCCGATGCCACAACGCCCTTATGATGAGCGGCTGCTCCGTCAGGCGTTCGAAGTCGCGCGCAGGGCCCGCGATGCTGGCGAACATCCCTTTGGTTCGCTGCTCGCCGACAAGGACGGCAATGTGTTGCGCGAGCAGCCCAACGCTTACAAAGCCGGCGGGGGCGACCGCACCGCTCATGCCGAAAGGCTGCTGGCCTCGTGGGCGGGGATGAATGTCAGTCTCGAAAAGCTGGCTTCCTGCACCCTCTACACTTCGGCCGAACCTTGCGCGATGTGCTCCGGGACGATCTATTGGGCGGGCATCGGACGGGTCGTCTTTGGGCAGAGCGAACATGACCTCAAAGGGTTGACGGGCGCACATGTCGAGAACCCCACACTCGACCTGCCCTGCAGGATCGTCTTCGAAGCCGGGCAGCGTCCGACTGAAGTCGTCGGCCCGCTGCTTGCCGATGAAGCGGCGCAACTCCAGGCCGAATTCTGGAAAGACAAGTAGGGTCAGGACTCGTTGATTCAGAGGCAGAGGTAACTGCTGACGTGGAAACGACCTAGCTCCGGACCCATAAGGGGGATGGCGTTGGCAGCGGTTTTCGTGATTCACGGTCTCCAAAGGGAGACCAACGACGAATCGCGATACTGGCTATGCGAGCCCGCCGATCATTCACAACGCCTTCCTCATCCGCAACAGGGGCACGCCTGCTCCGCCTCTGTTGTCGACGACTTCTTCAACCGCCTCAAAGCCGCAGGCCCGATAGAGCGGTTCGCCGGCCCTCGTTGCCATAAGCTCGACATTTGTGAAGCCCTCGCCGCGGGCGGCGTCCTCGCACAGCGTGAGGATTAGACGCCCCACGCCTCGGCGGATGAAGCTGGGATGCGTATACATGGCACGCACGCGCGCAGCCTCTTTCGTCGGGTCAAGCAGCGCTGCATCGCGCCCGGGTGAACGGTCGCCGCCGTAGAGGGTTGCGCGCCGACTCCATCCGCCGCAACCGGCCAGGATGCCATTCTGCTCCACAATGAAATATGTTCCGTCATCAACGAGTTGCGTATCGAGCCCCATGATTGCTCGGCTCGAAGCGATCTGCTCCTCTGTGAGGAACGGCTTCTGAAGCTCGCCGATGGCTGCATTCATCAGTACAGCCAGCGCCGGCATATCGGCAATTGTCGCCAACCGATGGTCCAGGCTGATCCTCGGCATTCTTCAGCAGGTCCAGTGCAAACCGCTTTGAAGTTAGCACAAGATCATCACGATCATGGGAAAAAACCTAAGGCATGGCCGGGGTCGAAGCTTGCCCTTCGCCGCCGCCTGATGCCCAGTTATGAGTCCGGATCCTAGAGGCCGGTGAGCAATTTCTTAAGTAGAGCATTAAGAGTTTCCTGCTCCGCCGACGTCAGCACGGAGATTAATTGCTCTTCCAGCGCCACCATTGGACCGATCAAATCGTCTATCGCGCGCTTGCCGCCGGTCGTCAGCGCAATTTGCTTGCCGCGCCGGTCGGCGGGATCGGGGCGTCGTTCAACCAGCCCAGCGCGCTCCAGCCGGTCCAGGCGGCTGGTCATGCCGCCCGAGGAGATCATTGCCGATTCGTAGAGCTGAGTAGGTGAAAGCATATAGGGTTCACCGGCGCGCCTAAGCGGCGTGAGCACATCGAACTCACCTACATTCAGGCCTGCTTCTTTGAGCAACGGGTTCATGTGATCGCGGATGACCCGTGCGGCGGCATCGAGCAGACGACCTACCGTTTCAACAGGTAACGACGGAAGATCGCGGCGCTCGCGGGCCCATTGCTTAGCTGCGGCCTCGGCGCGATCCATGGCAAATATTCCCTCGGCAAAATGTATCTTGCAATCAAGATACATTGCATCTACTTACATTGCAGCAAGACAATAGCGCAGCGCGCAGCCTTGGAGAAGGAGAAATCGATGCCCAAAATGATTTTCGTGAACCTGCCTGTCCGTGACCTGTCGGCCTCGACGGCGTTCTACGTGGCGCTAGGCGGCACTGTGAACCCGCAGTTTTCGGGCGAGAAATCCACCTCGCTCATGTTCTCGGACACGATCGGGGTGATGCTGCTGACCCATGACCACTACCGCGAATTCACCAAACGCCCAATCGGCGACGCACGGCGCGACAGCCAGGCAATGATCGTCCTCACTGTCGATAACCGCGACGCCGTCGATGCAACACTGACCAGCGCGGTTGCGGCGGGCGGTCGCGCCGATCCCAACCCGGCACAGGATCTTGGCTTCATGTATAACCGCCACATTGAAGACCCGGATGGCTACGTCTGGGAAATCGTATGGATGAACCCGACGGCGAACGCCTGAACGTAGGGTGTGGGCGCATCGGTCGTAGCGGGTCATGAGCCTAGCCTCATGACGAGCAATTGCGGGCTGGCCCAGTGCCGGTTCCGCGTCAGCTGCCCCGGTCAGGCCGTCTTGACGTATTTCCGCCAGCTGTGCTCCGGCCGGAAGCCGAGCATGTCCCGCGCCTTGCGGTTGGAGAGCAGCGTCTCGTATTCGTCAAGTTCGGCCTTGACCGGCACATCGGGATAAAACCGCTTCAGCAGTTCGGCCGTCGGCAGGTCGGACGAGGTGTCGTCATTGGCCGCGTTGAACACCTGATAGCCGAGCCCGTCCTTCTCGATGGCGCGCAGCGTGATCTGGCCGAGGTCGCGCGCGTCGATATAGCTCCAGGCGATGCGCTTGCGGAAACCCGGATCGGCGAACCATTTCGGAAACAGCGAATATTCATGCGGCTCGATGACGTTGCCGATGCGCAAGGCATAGATGTCGAAGCCGCTGCGCAGCGCAAAGGCGCGCGCCGTCTTCTCGTTGACGACCTTGGACAGGGCGTAGCTGTCCATCGGATCGACGTCATACGCCTCGTCGAGCGGAAAATGCGTCGGGTTGCGCGGCTCGTTGGCGAAGACCAGGCCGTAGGTCGTCTCGCTGGAAGCGACCACCACCTTGCGGATGCCGAGCTTCACGGCAGCCTCGATGACGTTATAGGTGCCGAGCGCGTTGATGCGGAACACCTCATTGTCGGGCGTGATCATGATGCGCGGGATCGCCGCGAAATGCACCACGGCATCGACCGGCTGCGAGCGCAGCGACGGGTCGAATTCATGCAGGCCGATATAGCTCGACAGCGCATTGAACACCTGCCCGCTGTCGGTGATGTCGGTGATTAGCGTGCGCACCTTGGGATTGTCGAGCGGCTTGGTGTCGATGTTGAGCACCTGGCAGCCCTGCTCGACCAGGTACTGCACGACGTGGCGCCCGGCCTTGCCGCTGCCGCCGGTGAACATGATCCGCTTCGTCATTTTGCTCTCCCTGGAATTCATGTGTATTGTCAGACAATATCGAACTCTGCAATCGCCTGCCACGGCATGCGGCAAAAACCCGCTTCAACAATTCGCCGGCAAGCTGCAGCGCCGTCATCCATCATTGCAAAATAGGACGAAACGACATGAACACTACCGCCGCGAGCGAAAATATCGGCTTCATCGGGCTTGGCCTGATGGGGCACGGGATAGCGAAGAACATCGTCGACAAGGGCTATCCGCTGACGTTTCTCGGCCGCAAGAACCGCACGCCGGCGGAAGACCTGCTCGGCCGCGGTGCCAAGGAAGCGGCGACCTCGCGCGACGTCGCGGCGGCATCCGATATCATCTTCATCTGCGTCACCGGCTCGCGCGAGGTCGAAGCCATCATCCGCGGCCCAGGCGGCCTCAAGGAAGGCCTGAAGCAGGGATCGGTTGTCGTAGACTGCTCGACCTCTGATCCCGTTTCGACGGTGGCGCTGGCCGCCGAACTCAAGGCGCTCGGCGTTGACTATGTCGATGCCCCGCTCAGCCGCACGCCGAAGGAGGCCTGGGAAGGCACGCTCGATGCCATGGTCGGCGCCCCCGATGCGGTCTTTGCCCGGCTGAAGCCGGTGCTCGAAACCTGGGCCGGGCGTATCGTCCATATCGGCGATACCGGCGACGGCCATCGCATGAAGCTGCTCAACAATTTCATCTCGCTCGGCTACGCCGCGATCTATTCCGAGGCGCTGGCGCTGGCGCAGAAGGTTGGCATCTCGCCGCCGCGCTTCGACAGCGTCATCCGCAACGGCCGCATGGATTGCGGCTTCTACCAGACCTTCATGCGCTGGACGCTGGAAGGCGACCGCGACGCGCACAAATTCACCATCGCCAACGCCTTCAAGGATCTCACCTATCTCGAATCGATGGCAGGTGCTGCCGGCATCGCCAACCCGCTCGGCAACGCCACCAAGAACGCCTTCGCCGGCGCCTTCGCGGCCGGCCCCGCCGACCAGTATGTGCCGATGCTGGCCACGCATATCGGCAAGGTCAATGGCATTGACCTCATGCCGACAAAAGATGGGAAAAAGCAGACGATCTGAGGCTTGTGCGATACGCCCGGTACACTGCCTTCAATCGAGGCCGGCGCTGCCCCTCATCACCCTGCCGGGTACTTCTCCCCGTATAGTGACGGGGAGAAGGACGCCTTCGCCAATGATTTCGCCAACTGCCTGCGTTGCAAGCCAACTGCCTGCATTGCAAGAAGGTGTGCCAAGATCGCGGACAGCCCCTTCTCCCCGTCACTATACGGGGAGAAGGTGGCGGCAGCCGGATGAGGGGCAGCACCAACCTATATGACAAATCAACATCGCAACCGGGCAGATGACGTCGTCGGTGTTGTCGAAAAGTCGGTGCATTGCAACACGCAACGTCCGATCGAAGAGAAAGCCAGAAACAAAAAACCCGCCTCGGGAGGCGGGTCGTTGTAGCCAATTAGCACCATACCGAGATTAGTAGCATAGCTGCCGGCACAAAGCAAGAACAAAATACGCTGCGACGGTAAAAAAGTCCGAATTCCTGCCTCACCCGAGGTCGCCGCCCCTCATTGCTTGGCCCTAAGGTTGGTGATTAGCGAAAGCCGAAGTGGCATCCAATCTCCCCCCTCGTGGGGGAGATGTCCGGCAGGACAGAGAGGGGCGCGAAGGAATGCGAGTTTTGCAATCGTTCGGAGCAACGCCAGCCCTGGCGCATAAATCACCGCCGCGACCGGCCGATGACATCGTCGGTGTTGGCAAGAAGCCTGTGCACCGCGGCGCGGGCTGCGGCGGGCCGCTGCAGGCGGATGTTCTTCTCGATCGCCTCGTGCAGTGCCTGCGCCCGCCGCTGATCGCTGGTCTCGCGGGTGACGAACTGGAACAAATGGTCGAGCGCCGATTCGATCAGCACGCCGAGCGGCACCAGCAGATCGTTGCCCGAGGCGCGCAGGATGGCGAGGTGAAACCGCGTGTCGGCGCGCGTCCGCTCCTGCAGGTTGGTCGCCTCGCCCATCTCGCGGCAGGCCTGGCTGATCTCGGCCATCTGCTCGTCGGTGCGCCGCATGGCGGCAAAAGCGCTGGCCTCCGGCTCGATGATGTGGCGGAACTCCTGCACGGTTCTGAGGAACACCTCACGGTCCGGCGAGGTCGCATACCAGGCCAGCACGTCGCGATCGAGCAGGTTCCAGCGTTCCTTCGGCTCGACCCAGCTGCCGATCTTCGGGCGTGACGCCAAAAGGCTCTTCGCCATCAGCATCTTGATCGCCTCGCGCACCGCCGAGCGGCTGACGTCGAAGGTCTCGGACCATTTGGCTTCGTTGGGCAGGATGGTTCCCGGCGGATAGTCGCCGCGCACGATCCTCAGCCCGATCTCGTTGGCGAGCGACGCATGCACGCTCGAGCCGGGAAAGTGTGCGGCGTCGGCACGTCGAACGCCTGCCGGCCGCTCAGCCTCTGCCTTCAACTTGGCGGGTCGCTTTTTTGATGTCGCGTCCGGCATTGGTATTCCCCGGCAACTGCTTGTCGAAAGCCTGAACTCAGGGCACGGCAAAGCAGCGGCCTACGCTCCAAAGCAGCGTCGCCTCGTGCGTTTTGTATGGACAGTGCGACCGGGGCGCCCGACGGGCGCCCCGAAATTGCCGACCTACTTCTGGATGCAGGTGTCGACGGTATCCTTGGTGCATTCGTCGAGGCCGGTGAACACCGGATCGGCGACTGGCTTGCCGCCGACCAGGTCGATCATCACCGAAGGCGCCTTGTAGCCCATCTCGAACGGCCGCTGGCCAACCAGTGCGGTCACCAGCCCGTCACGAGCAATCGCCACCTCGTCGCCGATCGTGTCGGCGGCGCCGATGACGAAGGCGTTGCTGGCGATCTTGTCGGCCATCGGCTTGAACAGGTCGCGGTAGGGCTGCGGAGCGCCGAACAGCGGCCAGCCGCCCATGATGCCGAAGGCGTCGAGATCGGGATTGGCGGCGAGGATGTCGGTCATCGCCTGCACGCCCTTGGCGCCGTCGTCATTGGTGAACACCGGGCAGCCGGCAACTTCCGTCCAGCCGCCTTCGCCTGCCAGCGCCGCGAGGCCGTCCTTGCCCGAAAGCGCGTCACGCATGCCCTGGGCGCGGCGCAGGATGTTGTCGGCCGCCGGATTGCCTTCGATGGTGCAGATCTTGCCGCCATTCGGCTTGGCCTTCTTGATGTATTCGCCGATCTTGTGACCCATCAGGTAGTTGTCGGTGCCGAGATAGGTCTTGCGCAGCGCCGCGTCTTCCTTGCTGAGGTCGGCGTCGAGGGTCATGATCGGGATCGACGGATTGGCGCTTTTGATCGTCTGCGCGATCAATGGCGCGTTCGACGGCGAAATCGCCATCGCCACCGTGTCGGGCTTGCTCAGCATGTCCTGGACGATCTGGGCTTCACCGGCCTCATCCGAGGTCGACGCCGGTCCGGTGTAGAAGCACTCATATTCCGAGCTGGCGTTTTCCTTGTTCCATTTCTCGCAACCCTGGTGGATGGCCTCGAAGAATGGATTGTCGAGACCCTTCACGACGATGACGAGCTGTTTCTTGGCCATGGCCGGCCCGGCACCCAGCGCCATAACGGCGGCGGCAGCAGCGAGCAATAGTGATTTCCTCATGTCAGTCCTCCCTTTGAAACAAACGGACACGGCGTGCCCGCCACACACAGACCGACCCGGAGCAAGATGACAGAGGACGTCGCACTCGTGTCGCCAAGCCAGGTCGATAAGCATTTTCATATTCAGTCTCAGACCGGCACCGACAGATATCGCTGGTTACCAAATCCCTGACCGACAAACCCTCACCGATTCCTTCCGGCAACCCGGGGGCTCGGCGCAAGCTCCTCCGACACTTAGCTAATATCGCCTTGTCACCGACGTCAATGCTATTTGTCCTACAAAACTGATTTTTCGAAAGAAGCCGTGGTTGACGCCAAGGAGGCTTATGCGTAAATGGGCAAAATCGCTGCTTCCGGGAGGAACTGGGGAGAGCGAATGGCCGCGGCAGAACCGCAGGCCGCAAAGCACGGGGAGGCAAGAAGGCTGGTGGCGGTTCTCGAACTCACCAACATCTCGAAGCATTTTGGCGCCATCCAGGCGGTCAACGACGTTTCGTTGTCGATCGAGGCCGGACAGGTTGTCGGCCTGATGGGCGACAACGGCGCCGGCAAGTCGACGCTGGTCAAGATGATCGCCGGAAATTTCCCGCCGAGCCATGGCACGATGCAGATGGACGGCAAGGAGCTGATCCTGCACAAGCCGGTCGAGGCGCGCCAGCACGGCATCGAAATCGTCCATCAGGACCTGGCACTGTGCAACAATCTGACGGCCGCCGCCAACGTCTATCTCGGCCGTGAATTGCGCCGCGGCCTCGGGCCGCTTCGCATCCTCGACTATGCCGCGATGTACAAGCGTGCCGGCCAGATCTTCGCCGAGCTGAAATCCGAAACCCGCCCGCGCGACCTGGTCAAGCAAATGTCGGGCGGCCAGCGGCAGGCGGTGGCGATCGCCCGTACCATGCTTTCGCAGGCCAAGATCGTGCTGATGGACGAGCCGACGGCGGCGATCTCGGTGCGCCAGGTCGCCGAGGTGCTGAACCTGATCCGCCATTTGCGCGACCAGGGCATCGCCGTCGTGCTGATCAGCCACCGCATGCCCGACGTCTTTGACGTCGCCGACCGCGTCATCGTCATGCGGCGCGGCCGCAAGGTCGCCGACAAGACGATCGCATCGAGTTCGCCGGAAGAAGTCACCGGACTCATCACCGGCGCCATCGAACAGGTATGATTGACGCCTCAACCATGAGTAAAAAAGGTCGATAATGGCAGTCACCCTTGATCAGACGATCGCGCACAAGCAGCACACCTTGCTGAGCAAGGTGTTTGCCAGCCAGACCTTCTGGGTGGTGATCGCGGTCATCCTCGCCTGCCTGTTCCTGTCGGTGGCAACGGATTCCTTCGCCACGACCAAGAACCTCTACAACATCACCCGCAACGTCACCTTCGTCGCCATCGTCGCGCTCGGCATGACCTTCGTCATCATCACCGGCGGTATCGACCTGTCGGTCGGCTCCGTGCTTTGCCTGTGCTCGATGGTGCTGGCCGTGACCATGCATGCCGGCTACGGCATCGAGATCGGCATTGCCGCTGCGATCGCCACAGCGCTGATCATCGGCGCCTTCAACGGGGTTCTGATCGCCTATCTCGGCTTCCCGCCCTTCGTGGTGACGCTCGGCATGCTGTCGATCGCACGCAGCCTAGCCATGGTCGCCTCCAACAACACCGTCGTCTTCCAGTTCGGGCCGGATCACGACAAGCTGCTGGCGCTGGGCGGCGGCGCCTGGGTGTTCGGCATCGCCAATCCGGTGCTTTACATGATCGTGCTGGCGTTGATCACCGGCTTTGTGCTGCGCTGGACGAAATTCGGCCGGCACATCTTCGCCATCGGCGGCAACGAGCATGCGGCAACGCTGACCGGCGTTCCGGTGCGCCAGATCAAGGTCGTCGTCTACATGATCTCGGCAATGGCGGCTGGCCTTGCCGGCATCATCCAGACCGGCTGGCTGGGCGCGGTCACCACCAATCTCGGCAACGGCATGGAGCTTCAGGTGATCGCCGCCACCGTCATCGGTGGCGCCAACCTGGCCGGCGGCATGGGCACAGCCTTCGGCGCGGTCGTCGGCGCGGCGCTGATCGAGGTCATCCGCAACAGCCTCGGCCTGCTCGGCATCAATGCCTTCTGGCAAGGCGTGTTCATCGGCGGCGCCATCCTGCTCGCCGTGCTGTTCGACCGCATCCGCAATTTCAGGCGCAACGACTGAATCTCGGCCGCATCCCGACGCTGAATCATAGACCGTTCGCCGGTTGAATTGCCGGCCTCGAGGCCTCGCCGGCGCTGGTCGCCGGCCGACCGCATCTGTCTTCCCATAGCGGCCTTGAAACGCTCGCCTTCCTCCTATCGCCGGGTCTGAAAATCCGCCGCTGCGGCGCATGGCCGGCGCCCGGACGTGCACATGCGTCTTGACGCAAGCCCAAACTGCGCCGCACAATCGCTCGCAGCAGGCGAAGGGAGGCCAGTCGCCTGCGGGAGGATATACCCATGACGGAAGCGATCAGGCTCTACTGGGGCCGGTTCGGACATGTTTCTGTCCTGAACGTCGCCAGCGACTTCGTCACCCATGCCCATGTCGAGGCGCATATCATCATCTGGCTGGAAGGCACCGCCGGCGAGATGACCATCGGCCGCGAGACGGTACGGCTTGGACCGGGCACCGCCGCCGGCATCAATTCCTTCCAGCCGCACAGCCACGCTCTGTCCCGCGACGGCACGCCCGGCCTGTTCCTCGCCTTTTACATCGATCCGGACTGGGCACGAAAACGCCGCGAGCTGCCTTCCGCCGCGCCGCTGTTCTCCGCCCCGGCAATCACGCTCGAGCCTTGGCTGCACAAGGCAGCGGCCAACCTTCTCGACCATCTCAGCGACAATGAGAGCATCGACGACATCGCCAATTACGAGATCGAGCGCTTCATCGACAGCGTGCTCGATGCCGCCGACGCCTCCGCACCGCAGACGGTGCGCACCCGCATCAACACCATGCAAGACTTCCGCGTCCGCAAGGCGATCCAGCTGATGAAAGCCAATGTCTGCGAGCGCATCTGCTTCGACGACGTGGCGCGCAGCGTCGGCCTGTCGCGGCCGCATTTCTTCGCCCTGTTCAAGGAACAGACCAATCTGACGCCCAACGTCTATTGGAACACGCTGCGCATGGAGGAAGCGGTGCGGCAGTTACAGTGGTCGCAGGAGCCGCTGATCTCGGTCGCCTGCAATCTCGGCTTCACCACGCAAGGCAATTTCTCGCGCTTCTTCCGCGACCATGTCGGCGTCCCGCCGACGCTTTACCGCGAGGCGGCGCGGGCGATCAGCTGAGCGCCCGTTTTTTCAGACTATTTGATAGGCGTTCAAGACGCATTGATAAGCGCTGCCGAGCCTGCCGCTCTACCCTCCCAAGCAGCTGATTTGCAAGGGAACGATCATATGGCGAAAGTCACCATCTCCAGTGTCATCGACGCACCGGTCGAAAAGGTCTGGGCGCGCATACGCGACTTCAACGGTCTGCCGACCTGGCACCCGCGCATGGTCGAAAGCCATATCGAAGACGGCAAGGATGCCGGCACGATCGGCTGCGTGCGCAATTTCCAGCTCGCCAGCGGCGCCCGCCTCCGCGAAAAGCTGCTCGATTTCTCCGACGAGAACTTCCTCGTCAGCTACGCCATCCTGGAGACGCCGCAGCCGCTGACCAATCACAAGTCGACGCTGCAGTTGCGGCGGGTGACGGACGGCGACCGCACCTATGCCGAATGGACCGCCAGCTTCGACGCCGCTCCCGAGGAAGCCGATAAATTGGCCGAAGGCATGGGCGCCAATGTTTTCCAGGGCGGGTTCAACGCCCTGAAGAACCACTTTGCCGGCCAGAGTTGAATGACGGACTAAGCCCGAAAAAGGGAGCGTTCCATGGCGCTTGCACTGCAGACTTTCGCGACGGTGAAGGACGCCGGCGCGGCGCTGAAAGCCGCCGGCGCCCGCTATCTCGGTGGCGGCACACTGGTCGTGCGCGCCGCCAATGAAGGCGACGTGTCGATCTCCGGTTTCGTCAGGTCGACCGACCCGGCGCTGTCGGCCATCACCGTTTCCAATAGGCAAGTGCGCATCGGCGCCTCGGTGACCATGGCGGCGATCGCCCGCCATCCGGATCTCGCCCCGCTGGCCCACGCCGCGCGCGCCGTCGGCGGCCCGGCGATCCGCAACATGGCGAGCGTCGGCGGCAATCTCTTCGCGCCAGCGCCTTACGGCGATTTCACCGTTGCGCTGCTGGCTTTGGATGCAACCGTCAGCACCGGCGACGGCGAACTCCCGATCGAAACCTTCCTGGCGAAACGCGAAAGCAACCACGCCATCGTCACTGCGGTCGGCTTCACGCTTCCGAAGGAAGGCGGCTTTCGCTTCCTGAAAGTGTCGAGGGTCAAGCCAAAGGGGATTTCGGTGCTGAGCATCGCGACCGTGCTGGAGCACGCACCGGACGGCACCGTGTCGTCCGCGCGGATCGCGCTCGGCTGCATGGCCGACCGGCCGATCCGTGCCAGGGCGGCGGAGAAGGCCCTGATTGGCCGGGAACTCACGAGCGAGGGCATCGCACCGGCACTGGCTGTTGCCCGCGACGGCACTTCGCCGCGAACCGATCCGATCGCCAGTGCCTGGTATCGCAACGAAGTCCTGCCGGTCCATCTCGGCCGGCTGCTGCTCGCCTGAAAGCCGATGGCGCGTATGTCCGCCTGGCTGCGGCGCAAGGAGTAAAAAGATGGCAAAGGTCCCGGTTCAGTTCACGCTCAATGGTGCCGAAAAGGCCGAATTCATCGACAGCGGCACAACGCTGCTTCATGCGCTGCGCGACAAGATCGGCGACACCTCGCCAAAAGGCGGCTGCCACCAGGGCACTTGCGGCGCGTGCTCGGTCATCATCGACGGCGAGCTCAGGCTGTCCTGCCTGACGCTGGCCGAGACCTGCAATGGCGCAACCGTCACCACCACCTCGGGACTGGCGGAAGGCGGCGTGCTGCATCCGCTGCAACGCGCTTTCCTCGATGCCTTCGCGACCCAATGCGGTTTCTGTACGCCGGGCATGATCATGGCCGCCAAGGTGCTGCTCGACCAAACCCCGAACCCCAGCCGCGAGGATGTGGTCGAGGCACTGTCCGGCAATATCTGCCGCTGCACCGGTTACGAGCCGATCATCCAGGCAGTTCTGACCGCCGCGCGCTCCAATTCGCAGAACGCGGCTTGAGGGGAGTTAGAAAAATGGAACTCCGCAAGAGCTATTTCGCCGACCAGCGCAAGGACGATCTGCACGAGATCGGCCAGCCGCGGCCGCGTTCGGATTCGCCCGGCCATGTCACCGGCAAGACCGCCTATTTCGCCGACCGCAATTTTCCCGGCATGCTGCACCTGAAGATGGTGCGCAGCCCGCATCATCACGCCCGCATCCGCAGCATCGATACGTCAGAGGCGGAAAAGCACCCCGGCGTCGTCAAGGTGCTGACCGCCAAGGATGTGCCGCACAATGTCTACACCATCCTGATCCTGATCCAGATCGGGCCGGAGGACGAGACGGTGCTGGCCGACGGCAAGGTGCGCTGGAAGGGCGAGGCGGTGGTGGCGGTGCTGGCCGAGACCGAACGCGCCGCGCAGGAAGCCGCCGCCAAGGTCAAGGTCGATTACGAGGTGCTGCCCACCGTCTTCGACATGGACGAAGCGCTGAAGCCCGGCGCGCCGATCGTCAACGAATATCACGGCCGGAATTACTATCTCTACGATAGCGGCGAATGCCGCAAGGTGCGCTTCGGCGATGTCGAGGCAGGCTTTACAGGAGCCGACCACGTGCTCGAACAGACCTACCAGTCTTCACCGATCGAGCATGCGCCGACCGAAACGACCGGCTGCATCGTCGCGCCGGAGGGCAACGACCGCTTCACCTGCTACACCAACACGCAGGCGATGTTCTTCACTCTCGATAACGCCTCGATCATCCTGCAGATGCCCGGCAACAAGCTGCATTTCGTCGGCGGCACTGTCGGCGGCGGCTTTGGCGGCAAGGTCGACGTCATCGTCGAGCCGATCGCCATCCTTGGCGCCAAAATAACAGGACGACCGGTCTGTTTTATCTACAGCCGCGAGGAAGAGATGCAGATTTCCTCGCCGCGCGCCGCCGAGAAAGTCGTCATCAAGGACGGCGTTATGAACGACGGCCGCATCGTCGCGCGCAAAGTGACCGGCTACACCGACGCCGGCGCCTATTCGCGCCATTCGCCCTACGGCGCGCAGAAGGGCGCCGGGCATTATCCCGGCCCGTATACGATCCCGAATGTCTGGATCGACACCTACTGCGTCTACACCAACCGCACCCCGTCCTCTGCGATGCGCGGCTTCGGCGTGACCATTGGCGATTTCGCGCTAGAGGTACAGATGGACAAGCTCGCCCGGCTGATCGGCATGGACCCGCTCGAATTCCGTTTCATCAACGCCTATCGCGATGGCGACATGAAAGCACATCGGCAGCCGACCGAGGGGGCGGCGCTGATCGAGTGCATGCAGGAAGCCTCGCGCGCCGCCAACTGGCCGGTGGCGGAAAAGTTCATGGCGATGTCGTCTTACGCGAAGGGAGCTTGAAATGACGATCAGGCGCGGACGCGGCGTCGCCGCGATCAATTATCCGACCGGCATGAATCTCGGCGGCGACCCGACGCAGGCGCTGGTGCATTCGACGCCGACCGGCAATTTCATGGTCACGCTGTCGAGCGTCGACCTCGGCCAGGGCATGAAGCAGATCATGGCGCAGATCTGCGCCGAGACGATCGGCGTGCCGACCGACCGCGTCGTCGTCGACACCGCCGACACCGACACCGGCCCGCACTGCATGGGCACCTTCGCCTCGCGCGGCACGCACCGCGCCGGCAACGCGGTCATCCAGGCGGCCAGGGAAGCCCGCCAGGTGATGCTGGAAGTGGCGGCCGAGGAGCTGGAAGTGAACGCGTCGGATCTCGAGACCGACGGCCAGGGCAACATCCTGGTCAAGGGCGCGCCGCAGAAATCGATCTCGATCTTCGATGTCGCGCTGTCGGCGCATTTTAAGCGCGGCCGTTCGATTTCCGGCCGCGGCATGTTTTTGATCCCGCGCTCCTATCCGGAAAAGGAAACCGGCGCGATGAAGCCGTCGACCTGCTATGCGCATGCCTGCACAGTGGCCGAGGTCGAAGTCGACGACGAGACCGGCGAGGTCACCGTGCTGACGGTGAAGAACGTGTTTGAGATCGGCCGTGCGCTGAACCCGAAAATGGTTGAACAGCAGCTCGTCGGCGGCTCATGGATGGGCATCAGCCATGCGCTCTACGAGACGACCGAACCCTATTATCCCAACCGCGACCATGGCGGCACCGATTTCAACCAATATCTGATGCCGGGACCGGGCGATCTTGCCGAAACCGAGATCATCGTGCTGGAACGGCCCTCGGCGGATGGGCCGTATGGCGCCAAGGGGCCGGGCGAAATGTGCGCCAACCCGCAAATCCCGGCGGTGGCCAACGCCGTCTTCGACGCCGTCGGTGTGCGCATCGATACGCTGCCGATCACGCCGGAGCGCATCCTGCGGGCGCTGAAGGCGCAAGCATCGAACTGAGTGTTGGAAATGCCCAAGAGAAGTGCCGAGACTGTCGCGACATCGCCGGAGGCGGTGGCGTCGCGCCTCGCCGCCTCGCGCTATCTGGCCGACGAGAGCCTGGCCACCGCCATCTTCCTGGCGATAAGGCTGGGCAAGCCGCTGCTGCTCGAAGGCGCACCGGGCGTCGGCAAGACGGAAGCGGCGAAGGCGATTGCCGAAGTGCTCGGGCGTGAGCTGGTGCGACTGCAATGCTATGAGGGCATCGACGCAGCACACGCGCTCTACGAATGGAACTACCAGCGCCAGCTGCTCGCCATCCGCCATGCCGGCGAGCACGAGATCGACATCTACGACGACCGCTTCCTGATCGCGCGGCCGCTGCTGCAGGTGCTGAAGGCGCCGGAAAAGCGCGTGCTGCTGGTCGACGAGATCGACCGTTCCGACCATGAATTCGAAGCGCTGCTGCTGGAGTTCCTCTCCGATTTCCAGATCAGCATTCCCGAGCGCGGCACCATCCGCGCGACGGCGCAGCCGATCGTCATCCTGACCTCGAACCGCACCCGTGAACTGGCCGAAGCGCTGCGGCGGCGCTGCGTCTACCACTGGATCACCTATCCCGACGCCGGGCGCGAGGCCGAGATCATCATGCTGCGCGCCGGCGATGTCGCCGAGGAAACGGCCCGCGCGGTGGCTGCCGCCGTGCGCGATATTCGCGCCCGTCCGCTGGCCAAGCCGCCCGGCATCGCCGAGGCGGTCGAATGGGCCAACGCCGCGACCATCCTCGAAAAAGGCGGCAGGCCGTGGCCGGAAGCGTTTCGCCGCGCCATCGGCGTGCTGATCAAGGACGAGGAGGACCTTTCCTGCATCGCGCCGGAGCTCGGCAAGATTGTCGAGGAGGCGCTGGCGTGATGCACGACGTCAATGATCCCTTCTCCCCGTTCACAGCGGGACGACCGAATATCGATCGACCTCACGGGCGCATTCCGCAACGCTGGCGGGACAGCACCCCCCTCTGTCCTGCCCTCTTTGCCACCACTTGGCATCTCCCCCTCAAGGGGGGAGATCAGATGTCATCCCGGCTTTCGCTAAACTCCAACATTGCAGGGCTGAGCGGGGCGTCGAAGCTGCCACTCTCCCCCCTTGAGGGGGAGATGTCCGGCAGGACAGAGGGGGGCGCGAAGGAATGATGCGGGGAGAAAGCTTGCCGCGCGCCGCAACCCCAATGCTCGGCTTCGGCCGGCTGCTCCGCCGCTATGGCTTTGCTGTCGCGCCGGAGCAGGTATCAGACTTCATGCAGGCCGTAACCCTGCTCGGTCCCCGTTCGATGGCCGACATCCACGAGGCGGCCCTTGCCACGCTGGCGCCGCCGCCCGACCGCCGCGACGAATTCGAGGCGCATTTCCGGAGCCATTTCTATGGGGACGCCGCGGCGCTGGTCGAAGGCGAGGCCGACGAGGAAACCCGCATCAAGGACGATGGTGCAACGGGCGAAGAAGAAATCGAGGTGGTCCGCCAGGAGCAAGGCGGCGAACTGTCTTCGGCCAGCGAACAGTTGAGCGTCCGCGAGTTCCATCGCGATAGCGACGGGCTTGCCGCCTTCCGCCGCAAGCTCGCCACCGCGTTGCCCGCCCGCCGCTCCTTCCGCACCGTACGCACGCATGCGCGCGGCAAGCTCGATCTGCGCCGTTCGCTTAGGGAGATCGTCAGTGCCGACGGCGATGTGCCCTCGCCGCTGCTGCGCCGGCGGCAGACAGTGCCGCGCAAGCTTCTCATGCTGATCGACGTGTCCGGCTCGATGAAGCTCTACACATCGGACTATCTCAAGCTGGCACACGCGGCGGTGCAAGGCGCCGACCGGGCGGAGGTCTTCACTTTCGGCACACGGCTGACCCGTATCACCTCGCCGCTGCGCATTCGCGACCGCAATCAGGCGCTGGCCCGCGCCGCTGCCCAGGTCGACGACTGGGACGGCGGCACCCGTATGGGACCGACGCTGCTCGCGTTTCTATCGGTGCCGCGCTTCTCCGCCTTTGCACGCGGGGCGGCGATCATCATCCTGTCCGATGCGCTGGAGCGCGGCGATCATGCCGAGCTGGAGACGGCGATGCGCCGGCTGAGCGCCCGCGCCTTTCGGCTTTCGCTGGCGACGCCGTTGGCCGGCGATCCGCGTTTTCGGCCGGCCACCGCAGCACTTCGCGCCATCCTGCCGGTGCTCGACGATCTGGTCGACGGCTCCTCTATCGCCGGTCTCTCCGAGTTCATCCTGTCGCTCGCCCGCCCCGCTCCGGCGGCCGCGCCAATCTGGAAAAGGGTTTCGTGATGCAGAAGGCGATCGACGCGCATTTCCACATCTGGCGTCAGCAGGACCAGCCCTGGCTGGTCGGACCGATGGTGCCGCGCATCTTTGGCCCTTACGAGCCGATCCGCCGCGATTATCCGATCGAGGAATTCCTCGCCGACCAGCAAGGTTCAGGCGTCGAGAAGGCGGTCTATGTCCAGACCAACTGGGCCAAGGAGGATTTCGAGAAAGAGGTCGCCTTCCTGCAGAAGACCGCGGAAGAAACCGGCTGGCCGCACGCCATCGTCGGCTATGCCGATATGACGGTGGACGATATCAGGCCCCAGATCGACCGGCTGAAAAAATATCCGCTGCTGCGCGGCGTGCGCATGCAGCTGCACTGGCACGGAACGCCGGCCTTCCGCTTCGCCGCCTCGGCCGATCAGGTCATCGACCCGAAGCTGCGGGCCAATGTCGCGCGGCTGAAGGATTACGGCCTGTCCTTCGACCTGCAGCTTTTCCCCGCCCAGATGAAGGACGGGCTGACGCTCGTCGGCGACAACTCCGAGACGAATTTCATCCTCACCCACGCCGGCATGCTGACCGACATGGAGCCGGAGACCACCGAGGCGTGGAAGTCCGGCCTGCGCACGCTGTCGGCGGCGCCCAACCTCTATGCAAAGCTGTCCGGCCTCGGCACCTTCGTCCACCGCAACGACCCGGCGCTGATCGCCTATATCGTCGACAACGCCATCGACATCCTCGGCAGCGACCATTTGATGTTCGGCTCGAACTTCCCGATCGAGAAGCTGTGGACCAGCCATGCCGAGCTGATCAGGGCGCACCGGGAAGCGGTAGCGAAGCACGGCGCGGCCGCCGAGGCCGATATTTTCTGGAACACGGCGGAGAAGGTATATCGGCCGGTGTAGCGCGCATCCCTTCTCCCCTTGTGGGAGAAGGTGGATCGGCGCGTAGCGCCGAGACGGATGAGGGGTGCCGGAAGGAACTCGGCGGAGAAAATCCCAGCGATTTGAAGCGCTTACGTCTCCAAGGCCGCGATCCGTCCAGCACCCCTCATCCGACCGAGCTTCGCTCGGCCACCTTCTCCCACAAGGGGAGAAGGGAAGGCGCCGCGCCTCACCTCACCGCACCTCGAACTCCGGATCGACCGGGATCTGCAGCGCTGTCACCATCTGGTTGGTCTGCCCGGCCAGCCCGATGATCGAGACCAGCTCGCCATGCTGCGCGTCGGTCATGCCTTTGGCCCGCGCTGCGGCGGTGTGCGAGTGGACGCAATAGGAGCAGCCATTGGCGGTCGAGACGGCGATGTAGATCATCTCCTTGGTCAGCGGATCGATGGCGCTGTCAGCGACCATCACCGCCTTGAGCTGCTCCCACACTCGCTTCAGCGAGACCGGATCATTGGCCAGCCCACGCCAGAAATTGTTGACGAAATCGGATTTGCGCGTCGCGCGGATGTCGTCGAACACAGCCTTCACGGCGGGAATCGCCTGGACCTCGGCATCGGTCAGAAGTCTTGTGGTGGCCATGGGCAGGCTCCTTTCGTTTGAATCGATGAGAGAGGTCATTGAATTGGCTTGGTAGCGAATGCGGCTAACGTGCTCGGGTGATTCAGTTTTTGCACGCCGGCCCAGAACCCTGGAGATGCAGAGCCCCTCACCTTCGTCATGTATGGATTGGCGACTCGGCCAATTGTCGAAGTACGCATCTGCCAGAAACCTAATGCACGGCCGCGTACATGATCTTCTCCTCCGTGGCCTCCGCAGGCGAGAACTCCTCGACGATGCGGCCTTGCCGGCAGACCAGGATGCGGTCGGACAGGTTCATGATCTCCGGCAGGTAGGACGAGATGACGACGACGGCGAGGCCCTCGTCGGCCAGGCGGTTGATGATCTGGTGGATCTCGGCGATGGCGCCGACATCGACGCCGCGCGTCGGTTCGTCGAAGATGACGATGCGCGGCTTCTGCACCAGTCCCTTGCCGATCACCACCTTCTGCTGGTTGCCGCCGGAAAGCTCGACCACGCGGGCGTTGTCGTTGATCGCCTTGACGTTCAGCGTCTTGGTCCATTCGGCCGACAGCGCCCGCATCTCCTGCGCATTGATCACCCAGCTCTTTTCCCGCCCCGCCGCCAAAAAGCCGCCGAACAGGTTCTCGGCGACGTCCATCGTCTCGAAAATCCCCTCGCTCTTGCGGTCTTCGGTGACATAGACGATGCCGTCCGCCACCGCCTCGCTGGGCACGAGATAGCGCACCGGCCGGTCGTGCAGCTCGATAGTGCCGCCGCGCAGGAAGTCGCGCTTGTAGATGCCGGAGACGATCTTGAACGTCTCGGTGCGGCCCGAGCCGATCAGCCCGAACACGCCGGTGATCTGGCCCTCGAAGATCGAGAAGGAATTGTTGCGCACGACATTGCTCATCGAGATGTCCTGCACCGACAGCACCTTCTTGCCGGCCTTGCGCAGCCTGGTCTCGTCGCGCTGGCTGTAGAGCTGTCCCGACAGCGTTCGCCCGACCATCGCGGCGACGATCCTGTCGCGATCGAACGCCGCGGTGTCGTCGGTAATCACCAGTTCACCGTCGCGCAGGATGGTGATGCGGTCGGCGATATCAAGCGCTTCTTCGAGCGCATGGCTGATGAAGACGATCGACACACCCCTTGCCTTGAGCCGGCGGATCAGTGCGAAGAAGTGCCGCTTTTCCTCTGGCGTCAGCGTCGCAGTCGGCTCGTCGAAGATGATGATCTCGGCATTGTGGTGGACGGCGCGGGCGATCTCGACCATCTGCCGCTTGGCCGCGCCAAGCGTCGCCACCATGGCGTTCGGGTCGACCGGGAAGTTCAGCGACTGCAGGAACTGCTGCGCCGAGATGTAGGTGCCGCGCAGCCGGTTGAGAAAGCGCTCGGTGCCGAGATAGAGGTTCTGCGCCACCGTCATCGACGGCACCAGGCTGGTCTCCTGGAAGACCATGGCGATGCCGGCTTCAAGGGCCGCATGCGGCGAGGCGTAGGCGATCTCCTGCCCCTTGTGGAACATCTTTCCCGATGTCGCGCCGACGACGCCGGCGATGATTTTGGTCAGCGTCGATTTTCCCGCACCGTTCTCGCCGAGCAGCGCGTGGATCTCACCCTTGCGCAGCCCGAAGCTGACATTCCTCACCGCGGGCACGCCCCGGTAAGTCTTGGTCACGTTCTCCAGGCGGACGATCGGTTCCATCAGCGATGCCCTCCTGAAGCCAGATCGATGGCCAGCAGACAATCGCCGCCTTTCGAGGCAATGAACAGGCGACCGTCTTTCTCCGCCACGCTGCAGATGCCGTGGCGCGTGCCGTTGGCGCGGCTGTGCAGGCTGTACTGCGGCCGCATGTCCCGATCGAGCCTGACCACCAGCCCGTAGGAGCGGCTCGGCGACCATGGCTTGTGGATGCCCATGGTGCGGATGCCGCCGCATTGCAGCGGCTCGAGGAAGCTGCGGTTGGAGGCGAGCGCCGGCGCGATCCAGTGTTGCGGCGGCACTTGCGCGAGCATGTCGTTTCGGTAGTGCGTTTCCTGCAGTACGAATTCGATCAGCCGGTTGCGCGGCGCAAACAGCGTCAACCAGGCGCCACCGTCGGCGGCAGGCGACAGCCGTGCGGGATAGCCGGGGAGATGCGCCAGCACCGTCGAGCGGCTGCCCGTCGCGCCATCGAAGCGGACAACTTGATGGCGCCAGCTCTCGCTGACCAGCACATCCTTGCCGGCAGGATGCAGCCCATAGGGAAAGGCGATGTCACCGGCGAGCTTGCGGAATTCGCTGCCTGCCGGATCGCGCTTCCACAGCGAACCCGACGCACCCTTCTTCATCAGATCGGCGGCCCATTGCGACGGCGCGTGGTCGGCCGAGCCATTGGCCAGCCAAAGCGTGCCATCTTCCGCATAAGCGAGTGCTGTTATGCAGCGGATCTCGGCCGGCAGGGCGGCCTCCTTGCCTGCAATCAGCAGCCTGCCGCTTTCGAGCCCGACCGTCAGTTCGCCGGCGGGCGAGCGCGCGAGCGCTGTGACCGCGGCCGGAAATGTCTCGACCAGAACAGGCGCGCCACCGGCGGCGAGCGCGTAGACGGCATTGGCACTGGAAACCAGCAGCCGGCCGTCGGCGGCCAGCAGATTGTCGGGCTCGGTCAGATCGGCAAAAGCCGGCGCATCGTCCAGCAGCGTGTTCGGCCTGAAGGCACCGTCGAGCGGCGGGATGGTCACCGCCTTGCCGCGGAAGATGTCGAGGATCGGATCCAGCATCATGCCTTCGCCCCCCAGTAAGAAGCGGGGCTGGTCCAGTTCGGGTCGGCGCCGGCAATCCGGTAGCGGCCGATCCGGTTGTTGAGGATGCCGCCCACGAACAGAAAACCCTTGTGCTCGCGCATCGAAGTCACCATCGGATGCGCGGCGCCCGACAGGTCGCCCATCGCCTCGACGATGCCGCCCTTCTCGTTGAATTTCACCACACCGCCGGTGTTGATGTTGGGGAACAGCCATTCGTCCTGCGGCAGCCGGCGCGTCATGCGCTTGCGCATGTCGGGATGGCGCAGCGACAGGTCGAAGCTCGGCGTGCGCATGCCGAGCCAGGCCATCCAGTAATTGCCGTCGGAGGCACGGTTGATGTTGTCGGGGTAGCCCGGCATGTCGCGGATGACGCATTCGGCGCTGCCTGCCTTCGGCCCTTCCAGCCAGTAGCGGTGCACGCGGCAGGCCCAGCTTTCGGCGAAGAACAGCGACTTGCCGTCATGCGCCATGCAGACGCCGTTGGTATAGCGGTAGCCGTCGAGTAGCGTTTTCGTCGAGCCGTCCCTCGGGTCATAGACAAGCAGCCGCCCCGTGGCGCGGTTCTCGATCGAGTCGAGCGCCCAGTCATGCGCATCATAGCGCTTGGTGGAATCGGTGAAGTAGATGCGGCCGGCCGGCGCGATGTCGCAATCATTGGGATCGCGCAGCCGTGCATCGTCGACGATCGAGGTCCAGGAGCGCGACGTTTCCGCCGAAAGCCGCTTCACCTCGCGCTGCGGCGAGACCGAATAAAGGCCCATGGCGCCGACGCAGCTGATCAGATTGCCTGTTTTGTCGAAGGCCAGGCCGAGCGGAAAGCCGCCAATATGGGCAAAGACCTCCGAGCGTTTGTAGTCCGGCGCGAAGAAACGGACGATCTCGCCATGCCTGGTGCCGCAATAGAGATGGTCGTCGCGGTCGAGGATGACGTCTTCCGGCCCTTCCAGCTCGCCGAGCCCGATATGGTCGGCCTCCGACAATCGGTTGTCGAGTTCGTAAGGGGTGCCCGAGCCCGGTGCAGCCGACTGCGTTGCCCCCATCTTCAGGTAGACCGGTGCGACATAGACCTCGTCCAGAACCTTGTGGCGGTTCTTCAGCCAGCGAATGTCGATGGTGACGGCGACGGCCAGCATGATGCCCAGCACCATCTGGTTGGTGCCGGTGCCATAGCCCAGCCGGATCAGCCCGTTGGTCATCGTCAGCACGATGATCGCGCCCATCAGCCCCTTGATCACCGAACCGCGACCGCCGCCCAGGCTGACGCCGCCGACGACTGCTGCTGTCAGTGCCATGACCTCGAGGTTGAGGCCTGTGCCCGGCCCTGCCCCGCTCAGCCGGCAGGCGATGAGGAAGCCGCCGAGCGAGGCGCAGAAGCCGGAAAACACATAGGTCATGAATACGGTGCGGCGCACGCGGATGCCGGCATTGTGGGCCGATCGCCGCGACCCGCCCACCGCCTGCACATGCCAGCCGGGCCGCGAGCGCGTCAGCGCGACATGCGTAATAATCGCCAGGATAATCGCCGCCCACACCGCAACCGACAGGCCCCAGAAGGTATCGTCGCCGATGAAGTCCAGCACATCCGATGTTGCATCGGAAAGCTGGACGTCGGCGGCATAAGTGGTGACCAATATGTCGAACAGCGCCCGCCCGAAGATGAAGGTGACCAGCGTCGTCAGGAACGCGCGCAGCCTGAAATAGCCGATCAGATAGCCATTGATCGCGCCGAACAGCAGGCCGGTGGCGATCGAGGCGGCCAGCGCCAGCCACACCGATTGTTCGAGGATGAAGAAGACGAACACGGCGGAAAAGCAGGACAGCGCGAAGATCGAGCCGACCGAAAGGTCGATGCCGCCGCCAAGCATGACCACCGTCATTCCGGTGACGACCAGCGAGAACTCGCCGAGCTGGCGGGTCGATTCCTGCAGCGACATCGGCTTGAAGAAGCCGGGGATGATCGAACCGAACACACCGAGCGTCGCCACCAGCGCCAGGAAAGGAATGGCGTTGTCGGTCCAGCGTTTGCTCAATATCTCGCCGACGAGGTGGTCGGGCACGAGATTGTAGCGCCAGGATTGAAGGCGTTCGCGAAAGGACATCGGTTGCTGCTATTCGAGAGAAAAGGGAAAAAGAGGCCGGGCTATCCGCAGAACAATCGCCTCAGGTTTGCGCTGCCCCTCACCCTTACCCTCTCCCCGTATAGAGACGGGGAGAGGGGGTCGCCAGCGTTGGAGCGTATCCCTTCTCCCCGTCACTATACGGGGAGAAGGTGCCGGCAGGCGGATGAGGGGCAGCGCCAAGCTCAGGAAAGCCGGCCTACTTGGCCGCAGCTTGGGCTTGCAGTGCTTTCAAGTCCCAGCAGCTGTCCGGCTTGAGGTCGGCCTTGGTCGTCGCCTTCTCCAGCGTGTAGATGTAGGTGTGCGAGGTGCCGGCCGGCTGGCCACTCTGCAACAGGAACTTGATGACGGCGTTCATGTCGCCCGACTGGCGGGCAAGGTCGGTCATCACCACCGCGCCATAGGTGCCGTCCTGCAGCTTGTCGCAGTCGGCGGTCTTTTCGCCACCGCCGGTGGTGACCAGGAACACCTTGCCCTCGAGCTTGGCATCGCGGATCGCAGCCGATGCGCCGGTCGCGTCACCATCCCAGAAATCGATGATGGCGCAGATGTCGGGGTTCTGCTGCAGCATCGTCGTCGTCACGTTGCGCGAGGTCGTCGCATCCCAGTTGGAGTCCGGCTTGGCCACGACCTTGAAGTCGGGGTTCTTGTCCAGCACCTTCATGATGCCGGCATACTGGTAGAGGCTCGATGAGTTGGCCTGGTCGCCCTGCACCAGCCCGATCTTCTTGGAGGAGTTCGGCCCACAACCCTTGATCGCTGCTTCGGCTTCCAGCTGGCCGAGGCGATCCCAGTCGCTGCCGACAAAGGCATCGGCCGGGAAGTTCGCCGGATTGTCGACCAAAAGCACATAGGTGCCGGCCGCCTGCGCCTTCTTCATCAGCTTGGCATAGGAGTTGAGGTCGGGCGAGTGGATGATCAGCACGTCCGGCCTGGCGTCCGACGAGATCGCGTCGGTTATCGCCTGCGCGCCGGCATCGACCACCCAGTTCGGGTCACGCGTCTCGAACACGCCGCCCCAGGCCTCGACCTCCGTCTTCAGGTAATGCGCCCAGCCCTGTGCCAGGTCGAAGCCCATCGCCATCGGGACCAGCATCACGCGCTTGCCCTTGAGTGCTTGCGAATAGGCGCCCGGACCCGGATCTTCGGCCGCGAAGCCTGGCGCCACGAATGCGGAGGCGGCAAGCGCTGCCGCGGCAGCCATAAACGTCCTGATGATTTTCATGTCACATCCTCTGGTTTGGTATGTCGTTCGCGGCCGGCCCCAACCGTTCGCGTCAGTCTAAATGTCGCCTTGCTGCGCGGTCTGCTCGTCGCGCGGATTGATGAACCCATCGACGATGATCGCCGCCAGCAGGATCGCGGCCTTGATCAGGTTCTGATAGAGCAGCGGAATGTCGATGATGGTCATCGCGTTGAGCAGGATGCCGATCAGCGCGGCACCCACCAGCACGTTGCGCACCCCGCCCCGCCCGCCAGACAGACCGATGCCGCCGATCACCGCCACCAGCACGATGTCGTAGAGCAGCGTGGAATTGACGATGCGGGTGTTGATCGAATGCAGGCTGGCGGCGGTGAGCAGGCCGGCCACCAGCGAGACCAGGGCCGACAGCACGTAGCGCAGCACCAGCATCGGGCGCACTGGAATGCCGATGTTGCGCGCGGCGACCGGGTTGTCACCGGCGAAATAGACGTAGCGGCCCCATTTGGTGTAGCGCAGGAACAGGAAAAAGGCGAAAGCCAGCCCGGCGAAGACAAACACCTCGACCGGGATGTCGAGGAAACGCAGCCCGCCCAGAAGCTCGACCCAATGGCCGGGCGGCACCGGCACGGCGTCCTGTGTGATCAGTTGTGAACGCACATAGCCGAAGACGAAGGATGCGGTCGCCAGCGTCACGAAGATCGCCGGAACCTCGGCGTAGGCGACCAGGATTCCGTTCAACAGCCCGATGGCGAGAACGCCAGCGAGCACATAGGCGAAGGCCAGCCCGTCGGATGTTCCCGAATTCAGCAGTTGCAGATACCAGGCGACCGACATCGCCATGATCGCCACCGCCGACAGGTCGATGCCCCTGCCGATAATGACGACCGCCATGCCGAGCGCCAATATGCCCAGCACCGAGACCGAGCGCACGATCGCAACGAGATTGTTCGAGTTGATAAACCCGGGCAGTCCGATCGCGGCGGCAATGAACAGCACAACCGCGATGGCAAAGACAATGCCCTCCTGGTTCAGGCTTCTCCAGTTTAGCCAGCCGGTCGCGTTCATTGCCCGCTTTCACCCGCGATGGCTACGCCCTGCTCCCTCTGCGGCCATCGGAACGAAAGCTAATCGGCTCAAGACCAATTCGTCAAATGAATCCGCGCATTGCAGGCCGGCTTGCGAGGAAATTCTGCGGTTGGACGCGCCGATTGGCGAGGCTGGCGCAATGCCAGGAACTCAAGCACTTTTGCAATTAACCGTGCCAATCGAACCGCTCGCAAAAGTTTGTTCCACAACGAGCAAAGCAGGCAGAATTTATGTCCGCGCTCGCCGCGCAGTTTCTGCGTCAAATCCGCAAAACATGGCCCGAGACCTCGGCGCCGGCAGCCTTCGCCAACGCCAGAAAGCGGAACGAGGCGACGAGCCCGATTGCGCCGATCACCAGGAAGGCAAGGCGGAAGTCGACGAGATCGAGCGCTGCCGCGCCCCTGGCGATCTGTGACAGGTTGAGCAGTGCCGCCGCCACCGCCACGCCGAACAGCATCGCCACCTGCTGCAGCATGCTGGACAATGTCGCCGCCGAACTACGCTGCTGTGAGGCCACATCGGCGAAGGCCAGCGTGTTGAGCGCGGTGAACTGCATCGAGCGCGAAAGGCCGGCGATCAGCATCAGCACCACCACCAACGCTTGCGGCGTCTGCGGCGAAAGCGCCGCGCAGGCCATGATCGACAAGGAAGCGATCACGCCGTTGACGATCAGCACCGAACGGAAGCCGAAGCGCCTCAGCGTCGGCGTCGTCACCGCCTTCATACCGAGATTGCCGAGGAAATAGGCCAGGATCATCATGCCAGCATCGACCGGGCTCAGGCCGAAGCCGACCTGGAACAAAAGCGGCAGCAGGAACGGCGTGGCGTTGATGGCGATGCGGAAGATCGTGCCGGCCGACAGCGTCGAGATGGCGAAGGTCTGCACCTTGAAAGCTGTGAGATCGAGCAGCGGATGGTTGGCGCGTCGCAGATGCCGCACCGCCAGCCAGCCGACCAAAATGCCCGTGCCGAGCAGTGCCACGGTCGGCAACACACCCTCCTGCGGATGCGCGATGCGCTCGAGGCCATAGAGCATCGCGGCGAGCCCCACCGAGGTCAGCAGGAAGCCCGGCCAGTCGAGCGGCTTGGCCCCAGCTTCGCGGTCGCTGGGAATGAAGCGGGCAACCAGCGCCAAACCGGCAACCCCAAGCGGAATGTTGATGAAGAAATTCCAGTGCCAGGAGAGATAAGTGGTGATGAAGCCGCCAAGCACCGGCCCGACCACCGGCGCAAACAGCGCCGGCCAGGTGATCAGCGCCGTGGCGTTGAGAAGCTCGGATTTCGGCGCGTTGCGCAGCACCAGGATGCGGCCGACCGGCGTCATCAGCGCGCTGCCCAGGCCCTGAACCGCGCGTGCGGCGACGAACTCGGCCAGGTTCTGTGAGATGCCGCAAACGAGCGAGGCCAGCGTGAACAGGGCGATCGCCACGAGGAAGATGTTGCGCGCGCCAAAACGGTCGGCAAGCCAGCCGGACAGCGGCACGAACACCGCCATGGTCAGCATATAGACGGTGATGCCGATGCTCATCGCCACCGCCGGCACGCCGAAGGATTCTCCCATCTGCGGCAGCGAGGTCGAGATGATGGTCGAATCCAGAAGCTGCATGAAAAAGGCGACGGCGACGATCAGCGCCACCCGCCGAGCTTGCCGCGCCGCCGGCGCGGTTTCGGGCAAGGCTTTGTTTTCGGGAATGGCGGTCATGCACAGAACTGTCCGAAGGGGAATTTTCACCCGCTCCATCGGCAACCGCACAATTGTCCGGCAAACCGATGACGCACCGGTTTCAACAGCATCTGGCCGGTGCCGTCCAGACCTTGTCCAACAAACTTTCGTGTGGCATCGCAGCCGGCCATGCGATGACCTGGCCCTGGCGCCGAACCGGCCTTTTACGATCCGCGATGACGCTTTGTGCCGCTGCCGGGGCGTCTTATGCGGCTTCGATCTTCTCCAGGAACAGGCTGAGCTGGTCCGGGTCCATGTGCACGACGTGCCTGTCTTCGGGATAGGCCAGGCTGTTCACATCGGCGACATATTCGGAAAAGGCGGCGATGCGTTCGGCCTGCAGGCGATCGTATTCGGCGGCGAAATTGCGATAGACCTTGGAATGCCGAGGCATGTGGCCGCGGTTCTGGCCGAGGATGTCGTCGGCGAACAGATACTGCGCGTCACAGCCGGTGCCCGCTCCCATCGACAGCATGATCAGCGACGTGCGTTCCGAAATCGCCTTGGCCACCTCGACCGGCACCACTTCGATCTCGGCGCCGATCGCGCCGGCGGCCTCCAGTTGCTTCACCGCTTCGAACACCTGCATGGCGGTGTCGGCGGTCTTGCCGACGGCCTTGAAGCCGCCGGTCCAGGTGGCGCGTGACGGGATGAGGCCGACATGGCCGATTACCGGAATGGCATCGTCGGCCATCCGCTTGATGGTGGCGTACCCGGCGCTGCAGTAGACCGCATCGGCGCTGGCCTTGTAGAGCCGGAACGCCCAGCGGACGAAATCGTCGGCGGTGCCGATCTCGAAGAAATTCTCGCCCGGCATGGTGAACAGGCTGGGTGCCGCATCGCGGTATTGCGGATTGAGCACCAGCTCCGGCGGCACCGAGACGATATCGACGCCGGCGCGTTCGGCGGCCTCGGCCTCGTCCATCGTCAGCACGCGCAGCATGGTCAACTGCCGCTTGCCCTTCATGGCCCGCAGGTCTGCGACGGTCGGTCTTTTCCGGCTCATGGATTTTGGTCCCCTTTGCTACGTGACAGAAGGCCGGTCAGGCGATCTGGATCATCACCTTGCCAGCTTCGACCTTGACTGGATAGGTCGCGAGATTGACGCAAACGGGAGCGCCCTTCGCCTGGCCGGTCTTATAATTGAAGCGGCCATTGTGCTTGGGGCATTCGATGATGTCGTCCATGACAAGCCCGTCGGCCAGATGCGCCTTCTCATGCGTACAAAACCCGTCGGTGGCGAAGAATTCATCGTCCGGCGAACGGTAAATCGCGAAGGTGCGGCCGCCATGGTCGAAGCGGATGACATCTTCCTCTTCGACATCGTCCACGGCGCACGCTTCGACCCAATCGGCCATTCTATATCTCTCCTGAAATTTTCTGCATGGCGCCGGTGCGGTGCCTATTCAGCCGCCGCCGACATGTTCACTTCGTGGAACTCGCCACGATAGGGCCTGGCCGTTGGCGGCAGTTCGCGCTTGAGGAAATGATCCTCGTATTTGAGCTGCCTGAGCAGGACAGGCCAGACCTCGCGATAGGCATGCCATATCGACGGGTTCGGCTCCGGCAGATCGTGCTTGATCAATTCATGCAGCTTGGGCAGCGCGTGATAGGGCACCATCGGAAACATGTGGTGCTCGACGTGGTAGTTCATGTTCCAGTAGATGAACCGGCTGATCGGGTTCATGTACACGGTACGGGTGTTGAGCCGGTGGTCGACGACGTTGTCGGCCAGACCGATGTGTTGCAGCAGGCCGGTCATCACCATGTGCCAGGTGCCGTAGAGGCGCGGCACGCCGATGAGCACCACCGGCACCCACGACTGCATGTAGAGGGCGAGTGCTATCGTGGCGATGTAGATGGCAATATGCCAGCGCGCCGCGATGACGGCCTTGTGCTGTTCCATCTCGGGAACGTAGCTTTTCTCGTCGGGCGTCAGCTTGCCGAGCGCCTGGCGTACCAGCGCCGGAAGCGAATAGCGAAAATCAAGGATGCCGGTGAAAGCCAGCGCCGCACGCAAAAGGTCCGGCGGGCGCATCACGGCGATCTCGGCGTCGCGGCCGACGATGATCGTGTCTGTATGGTGCCGGGCATGGCTCCAGCGCCAAGTCACCGGGTTGCGCATCAGCATGAAGCTGGCGATCTGGTAGACGACATCGTTCATCCAGCGCGTGCGGAAGGCAGTGCCATGGCCGCATTCGTGCCAGCGCGAGTCGCTGGAGGAGCCGTAGAGCACGCCGTAGACGAAGAAGAACGGCACGCACCACCAGGTGCCCCAGAAATAGATGGCGCCGGCGGCGGAGCCGAGGATGGCGACGATCCAGATGATCGTGTCGCGGATCGCCGGGCCGTCTGAGCGCTGCATTAGCTCCTTGATCGCCTTGCGAGGGACATCCGTGTGGTACCACTCCGCCGAGGCCAGTCCCGTCTCGATCGCCCTGCGCGTGCTTTCGCCGACCAGGCTGTAATCGCGCTTTACCGTGCCAGCCATTGTGACCTCCGATTCCCGATCTGCCGCGAGCCCTCCCCGCTCCGGCCGGAGCCAGCCTCCCAACTGGTGTCCCGTATCTTGTTCGCCATTATCACGACCTGCCTCCAAGAACAGGAAAACGGCCCGACGGCTGCGGGTAGTCCTCTCGCGGCTGCCTGGCGATTGCCGCGATCCGGCTCTCCGCATCGGCGATCTCGCCGGCGCCGTCGAGAACCCGGAACACGGCATCGTAGGAGCGGCTCTCGCCGTGCTCCAGCCAGATCATCTCGCCGCGTTCGCGCGCGGCCAGATTTCCCAGCACATGATGCGTCGAGGGCTCGATGCCAAGCGCGTACTGCCCGGCCTGGAAATTCTGCCATTGATAGGCGCAAGGCAACTGGTCCTTGCGCGTGACCACCTGCAAGCCGAGGCCGAGCCTGTCGTTGACCACCGCGACCGGCACTTCGCCGGCGCTGTCGGCGCCGAGCTCGTGCTGCCAGACCTGTTCCTTGAATCCCGGTTGCGGCGCCGGCACCGTGCGGTAGCCGACCTTCTGCACTTCATAGCGCTCGCCGGCATGGCCCGCCCAGACGACGTCGCGGATCGGCGCCAGGTAGCGCGATCCTTCGTCGAGCACCGGATGGCTGATATTGATGTGGTAGAAATACATATGCGGCGTACGGTTGAAACCGTGATTGACGACACGGTCCGAAAGCCGGATCTCGTTGCCGCCGACATCGGCCTCGATCCGCCGCAGCAGGTGCAGATCCTCGCCGAATACAGTCGATTGCTGAACGATGCCTTCGGCCCACAACACGCAGCGGTCGCCGTCCCAGGTCTCGCCATAGCCGGTCAGCCGCGCCGGGATGGTGCTGATGCGGCCGTGCAGCGAATGGCGCACCATCGTCTTCGGCGGGTAGTTGTAGGTATCGGCCGGTACTTCGTTCATGAACAATATATGGTCGAGGCCGCAGGTCAGCAGAAGGCCGGAAAACGACCGCGCCCACGCCAATCCCTCCTCGCCTTCATATTCGTGCAGGCCGGGATGGCGAAAACCGCTCGGCGAGTGCCAGCCGATCGCCTGGCCCCTGAAATCGCAATCGGCGATATCGAGCGCCCGGTCGACCAGCGCGGTGAAGCGCAGGCCGGAGCCGGTGCGGAATTCGAGCATGCGGATGCCGCGCTCGACGCCGTCGCCAAGCGTCATCAGCCGCACGCCGGCGAACTGCGACAGCATGCCCGAGCGTTCCGAGACCTGCCGGCGCGACAGCGTCTTGCCGTAAAGCTCTACCATGTGACGGCCAGTTCTTTCACTTTGCTCCCGTCCTTCACTTCGCTCTCGTCTCCTTGAGCAGGGCCGACATGTCGGCGCCGGTGATGATGCTTTCCACGGTCAGCAGATCGGTGCCGGCGACCGTCTGCTCGGCGACGATCTCGCCGCGGCGCATAACGATGATGCGGTCGGCGACCTGGAAGACGTGATGGATGTTGTGGGTGATCAAAAGCACCGAGTGGCCGGCGTCGCGCACTTCCTTGACGAAGCGCAGCACGCCGTGCGTTTCCTCGACGCCGAGATTGTTGGTCGGCTCGTCGAGGATGATGACCTTGGCGGCGAACTGCATGGCGCGGGAGATGGCGATCGACTGACGCTCGCCGCCTGACAGCGTGCTAACCAGCGCATCGGCGTCGAGTTTCTTCGAGATGCCGACGCGCTTCAATAGAGCCGACGCAGCATCGCGCAATCGAGCGAGATCGAGCGGCGCGAACACGCCAAGCCATTTGAGATTGACCGGCTCGCGGCCAAGGAAAAGATTGCGCGCGATGCTGAGATCGGGAGCCAGCGAGGTGTCCTGGTGGATGGTCTCGATGCCGAGATCCATCGCGTCGCGCGTCGAGCGGATGGAGACCTTCTGGCCGCGCACATAGATGTCGCCGCGATCGACGGGAAAGACCCCGGAGATCGCCTTGATTAATGTCGATTTGCCGGCGCCGTTGTCGCCGAGCAAGGCCACCACTTCGCCCTCGTTGAGCGTGAAGGAGGCGCTCTTCAGGGCGCGGACGCTGCCGAAGGATTTTTGCAAATTCTGCAGCCGAAGCACTTCCATGATCAGCTCCTGGCGGCGTTCTTCTGCAGCAAAGCGTGCAGGATGAGCATGGCAAGGATGATGACGCCGACGAAGATGTTATAGGCGAGCCCGGGCACGCCGATCAGCACGATGCCGTTGCGGATGCTGCGCAGCATCAGCGCGCCGACGATGGTGCCTAGGATGGTGCCGCGCCCACCGGTCAGCGCAGTGCCGCCGACCACCACCATGGCGATCACTTCGAGCTCGTAGCCGGTGCCGGCCACCGGCGAGGCGGCAGAGATGCGGAAGGCGCTGATCATGCCGGCGAGACCGGCCAGCACCGAGGTCAGGATGAACAGCCAGATCTTGACCGCATCGGCCGGCACGCCGCGCGCCACGGCAGCGTTACGGTTCGAGCCGATAGCGCTGATCCAGTTGCCGAGCTTGGCGTAGTGCAGCACATAGATCGCCAGTAGCGACAGGCCGATGAACCACCAAAGCGAGGTATAGAAACGGAACGTTCCGATATTGAAGCTGCCGGCCAGCAGCGTCACGAAGAAGCCTGGCTGGTTCCAGGATTTCAGCGGAAAGCCTTGGGTGATGTAAAGCGCTGCCCCACGCACGACGAGCAACATCGACAGTGTCACCAGGAAGGACGAGATCCCGATCTTGGTGACGATCAGGCCGTTGATCGCACCGATCGCTATGCAGAGCAGCAGGCCGGCCAACAGCGCGACGCCAATATCAAACCCGCCGTTCTGCACCAGCAGCATGACGACGACCGGCGCCAGCCCGAACACGGCACCGACCGAAAGGTCGAACTCGCCCGCCGTCAGAAGCAGCGTCATGCCGAGCGCGATGATGCCGAGCTCGGGCAGGAACGCCATCATGTTGGAGATGTTGAGCGGCGACAGGAAATTCGCGTCGGCGATCGCGAACACCGCCAGCAGGACGATCAGGATGACGAGCGAAGAGAACTGCGGCGAGCGCATCAGGCTCGACCTGCGTTTGGCACGCGGCATTTCCTCTTCTGCGGCAATTGTCATGACAGTTCGAACCATACGCCAGGGTGACGCTCGCCGCCTGCGCGGCGAGCGTCAGTTTCAATCATTTGTTGTAGAGTTTCAGGATCGGTTCGACGCTCGAGGCGTCGTAGAGGCTGAACGTGTGAATGTCGTAGCCGATCGGTTCGCCCGCGGCGGCGAGACCGAGCAGCGCCACCGGCATGAAGCCCTGCGCCGATGGGAACTGCCAGGCAGCCGCGTTGATGAAGCCGGACTTGACTGACTCGGCGGTTTCCTTCGAATTGCCCCAGCCGACGACCGGAATCTTGCCGGCCGGCACGCCGGCGCCGTCGAACACCCGCTTGACGCTGGCCGCGACGGAATCGCCGAGCGCGATGATTGCCGGCGGATTGTTGGCAACCATGTAGTCGGTCATCTTGGCGATGATGCCGGCCGGATCGGTGCCGCAATCGACCACGTCATATTTGATGCCGAGCGGATCGAAGACGCTGGCAATGCCTTCGGTCTCGAGCTGCTGGTAGCTGGCGCCCGGCACTTCGACCGGCAGGAACACTTTGTCGCCCTGCTTCACCATCTTGTGGTCGACCAGATATTTCGCCCAGATGACACCGGCTTCCTTAAGGTCGGCGCCGACATAGGCCTGCCGGCCGGTTGCCGGATCGTCGGTATTGAAGAACACGATCGGGATGCCGGCCGCCTTGGCTGCCTTGACCTCCTCGGTCCACAGGCCGGGCTGCGCCGAGGTCGTGGCGATGCCGTCCGGTTTGGCGGCGAGTGCCGAGTTGAAGGCTTCCTTCTGCGCCGCCATGTCGCCGCCGCTGAACGAGATCTTGCAGGTCACCTTGAGCTGGTCGCAGGCCTTGGTGGCGCCGGCATTCCAGTCGATCCAGAAGGCATCCGACGGGCCGCCATGCGACAGCAGGTAGAACGTCTTCTGGGCGTCCTGCGCCAGCGCCGGCGTACCCAGCGCAACACCGGCGAGAACCGTCGCCGCGGCAGCGATTTTCAACGCGAATTTCAACATTTCTCTTCCTCCCTTGTTTCGTAGCCGAACCGCGCCATCACAGTCCGTTGGCGCGGAATTTTCCGTCGAGGAATTTCTTGGCACGGGGCACGTCGTCTTCCGAAAGATGCTCGATGATGACCGGGATGTTCGGATGCTTTTCGGCCAGCCGCTTGAGATAGAGGTCGTAATTCAGCGAACCGAGGCCGGGCGCCGGCAGCTCGATCTCGCCGACGCCGCGGAAGGTGTGGCTCTCCAGCGCGTCCTCGTCGCCGATGTCTGCGTGCTTTTCCGACTTGTCGCCGCCGGAACGCTTGACGTCCTTGGCGTGGGCAATCTTGATCTTGTCGGTCAATGTGTCGAACACCTGGTTCAGGATCTGGTCCATCCTGTCGATGTTGTGCGTTTCGAAATAGTTGGTCGGGTCCATCAGCAGGCCGAGGCCTGGGTGGTCGATCTGCGCGAACATCCTCACCGTCTCTTCGACCGAACCGACGACATTGTTGACATAGGTTTCGAGCAGGAAGACTGCGCCGTGGTCATAGGCGGTCTGGGCAAGGTCGGCGATGACCTTGCGGCATTCCTCAAAACCTTCCTCGGTCTTGTTCTTCGGGTGATGCACCCAGTCGGACTCGGTGTTGTAGGTACCGGTTTCCGAGATCACGTAAGGGGTGCCGAAATGGCGTGCGTTGCGGATGATCTCCTTCAAATAGCCGACGCGCCGCTCGCGCTCGCCCAGGTCCGGATGGATGATGTTGGTGTAGCCCGACACACAGCAGATCGGCAGATTGTGGTCGCGGAACGTATCGCGGACAGTCTTGGCCTTGTCCTTGGTGATCTGTCCGGCGGAAAGGTCGATATCCCTGAAATGCAGGTCGAGCTGCACGGTGTTGAAATCGAGCGCACGGATCTTCTGCGCGGTTTCCTTGAGGCCATACGGGAAATAACCCGTGAAAATACCTGCCTGCATCATGGTGTGAAGTCCTCCCTGTAAGTGATTCAGTCGTCCGGTGTTTCAGTTGATCGAGATTTCGGAAAGCTTGACGGTCCGGCCCTTGTCGATGGAGCGGTAGCCGGCTTCGACCAGCGCCATGGTCTTGACGTTGTCGGCGACGGACAGCGCCGGCGGCTCGCCCGTCTTGACCGCGTGCTGGAGCTGCTCCATGACGCCGATGAAGGCATGCGGGAACCACATCGTGTCCCAGCTGGGCGTCACCCATTCACCACCGGTGGTCTCGGTCGAGGCATAGGTCAGCGTCGAGGCAGAACCTGTCGGCCAGCCGATGGTGCCCTTGGCGACGCCCTTGGTGCCGTCGACGCGCCAGTTGATGTGCTGGTCGTCCTTGTAGCCCTCCTGGCGCGGACCGGACCAGACATCCTCAAGCGATACGGCGAGCACGCCCGACGGGAACTTTATCGTCGACACGGTGATGCCGTCCGAATGATCGAAGCGGGTGCGCGGATCCTTGCGGGTCAGGGTGGTGATCTCCAAGGGATCGCCGAACAGGAAGCGCAATACGTCGAGATGGTGGACGCTCATATTGGCGAGCGTCAGCCGGTCATAGTCCTCGAGGAAGCTCTGCCAGTGCGGGATCGCATGCATGTCGATCTGGGCGAAAACGATGTCGCCGAGCGCGCCGCTGTCGATGATCTGCTTCAAGACGCGCATCGACTGGTCGTAACGCATGTTCTGGTTGACCGAGAGGATCTTGCCTGCCTTGGCCGCCTCGTCGCGAAGTTTGACGGCCTCTTCAAGGGACAGCGCCAATGGCTTCTGCGCCAGGATCGCCTTGATATGTGCCTGCTTCAGAGCATGACGGATCAGTGCCGGCTGCTTGTCCGGCGGAAAGGCAAGGTCGATGATCTCGACGTTCTTGTCCTCGATGAGCTGTTCCGGCGTGTCGTGGACGGTTGGGATATCCCAGCGTTTGGCGACTTTCTCGGCGCTGGCCTTGGTCCGCGAGGCAATCGCCACCACCGGGAAACCGGCTTCCTTGTAGGCGGCAAGGTGACATTCGGCCATGATCATGCCGGCGCCGACGCAGCCGATCCTGTATTCCCTGGTGCGGACTTTAACGTCCGGCTCGAAGCCGTTGCCCACCATTTCTTGGCTTGCCATATGTTCCTCCCGAAGCTCGTTCCTTGCAGCCGCCGTCATCGTGCCAAGGCTCCCCCGCTCTGTCCGAAATAATGCACCCTGCCCGGCTCGCAGGATATCACTACCATCGCGTCCGGCCTGATGTCCGGCTGGCCGCGTAACAGCGCCCGCAGACGCGTCTTTCCGGCGGCGAGCGTCACAACGGTGTAGCCGCCGAGCGGCTCGACCTCGAACACTCGCGCCGGGCGGCCCGCGCCCCCCTCCGGCATTCCACCCGACCAAGACCTGACCTTGATGTCTTCCGGCCTGAGCCCGATCTCGACGGCATCGGCCGGCGCAGCCTTGTCCGCGACGCGGATCGTGCCTTCCGCCGCCTCCACGCCTTCCGCGCCGTGCACCGACTTCAATATATTCATCATCGGCGACCCGAGCAGCCGCGCCACATAGGTGCTGGCCGGCCGGTCATAGATCTCGGCCGGCGCGCCGATCTGCCTGATCTTGCCGTTCTCCAGAATGGCCATTCGGTCGGCGACCGACATCGCTTCTTCCTGGTCGTGCGTGACATAGATCAGCGTCTTGCCGAGCTCGCGCTGGATGCGCTTGAGCTCGACCCGCGTCTCCTCGCGCAGCCGGGCGTCGAGCGCCGAAATCGGGTCGTCCATCAGATAGGCGGCGGGATCCCGCACCAGCGCGCGGGCAATCGCCACGCGCTGCCGCTCACCTCCGGAAAGCTGTGCCGGCGGCTTGTGCAGGATATGGCCGATATGCAGCTTGGCCGCGACATCGGCGACGCGCTTTTCGATCTCGGCTTCGGCGACCCGGCGTTCGACCAGCGGAAAGCGGATGTTGTCGCGCGCGCTCATATGCGGAAACAGCGCCAAATTCTGGAACACCATGGCGACGTTGCGCTCGGCCGGCGACACCGTGTTGACCGGCTTTCCGCCGATCAGGATCTCGCCCGCGTCCGGGGTTTCCAGCCCGAGCACCAGGCGCAGTATCGTCGACTTGCCCGACAGCGGCGGCCCGAAGAAGCAGAAGAACTCGTTGTCGTTCACCGCGAACGACGCATCGTCGACGGCCAGCGTGCCGCCATAGCGTTTTGTCACATTACGGAAAACGATGTCGGCCATCTCAACCTGCTCTCAATGCAAGACCGGAGGCGGCGTCGAAGACGCGCACCGCCTCCGCCGCAGGCGCGACGACGGCTGTCTGCCCGATCGCCAGCCCGACATCATTGTCGAACACCGCCTTCACCGCAGTCTCGCCGTCGCCAAGGTGGATGATGGTGCGCGCACCGATCCGCTCGACGAAACTCACCGGCATGGACAGGCCACGGCCACCTTCAGCCAGCGTCACCTGCTCCGGTCGAAAGCCATAAAACACCTCGCCGCGCATCCTGCGTACGGCATCTGCGATCTCGACCGGCAGCGGCGGTGTCACGCCGAGCGGGCCGAGATCGATGACCAGACCTCGGTCGCTTTCCGCCGGCCTGCCCTTGAGCAGGTTCATGCCCGGCGCGCCGATGAAGCGGGCGACGAAGACATTGGCCGGGTTGTTGTAGACCTCGAGCGGCGTGCCGACCTGCTGCAGCACGCCGTGGTCCATCACCGCGATGCGGTCGGCCATGGTCATTGCTTCGAGCTGATCGTGGGTGACGTAGACCATGGTCTGCCGGAACTGCCGCTGCAACTGCTTCAGTTCGGTCCGCATCACTGCCCGGAAGGCGGCGTCGACATTGGAAAGCGGCTCGTCGAGCAGGAAGATCGCCGGCTCCATGATCGCCGAACGGCCGATCGCCACCCGCTGCAATATGTTGACCGACAGTCTGTCCGCCTTGCGGTCGAGCAGCGGCGTCAGTTGCAGCATCTCGGCAATGGCGTCGACACGGCGGCCGATCTCGGCCTTTGGTGCGCCGCGCATTTTCGGCCCGTAGGCGAGGTTCTGCCGCACGCTCATATGAGTGAAGATCGCATAGTTCTGGAAGACGAAGCCGACGCCGCGCCGCCCCATCGGCACGCCGGCCATGTCGCGCTCGCCAAACAGGATCTTGCCGCTGGTCGGCCCTTCCATGCCGGCGATCATGTTCATCGTCGTCGACTTGCCGCAGCCGGACGGCCCGAGCAGCGCCATGAACTCGCCGTCAGCAATGGCCAGGTCCATCGTCTTCAGCGCGGTGAAGTCGCCGAATTTCTTGACCAGGTTCTGCAGGTGGATGGTGCTCATGCCGCCACCTCGCGTACCCGGGCCATGCGTTTCATGGCAAACACCGCAGCGATGGACAGCACGATCAATATGGCCAGCGCGATTGCCGCCACATAGCCCCAGATCAGGTCCTGGGTGGTGAGCTTGTAGATGTAGACTGAGATGGTTTCGGTAGCGACGCCGGGACCGCCGCCGGTCATGATGTAAAGCGTGTCGAATATCTTGAAGTTCTCGATCACCCTGATCGCCAGCGCGATGATGATGATCGTCTTCATCTTCGGCAGCACGATGGTGACGAAGCGCTGCCACGGGTTGGCGCCGAGCAGCGTCGCCGCCTTGATCTGGTCGTCGGGCACGCCGACCAGGCCGGCAAGCAGGATCAGGAACATCAGCGGCGTCCACTGCCAGATGTCGGCGACCATGACGGCGATGAGCGCCAGCGTCGGGTCCGACAGCCAGGCGATGGTGACGGGAAAGCCTGAGATCGCCGACAGGATGTCGTTGACCGGGCCGCCTGACTGAAACAGCATGAAGAACATGTAGCCGGCTACCGCCGGCACCACCATCATCGGCATCAAGAGGATCGAGTAGAAGATCCGCTTGCCGGGGAACTCGTCGGCAAACAGTGTCGCGAGCGCCAAGCCGAGCAGGAACTCCGCCGGCACGCAGACGATCATGACGATGGCCGTGCGCTTCAGCGCACTCCAGAAGCGCGCATCGGCGGCAAGGTCGGTGTAGTTGGCGAAACTGTTCCACATCGACCAGGCGTTCCACCAGCCGGTGCCCGACAGCGGCGACCAGTCGGTCAGGCTGATGTAGAGCTGCATCAGGAGCGGGAAGACGGCGATGAACAGCACCAGGATCTGCGCCGGCAGCGTCAGCCGGAAGCCGAGCTTTGCGCCCTCGTCCGGCAGCACCGACGCCGCTTTGGAGGCTTGCATGTCGCCCTCCGAAATCGTCGCAGTCACCGCGCTCATTGCTTGAGCGCCCCGAAGGTCAGTCCGCGCACCAGATGGCGCTGGATGGCGATGCCCATGATGACAGGCGGCACTGCCGCTATCAGGCCGAGGGCTGCCTTGGCGCCGTAGAGCTGTCCGGTCATCGATGAGGACAGCGAGGCCATGTAGACGGGGACCGTCACCCATTCGCGCGTCGTCAGAAGCAATGCAATCAGATAGTCCGACCAGTTGAGGATGAAGACGAACAGCGCAGCACTGGCCAGCGGCGCGCGCATCATCGGCAGCGTGATGCGGGTGAAGACGCGCCACCGCGAGCAGCCCTCGACCAGCGCCGCTTCCTCGATCTCGCGCGGCATGTCGTCGAAGAAGGTCTTCATCAGCCAGAAGGCGAAAGGCAGCGTGACGATGCCGTAGATCAACGACAGCCCCCACCAGCTGTCGGTGAAATTGAGGAAGGCCCACATGATCATCACCGGGGTCATGACCGCCATTGGCGGAAACAGGCGAAGCTGAATCAGCGCCAGCGGCAGGTTCTGGCCCGAGCCGAAGCGCGACAGACCGTAGGCCGCCGCGGTGCCCGCCGACATGGCGATTGCCGTGCCGAATGTGGCCGACAGCAGCGATGACAGGATCGGCTTCAAAGCTGTGCGGTCGAGCGCGACGATCAGATTGTTGGTCGATTCACCGAAGACGAAGCGGAAATTGCTGAGTGTCGGGTTCTTCGGCCACCAGGTCAGGTCGGCGCCGGTCGCCGACCATTCGGCGATCGGCTTGAACGCCATCGACACCATCCACAGGATCGGCACCAGCGTCACCGCCATCGCCGCAAGGATCGCGGCATAGCGGAATATCTCGAAAGGAACTGAACGCTTCATCTTGCGGCTTTGCTGGGTCCTTCGTTGCCGAGGGGAAGAGCGACCGCTCCTCCCCTTCTTGGTAAGATCCTGCGACGATCAGGCGATCGGATCGAGGACGGTCGGCCAGGCCTCCTTGTTGGTCTTGATGGCTTCGAGAAGCTTCTCCTCGCCGGTGCGGCGGGCAATCTTCTTCCACTCGGCCTCGGTGTCGGCCATCGCCTGCTCGGCTGTCTTGGCCTTGGTCAGCGCGGCGACGAGGTTCTCGTCCAGCGCGTTGTGGAAGGCGGTGGCGCCGGGATAGTTGATGGTGGGCACGGTGCGGGCGACCGTCTCTCGCACCACGTCCATGTGGTAGGCGTGATAGGTCTGGCGAACCAGCGGATCCGAGAAATCCGATAGCCGGAACGGATCGAAGTAGCCGCCCGGATTGGCAGTCATCCAGGCGTAGATGCGGCTTGAGCCCAGCCACTGCAGGAACAGGTAGCAGGCCTCCGGATTCTTGGCTTGCGAGGACACCGACGCCGACAGATTGAGCCACAGCACCGACCGGCTGACCAGCTTGCCGTCGATTTCGCGGCCGGGCGGCAGCATCGAGCCGATCTTGCCGGTGACAGCTGAATCCTTGTTGCCGGCATTGTCGAGGAATTTCGGCAGATTGGAGAAGGCGCAGGTCATGGCCGCACCGCCCTTGGCGAAATTGCCGTACTGCTCCGGCCAGCCCCAGGAGATCGCGTCCGGCGAATGGTGCGAAAGCGAAGCGATGTACTCGCTGGTCGCCGCGATACCTTGCTCAGAATTGATCAGCGGCTTGCCGGTATCGTCGAACAAGAACTGATTGGGCGAAGCCATTGAGACATAACGCTGATACCAGTTGGTGTAGCCCCAGCCCTGGTTGCGCAGATCGGTCGAGCCGAACAGGCCCTTGTCCGGGCGCTGGAAGAAGGCCGCGATCTCGTCATGCTGCTTCCAGGTCTTCGGCGCCGCCAGTTCATAGCCGTATTTGTCGGAGAAGGCCTTCTTCTCGTTTGCGTCGCCGAACAGATCGGTACGGTAGACCCATGTCTGGAAGTCGCCATCCAGCGACACGCCGTAGGTCGAGCCGCGATACTGGTTGAGCAGCGAGACGCCCTTGGCGCCGTCGACATAGCCGCGCTCGGGATCGTCCCATTCCGGCTTGTATTGCGCGACGAAGTCGTCGAGCTTGAGGATGCCGCCGGTTTCGGCGAGGTCGCCAAGGCGGTTCCATTCGACCGCGTAGATGTCATATGCCCCACCCTTGGTGGAGATGTCCTGCATCGTCTTGGTGAATTCCTGGCCGTTTGGCACACCGACGATTTCCAACGGAATGCCGGTTTCCTTCTCCCAGAGATCCTTGATCGACGGCGCGCCGGCCGGAAACGGCTGGGTCAACTGGCCGATCGAGCCGTCGGACAGGCCAAGTACGATCTTGGCCGGCGCCTTGCCGGCGCCCTTCATCGCCTTGGCCGCCTCGATGGCGCGGCCCTCGGGCGTGTCGGCGCCATACTGGTAGCGCTCCGAGCCGTCGAAGCCCGTCGGGCCACCGATCATGCCGGGCGCCAGGGCATCGGCCGCATAGGCACGGCTTGGGCGAATGAATTTCGGTGCAATACCTGCGGCGGCAACAAGGACTGCCGCCTTTCCACCGGACGCCAGCAAACGGCGCCGCGACACGCGGATCAAATTCGACATTGGAACTCCTCCCTCAGGGCCTTGTTCCTCCACGGCCCTTATGATGGATATTGACGGCACTATACGAAGGCTGTCAACATCATAAATAATCAATACACCTCATAACATCTCATGGGAGGGGAAGAATGGCGTTTGTAAAGGCTCTCATACTGAAGCCGGTGCTTGAATTTGAGGGAGCCCGGCTGCCCACCTCCCCGCTTTGGTCTGCTTGGGCATTTTGGTGTAGCGCGGCGGCTTGCGCATCGGCCAAGGCCGGTTACATCATTTCCCATCAGAATCGCGGACGGCGATGAAGCCGCTCTCCGACGGTGGACCCATGAAATGCGTGATCTCGATGCGCCCCTGGCGCGTTTTGGAATGAGGTGATCGACAGTGCGGTCCACCCTGACAGACATAGCCCGGGAGGCCGGCGTTTCGGCCGCCACGGTCGACCGTGTGCTCAACAACCGCGCCGGGGTTCGGGCGCGCACCCGCGAGGTCGTGCTCGAAACGGCACAGCGGCTTGGCTATATCGCTGAAAATTCGAACAATCCGAACCAGCGCAACGCGGTTACTGGCGAGGTCATACGGCTGGATTTCGCCCTGCCCGCCGGCACCAATTCCTTCATCAAGATGCTGCACCGCCAGATCGAGGCGCAGGCGCAGGCGCGGCCGGACCTCGACGTCCGCGTCGCTACCATCGAAGGCTTCAATCCGGACCGGCTTGCGCGTCTGCTGCAGGAACTGCACGGGCAGACGCAAGGCGTCGGTGTGATCGCGCTCGACCATCCGACGGTCCGCGAGGCGATCCGCTCGCTTTCGGCCAGCGGCGTCAGGGTCGTCACCATCGCTTCCGACATCCTGCATGTGCCGCGGGTTGCCTATATCGGCATCGACAACCGCGCCGCCGGCCGGCTCGCCGGCTACCTTCTCAACCGCTTCATGGGTGCCGGGCGTCCGGGCAAGGTCGCGCTGTTCGCCGGTTCGCTCTCCTACCGCGGCCACGAGGAGCGCGAGATGGGCTTCCGCCACATACTGGCGGAAGAATCGCCCAATCTGCAGATCGTCGAGATGCGCGAGATGCTCGACGACCGGGAGAAGGCCTATTCGGAGGCCTCCGCCCTGCTCGACCGGCACCCGGACCTGGCCGCCATCTACAATGTCGGCGCCGGCAACACCGGCATCGCCCGCGCACTCAAGGAGCGCGGGCGCGCGCTGTCGACGGTCTTTCTCGGCCATGAGGTGACGGAAGGCACCAAGGAGCTTCTGCTCGACGGCACGCTCGACGCGGTCATCGACCAGAACCCGCGTGTCGAAGCCCGCGAGGCGCTCAACACCTTGAGCCATGCGGTCAGGGGCTTGCCTTACGAATTGCACCAGCCAAGACTGCAGGTGATTTTCAGGGAAAGCATCCCGGAGATCTGAAAGAAGGACCGAAGCCGATCATAGATGCGCCGCCCAATACGAACAGCGCCTTCGTCTCCGCCGCCGGCGACGACCGTCTCGGCGGCCAGTGCCTTGAACCCGCAAGACGGCGCAAGGACAGACACGCCATCGGCAGCATAACCGTCATGCTGCCCGATCGAAACCAGCGCATGTGCCCGCGCCCGCTATCACTGCCGACCATGCCATTTCGCTCCTGTGGGTAAGGTTGCTCGCATGGCCGACCGGTTCGGCATTCGGCTGGTTCGCGGCCGAAGCGGCAGCCGCCACGACGGTGCGCGAACACTGGCGCGGCACGCTGGCGCTCGGCCGCAACGAAACACTGGCGGCAGCCTACTGGCGGCGGGGCGCGGCGGGACTGATGGCCGGCTAGAGCTTGCTCACCATCGCTTGCGCATCTTCGCCCAGACCGATTGCGATCCGGTCGCCGGAGACAATGCCTGACATGTCGCAGACAACCAGCGGCATGCTGATTTCGTAGAGGAATTCGGCAACGATGGCGCCGACGGCAAGGATCGGGTCCGGCCGCTCCAGGATAATGCCGGCCGGCGCCGTGCCTCTGCGGATCGCTTCGGCCAGAACCGAAGACGAGGACGACGACCCTCGCCCGCTCGGCATCACCAGGATCTTGCCGGCGATATTGCCGCCCAGGTCCGGATGCGAATGGTCGATGATGTCGCCCGTTTCGACGTCGATCCCGCCCCAGAAGCTGAGCGCCTGCGAAAGCACCAGCGCTGGGCCTTGTGCCGAGCCGGAAAGGTGGAATGTACCGGTTCTGGCCGGCGTCTTCATGGCGCGCCTCGCACGACGCGGCCGGCCGCAGCCGAGCGGACGCAGTCTTCCATGTCACCGAAGGCCACCGAGACACCGATATTGCCAGGTGCGTAATGCGCCCATTTGCCCGAATTGGTCATCACCACGCCATCGAGACGCTCGAGGATCGACGTGACATAGGTGCAGGTGTCGGTGACCGGAACGAGGCCGAAGGCTTCCATGCCGGCCAGTGCGCCTTCGTCCTGCAGCCGCGTCAGCGTCGCGCGCCCTGTGTTGACATAGATTGGGACACCCTTGCCTGGACCGACTTCGCGCAGCAGCGGCAACAGGCGCATCCACTCTTCATGGGAGAAATGCGGCGTGCCTAACGACACGGCTGCAAGCTGCACGCCGTCGGGGACGCTCGACAGCCTGGCCAGCGCATGGTGGATGTCAGCGCGAGAGATCCGGATTTTTTCCTCCGGCGCCAGGCCGTGCAACGCCTCATCCGGCGTCTTCGCCTCCGGCGTGATGCCGACGGCATGAAACAGCGCCACGGCACCCGTCGTTGCCGCCGCCGCCCCCAGCGCCTTCAATTGGTCCTCGTCGCGCGGCTGCGGCAGGCCCGATATGACAGGGATGCGGTCGCGAGCCCTTTGCCCGATGATCAGCCCGACGCCGACAAACAGAGCGTCGCTTGGCTCGAAAGCAGCGTCAGTCAGCTCGAACAGGACCTGGCCTCGTCGATTTTCACTCAGATGCAGCCCCCATGCCGGCGCGCGCCCGGTCATTGCGCAGCACAAATCGATAAAATCGCCATAGCGGTTGGTCCGCGCCCCGATCACCGAATTGGCAAAGACGATGGCGTTGGACTCACCCCAGGCGATCTGCTCGCCGAACCTTGGCCGGAACCGGGTCTGATAGGGTGCGCAGGTGAAGGTCGCCTGGCAGCCGAGTTCCAGATGCGCCTTCATCAGGCGTCGCGCCGGCGTTTCTTGCGACACCGGCATCTTCACCAATCCGGGATGGATGAGGTCGAACGAACCGACGTTCAGCGTCGTCGGCACCCGAACGCGGCCGCCGCCCTCGATCAGCATTTCGACGAAATCGAGGCTGGCCTGGCCGTGATAAAGGCAGCCGTCGATATGGGCACCGGCAATGTCCAGCAATTTGCGCGCGCCGACCGCCTTCGCGAAAGCGACCAGGATCTTCATGGCGGCAGCCGCTGCCGAGCCTTGCTCGCCATGCAGCATCGACTGGTCGCCGGCCGTCAATTCCAGCGTCATCGGCAAATTCCCGAGCCCACACTATGCCGATCGAGCACTCCCTGATTGCGGAGCGTCTGGCAAGACAGAGCTTTGGATCTCTTCTACTTCGCGGCGATCAGCGGACCAGACGTTCACAGCTCATCGCGAAGCAAGAGAGTCGCGAAGCACGGTCGCAGAGCGGGCGATCGCCGCGGAAACGACGCTATTCCTTCTGGGGCACCCCGTCGACTGCCCCGTCGCCATCTGCAGAATGCGGCAGGATGCCGAAGTCGCGCGACTTGGTCCCATGCGCCGCCGTCAGGAAACCATCGGCTGTGAGGCCTCGCCTCAAAAGTTCCCGTACCGCGGCCGACCGGCTCGGCATGCGCTTGTCGAAGCGCCAGTTCTCCAACGCCGCCAGTTCATCGGCGGTCAGCATGATCTGCAATCGTTCCGGGCGTTCCAGTTCGGACATCTCGGCCTCCAGTCATACCAGGCTAAAACTAGCTGAGTTAGCATGTTCCTAATTCTTCGTAGAGTTAGGTATGTTGGCAGAGTACGTCAAGATCTCCAGATGCGTGATCCGTGCAGAAATCCAATGAAGCGGATCAAGCATCAACCGCACAATCGACAAAATACACTAACTATTTGATACTAAATGATTTTTCAAGATTTTCGCTTGTCAATCGCCGACTCTGGGCGCATGGTGAAAGCGAGGGATAAACCGCTCCTGAAGGGAAGGTTTTCCATGCGCTACGGATTTTCGGTTCGCCTGCACGAAGACGTCAGTTCCCGAGTTCGGGCTACATTGCGGTCCGGGATTGCCATCAATCTGACTGCTGTCGCCGAAGCCGCGCGACTGCAGAACCTCGCCGAGAATGTTGCGCGCGAAGACATCGAATGGCTCGTCATGCAAGCAGCCCAGCTCTACGGGGCGGCTATCGAGTTCGACGGCTTCGCGGAAACCGATCTGGCGGAGTTTGCGTGCCCTCAGCTGATGCAAAGAAGCCCCGCCGTGGGCTGGGACGCCTTGGAAGACGGAGCGTCCGCTTCGCCGGATCCTGGCCGTCAAACACACTGAGGCGCGTGCTCGTGTGAGCCCCGCCCTGCTGCCGCCACGTGCAAGGCGGTAAGTAGCCCGCCATTGGGATGGCGGGCTTGGCGCCGACGAATCTCGCGCCTGAATATGAGCTCTGCACTGGCAGGCACGAGGAATGGCTGTTGCCATTGCCTGGGCAGGGCAGTTCCGCCGTGACCGGACCGATCCGGACAAGGCGGGGCGATTATGTACTTTACAAACAGGGAGGTCTGAAGACGCGGGTAGCCCCCTCTTCGGGGTCGATCACCAACACAACGTTTTCTGGGTTTTGCCAAGGCAGCGACATCACGTAGGCCGCAAAGTCGTCTTCGGAGAAATGGTTGAAGCCGCCGCCAGCTACAAACATTTGCGGATGCTTGCTGCCGCCAAAGCTAGCCTCGACGCTGTTAAGTTGTTGGAAGGGGCCGGCGCGCTCCGCTAGCCACTCCTGTATGCGCTCGAAAAGAACGGGCTGACCGTTCGGGCTCGAACAATCTTCAGCAATAGATGTACAAAGCACCACACCGCTGACGACGCTCATCGTGCCTTCTTGCCCTTCGGCTTTTGCTTGTGGTCAGCCGGGGTACGCGCCAGCTTGCCCATTAGGGCATCGGCATCGGATTTCCCTTCGTCCGCTTCAATCTCGCGCGCCTTCTCTATGAACGCGCGCGACTGTGTTGCGTCATCCCGCTTTGCGGACTTGTGCTTCGCGGTCATTGGGCGCCCTCAAATATATCGTGCTGCGGCTTAGGTGGCTTAGGCGTTGGTTTTGGAGGGCAGATTTTCAGCGGCTTGCCATCAGCGCGGTTCACCTTACCGTCCAGCTTGAGCAAATCGGCGCCATCGAACGTGTGCATCTCATCGACGTTCAAGGCCAGCGCCGTTGCCAAATGGATGCCATCGGAGGGCTTCTTGCATTCGGTGTGATGTCTCATAAGCCTTCGACAGGCGACACCAATCTTTTCGTCAACGACGACCGCGCGAATCCATCTTTGCCGCAGCAACAATTCGATTTGCTTATCGCCATCCTCAGAAAGCGGCTTGCCGGCGTCCTCGCACTTCGCCTTGAAGACCTCCGCAAAGGTGAAGAATGACGTGTAGATCAGTACGTCGCCGGCTTCGGCTTCCTTCCACACTGCGGCACAATTATTCAGCTTGCCCGGCTCCTGGTTTATGAGGCCGAGAAACGTACAGGAATCCCAATACACTCTTTTAGCCAAGCCGCCCTTCGTGCAATTGCTCTAAATATTCGTGAGGGTCCATCCCCGCCGTAAAATCAGGATCAAGTATCGCTTCCAAATTCACAAGAGGGGCAAACTCAATTTCCCGCACTTCGACCGCGTCTATGGTCTGCAATTTTCCGCCGGCGATGTAGTTGAGCCGCCCATGTACCCCAAGGGTTTTTCCCTTCCAAATATCGCTCATGGAATGCTCGTCACCGAACCTTTCGATTAGGTCTCTGGAAAGAGTGCACCAGATGAAGCCATACATTTCGTTTTTGATCTGGATAGCCTCTCTATTGCGATAGCGACCAGCCGCAAGCATCACGCCTTCAATCTCGCCGAACGACTGTCGCGGCACTAGATCTTGCTCGAAATCCATCACGTTGAAAGCATCAAGCGTGTTGATACCGGCTTTCGCCTGATCGGGCGTGATCGAGATCACGTCACCGTCTTCAAAATCAATATAAGTCTCACCGATGCCGTTTAGATTTCTGGCGAAGATGCCTTTGGCAACAGCGAAGGTATCGTGCGTCATCCATTCCGGAGGAGTGCCGCGCGTCATGAGGCTCCGAAGACCTTGCGAGACTTCGGCTTTGACGCGCTTAGCCATGGCCGACACATTGACCGAAGGATTGGACGCTTGCGCAACGGCAACGACAGTAAACGGGCTATTGGTGCTGGCTTTCTCCAGCCTCCACTCAAAACGCGAGTGCGGGTCGCCCATCGACTGCTGAGCGGCCTCAAATAGCTTCATGTGGTCGAGAACCTGCTGCATGGCGTCGGTGACGCTCAGCAACTTTTCGTCGGAGACGGTGGGGTGCACCGTTATGACGACACGGTCCATTTTCTCGCCTATTCCGCCCCGACGCCCGATGAGTCCCGGTACTTCAGTCGTTTTCCAACGATGCCAGCCATAGCCCTTACCGTCCGGTTGTTGTCATCGACGCCAAGCGCGATGCGGTTGCTGTAGCGAAAGTCGAATTCAGCAAGATAGCGGTGCAAGTGCTGCTCACCGCAATGCTGATAGATGCCCTTCATGCCACGCTTGAAGATCGAATAGTAGCCTTCCACGGTATTCGTATGCACGTCACCGCGAACATACTCGTCTTTGGAGTGCGTGACAAAATCGTGAGAGGCGAAATCCTGACCGGCGCGGCGATAGATGCCGGACTCGTCAGTCATGAGCGCGCTTTCCCGCGCGATGTTGGCGCGAACGATCGGCATGACATTGCCCATGCGAGCGGTATCGACATGGAAGGAACGAGCGCGACCGCCACGTTCGACCAGCGTAACGACAGAATTCTTGTGAGCGCCGCCGCCACGCTTCACCGGAGCGCCTTTCAGGCGGCCGATGTAGGTTTCGTCAACTTCGACCTGTTTGCCATCGCCGCCCATTGGGGACAGCACCCCGTCACGCATAGCCTCACGCAAGCGATGGAACATGAACCACGCGGTCTTGTACTGGACCTGCAAAGTCCGATGCAGTTGGTGAGCGCTGATACCCTTCTTGCTGGACGCAAGAAGGTGCGCCGCTTGCCACCACTTGTGCAGCGGCACATGGCTTGATTCGAACACCGTTCCGACCTTCACGGTGAATTGCTTCTTGCACTCCAAGCAGCGGCGAAGGCCGGTGCGAGCGGTTGGGCCAGAGACTCGGGTAATGCGCGCCTGTTCGCAGTTGCCGCACTTCGGGCAAATCGGACCTTCGGGCCAAACAATCGCTTCCAGCCGCTCAAAAGCAGCTTCTTCGTTGTGGAAATGTGGCTCGGAAAGGACGCTCATAACCCGGATTCCTACTGTGGATTCAAGGTATCAGGCATCGCCGTGTTTGTAAAGTACATAATCGCCCAAGGCGGCCGGGCCTATACCATGAACGTAGCCTATAATGGATCTGAATTCTGCCGTTTGGACGCGTTCAATCCAAGTCTGCCTAAATCCGCTCGTTCACGCTTTGCGTGGTCGCGCCTTGGGTTTGCTTCCGTCCTTGGTGACGGGCGCCGGCTTAGGCTGGCGTGCTTTCGGCTTCGGCCGGCTGGCGGTCTTCTCTTTCGCGGCGATTTCCGTGTCGATTTCTGTGGTAGCCTGATCCCAATGCTGCTGATGCGCCCCATCGGGCCTGCCTGCCTGTTCCCAGATCGCGTGTGCCCGCTGGCGAATCCGTTCCTGCCTGTCCGTCACTGATACCTCCGTCGGCTCGGTTCATGCGTAAGCAACGCTGTTCTAGCTGAAATTTCGACCCGCGTCTTGAGGCGCAGGCAACACCGTCATTGAGCCTCTCTGTCACACAGGACAGCGACGCCAAGGAGCGCCGCCTTCTTGATGATCAGCCCTTCAAGGTCGGCGTCCGAGCGCTCGGTTCCGGTGCGTTCGCGCAACAGTGCTATCGCCGCCTTCATCGACAGCAGGCCATCGCCTCGTTCAGCAAGCAGTTTGTCGACGGCGGCGGCCACGTTGACCGGCTCGACATGCGGCAGCATGGGAATGGCTCCTTTCCTTGTTTCGAGACGACAGCGGCTCCATCCCGATCGCGCGGGATGGAGCTCTGATTTGGTTATTAGACCGTGACCTTTCCAAACCCGGTTCGCGGTTTGGCAACGCCGATCACTCGATGACCTGCACTATCTTGCGGGTGCCTGGGTCGACGAGCACGGTGCGATTGCCGACGACGACGTATCTGTACCGCACGTCTGGAACATCGATCGGTTGCAGCTCGACCGTATCGGGCAACGTGGAACCGATATTGAGCTCCACCCCCAGAAGACTGATCGACGCAAGCGGGTGCTTGTGGACGTATTCGCGGATGACCGTCTGCTGTTCGGGCGTGACAATCACCTGGTCCGCGGTGGCCACGCCGACGCCGGCAAGCAACGCCAATCCCGCCGCAGCAGGAACAAGGTGGATTTTCATCGTCTACTCCTGTTGTTACGGGCCTCGCCCTTACAATTGCGACGCGGCATTCCGGTCGAAGCGGCGAACCCTCTAGGCAAACGCCCACGCCACCTTGTTGTTCCGTAAGTGGCGGCTAATCGAACACCGGTGAAGTGCCCGCGCGATGCGGCGAATGGACTGCGAATGAACTGCGGTGGCCCGCGTCGCAAGACGCGGGCCGATCGGTTTCCCGATCAGCAGCGATACCGGAGGGGGGTGATATCTACTGCGTCTGAAATAACATTTAGGACAAGCTAATGTTCCTAAGCGAGTGCAACAAACCTGCCGGCGCAAGCGGCGCGAAGTTGCCGCTCGTCGCTGCTACTGCTTTGGCGGCTGTGGCGGCACCTCGCCGGGCTTGATCACCGGGGTCTTGCCCTCATCCGGCGGTGGCGCCGCCATGCCCTGATCGCCCGTTGGCGGGGGCTTCAGCACCCCACCGCATGGCTCGAGCGTATCGGACAAATTGTTGCCGGCCGGCTTCTGCTGCTCGCTGTTCTTGTCGGGCAGCTCGACTTTGCAGCGGTCGGATTGCGCCTGTTCGCCCGGCTGCGCGGCCGCCGGCACCGCCAGCAGCAGCGCACCGAGGCCTTGCCGGACGACACCGATGAACGCGTCATTTCGCGCGATCTCCAACGGGAAGGTGGTCCTTTCGACGAGGAATGAGCCACCGCCTTCCGCATTCTGCATCGGCGGTCGGATGAAAAACCCTTGCTTTCAGTCCGGGAGGTCGAAGACCGGATCCTGGCAGCGATAGACCGGACATTGACCGTCACGCGTCTTGATATAAGCGGCGCGCGGCACCTGCGGCCAGTCGCATTCATTGCCGAATTGGCGGACGTATCGATCGTAGGTGTTCTGGCCGGTGGTCAGCACCACCGAGCGATGCCTCTGGATCAGAAGCTGTGTCTGTTCGCACGTCATCGCGCGGCTGTCCGGCCGGGCGTGGGCCGTCGCGGCAAACAGAAGCGCCCCGGCTGTCAGGACTGCCGCTTGTGTCAGGACCTTGGCAAGCATGACACCATCTCCCATGCCTAACGCGCATCTTGGTCGGGCAGCGCCGGATCGAGCCGCCCTGTCGCGAAAGAAAGATCGTACAGAATGCGAGGGAAAATGCAAAAAGCCCGCCGCCCCTTTTGGTGGGGCGGGCTCCAACTGAACGTCACTATTTCGTCGGGCTTGGGCGGCTTACTCCTCCTTCACCGGCCCGAACCGGCGCACGATCATTTCGAAGACGATGTCCGAAATCCACATGGCCGAGACGCCGATTAGGAACGCCGCGGCCAGCGTCGTGGTGTCGTCGTCCGGAGAAGGAATGGGCAGGCCGGCGGCGCGGAAATAATGCACGACCGGCAGCGTCAGATAGGCCGCCGCCAGCGCGCCGCAGATCGGCGAGGCCACCATTTCGCGGACCTTGTAGCGATGGCGCGACAAGGCCCGCAAAATGCCGCCGGACAGGCCGGCGACCAACACCGGCGCCTTGATGCCCAGGACGTCGAGCAACTCGTGCATCATGGCGTCCACCCGCACCATCTGGCGCCCTGCCCGTTGAAGGCATTCATCTCGTCGAGCTCGGGCCGGGTCATGGCGGCGACCACGGCCGCCGATGGCCGGCGCGGCTGGTTATGGTCGCACCAGACCTGGCGCGGATTACCGGCCGGCGCGGTTGTCGTGCAGCCGGCGAGCACCAGGCAGAGGATCAGCGCCTTGCCCATTTCCCAGCCTCCGCTCTGGCTGCCGCATCGGTCATGCCGGCGGCCTTGCGCTCTTCGGCGGCGGCCTCGCGGCTCATTTCCAGGCGGTCTTCGGCGGCCGCGACTTTTGCCTCGGCCTGTTTGACCGCCTCCTTCTTCGCCCGGTTGATGCCGCCGGCAACATAAAGGCCGATGCCGCCGGCCGCAGCGGCCAATACCGTCATGACGACCTTGTTGCCGAGGATGGCGCTGAGAATGGCGAGGAGTGCGGCCATCACAAATCCTCCGCGCGGCGGCGGCGCAGGAACTCGGTCAAAACGCCGTTGATCACAAGAAACCAGGGGAACCATTCCCCTGGGATAATCGGCGAAAGAACCTGCGGGTCGACATAGGTAACGACGGTCGCGATAACGCCGATGGCCGCCTGAAGCCGCGCCCAGAATATTGTTTCGCTGCCGCGGAAGAAGCTCTTGATCCGGGTCCACATGTCATTTCCTTCCAAACAGTTTCAGGATGGCTGATAGTTTCAGGATGGCTGCGATCAGCGCTGCCCAGAGGCCGGGCCTGGCGGCAGGCACGGGAGGTGCAGAGGACGCGGGCGCAGCGGTCGCTTGCGGAACGGCAATTGGCTTAGCGGGCTCTGGCGGGACTGCGGGGACGACCGCCGATGACACCGGACCGGCAGACGGCCAGGGCGTGTCCTTGATGCGCGACCAGTTGCGATAGGCCTCGGCAAGCCTGGTATCGTAGGCGTTCTTGCGGTAGCCGGCGCCGTTGTAGCCCTTGGCAAAAGCAGCCCAGTCATGATTGCGCAGATTGCCGTCGAGCCGGTTCGCGACGATGAAATCGATCGCCGCACCGAGCTGCAGCGCCTCGTCCGCCATCATTGCCTCGGCCATCGCCTGCACGGTAAGGAAGCCCGCGGCCTTGAAATTCTCGCCGAGGACCTGACCCAGCCCCCACGAAGCGGATTTGAGCGCCGCGGTTTCGTCGATCGCACAAGCTGCCCTGAGCCGTGGGTAGCTGTCCCTGGGATAGGGCTTTGCGCCCCACTTCGGATAGGCGAGGCCGGCGGCTACCGCCTTTGCCCGCTTGGCACCCGACAGGTTGCGGTAGAAGACGTGCGGTTCGAACAGGATGACCGGCCGGCCAACGGCGTCGAAGCCGCGCCCGCTGGTTTCAACATCGAGGAACGCGTGCATCTCGTCCTCGCCGACGCCGATCCGGGCACCGAGTTTCGGCAAGTCTATATCATCGAGGCGCCTGGCGGCGCCCCTGAACGTCATGTCCATGGGCAGTCCTTTCCGCCCTCGCGGGCAAGGTTTTGAGGTTGAAAAAGCAGATGCGTGGCGGCAAAGCAGAATTGGGCGGCAGCCCGTGCCGATGTTGCAAGGAAGGTTGATGTTTTCGACCTGCCGTGTGAAATGGCCGCGGGATGGTGCACATGTCTGATGATGAACAAACCGCTGCGGCGCGCTGGACGGTGAAGTCCGAGCTCCGCACCGTCGGTCGCGACAAGCCGCTGCTGCTGGTGCTGTCGGCGATCCTCTGCCTCTATTGTGCGTTTATCGCCGGACCGATCGTCTATGCGGTGCTGGCCATCAACGGCATTGCGGATTTCTTCAAATGAAGCCAGTTCCGGCGATCTCGCTCAGGTCCCGGTTCCTGCGTCTACCGCGCCCGAAATTGCTCGACCTGGATGAAATTGCTTAGCCGGGATGAAACTGTTCCCGTCTATCGTTCGTACCTGTAGCGGGTACGGGAGGACACGTGACGATAAGAATCAGGCTTCCAGGCGGCACCTTGAAGATCAAGAAAAGGGACGAGCTGCGGCGCCGCGAGCAGAAACGCGAGGTGCCGGTTTGGCAGTTCGGCAATTACTTCGTCATCTGGTGGCCGAGCGGCATGTCCGGTCGCCCATCCTCGCCCAATAAATCCTCGCCCAGGAAATAGCCCCCGCACCCGACGATCCCAACTGGCACTGGCGCCCCGTGCGGGATCGGGAACCGCCGCGCGCGCCCGAACCTCAAGACCGCTCGACTAGTCCCAGAAATAGTCAGCGGGCAGGCATTGACTCTTCCGCAGCGGAAGGTCTCTGATGCTGCATTGCACAATGGGGTGGCGGAATCGATGGCGGTGCGTATCAGGATGCCTGGCGGCACACTGAAGGTGAAGGTGTACCGCGAATTGCGCGACCGCGAACGCGCCCGCCGCATACCCGTCGTCAAGATCGGCCGGATCTATTTCACCTGGTGGTCGAACCGCCAGCGCCTGATTGATGATCAGTCGCCAGGATAAAGCTCTTTCGGCCGGCCCTGCCCGCCCGGCACCGCGAAGCCTCCGCAGCTCGCAAAATAAGTTGATGATCCTGCTGTTGACTCTTCCGCAACGGAAGGTCTCTACTTACCGCATTGCACGAAAATTGCTGCGTTGCACAACGGGAGTTGGACCGATGGCAGTGCGTATCAGGTTGCCTGGCGGCACTCTGAAGATGAAGACCTATCGTGAGTTGCGGGCCAGGGAACGCGACCGCCGCGTGCCTGTGATGAAGATGGGCTCGCTGTATTTTGTCTGGTGGTCGAAAAGCCAGGAACCTCACCAGAAGCCGCAGGACAGCAGACGGTAGCGGCTCCGCCGCGGTGGGTCTGCGTCGGCGATGAACCCTGACAATTCCGAAATACCGCCCAGCTGTAGGATTTCTGGTCGGCCTGCTGTGCCATTGTTGGTGCGCACAGCATCCCGAGCGGCCCTCGCAGAGCAATTCTTCTGACGAACTTTTCGGCGATTTTCAAATGGCCTCCAGACTGGCGGACACGCGCGTTTGCAAGCTTGCAAACCGCCGCCGCTTGTCGCAATACCTAGGCCGTGAGGAGTCGCATGGATGATAGAGCCTGACCTGCTTATTGCGAACAACCAATTTCGGCTGTCGGTTCAGTTAGCCGAAGGGCAACTAATCGCACGCACAATCATTGATACAGACCTCGAAGACGCAGCGCCGGCATTCTTCGAAGGGGCACACCAACATTGGAAGCATTTCAGATTCTTTGAGCAATCAAAGCCTTTCGCTGAGAGGTTGTCAAAGCCGCACTTCAACCGTAACTGATATGCCATTCGTTCCATCATTCCTCTACCGCCTAGCCGGCATCAACTCCGGTCCCGCGACGAAGCTAAGTTTGCGGAGCGTCCGCAGTTTGCGGCGAGGCAAGCATGCGATCGGCGAAGAATGCATCATCAATGGCGTCTTTTCCTTCGATCGCGCCGATGCAAAGATCATCGTTGGAAAAAGATCCTATATCGGCAAGAGCCACCTCGTAGCGGCTGAGAGGATCGAAATCGGGGATGACGTGATCATTAGTTGGGGTACCACAGTCGTCGATCACAATTCTCACGCGACGGGTAGGCAAGACCGCCAGGAAGATATCGCCGACTGGCATCAGGGGAAAAAGGACTGGTCAAAGATCACCGTTGCGCCAGTGAAGATTGAAGACAGTGTTTTTATCGGCTTCAACGTCATCATTCTCAAGGGCGTAACGATCGGCAAGGGATCGGTCGTCGGTGCGGGGTCTGTGGTCACAAAAGACGTGCCGCCCTTTAGTATGGTCGGCGGTAATCCTGCAAAGCAAATCGGCGGCGCTGCTGCTAGATCAGCGACTTGAGCACAGAGCTCCAGCCATGTAGGCCATGCTGCGCATCGCCATCTTGGGTGCAAACCTGAGAAATTCGGTTCGCAGTCTGTGTTTTACCCATCCTTTTTTTTCGCCAGCCAGGTGCTGTTCATAGGCGAGGTCGTGCGCAAAAACCTTTAGCCGCTCGACCTTTAGCCCGGACGTTTTGAGAAGGTTTTCAAACGTTTGGGTCGTGTAGAAGTTGATATGCCCATACGGCCCTGACATCCGAATGGCCTTACTGATATCTCGCGTATGCTCCAAAGGCACTTCGATATAGAGCTTCTTGCAGACCCGAGCCGCCTCCCTCAGAAACATCCGTTCGTGCTCGACGTGTTCGACGACGTGAATGGCAAGCCCGAGATCGAACGACTTGTCGGGATGGGGGATGTGATAGCCGTCGAATACGTCGACGTTGGCCAGTTTGGCGATTTTTCTTGCCTTGATGGCCTCGACGCCGCTCTTCGAAATCTCGACGGCGCCAAGTTTCTTACCGAGCCCCTTCCTGTTCAGCTTATCCAGCACCGCACCTTCGCCCGCCCCGATGTCAAGAATCCTGTCGAAGCACTGGCTTTGAATGATCGCTTCGATGTGCCCGACCGACTGGTTTGAAGCTATATCCCGTTTTGCGGCTACTTTTCCATCGGCGTAATAGTCGTCATAGATGTCGATGATGCTGCCGGCATGCGCCATGGACAATCCTCCAAGGATAGCCCCCCGCCAACCTCATCCTGCCATTGCCTGCGAATGGCGTCCAGCTTCGACTACGCGACGCCTACCCAGACCTCAACGAGACCCTCAATGTCGCCTTCAGGAACCGGGATTTTGCGGCTGTGTGCCGGATCCTTCGGCTTTGCGACCATGATCATCGCGCCGACCACCAGCCATTCCTCGCCCTCCTCGAGCTCGGTGACGAGTTCGCCCTTGTGCTGAATAGGGAACGGCATTGGCTATCCCCGTTCCGCGACTTGTTCGATGAAGCGCAGCGCGTTGCCGTCATGGCCGGCATCGTTGAAATGCAGCCCCTCTTGGTAGTTCCCAGAGTTGATGTAATCGAAGCCATCGACCGGGATGGTCAGCACGTTCCGGGACCTGTAGATCTGTCGGATCGCGCCGAGAGCGGCATCATAGGTGCGGCCGCCGGTGTAGCTTGCATCCCATGCCGCCGAAGGCCGCGTCGGCGGCATGACAAGGATACGCGGTGCAGCGGCCGCTTCCAGCGTGTTGATGATTGTTGCGATGTTTGCCGATATCGTGGCCGGCGGCGTGCCAAAACTGTCATTGATGCCGAGCGCCAGGATGGGCACGATCTTGCCGCCGGCGTAGCCGCATTGAGCGGCGGCCGATGTAAGACGCTCGGTGTTGAATGACGAGAAGGTATAGCTGCCGTGTGCCGCGCGCAAGGTGCGCAGGCGCGGACGCGAGCCGGCCGCCTTAACGCCAAGCCGGATGAGCCCGGTGATCTCCACAGGCCCGCCGACAGCCGTAAGCGTGTAATTGCCGCTTGCCGCTTGCCCGGTGAGCGACGGCCCCGAATACTGATCAAGCGCCAGGGCACCGGCACAGTTGACGGTTTTGTACGCCGCGGCGCCGTTGAAGGCGAAGGCAAGCGAGCCCTGGGCGGCGTCCTGGGTGTAGTGGACGTCGACCTGTTCACAGGCGCCGGTGAACGCCAAGGATGCGCCTGCGGCGAGGATGATGCTCTCGCCGATCGGCCCGCGCGACCCTGTCGACACGCTCCCGGCGACGGTGACGCCATAAAACGTCGGAAGGTAGGTAGAGCTTGGCCGCAACGCGGTCATGCCCGGTTCATCGTCCGCAATGCCGATATTGGCAAAACGGGTAACCAGGTTGAACCAGTGTTTCGGCCCGTCGCTGGCAAGCGCCCAATGGCCGATGCTATCGGCGATCAGACAGAGCACATCGTTGTTGGCGATGTGTTCGGCCATCTTCGCGCGAAACCCGTCAAAGAGGTTTTGCAAAGAAGGCTGGCGCGGAATGAAGAAGCGCTTGCCGCCGACCATCGGCTTGCCCGGCCCCCAGAGGCCGTCGCCTGATGCAGGAATGGCCGTCAAAGCGAAATTTCCAGGCGGCACATAGGGATTCGGATGAGTGCTCGCCGCCGACGCAAACAGCGCGGTCGCATCGACGACGCCGTTCGGATCGGCGCCACCCAGCAGGTTCATGCCGTCATTTCCGCCGCCCCCGGCCAAGGCCCGATCGGCATCGGCGAGCAGACCGGTTTTGATCGTAAAGCGGACCTCATACCGATGCTGGGCGGATGATGCTATGGTCGCGCCATTCGACAGCGCGCCTGACTTGATCCATGCAGGGATGCCTTGCGGGTTGACGCTGTTTTGAAACTTGTAGGCGCCACCGCTGATCGCCGGATATTTGCCGGCTGGGATTGGGATACCCAGCGGAATATGGGCGACCCCGTTGATCAGCGTCACCGCATATGTGCTTAGGACGTTGACCACCAACCCGCCGAGATAGTCCACTACATGAATGAGCGCAGCGCCGGCGCCAGCGCCAGCGCCAACGTCGACCGCTGTAATATAGCCGTCGGCCGGCGCTGGCGTCCGCATGATGACGCTGTAGCTGCCCGGAACGTCCGACCCGGTGTTGACCAGCGTCGGCCAGCCGATTTCCTGGCTAATGCCGACAGCGGAAACGAGACCGTTTGCCGTGGTATAGGCAGCACGCGCCTTGACGGCGACTTCGCCGGTGAAGGTCGCCTTCCACTGCGGGCCATTTACCGCGCCTATAGTCTTGGCCGCGTGCGAGGCCGGAACCGCGGCCGTGAACCACTCGAGTTCGCCGTTCGGAATTGGCCCGGCAGTGTAGTACCAGCTACCAGCGCCAGTGCGCTGGACGCCCATGACGCTGCCGGCAGGCTTCAGGATCGAAAGCCCTGAAACAACAGACGACGGGCCGGCTGGAAAGGATATCGTCTGCTCTGAAACCAGGCTAAGCGTCCCGTCGCCCTCGACGTGGGCAATGACGATGTGGGCTGTCCCCGGCACGGCGCCAAATCCGAGCTCCAAGGTTGCCAGATATTCGTCGACCGTCGACAGCGATCCGGGCCAGAAATAGATGCTGTCGTTCGTAATCACCGTGCCGCCGACGGAACCAGTGATCGGAACTGGCCCGACGACCCTTGAGCTGATCAGCGCAATCTCCGCCGGTGACGCCCGGACACCTGTATCGACGGCGATCGGGCCTGCCCCGACATTGTACAACCCCAACGAACCAGTCGAAGCTTCGGTCCAGAAATACTCGCCGACATCGACATTCCTGCCCAGCACCGCCGCGGCGGCGGCGCCGGCGAGCCCTGCCGAGGCTGCAAAACTGAACGTCGGCGCCACCGTGTAGGAGCCCGGCGCCGTGATCAGTATCTGCGTCAGCGCCCCGCCCGCCACTATGAAGCGGCCGGCGGCGCCCGAACCGGTCCCGCCAGTAAACGCCAGGTCGAACGTGCCATTGGCGCCGCCCGAGCCCGCCGTGATCGCACCGTTGCCGACGACGCCGAAGCCGATTGCCGCCGCAGTCGTCGGGAAAATGCCCTTGCCGTAGAGCGAAGCGTCGCGTGCGGCCTGAGCGCTGATGACGGCCGCCGCGGCCGCGACAGCATCGAAATTGGTGGCAGCCCGGTCGGCAGTGGTTTGGCCGGCATTCGCGGCGGAAGCGGCAGCGCTCGCGGATGCCTGGCCGGCGCTGGCGGCGGCAGCATCCTTCAGCGCCTGGGTTTCATCGCGCAGCGCTTCGACCTCTTCGACCACGTCCGCGATGTCGGGCGGAACGGATGCGGCGATGGTGATGGCATCGGCGCCGACGGCCGGCTCGTCGGCCGTGAACTCGAACACGCGGTCCGCATTGTCCGACCCGATCTGGGTGTGAACGGTCGTGCCCTTCTGCAGGGTGCGGGTAGTGCGGGCATCGGCGGCGCGGAACCATTCGCCTGCGCTCGCGGTGTAGATGCCGTTCTGCGTCGGGTCGGCCTGGTCCTTGACCAGCACGCGGTCGCCGATTTCGGCCGGCACGCCATCGATGGCCTGCAGGCCGTGCAGGAGGACGTCGGCCGTGGTTGCGAGGCGCACGGGTTCGCGTTCGCCGGTCAGGAGGCGAACGGCGGCAGTTGCAGGTCGGGACATGAGGGCTTGCTCCATAAAAAAAGCCCCGCATAAGCGAGGCTGGAAGGGGTTCGGTGCTGTCGGTGGGAGACTTAAGCTACGCGGCCGGACACCGCGCTATCCGGCGCAGCCGGTGTATTCACGGACGATTTTGCGGATAGTGAGCAGCGCGGTCCAGGGCTATAGCAGCCCGCCAATGAGCCTTCTTGTCCCGCCCATGGCCGCCAGCCCGCAGGCCATGCCGGCGCAGTCGGCGACCCAGTCGAGGATATCCATATCGCGCGCGATCAGCTGGGCGCCCTGAAGCAGCTCGATCGCCGCGCCGGTAAGAGCGAGGAGCACGACCAGCCTCGTCTTGTGTTCCGGCCAGCCGAGGCTTCCGAGCGCCGCCAGCACAGCGAACGCCGCGGCGTGGTTGAGCTTGTCATGGTGGAAGGTGAAGCCCATGTCCAACTCCTGCAGGAAGCGCACCGGCGAAAGCGCGAGCAGGAGAACACCGGCCAAGGTAAGCAGAAAAGCGATCCTTGCCATGGTCGGAAAAGTGTCTGTGCGCAACAGGTCAATCCTTCATCTGAAACAGGAGGCGATCCGGACCGCCAACTGACCGCCCGGCGGTTAGCAGGCCATAAGCCAGCATCGTGACCACAATCAGACCGCTGTCCCGATGGTGGCACGCTCTACCCGGACCGTCCGGCCACAAAACGGATACCGCATCACAGACTGCGGGGGTTGCATCCCTTCAGACCAGAGGCGAATACCGCCTCTAGCCAAGCTTCGAACGGGAGTCCCCAATGGCAGATCAGCGGAAACCCTGTTTTAGAGAAGGTCTCGGATATTGACAGGTGTTCCCGGCGGCAGGTCTTTCACCTTCGCGATAAGTTGGCCCATTATGTGCCAATAGACTTCCAGGTCCGACAGCTCCTGGTTTTTGATTTCGTCCTTGCCATCGAGAAACAATGGTATCTTGTAGCCGATGCATTGGTTGTAAGCCGGTTCGGCGCCACCGGCCTCGCGCCAATCCGCGTAAAGGTTGGCGGCCAACGCCGCGTCTTCATCCTCTATGACATCGACCTCGTGGAAGGTGCGGATGTTGGCCGGCACCTGGAGCACCTCCCCCGTGCCCGGCTCGAACATCACGACACCAGGTTCCCCTTGTTCCAGCCTTTGGCTATCGACTGCAAGCGCCGTCCCCAGCCAATCATAACCAAAGCAGGTGATCCGGCCGGTGAATTCCGGAAAACCCAGGCAGACACGTGCGTTCCAACGTGCCACGTCCTGCGCCCGGATTATCCTGTACAAACCGTGCTTGAACGAAGCGCCGCCGAAACTGGCCAGCAACTCGCTCAATCCAGGCACTTTCGTATCCAGGGAGAAATTGCCGGTGTCCGCCGGCATCCTACTATCCACCGGGAAGTTTTGGCGAAATTTCTCGAACATTGCGACCTCCAATCTACCAGCCGATCAATCTGACGGTGCCTAACCTACTCTTGCCGAACGTCGAACGGCTTGATGGTAGCGGAAGGGAGACCTCGTTCATCAAACACATCGAAGACTCGCTCCGATAAGACGAGGTTAAGGTTCTTGGCGATGCCGAAGTCATCGTGACCCGCTTTCCCGTTTACCTTCAGCCACACGAAAGATGGAAGCTCTACCTCGGGCTGAAGTTCGCGGAAATCTTCGGACGTTGTGACTTCAACAGGGGCGAATGTCGCTCCGGTGAAGCCGATTTCTGACAACGCGTGCGCGGCCTCTTCCGTCACGAGGAAACATGGAAAGCTTGTTATAAGAACATCACCGATCCATCCCTCCATCTGGTACACAAGCTTGCTCACGATAGGAGGGTGGACGCTGGTATCCATAACAGTGCCGTCACCCAATCCGCCGGCCACATCGGGCAGAATGTCAAAGTATCTCATCATTCACCTATTGGCGGATAGAACAAATGTCCATACTTCTTGTCGATTTCGGTAACATAGTCAAGGACGTTATGGCGGGTAGCATGAGAGTTATTCTTATAGAAATATTCCCACTCGTTCCGAATGACCTTCTGGTGCAAATTTATGTCGAACTCGTTCCGGATTCCACGAAGATTCTCGATTGAATGCAGCTCTTGCTCTGTAAAAAGCCCGAGATACCTTTTTAAAATCCCCTGCTCGACGCCATGATGCACTATATAGTTGCTTTTGTTGAGGCTAGGATTCGCGTCGAAAAAGGTTTTTCGATAGTCCTTGGATGGAGCCCAGCCAACCTTCGCCCCCGGCATGTTTAACTTTGGACGTATCCCTGGCAAGCATCGCAGCTAATAGCGCGGTTTCAACGCCACTGTCGGATATTTCGCCGGGTGGTGTCTTCCGGCGTGGCATTGGTGGCGAGACCGAGCGCGCAAGCGCTTGCTGGTGCCTAAGGGTTTCGGCATCGACCCCACGAACAAGCGCCTCGCCGCCTTCGACTAGGTCAGTCGGCCGCCTCGAAAATATTGAGAGTTTCTCTACCCAGGGCTTGGCAATCTTCGCCGCGGCGCGTTCGAGGGCCACGGCCGCCAACCTATCGCCAGGAATTGCGCCCGCGGCATTGAGCAGTGTTTCTTCGTAGTTGCCTTCCAGCGCTGCATTTCCAGCCTTCTCCAGTGCAAATGACGTCCCCAACGGCGTGAAGTCGGCCACCGAGATGCTGTCTTCGCCAAGCCCATCGGAGCCCACGAGTTTTTGTGCGAGACGACGCCACAGGCTCCCCCGCTCACTGTCGCCGGCTATCAATCTCCCGAGCCACTCTTGATTCGTCGGTAAGTAGTTGGTGAGTTCCGCGTTTGATACCGATCGTCCTGGCTCGACAGTGTTGGCTAAATCGAGCAGCATCATCGGGTCGACTACAGCTGCCCGGACCGACCTATCCGCGATGCTGTTATCTGTTTGGGACGCGCTGGTCTGAAACAGGTGGCTGAGCACCGCTTCGCGCGCGGCTTGATTCGGTAGCGCGGCGAACACATTGCGCAGCTCTGCGGTCTGGTCTTGCGGCTGGGCCTTGAGTCTGCCGACAATGTCCTCAGCGACAGAGTTGGGTAGCGGCTGGGCGGTCTCAAAACCCAACTGTTGCTGGGCGGCGATGGAGCCAATGATCGCCGCCCGATAGTCTCCCGGCTTCGACAGGTTGCTCCAGGCCGCATCAAGGTTCGCGAATGCCTCGCGGACATAGCCGCCCGGATCGGCCTGCCTGGCCTTGAACGTCAGGTCCGCGGCGGTGGCGATAGCGTCATGGCGCGCCTTGTGCACTTCCGGCGTTGAACTATCTGCGGTGGGGTCGGCGTCCTTGACCATGGCCCGCACGGCGTTATTCGACAGGTCGCGCATGCCGTGGAATTGACGATTAACCTCAACGGTCCTGTTGAACGCCTCGAAGCGCCTGGCGCCTTCGGTAGCGCCATAGAGAGCGACGAACTGTTCCGGCGTTGGGATCGGGCCGGAATAGGTTCCATTGTCCCTGATGTCGGCCGGCGCATTCTGCTCGGCCAGGATAATGTTTGTGCGTTTTTCGACTTGCCGCATCGCGTCGGCGGCTCGGGCCTGCTGGACCAACCCTGGCCGCTCTTCGGGGGCAATGTCGTCCCCAAAAGCCTGCGCCAACGTTTGGTCCGGCGTAAGCTTGCCTACGCGGTCACGGAGCGAAGCCGGTGCGGCAGTTCCATCCGCCGGAGGCCCACTCACAGCCTCGACGGTATCGTCCTTGGTCCTGCCGTCAGTCGCTCCCGACCCCCCACCCAGCATCTCCGCAGCACGCTTCGGGTCCTGGGCAATCATCGCCCGGACAAGCGCCTTGGCCGTGTTGGCGCGCCAGGCAGCCTCGGCCGCCTGCCTGGCGAGTGGGTTGCCCATCTTGCCGATCAGGTCGAGCCCGCTCTGCCTGATCGCCTCGAATGTTTTTGTGTCGTTCGGGTCGCTTTGCGCGATCGAGCCGGTGTAGATTTGCTCGACCTTGCTCCACTCGGCCTGCTCATAGTTCTGGCGCCGCGCGTGCTGCTGCGCGGCCATGCGGGCCGAGCCGGCGAGCCGCAACGCCTGCTTTTGCGCCAGGAAATTGGCGCGTTCGCCCTCCGGCACTTTCGCTACGGTGTCGTCGAAGATCTGGTCGAACAGGCCGGGCTTGACGACGCCGTCGCTGCGCGGATCGAGCTGGCCATACATGAAGTCGTGCAGGCCGCCGCCGTCGGCCGGGGGGGTCTGCACCGCCACGGCCTCGGCGTGCGCGATGCGTGCGTTCAGCTCGCGGCCGATAATGTCGGCGTCGAATGCATCCTGCTGCTGCTTCTGCTGCCGGAAGCGCTCGGCAATCGCCGACAGCTCGTCGCCAAAGCCTTGCATGGCGGCGCCCGCCGGCGAGCCGCTGGGATAGGAGGCCACAGTGCCGGTGTCGAGGCGGCGCTGGGCAAGCTGGAGCGGGATGGTGGCCATCAGTAGAGGCCTCCACCCGGCGCCGGCGGGAAGGCGCTTCTGCCGAACGTCACCGCCTTGGCCGGGTCGTGGAGGCCGGAGATGCCGGACACGAGATTGCTGCCGGCCTTGAAGATCGAGGCGCCGACCGCCTGCCTGCCGGAAAAGCGCGCGATCGCCGCCTGCGTGGCGAGACCGTTCTGGCGCAGCTGCGAGCCGTACTGGATCGCCTTGAGGTCGAGCTGGCCCTGCCTTGCATTGGCCGCCATCACCTCGGTCGGCGAACCAGAAATAGCGACGCCCGAAGCGCCGGCCTGGGCACGCGCCTGCGCCTGCAGCAGATCCTGCTTATGGCGCTCCTGGCCCTGCTCGAAGGCCGAGCTTTGGGCGTCGGCCCGCGCCTGCTGTTCATAGGCCTTGGCCTGGTACTCGGCCATTTGCTTCGACTGTTGGCCTTCCGCCAGCGCGCCGCCGACCGAAAGCGCCGTACCGATAAGAGCTAGTGTGCACATGGTCAGCCTCGTTCGCCGGCGGGAATGAATTTGCTTTTGATGCCGTCGACCGGCGCGCCGATCGCAGGCCGCCGGTCGAGCACGCCGCCGGGGCTGAGGAAGGACAAAAGCAGCCGGTCGGCCTGGATCGCCGGGCGGCTGAGACGCGATGGCGCGACGGCCCGCGGGCCGGCCATGGCAATGCGCCGGATGGTGGTCAGGTTGACTCTGACCCCGGCAGCGCCGTCGGACAGGCCGTTGGCGGCGGTGACGGCGCGGCTCAAGGCATCGGCCGCGAACAGCTCCTGGCGCAGCTGCTCGATCAGCCAGTGGACCGTGCGCCAGCGCTCGCCGAGCGCCTCGGCCTTTGTCCTGACCTCGTCGCCCGGCGCCGGCGTGGCGGCGACGGCTTCGGCGGGGGGGTCGTCCAGGGGGGCGTCGACGCGGCGCTCGTCCGCGTCCTCGATGGTTTTCTCGATCAGCGCGATTTCAGCGTTGCAGTCGTCCAATGCGGCACGCGCCGCCGTCAAATTGCCGGCGCCGAAGATCGCGTGAAACTTTTCCGTTTCCAGCTCGCCCTTGCGGGCGATCGCATTGTTGAGGTCGGTGTCGAGCAAGGCGCGTATGGCAGCGAAATCGGCAGCCGTCCGCGCCTTGCCGAGGTCTTCGGCATGGGTTGGGGTCACTGGTGGGTTCCTTGGTTGGGGAAGCGATGGAAGACGGAGCGGGTGATCTCCCCCCTCGAGGGGGAGATGGCCGGTAGGCCAGAGGGGGTCGTCTCGCGTGGAGCGCCGGCGTTCTTCCCCCGCGATGGAGGCGATAGGAGGCCGCGTCAGGACGAACCGACCCCCTCTGTCGCCTTCGGCGACATCTCCCCCTCGAGGGGGGAGATCAGCAGTTCCTAAGGCTCGGCGTCGAACACTGGTGTCATCGCCCTGATCGTGCAGGGCGTTGGATTGACGTGGCGGATCTTCACCCGCCCCTGCCCTTCCCAGCTATCGTCGATCGGCACCTCGACATTGCCGGTGAACAATTTCGCCATGCCGTCGGGTGCAACCACGGACGGGATGCGAACCTGCTCCCAGCGGCCGCGGATGAACGACTGGACCTGAAGCCCGGTTGTGTCGGTTTCCAGCAGCGAAAGAATGAGCTTGGCCACCTTCTTGCGCCGCCCGACGATCGATCCGTCGCGGCCGCCGACATCGAGCTCCAGCGTGTTGGCTTCGGACTGGTAGCCGAGCCCGACCTGCCATTTGGCTGCCGTAGCCCCACCGGGCAGCGAGACCGCGCCAGCGGCCACGGCAAGGCCCTTGTAGACTTTGCCATCGGCCAGGACGTCGGCTGTTTCGCCGTTGAGATGATCAAGCCCTGAGACCGTGCCCACAGCGACGCCACCATAGGTCAGGCCGCAGTCGACTTCGAATGCATCGCCGATCCCGCCATACTCGAACGGCGCGGTCTTTATTTCGATATAGCGCCTGGTCACGCCGCCGATCGTGCGCTTGACTATCAGCCAGAGATCGTCGTTGCCGTCCTGGCCGGGCGTCACCACGGCGCTTTCGACAACGGCCCAGTTCGATCCTGCGAAGCTTCCGGCGATCTGGTGGATATGCATGCCGCGAACGTCTTGCGACGGCTGGTGCGTGTGGCCGCCGAGTTCGCCATTTCCGAGCGGGAACCACAGCAGCGGGTCGGGGTCGGTCTGGAAGGCGAGTTCAACGACGCCTTTCTTCGGAATGTGCTCCGATATTTGACCGACATCGTCGGAGGTGAAGCGGCCGGTGGCGTTTTGCGTCAGCTCGGCGATCGATTTGCGGGAGCGGGTGACATAGAGGAACGACTGCCCCGCATCGACGGGACGCAGCGGGGCACAACCGAAAGTCCGCGACCGGCGGTTCTTGAACGAGGACGGCGTCAGCGCCTCGTCGATCCCGGAACCCGACAGCGCCCTCACCCCGCCAAGCGTTCCGATGATCAGCGCGCCGTCCGATTCCGCCACCCACGTAATGTCGTTGGCCTGACCGCCACCTGCCTGCACGAATTCCAGCGCGTCGGTGTCTTTCTCACCGGTGGCGAAGTTGTCGAAATCGCCGGTTTGCGAGGCATAGACCGAGAATTTTCGGCTGAACGCCAGGCGCTCCTCGTAAAGCGAACCGCTCTGCACATACTTGCCGGGCACGAACGTGCCGAGACGCCAGCGAATGATCGGGCTGAGATCGGGCAGAGCATGCCCGTACAACTGGACCGTGACCACCATGGTGCTGGTCCGGGCAACGATCTTGGCCCAGCGCCAGAAGCCATCCGCGCCAAGCAGACGAACGGCACGGCCGACATCGCTGGTCTGGAAGCCGATGCCGTCGTTGATGCCGACGATCGAGGAGGCCAAAAGATCGAACGGCGTTTGCGACGGCGCGTATTCGTGCAGGGCCAGTTCGGCGATAGCGGTTCCGTCGCTGCCGCCACCTGAAAACAGCAGCTGATAATATTCGTAGGCAACCGTGTTGTTGAAGCCGTCGAAGAAACGGGTTTCCGACTTGGACCAGCCCGTCTCTCCGTCGCGGCTGTCCAGCGTCGTCCAGTCGGTGCCGTTGTGCGAGGCCTGGAATTGCCACTGGCTTGGCGATGCAGTGTCTGAGTGATCATTCGTCGCGGTAATCCAGTAGGCGTCGACTGTCTTGGCCCCGCCGCCGAACTGGTAGCGCAGATACCCGCTCGGAAAGCCCGCTATGTTCTCCCCCTTCTGCTTGTCGCCATCGAACACCTGCCACACGTCGGATGAGCCGTTGCTGTTGCTGACCGTGCCGCTTGGCAGCGTATTCGCGACCATGATCGGCATGGCGTTGCCGGTTGCGGCCGGCGTTAGCGTCGTGGCCGTGATGTTGATCTTGTCGTAAGGGCCGTCGAGAAAGACGAAATCGGCCAGCGTCCAGGTCGTGTGCGCGGTGCGCGTCAGCACTTTGACCGGATGATCCTTATGGGTGATCCACATCTGGTCTGCCGACTGGACGAATTGCAGGTCGAAGAGATCGGCCTCGGGATAAGGCGAAACGACTTCGACCGTGCCGACGCGCGCGCCATAGGCATAGACGCGGATGGAGAGATCGCCGAATTCGAGCGCATAGGCCTGATCGGCCGAGAAGATGAACGGGATCAGCCGTGTCGCCTTTGACGGAGCCTTCACCTGCGCGCAAAAATACGTGCCGCCGCGTTTCCTGATGCCGCCATGCGGCAGCGTGACGAAGTTCGTGCATTTCGACAGCGCCGCCCGGTAAAGGTCGAGCGAGGCGCGAGCATGCAAGCGGGGAGAAATCTCGCCGCGGATGAAAGCGTCCTGGATCGGATAGAGCGTGGTCATCGGCCGACGAACCGGCTGTCGCCGCGCTGGAAAGCCCAGGACGTCGTGGAAAATCTGCCGCCGCGCTGAATGGCATTGGCTGAATAGGCGGCGTCCAGCGCCCTGTCATAGGCGCTACGGGCGACGTCGATCATGCTGGCCTTGTGGGTCAAGGGATGGGCGATCTTGATGGCGAGCGCCGCCACCAGCACTTCGCTGAACAGCGCGTCCCAGTCGTTGGGGTCGGTCAGATTGGCGACATAGCGGATGACGCGCGGTCCGGCCTGATCCGAATAGATCAGCCCGGCCTCCTGCCGCCATGAGAGCGGAACGCCGTCCGGCTCGCCGCTATGGGTCAGCGGCAAGGGCCGCAGGCAATCGGCGGGAAGCTCATAGGCGAAGTTCAGCGTGCCGGCGCCACTGCCGGTGTCGAAGCCGGCGACCGAGGCCGCCAGGATGGCGAAGACAAAGGCGTGCTTGGTCAATTCGGCCTCGCGGGTCAGGTCGAAATGCAGATTGAGCAGGCGTGCCGCCTTGGCATCCTGGTCGAGGCTTTCGATCGGCGCCTCGTCGAGCACGGCGAGCGCCATGTTGGCGATGTCGAGCGGGGTGATGGCCATGGCTCAGGCCTCCGGCTGTGTGGTTGGTCGGGGAAAACGGGGCATGGTGCCTCCACGGCAAAAAGCCGCTTCAAGGCGGCTGGGATTTCTTGTGATTTTGGCTTGGGCGGAACGTTGCACGTCTCGTGCATGGAGCGTCACGACGCCAACCGCCCGTCAGGACACGGGTGGCAGGCGCTGCGTGATCCGCCTCTTTTCCGTTCGAAGTAAGGAAGCAATGCTTCGGCTATTGCGGTTCACGACACCGCCGCGCAACGCGGCGATGTCTTGCATGAATTGTGTCAGCCGACGTGTGCGCCGGTCGAGATCCCTGTTTCAGCTGACTTGGCAAAGACGCTTGCTTTCACCCTTCCGGCACCTCCCGCCAAAGCCAAGCCCCTGTCCAGGGCGTCCTGAAGACTTGGCGTGTAGTAGGCGGTGTCTTCCAGGCCGCTGAAGAAGTTTATGCGATGAACTTCCCCCTTCTTGCTCATGACAATGCCCGCTTTTCGGAGCACTTCCTGAACTGTTTTGTACTTCATGTTCATGGTGACCTCCCTTACCAAGACAAGGCAGCATCGCCCTTTCTTGTAACTGTTTGGTGCCGTCGATTGGCCAAAGGGCAACACGAATAATGTGGTGAACGCCAAAATTCACATCACTCTGGCGCAGCGCAGCGGGTGAACTTGGGGTTCGCCACATCGGCCGACCTACCGTCCAGAAGGGGCGGGAGTTCTTCACTCCTGCCCCCTTCCAGCCCGATCAGGCCTCCGTCGTCTTCAGCGCGATGAACGTCATGTGCTTGACGCTCGACGCCGTGCGGTCCCAGTTTGCCGCCAGTGCCAGCTCGGCATCGGTGGCGAATTCTCCGGCCGAGGACGCGTCGAGGAAGCGGGTGCCCGGCACATGCGGCACGAAATGCCGGCGGCCGACCATTTCGGTGACGCCACCGCCATGGCCCTGCCGCGGCTTGCGGTCGAACTCGAGCGGCCCGCCTTCGGTGTTGACCGGCAGCTCGTTCCACAGGATCGCCTTGTCCTTGAACATGAACGCCGTGTAGACGCCGCCGGCAACCGGAATGTCGTCGTCGACGACGGCCCTGAGCCCCATGTAATAGGGGATCAGCGGTCCGCCCTGCTCGGACGACGGCACATAGTCGATGAGGTCGGCGAGCTTCAGCGCCTTCATCTGCTTGGAATGCATCCAGATCGTCTTGAATTTGTCGGCGCGGTCGCCCATCAGATAGGCGGCCTCGATGATGTCGGTGTCTACGATGGAGGCGCCGGTGACGCGCACCAGGTCACCGGCGTCATTGGCGATGTTGTCGGCCAGCACGCCTTTCAGTATGCCCAGCAGCGTCAGCTTGTTGGCGCGCTGCCAGTAGTCGGTCTGGCGGCGCACGATAAGCTTCTGCGGATCGTCGCCGGCAAGGATCGAGGTCAGATCCGGGATGCCCCAGGCCTGCGCACGCACATTGCGGGCCGCGACTTCGCGGCGCGCGCCGATCTTCTTCATCTCGATCGAGTCGGCCGGGTCGTCGTTGACCGGCTCGGACGGATCATTGCCGAGGTCCTTCCAGCCGGGCATGTCGACGGAACGTCCGCCCAGGCTGAGCTTCGAGGCGATCGACGGGTCGGAAAACAGGATCCCGGCCTGGTAAATCTCCAGCGACTGGACGTGCTCCTCGAACGAGTATTGCGCATAGACGGAGGGAACGATCGCGTCCGCGATACGGGTATAGGCATCTGCCATTTTTGTCTTCCTTCAGGTTTGGGTTAAAGAGGATTGTTGGGCATCCACAGGTCGGGATTTTCGCCGGCCTCGCGTGCCAGCCGCCGGGCACGGGCCGGGTCGCCTTTGACGAGCGCCGAGATGCCAGTCAGGTTGCGCTCGCCGGCGGCATTGCGCTTGAAGGGATTGCCTCCGCTCAAGGCAGCATTGCCGTCGATCGTGTCTTCGCGGAACATCGCCTCGCCGATGGCGTGGAACGCCTTGGCGATCTGCGGGTCGGTCAAGGCACCGTCCGGCAGAAGGATGCCCTTCGCCTTGTAGGCATTGACCAGTCCGAGCTTCTTCATCGCCCGGTTGGCGACCTCGAGCTTCTGGCGAAAGCCATCGCTGCCGGTCGGCCCCCAATCCCTGACGAGATCGTCGTGCGTCGTCTCGACCGAACGGGCAAGGGCGATCTGCTGTGCCTTGGCCTGCTCGGCCATGTAGCCGACGAAGCGGTCGTGATAGGCCTGTGCGACCTTCGGGGTAGCACCTGCCTCGACCGCCCAGGCCTTGGACGCATTGGCGAGTTCGTCCGAATAGGCGAAGTTTTCGGGGAGCCCGTCGGGGCGCCGGTACTCGACCTTCTCGGGTGAGGTCAGCGGACGCATCGCCTCGGGCAGCCGGGCATGGAACCTGTCCCAGTCTTCCGCGGCTGCATCGGCTGCCGGAACGCGCAGGCTCTCGCCCTGCTGCCGCTCCAGCTCCGCATAGGAGTTGAAAACCCGATCGAGGCTGTCAGGCTTGGTCCAGCCCTTGGTTTCAGCAAGCTTGCGGTTGCCTTCGGAGAGACCGTCAAACCAGCTTGTGGCCGCAGGCGGGGCGGACCCGTTGTCCCCGTTGGCCGGTGGCCGTGCAAGGTTGCCCGCCGGTGGCGCCGCCACCACGGACCCGGCGTCTGCCAGATCTGTCATGAGAAGATTCCTTTTGTTGAGAATTAAAGGCCGGTGATGAGAGCGCTGGCGGCGAAGCTTGGTATCTCCCCCCTCGAGGGGGAGATGGCCGGCAGGCCAGAGGGGGTAGCCGCGCGTGGAGCGCCGACCTCATCTGTCGCCGGGCGTCGCGCCCGGTCGAACCGACCCCCTCTGTCGCCTTCGGCAACATCTCCCCCTCAAGGGGGGAGATTAGCGCCTACGCATTATCGCCCCAGTTCTCCCAGAGCAGCGTGATGATGCCCGACACCGCCAGCGTGCCATCGGCGTCGATATCGGTGCCGGTGGCAAACGCCAGGTTGAGATAGAGGTCGACCGGCGTCACGGTGCCGTCGAGCGTCAAGGCTGCGGCAACATCGGCAATCGATGCGCTCGACGGCGCGGCACCCGCGCCATCCAGCGTACGGCCAGTGGCGCCCACCACATTGACCATGGTGCCTGCCAGTACAGCGCTCGATGCTGCCGCCGAGCCGAGCGACCAGGTCAGCGCGGCATTGTCGTTGATGGTCGAGGCGCGTGGCGTCAGCACGGCGAACTGCAGTCTTGCCGTGCCGCCTTTGATCCGCACCTTGCCATCGAGAAAGTCGAAGAGCTTCTGGCTGGCAAAGCCCTGCGCATCGGTGACCGGCACCGGCATGGCATTGAACGAAAAGACGGTGCGGTAGGCGCCGCCCTGTCCGGTCGTCCTGGCGGTAAGCCCCGCCTTGGGCGGGGCAAGGCCGGCTTCTCTGGCGGCGGCACGCGAAAGCGTCCGGGCAAGACCTCGGGTCATTTGGTATCTCCGTTTGAGGATTTGAGGAAGAGTTGGCCGCTGCGTAGAAAAAGCAGATCGGGCGACATGGGGCCGTCAAAGATTAGTCTCGTTTGGGCATCGTCTTGCCGAGCCGTCGTCTCAGGCCGTCAGACAAAAACAACCATGTCTTATTTCGTGAGGCACGGTGCCTATGTTCCGCCGCAAATGCGACCGTACTTGGCAAAATCAGCCTGCGAATTAGTTCATAGACTTCAAGGGAGTATCAGACGATGACCATGTCCAGAGCCATTGCCGCCATGTTCGTAACCGCCGCGCTGGCAGGCTGCGCGCAGACCGAAGCACAGCAGAGAACCAGCACCGGTGCGCTGCTCGGCGCCGGCGCCGGCGCGCTTGCCGGCCAGGCGATCGGCGGCAACACCAAGAGCACGGTCATCGGTGCCGGAGCCGGCGCCTTGCTGGGCGCCGTCGTCGGCAACGCCACCACGCCCCAGCCGCGCAGCGAACAGCTTTGCCGCTATCAGGACCGCAACAGCGGCCGCATCTACACCGCCCCCTGCGACGACCGGTACTACAACGGCGATTATTGAGTGTAGAATGCGGTTGGCGCGGTGGAGCCAGCTTCAGCGGCTAGTGCATGTCGCCCAAAAGTTTGCAGCGGTTCTGGGACAACGACATGGATGAACAAAGACCTAAAGGCGCGTCGATACGCGACGCCCTTTAAGGGACGATCTGTCAGGCCAAGCCGGGTGTACGGCAGGGCAGAATTAGGGGCATCATCACCTCAATTCGCAATTCCAATCAGAAGAACGTTCAACCCACGAAATTTTCGTCCACGAACATCTCCGCAAATTTCTGCGGTGTGAGAGTTACATCATTGTCGCGGGCGATTTTGAGGTTCCTTGCCCACATATCCCGGATTGCTGCCGGCATCCCCTCAGGCATGTGCATAGACTGGGCTATTGCGTCATGCCATTGTCCATCGCCGCCATAGATAGATTGCAGTTTGGGGCCCATCTTTTTCAAGCCATCCTCCGACTCCTGAGAAAGTTCTCCGATGGCCCAGAGCACATAAAGCTCCAGTAGCCTAAGCAGCGGCTGTCCATCATAACGTGGGTCAGTCGACATATTACCTCTCATGCATCATAGGTGGCGTAATAAATGAGTCTTTCACAGATCGCGGAAAGGCTGGGCCTTTCTTTCAGCGACGCAACCCAGGCCTCGATAACCTCGATCGCAATGTGGATTTCGAGAAAGTATGTCAGGCCCTCTTTGGCTGCCTCCGCTGGCACCAATGCCCCTTCCGGCCCAGTTGCAACCATTGCGTCTGAATCTTCGGTCCAAGGCTCCGACACATAAATCGTGTCCTCCTCGTCAAATTCCGGCAACCGTCCAACGATATCCAGCAACTTTATTGTTTTCCCCACAAAGAAAATCCTCCTCGGCGATCCGGGTGTAATGTCTCCTGGAAGGTACTCCCACCATCATGTTGGGATCTAGGGACAAGTTGCATCACACCGGGTTCTGCGGCGTGGTGCCAGCTAAAGTCAGGAGGCGCGGTCCGGGGAGCGAGCCCTGTCTGCGTTCGCTGAAGATTGACCCCCTGATTCCGCAAATCCTGAGCGAAAGCCGTTTCTCCTTCCATCGTTTGCAATAAGGATTCGTTGGCAGCTTGGTAATGTACCTCGCGCGAGAAGCCCGGATACAAGGTCGGGCTCAACCTCATTTCAAAGATCACACTATAGAACTGGCCTGTCGGCGCCCGAATTGCTCCGGTACCCGCATCTTCTGCGGCAAGTTCGGACACGCGCTTGTTGGCAACGAGGCCTTCGGCGCGCTTCGCGGCTCCCGAACCGACCGCTTCGATTGCGCGCGTTATCCCTTTCTCGGTAACAGCAGCTCGACCAACCCCGGGCCATGGTATCGACCAGCCCAATGCGTCAGATCCCTGATGCATCATCAGATTTTCATCGCGGTTCGACGGCTCGTAGTAAGCACCCGTGAAATCAGGCGGGCTGAGTGTTGCCTGGGTATTGCCGTCGGCGGCCAGAGTAACCAGTTTGGCCGCAAGTTCAGCTGCGCCGATCCCCGCATTGGCGGCCGCCTTGCCAAGACCTTTGGCCTGCGATGCCAACACTGCGCGCGTCGACATAGGCTTGTAGCCGGCCTCAACCGGCATAATCCAGGCCAGATCGGCATCCGCCAGTTGCCGGGCCACGCCTGCTCGAGCGGCAGGGCCGGACGTTCCGGCAAGCAGCGTGCTTACTTTCGCGTTTATGTCCTGCTGGTACATGCTCGCGCTGTCATAATTATCGGAGAGATCACGGATAATGGACAGCGGCACGGGCTGAGGGTCCTCAATACCCAATTGTTCCTGCGCGGCGACAGACATGGCTATCGCTTTGTCATAGGCGTCCTTGTCATAGCCGTTCGGGTCCTCGAGTCTGCCACCGGTCACCGCTTTCCATGCGGCAGCGATATTGGGAAACACTTCGCTGACGTAGCCCCCGCCATCGGTTCGTCTGTGATTCATGACCAGCCCTACCGCCGCGGCGGTCGTCTCACGGCGCGCCTGGTCTTCCTGCGAACCGTTCGGCCCGGAATCGGCATCGTGAAGGGCGGCATGGATCGCTTGGTTCGGCATGGTGCGCATGCCGAAAACCTGCCTACCGACATCGGCTCGCCAGTCGAAATCCCGGAAGCGTTTGTCGCCCTTGTCGAGCCCATAGGCGATCCTGAAGGCGTCCCGGCCAGGCATCTTGCCGGAATAAGCGCCAGTCCGTGCGATGGCGTCCGGCGCGTTCTGCTCGGCGAGACCGATGTTGGTGCGAAGCTCAACCTGCTGAGCAGTGTTGGCCGCCTGCGCCTGTCGGATCAGCGCTGCCTGTTCCTGTTGCGGAAGGTCGTCCCTGAACGCCTGCGCCACCCTTTCATCAGGCGTCCGCTTGCCGACGCGGTCACCCTTCGCTGCCGCCGCATTGGGCGCACCAAAGGCGCTGGAGCCACCCACGGCCGCGGCGGTGTCGTCCTTGGTTCGGCTTCCAGCCTGCGCAGCACCCAGCATCTCGGCAGCCTGCTTCGGATCCTGGGCGATCATCGCTTGAACCAGCGCCTTGGCCGTATTGCTGCGCCAGGCGACTTCCGCCGCTTGTCGGGCAAGCGGGTTGCGAAGTTTGGCGATCAGGTCAAAGCCGTTCTGCCGGATCGCGTCGAACTTCTCGGTGTCCTTCGGGTTGCTTTGCGCGATGGCACTGGTTGAGATGTTATCGACCTTGGTCCACTCGGCCTGCTCATATTCGTCGCGCCGCTGAAGCTGCCTCGCAGCCATCCGTAGTGAGCCGGCCTCGCGCATGGCCTCCTTCTGCCTGGCGAAAGCGGTGCGCTGACTCTCGGGTATTTTCGGCAAGGCGTCGTCGAACAGCGTGTCGAACAGGCCAGGCTTGGTGACGAGCCCGGTGCGCGGATCGACCTGGCCGTACATCGTGTCATGCAGGCCTCCGCCATCGGCCGGCGCATTCGCCACCACCTCGTCTTCCGCCTGCGCGATCTGGCCGTTGAACCGACGCCGCGCGAGTTCAGCGTCGAACGCTTCCTGCTGCTGCTTCTGCTGCTGGTAGCGCTCTGCGACGGCAGAGAGCTCGTCGCCAAAACCCTGCATCGCCCTGCCGATCGGCGACCCTTCGGGATAGGAGAGCACATTGCCGGTATCGAGCCGGCGCTGAGCAAGCTGGAGAGGTATAGTCGCCATTTAATATTCCTTGCCCAAGGAGCCCGCAGACTCGAACTGCCGAAGATCACCGCGCGGTCGGGCGCCGCACCGGCGATCCGGCCGGGTCCTGCCGCCTTCGTCGGGTCATGAATTTTGGAGAGGTCGCCAATGAGGAATTGGCCGGCATTAATGATGCTCAAAGCCGACGGGCGTGGGCTAAACGGGGCTTGGCCGCGGCAACCTATGGTGATCCTGCTGTGAACTGGCCGAGGTCGCCGGAATGATCGGCCGGAGCGGGCCGTGACCCCTGCAAGGCCGGCGCTCCTAAGCCCCTACGCCTCCAGCCTCGCCGCCTTCTCCAGCGCAGCCAACTGCGCCTCGTCCAGCGTCAAAAACCCCATAATGTGCTGCACCACCTCGGCGCGGGCATTGCTGAGCGCGCTGTGCAGCTCGAAGCCGTTCGGCGTCTTGGTCTTGGCCAGCCACTCGCCATAGGACGGGCGGCGGTAATAGCCGGTTGCGGCCGCCAGGTCGGCCAGCACCATCTCGCCGTCCTGGCCCGAGAACACCCTGAGATAGGCCTTGGCCAGGGCATCCCGCGCCTTGGCCGGGCCGCCGGCCTGGCTGGAATGGGCGAAGCGTTTGCCGCTCATGCGCCCTGCCCGCCCGAAGCATCTTGCGCAGCCTGCGGCATCAGTCCGCCGAGCCCGTCGAGCAGGCCGCTGTCGCGCGCCTGCACTGCCGCCGGCACGGCATCCCTGGCGACCTTGCCGGCGGCCGCAACCGCCGCCATGCCGGCCTGTTCAGCTTGAGCCTTGGCGCGGGCATCGCGAATGCCCGCCACCTCGTCCTGGCGGCGAAAGATGCGCTGCGGACTGCGGCCGGCGCCCTGCACGATCTTCAGCGCCGCGTCGCCGTCGATATTGTCCATCACGCCGGGATCGAACTGCGCCATCTGCATGGCGGTGGTGACAACCTGGATGGTGTCGCGCGCCTCGGCCGAACGGCGCAGCACGTCGAGCGGGCCGGTGAAGGTCGGCCGCAGCGCCTTGCCGGCAAGGCTCGCCGGCGGCAGGAAGCGGCTATCTTCCTCGTAAAGTCCCTTGTCCTCGAGAATGCCCAGCTCGCGGTCGAGATTGCTGGCAAAGCCGGCCTGGATGATCGAGCCGGACGGCCCGAGCAGCGCGCCCTTCTCCTCCTGCCGGATCAAGGCTTCGGTCGCCGTCATCTGCGGGTTCTGCACCAGCGTCTGGAACAGATTGACGAACATCATGTCGCGGATCTCCTCGGCCCGGCTGTCGGCATAATTGAAGGCATAGGTCGGGTTCTGGCCGGTGGCGATCGGCGCGATCAGCGGCCGGCCGGCATCGTCGATGAGGCCGGGATAGTTCTCGCCGGGATTGAGCACCGGCACATAGTCGAGCCTTGCCTTGGAGGCGGTCGCCGGATCGGTGATCTGCTGCAGCGCGCGCAGGCCGGAGCGCCGCACGGCGTTCTCCTCGCGCACCGTCGTCAGTGCCTCGATGGTCGGCGAGATGCCGTAGGGATCGCCCTCGTAGCGGCGCCAGTTGAAGCACGATACCGGGAACGAGCGAAAACCGCTTTCCCTGACGATCGCCTCCTCGTCCTCGATGACATGGTAGGAGGCGAAGGCCGTGTCGAGATACTGGTAGGAGCCGCTCAGACTGTACATCTTGCGCTCGTCGCGCGGCTGGATGCACTGGATCAGCGAGATTTTCGTCTCGCATTTGGCGGGGTCGTCGACCAGAATCTTGATCCGCGCCGGCAGTCTGTCGTAGCCGAGCAATTGCGCCGCCTGCCGCGCCGTGCGCTCGTAGCGGCGGTGAAAGATATCGACCTGGCCCCAGCGGTTGCGCGAGAGATAGCCCTCGACTACAGGGATCGAGGCATAGCGGATCAGCGTGTCGCCAAAACCTTCCTCGGCATAGAGATAGGCCGGGCCATAGCGCACGACATTGCGCAGGCAGGCCTGCGTTGCCGGCACGAAGTTCGAATTGGCGGAGTAGCGCAGCGAGAACAGGAAGTCGCGCAGCGCTTCCGCCCATTCCTTCTCCTCGTCGGTCTCATCGTCGTTGATGGCCGCGGTCGACAGCCCATGCCATTTCTCCGACTGCGGGATGATCAGGCTCTCCAGCCCCGCGGCCAGCCGGTTGGCGGCCGAGTTGATGGTGTTGGCGTAGACACGCGCACCGCGCCGCTCCTGCCGCTCAGCCTGCGAATCGACGCCGGCCTGGCGGCGGCCACTCCACATATCGGGCGCGTCGGGATCGCAGAATTCGGACACCGCCTCCCAGACATGCTCATACTGGCTGCGCTCGCTCTCCAGTTCAGCCTGTCGCGCCAGGATATCGCGGGCACGGGAATCGCTCATGGTCAGCCTCGCTTGATGAACTCAATGGGGAAAAGAAAGAAATGGCGGGACGCCGAGGCTGCCGATCTCCCCCCTCGAGGGGGAGATGTCCGGTAGGACAGAGGGGGTCGTCTCGCGTGGATCGGCGACCCCCTCTGTCGCCTTCGGCGACATCTCCCCTCAAGGGGGAGATTGGAAGCGCCTTATTCCGCCGGCGTCGTCTCCAGCGCCGGGCTCCGCCCAAAGCGCTGCACCACGAAACGGCCCATCTTCTGGCCGGGTACTTCGATCAGCATGTAGGTGATCCAGGACAGCAGGCACACCACTGGCAAGACGACGACAGTGACGATCGCGAAGCGCAGCGGCGCCGACAGCTCGTGGCCGAACTGGGTGATGACCAGAGCCGCAACCGGCTGGAGAACCAGCAGATGGATCAGATAGATGCTGAAGGAAAGCTCACCCATCAAATGAAAGAACCTGTTGGCGAGCGTCATGGCGATGTTTCTGGCCACGATACCCGCCATTCCCGGCAGCATGCGGTAGAGAACCAAGGCAAAGAACCCCAGGACGAGCGCTTCGCGCATCAACAGCTTGCTCAGCCCATAGCCGCCGCCGAACGGCAGCGCCGCCAGCAGCATGGCCAATGCCAGATGCACGAAGGGCCGCTTTTGCCTTTGATGGACGACGCCCGCCAGCAGCATCCCGCACAGGAAAATCTGCATCTTCAGCGGCAGGAACGACGGCATCGGAAAATGCACCGACAACTGTCCCATCAAGAACACCATCGCGCTGCCGGTCGCCGCGACCAGGATGGCCGCCCATATCCAGTCAAGCCTGCGAACCAGCAGCATGATGGCCGGGAACAGTGCGTAGAACTGCATCTCCAGCCCCAGGCTCCAGTCGGGCAGCGGCGTGCGATAGGCGAAATTCGGCACCAGGCCGAACAGGAACAGCAGATGGGCGCAGATATTCTTCAGCCCGCTGTCGAGATAACGCTCGGGCGCCTGCGGCGACCGCAGCAGGAACTCGTCGATGATCATTCTCGACCCGTAGAGATAAGGGCCAAGCGCCAGGGCAGCGAACAGCATGACGTAGAACAGCGGCGCTATCCTGAAATAGCGGCGGGTCCAGAATTTCAGCCAGGTTTCCGGCCTTTGCCAGGGCTCCTTGTCCTGGCGCAGCTGGTAGTGGAACACCATCAGGAAGCCGGACAGCATGATGAACAGATCGACGCCGAGGTCCGGTTCGCCAAGAATAGGAATCTGCCAGCCGGTCAACAACAAGCAGTGCCCGATGAGCACCCAGATCGCGGCAAGCGCCCGAAGCCCGTCCAGGCACTCGATGCGCGATGACCGGGCTTCTGTCATGCCGAACTCCTCGATTGCCATGTTGCAATGCAGCATGGCGGCTGAGGGAGGAATGTCAACCGTGCGGAAGGAACACGATTTGCGCTGTGCTGTTACGGAAAAGGCGGAAGCTGCCTTGACCTTCTCCACTTGTGGGAGAAGGTGGCCGAGCGAAGCTCGGTCGGATGAGGGGTGTTGGACCGATCGCTATTTTGCAGAGGTAAGCTCTTCAAATCGCTGAAGGTTTTTTCGCCTCATTCCTTCCAGCACCCCTCATCCGGCTCGGCGCTGCCGCACCGATCCACCTTCTCCCACAAGGGGAGAAGGAAGAGCCCTCATCCCGCCTCTCTTCTTCACCAACCGCGCGTGCCGGCGCCAGTACCACCACGCCAGCACCCGGTTGCGGAACACTCGTCTCATCGCGCCCATGTCAAACCCCCAGCAGCACGCGGCGCTGGCCGGTCAGATCGCCGGGCGACAAATCGGTCTTCACGGTTCCGGCGGTGCCGTCATTGGCCGCAAGCTGGGCCCGCAACGCTGCTTCGCGCGCCTGCACGTCCTTGTCGGCAATGGTCGGTGTCGGCGGCAACGGCTTCAGCGCCGGTGGCTTTTGAAAAAGGCACATGGTTTTCTCCAAAGTGAGAGGCTCTTGTCCAGTCGTAGAGCAGAAAATCCTCGCCGTTCCGGCCATAGCCCGGCAGGCGGCAGCGTTGCGTCGCGCCAAGCCGGGCAAGCCAGCGCAGCGCCAATTCATTGGCGGCCAGCGCTCGCGCCTCGACCCGCCACGCGCCGCGCGCGGCAACTTCAGGCCCGAGCACGGCATGAAAGAATTCCGTAATCCCAGGCACGCAGCGCCTCATGCGGCGCGTGCCCCAGCTCCAGGCGATCCATAAGCCGCCGCGCTGTTCGGCAGCGCCGAAGCCGGCCTCCGGATTGCCGTCGAGCTCGGCGACATAGGCAAACCCCTGCAGCGCCGTCAACGCCAGCAGCGCCGGCGACCAGTCATCGAACTGGCAATCGATCTCGGCCCGGTCTTCGGGCCGGAGGTTGGCGGCGATGTAGGAGAGATCGCGCAAAGTGGCAGGGATGATGCGGACGGTCATGTTGGGTCATTTTCCGGCACGCTGCGAAGCGGAGAGCCCTAGGGAAACGAGGCCGCCAAGCTAGATTGACTCTCTTTGCCGTCTGGATTTCCTTGGCCTGTGACTTGTGGATGTACCTATGGGACAAGCGCATGACTTGTCGTAACTGTGCGCCGATCAAGGAGACCCGTACGATCTTTAGCACCGGTCGTCTCGCGGCGGCGATCACGATGGCCAAAGAGGCCATACGCGACGGTATTCTGCAGGAAGTACCGGGTGGTCCTATGTCGAGTGTCATCCCGTTTTCGGATCTCAACCCGGATGGACCATGGGACGATCTGCTTCGTTACCGCTTTCGGTGCACGACCTGCGCACAGGTTTTCTTGCTCTCCGCAGAGACCTATCATGGCAGCGGCGGCGAATGGGCTAAGGAGCCCGGCTAAGCTTTTCGGCGCTTCGTCCTATGCGTCCGCCGCGAATCTCAGTCCTGGCGTATCTTCGCGGACATCCGGCTGTCGATCTCGGTCAGCTTGGCGAGAATGCCTTCCTGCGCCTGCACCATCGCCTGTTGAACGCGGATCAGCTTGAAGGTGAGCCAGATCGTTACCCAAAGGCTTGCTGCGAGATAAATCAGCATCGGCATCCAGGAGATGAATATCCCGAGCAGCGAGTTTTCCGATTCCATATTGCCCCCTAACATGATGTTGCCGCTACGTCGTCGTTTTGCCGCCGGGCGTGCATAAACGCAAGCATCGTCACCGAAACGCCCCCAGCGGATCGCTCTGCCCGGCCTTCCGCCGCGCGGCCTTGAACACCGCGGGGTCGACCTGCGCTTCCCTCAGCATCATCACGCCGTAGCGTGTCGCTGCCATCAAATCGTCGCGCAGCTTCACCACCTGGCCGTCCCTGCGATGATAGAGACGGAACTCCTCGAACCAGGGCAAGAGCGTCGAAACCACCTTGAAGCGGCCTGATTGCATGCGGCCGAGCATCGGCCCGACCGCCACCGAGCCGCCGGCGAACTGCGCGCGGGTGCCAAGCCTCTATTTGTAAGCCACTGCTGCGCTTGCAGGTCCCGCCAATGGAATAATCTCGCAGCGACTAAACCCTGCCACTTTGCACCACTCGGTGAACTGGGCGCCGGTGAAGTCAAACGCCTCGCCAAATTCGATCAGCATGTTCAGCGACATCATGAGACCGAAGCCGTTTTGCCTGCGTTCATCGTCGATGATGTTCTCGATGGCGACCAGCGCGCCGCCGGTCGGCAATGCACGATAGGCCTTGGCGATCAGCATTTTCTTGTTCTCGAGATTCCAGTCGTGAAGGATCATTCCCATCGTGATGATGTCCGCCTTGGGGAATTCGTCCGCGAAGAAGTCGATCGTCTCGGCGATGACCCGGCCGCCGAGATTGCGCTCCCTCAAGCGCCGTTCGGCGATCGGCTGCACATCGGCGAGATCGCACGTCCGGCATTGCATGTGCGGATGCCGCGCCGCGACGATGGCCGAAAGCTGCCCGGTTGCGCCGCCTATATCGGCCAGCGTCTTATATTTGGAAAAGTCGAATTTCTCGGCAAACGCCGTGAAATTGCCCATGGAGATGCCGCTCATCGCGTCCATGAACTGCTCCAGGCGCGCCGGGTCCGCATAGAGCTCGCCGAACATCGACTTGCCTGTCTCCTTGATCTCGTTTTGAGGCTTTCCGGTTTGCAATGCCGGTGTGAGATCGCCCCAGAACCGATACAGTCGTGCGTTCGCCATCTCAAGGATTCCACCGATGTATTGGGGGCTCCGCTTGACCAGGAACAGCGCGGTCGATGGCGTATTGCCGTATTTGCCGGTTTCACCGGCGCCGTCCCTCTGCAGCAATCCGAGCGCGACGAGGGTGTCGAGAAAATCATACGTTGCGCGCGGATGCAGCCTCATCGCGCCTTGCAGTTCGAGGCCCGTTTTGGGGCCGTCCGCAAGCAGCGAGAAGAGTCCCAGTTCCACGGCGCTCAACAATGTCTTGGCTGGCCAGAACCCAAAGCCAATTTGCAGTATGTGGTCTGGAGAAATTCCGTTTTTCATCTGATCCTCCCCTATCGGCGAATGCCCCCGTGAGGCCACGCCGATGCGTCCCTTGAGCGGGATCATTCGATGCTACACCACGTCCACGGACGTTCACTACAGTTTTCCAATCGGAGCCGGAGCGCATTGCCTCCCTCCCCGATTTTCCTCACCGAAACGCCCCCAGCGGATCGCTCTGCCCCGCCTTCCGCCGCGCGGCCTTGAACAGAGCCGGGTCGACCACCGCTTCCCTCAGCATCATCACGCCGTAGCGGGTCGCCGCCATCAAATCGTCGCGCAGCTTCACCACCTGGCCATCCCGGCGGTGATAGAGCCGGAACTCCTCGAACCACGGCAAAAGCGTCGAGAACACCTTGAAGCGGCCGCTCTGCATGCGGTCGAGCATCTCCATCAGCCCGGCCTCGACCGATACCGAACCGTCGGCGAACTGCGCATGGCTGGCGAGCATGTTCAGCCCGTGCGCGGAATATTGCCTGGCAAGTGCGGTGCCGGCACCTTCCAGCGTCTCGCGGCGGCCGTCGCGCGGCCATGCCCATGGCAGCCAATCGCCCCACGGTTTCAGCGTCAGCGCCTGCATGGCGGGAGTCTGCTGCGAGGCACGGCAGGCCTTCGTGACATAGACGACATCGGCCTCCGTATCCCAGGCGAGCTCGACCGCGGCCGACGGATGGTCCCAGCCGAAATCGAGCGCGCCGAGCCTTGGCCAATAGCGCGGCGGCGGGAACGGCTCGCAGGCGATCAGCTCCTCGGCCACCGGAAAGATGCGGCCGGAGCCGAGCACCGGAATGCCCTTGGCCCGCGCCTCGCGCTCATGCGCCGGATAGGCGGCAATGACCTCGGCGCGCTGCTGCGGCGTATAATGCTCGGCATCGTCGATGGTCATGAAGGTGACGTGGCGGGTCATTGTGCGCCCTCGCGGCATTGAATCGTGGTGGCAGGCGCGCGCTCCAACGCCCCGCCTCGCAGCTCCGTTTGCATCGCTCGGAACACCTGCCACGGAGCCGGTCGAAAAGTCGGGATCAGATCGTCCGACGTTTGATGCGCACGACTTTCGGCGCCTGTGCATCCATGAACATGTAGCACCGGCCTAGCAGCGCCTTTTTGCCAAAATCATCGAATACGTTCTGCCCGAGCGGCGTGAACAACACCTCGTCGGTCGTCAGTCCGTCCTGGTGGCGAGCCTCGATCTCTGGCCAATGCGCCTTTGCAATATCGGTCAGCACGACGTTGAAGGCAGGATGATTGTAACTGACCAACAAATTGCCATCGTCCATATCAGATGGTTTCATGTCCGGGTGGTAGTTGTAGATCTCGGCAAGCGTCTGGATGGCTGCCAAGGATGCAGCGCCATCGGAAAGACCAGCCTCCGTCAGCACACAGGTGCCGTTTTCAAGGATGGCAAAGTCACGCTCCTGGTTGAAGTAGTAGCCAATGCGCTCTTCGATGCGATCGATGGGCTGCGAAAACGATGGCCGCCATTTCGGGACAGGAGGAGAAGTTGCTGACATGCCGACGTTGCCTTCTGGTGATACGACAATTGACGAAAGGCCGCCGATCAACACCATTCGTCTATTCATAGTTGTGATCTCCCGCCCAATGTAGCCAGTCTAGTTCCGGATCATGGCTTGGCAACCGCGCTGGTCATGAAGGGGACGTGGCGGCTCATGCGCGATACCTTGCTGGAGCAAAACCGGGACGGCGCGCGACGAACACAGGCGGGCCGGCTAATGGCCCTGAAGTATCTTGATCAACTTACTTTCGTAGGTAGGTCGCGACAATCCATTTTTGTAATCCGCGTACGTCATTCGCCCGCTCACCGCCGCATCAGTCCAGCGTTTGCAGTACACCTCTGGCAATGCTTCAACACTTGTGTTTATTATTCTTGCCCATTGTTTGCGGTAACCTAGTGGCTTTGCCCCTAATCCCACCGCACACTGAGTCATAAAATCCTTTTTGAAAGCTGGACTTCTTTGTATTCCAGCGTTGATTGTATTGAACCGGCTCTCAGTCACTACGCATCCTGAAAGCATTATTGCACCGATCACGACTAGCGACCGATAGTGATTTCCCACTGCCCACCCCTCCGTTGCGGCTCTCATCCTCCGTCCAAATAACTACAATTTTGCTGCAAAGAGAAGTGCTCCACACTATTCCGTGCGCCACAGTCAGCTGGGATAATGATTGCGCCGGGCTGGCTTATTCAGCCGATTGCTTCCCCTTCACCAATGAACTCGACCTGCTCAGCCGACAAAAACAGCAGCACCACGTCCGACATGCCGAGCAGCGGCGTGAAGGTGACGATGGTGATGCCGCCGGTGGCGTTGGTGCGGGTCAGCCCTTCGGAATAGATGTCGAGCGGCGGCTCCTCGTCGAACCAGACGCCGTGCAGCGTTTCGCCCTGCCATTTCTCGCGACCCTTCTCGTAGCTCTTGAACGACAGCACCGATTCACCGGCCTGGACGTCGCCGCCGCCGCCCCAGCGCACCACGACGCTGTCGAGCGCGCCCGGCGCCCGTCCCGCCATCGTGCTGACGATGGCGTCGGCCGGGATCATGCCGGTGCCGGCCGCCTGCTGCTGCGGCGGGCCGATCAGGATGCGCTGCGGGTTATCGCGCGTGCTTTCGCCGGTGACGCCGGCCGCCCACATCCGAACCGGACAATCGAAAACCTTGCCTTGCCACCAATCTGGATAGCGGCCGGTGAGGTGCATCGCCCATTCGGCGCCGCCGGCCCTGGTCTTGCCGAGCTGGTTGCCGGCCATGAACAGGCGCTCGCGATTGGTCGCGCCGGCTGCATGGAACTCGGCCTGCCTGGGATAGGGCCGATAGGCGGCAAGCTGGTTAGTGCGGCGCCTGCGGTCCAGCTCCGCCAGCAGGCTGAGATATTCCGTCCTTGCCGCCCGGCTGTGCGAGGCCTTTTGCGAAGCCCGGCTTCTCGAGGAACGGCCTAAGGACGGCTTCGAGGCCGCGGATGCGCTGCCTGATTTCGTCATCGCTCAATGCATCCAGATTGTTGATGTTGACACTAATATCCTTGGGCAGCACCGACAGCACGAGCTTCAGGTACTGGTCGGGCTTTTCGGCGCGCACCTCGGCGATAACGCCGGCGCCATGGGCGCGAAAATCGGCGCGGATCGCTTCGAGAAAGCCGTCGGCCAGCGTCTTCTTCGCCCGCTTGGTTCGGCTGCCGGGTGCTTGATCGTGCGGCTGCGGATCGCCGGTGGAAGGAGCTTCGGCCATGCCCTACTCCGCCGTCCCAGCGGAGACCGCCGGCTTCTTGTTGCCTGGCCGCACGATGCGCTTGCGCGGCCTGGCCTTCTTGCCGGCGCGTGCCGACTTCGGCTTCCGCGGCTGGCTTGCCGGTTTCGCATCAGTCGTCGTGCCGGGCTTCATCGCACCGGCGTCAGGCAAGGCATTCAGCCTTGCCCTGAGAATTGCCACCGCCTTGCCGTCGAGTGCTCCCGACGGGAAGCCAAAGCCGCCGACCGCATCGACGGTACCGCCGCGCACCATGCCGATCCGCACGCCGGCGGCCACCTGCTCGAAGCGGCCATGGCGTGCATAGGGTGCGGTGCCGGCGAACTCGCCAATGGCGCTGACGACCTCGCGGCCGTCATCGTCGGTGATGATGGTGGCATAACGGTTGGACATGGGGTGTTCTCTGAAGTGGGCGCACGGGCGCGTTGGGAAATCTATGGACGATAGGTGGTTGCGGACCGGGATAGTCGGTCGCGTTCATTTGCGCCGACATACCTCGGCAGCACACGCAACATTCGGTCGAACAGGAGCCCGAAATGAAAAACCCGCCTCGGCGGGCGGGTCGTTGGAGCCAATTGGCACCATACCCAGATTAGTAGCATAGCTGCCGGCACAAAGCAAGAACAAAATGTGGCGCGGTGGAAGAAAATGCACTGACGACCTCGCACCCTCGTCGGTGAACGGCTGGAAGGAGGGCGAAAAGGGCGGGCATTGCGTGAGACTTGCGTTGATGGGATGGTGGTTGCGCTTGAGGGGAACGCGTCATGGGCAATGTCACCAGTCACTACGGCAGCGACGGCATCGTCGATCGCATATTGGCCGCGATCCCGGACGCCGACCCGGCCGGAAAACTCGCGGCCGCGCAACTCTATCCATTCGATCAGCTCCATGGCCGCGAACTGATCGCCACGCGGGAGCATGCGGCCCGTCTTGCTCCTTCGCCGACAGATCGGATCCTGGATATCGGCAGCGGCATTGGCGGGCCGGCAAGGTTTCTGGCCTCGACCTATGGCTGCCAGGTCGACGGCATCGACCTGACACCAGCCTTTGTCGCCGCGTCGAGCCGACTGACCGCACTCAGCGGACTGGCAGACAAGGTTCGCTTCCATCAGGCCGACGCGACGAAACTGCCTTTTGGCGACAGCACCTTCGATGCGGCGATCTGCTTCTATGTCGGCATGAACATCGAGAACAAGGCCGCGGTCATCGACGAGGCCTGGCGCGTGCTGAAACCGCGAGGCAGGCTGATCTGGACCGAAGCCGTGCTCGCCGGCGGCGAGCCCTACTATCCCATGCCCTGGGCGGTTTCTGCGGCGACCAGCCACCTCGCCGATCGGGAAAAATTGAAAACCCTGTTTGTCGATGCCGGATTTCGCATCGACGAAATCGTCGACGAAACCGGCGAACATGTTGAGCTGGCGCTGAAGAGGGCCAATTCCGGCATCGTGCCCTCGCCGGCGCAGCAGCAGGCAAATGAAGTCGTCATGGGCGCGGAATTCCTGCAGCGCCGCCGCAACTACATCCGAAGCCTGAGTGACGGAAAACTCGCCTCGCTCGCCGTGATCGTCTCCAAATCGGCCTGAAAACAAAAACCCGCCTCGGCGGGCGGGTCGTTGGAGCCAATTGGCACCATACCCAGATTAGTAGCATAGCTGCCGGCACAAAGCAAGAACAAAATGTGGCGCAGTGGCAGAAAAATGCGAATTCCGTTCAGCGCCTCGCCTTGTCCGCCTCCCGATTGACCTTCCAAGAAGACCGCTAGGCTGCATTCCTTCGCGCCCCTCTCTGTCCTGCCGGACATCTCCCCCACTTGGGCGGAAATCGGCTTTCGCGCCGGCTTTCGCCAATCTCCAACGTTGCAGGAAGAGCGCAGCGCCGAAACCGCCAATCTCCCCACTTGAGGGGGAGATGGCCGGCAGGCCAGAGGGGGGTACTGTCCCGGGCGCTGTCCCGCCGACTTCACAGCCGGCAACACAAGCAACGTTCGATCGAAAAGAAGCCTGAAAACAAAAACCCGCCTCGGCGGGCGGGTCGTTGGAGCCAATTAGCACCATACCCAAATTAGTAGCATAGCTGCCGGCACAAAGCAAGAACAAAATGTGGCGCGGCGACAAAAAACCGAATTTCTCTTCGGCGCCTCGCGTTGCCCGCCAGCCACTTTGTGGGCGCGAACGCAGCGTCGGCAATTGGCGCTTCCTCCATTTGCCGAGGCATCTCACCGGCCGACGAGCAGCCGCAGCCGCGGATCAGAACAGGCATTCGCGCGTTTGACCCTTAGCCATGGGAGCAAAAATCATGAACGTCGCCAATCTGCAACTCGAAGGCCTGCTTATGGCCATCGCATCGATCAATCAGGTTCTGGTCCGCAAGGGCGTGCTCTCTGTCGAGGAGATAGACATCGCCTTGCGCAAGGCCGAAGCCAGCGAGACCAACGAGGAAAGGTCCGAAGGCATGTCGGCGTCCAGCCGCGACGCCGTCAACTTCCCGATCCGACTGCTGGAGTTGGCCAATCAATGTCAGCCGGAGACGGACATGCCGTCCTTCTCGAAACTGGCACGCATGGTCGGTCAGATCAAGGAACCTTACAACGACCAGATGTGACGCGGCGATCATAACTGACGCCGCGACAACGGCTTGCCGCGCCAGGGCGGCAAGACTGCTGGCGGCGCCTGCTAGCGGCCCTGCAGGATCTTGATCAACTTGCTGCTGTCGGCCCCCGGCGAAGAAAGCCTGCGGTAGTCCGCGTAAGTCAGCCTGCCATTAGCAACGGCATTAAAGAGCCGGTTACAAAAGGCGCTATCGTATTTTGCGACACTGACATTCATGATTGCCGCGTAAGTCGTTCTTTCGTTGAGCGGCGTGGACCTCTCGCGTGCAATGCATTCGTTGATCGCCACGCGCTTGGTGACAGGGCTGCCTTCAAGCGTGGTATGCATCGTGTTGAATTCGCCTTCGGTCAAGGTAGTGCAGCCGGCAAGCAGAGACGTGCCTATCATGGCGGCAGCAAAACGCGTGGCGATGTTCATGAATTCCCCCTCAAGACCCGCGTCTTGCTTAGCCCGCCGAATGTTGGAAGTACAGAGGGAATGCAGGCGCATCTACGAAAAGCATAAACCTCGAACGCTCGTACTTTAGCTGTCGCTTTTATTTCAATCGAACTGCGATGGCCTGAATGACGGTATCCAGCCGTTCTCGATCGTCACGACGATGCTGGTGCGGATCGTGCTGCCGATCTGGCCCTGGTCGCGGTCATAGACCCGGCCGGGATCGTCGCAGCCACCCTTCTGAGCGCCTTTACGAGAACGCCGGATGCGAGATTGGGCATCACGCCCTGCCAAGCCTCAGCGCCAGGACCCTGCCCGGCCCGTGCACGGCGGCGAACAGCAGCCCGGCCAGGAAGGTGAAGTGATCGACGAAGAAGCCGAACTCGGCCTGGTTGCCGGCCCAGTGCGACGGCCCGTGGAAGGCGAAGCCGAGGAACAGCACATAGGCGCCGGCGACGAGTGCTGCCCATGAGAAGAAGGCGCCGGTCAGGAAGCATAGAACGAGGACGACCTCGAGCAGGGCTGCGCACCAGGCCAGGAACAGCGGGAACGGAAATCCAGCCGCCGCGATATAGCCGGCGGTGGCGCCGATATCGACGAATTTGAAGATCACGGCCATCAGGAAGACGGCGGCAAAGATCAGGCGGGCGATAAGGATTGCCGCGGTCTGCCACGGCGACTGAACGGTTGATTGAGCGGTTTCCAAGGTCATGATGTCCTCCCAAGAGTTACGATGGTTGTGCCCCAAGGACGCACCACCAACCGCAAGCCCGACATCATCCCCCGAAAAACCTGCAGGATACAAGCGGGCGACACCAAAGTGGCGCCTTCCCTTCTCCCCTTGTGGGAGAAGGTGTCGCCGAAGGCGACGGATGAGGGGTGCTCCAGCTTGGCGCCGGCGGCACTCCGTCCAACACCCCTCATCCGTCTCGGCGCTGCGCGCCGATCCACCTTCTCCCACAAGGGGAGAAGGAAGGTTGTACTACCCCACCTTGACCCCCGGCTTGCTGATCGGCTCCCGTACCGTTCCATACTGGCTGCCCCAGCGGTCGGTCATCGCCCAGCGTATGTCCCAGAGTTCCGGGAAGAAGCGGTGGCGGGCGCCGGCTTCCAGCAATTCGACCGGCCGGCCCTTCAGCGATTTCGCGCCGAGGCCGATCGTGCGGTGGATGAGATAGAGGTGGTTGGCACGGAATTTCTGGAACAGCTCGTCGAACTCGATCAGCGCTTCGGCAACGACATAGCTGTCGCCGTGATCGTAGCCGGTATCGTAGACATCCTCGACCGAAAGGCCGCGGTCGTCGAGGTATGACGCCTTGAAGGCCCGCCACAGATCGGGCGGCAGGCGCAGCAGCTGCTTGAAGCCCGGCGATTCCTGGCCGCTGCCATTGCCGAGCTGCAGCCGGATCTGCTGGTACTCCTTGGGCGACATGGTTTCGAGCAGGTCGAGCTGCGCCGTCATCAGCCGCATCAGCCGATGCACGCGCCCCATCAGCGTGACGACGCGATGCGTGTCCTGCTTTTCCAGGAAATCGACGACGTCGATCAGCGTGTAGGCGATGAGCTTCATCCACAGCTCCTCGACCTGGTGCACGATCTGGAACTGCAACTCGTCGGCATTCACAATCTCGGCCAGCGGCTTCTGGCAGGCCAGCAGCCTGTCGCATTTGAGGTAGACGCCATAGTCGCGCATCTCAGGCGTTTCGATGCGGGCATAATAGTCCTGCTTGTCCATGGCCATGCTCCTTGCCGCGGCCGTTGGGCCGCAGGCGTTTGTTGGATCCCAGCCCGAGTCTAATCGCTTTCTTGCCGAACATTGTCCCTTTCTGTTATTCGATTGGCGGGAAACGAAGGACGAAAATTGTCACTGAAGCAGATTGGAAGAACGAATGATGCTGGATGCGGTCGACCGGAAGATCGTCGCGGCGCTCGAACGCGAGGCCCGCATCTCCTTTGCCGCGCTCGCCGATGAGGTCGGCTTGAGCAAGACGCCGTGCTGGAAGCGGGTCAAGGCGCTTGAGGACGCCGGCGTCATCCGCGGCTACTCGACCCGGATCGACCCGGCCAAGCTCGGCTTCGGCATCGAAGCCTTCATCCAGGTGTCGATCGATTTCGAGCTATCGGACGCCTTCGAGGCGGCGGTCAAAAAGCATCCGCTGATCCGCCGCTGCCACGCCACGACTGGCGAGGCCGACTATCTCCTGCAGATCGTCACCGTCGACATGATGGCGCTCGACAGGATGCTGCGCGAGGAGCTCAGCCGGCTGCCCGGCGTGCGGCGCACGATCACCTCGATGGCGATGCGCGAGATCAAGGGCGGCATCTCGTTCGCCAATGCCGTCGGGCATACGCAGACCAAGCGATAGACCGGTCAGGCCCTGGTCATCAATTCGCGTCCCAGCCGCTTCGGTTGCTCGGCGCGCAGAACCACATTTGTCGTCACCGTGCCGTGGTGGCCGATGCTGTCGACGATGCTTTCAAGATCGGGCGGTGACGGGACCACGACCTTGACCAGAAAACAATCCTCGCCGGTCACCCGCAGCACCTCGACCACCTCCGGCAATTGGGCGAACTTCTTCAGGCAGGCCTGGATATGCTCATGCGTGGTGCGCAGGCGGATGACCGCCATGGTGCCGAGCCCGAGCGCTGCCGAATTGATCACCGCCTTGTAACCGGTGATGACGCCGCGCTCCTCCAGCCGCTTCACCCGTTCCGAGGTGGCGGGCTGGGACAGTCCGACGCGGCGGCCAAGCTCGGAGATGCCGATGCGGCCATCCTCCTGCATGATCTCAATGATCGCCAGATCGGTGGGGTCGAGCCTTGGCCGATAATCGCCGTTCCGCATGATCGCCTCTAATCCATCGGATTTCGTCGCTGCTTTCCGATGATCTCTCATTCCGCCACCTGGGAGAAGACCTAGAATTGCACGCGCTGCATCAGGAAAGAAGGGCTTCGCATGACCGACGTCATCATTGTGCCGGGCATCGGCGGATCGGGCAAAGCCCACTGGCAGACACGTTGGCAGCAGGCAAACCCGGCGATGCGGCGGTTCAACCCGGCGAGTTGGGACGCGCCGGACCTCGACGACTGGGTGGCTGCGCTGGAAACCGCTGTATGCCAGGCAAGGACACCGCCGGTGCTCGTCGCCCACAGCCTCGGCTGTCTGCTCGTCGTGCACTGGCAGCGGATCTCCCCCCGCTCTATCGGCGGCGCGTTGCTGGTCGCGGTTCCGGACCCTGCGTCGCCGGCCTTCCCCTCCTCCGCCCGGGCCTTCGCCGACGCACCGCAACAACGGCTTCGCTTTCCGTCGCTGATTGTCGCCAGCACCAACGATCCCTACGGCTCGCTGGACTATGCCAGGGCGAAATCCGAGCGATGGGGCAGCGATCTCCATATCGCCGGACCGCTTGGCCACATCAATGGCGACAGCGGGCTCGGCGACTGGCCGGCGGGAATGGAGCTGCTGACAGCTTTTCTAAGTCAAACGCAGGCAATCGCCCGAGGCGCCGTGCTTCAGCCGTAACCGCACCAGGACGGCTATCGCGCCGCCGCCCTGATCTGGTTTGCGCCGCGCCTCAGTTCGATGCTGCGGCAGGCGTGCTGAGTTCGAGGAACGGTACGGTCGAGCCCGGGATCATCGACTTCGGCAATTCGCCGTTCCATCTCTCCGCCTTGGTCAGTTCGACCAGCAGCGGATTGTTGGCGATTGCGGCGGCGCGAGCCTTGATGGCGCCCGCGGTCGCATCGCCTTCGACCCTGGTCTTGTAGGCGCTGGCCTCGGCTTCGGCCTTGACGCTGTCGGCGCGGCCCTTGGCCTGGGTGACGGCGATATCGGCCTTGATCTTTTCCTGCTGCAGGTTCTGTTCCTGCTTCTGCACCTCGACCTGCGCCGTCATCCTGGCTTCGACCGCCTGCTCGTAGGCGTCGGAGAAGTCGATGTTCTCGACCTGCACGCTGTCTATCATCACCGGGCCGTCGGTTACCGCCGCGATGGCGTCGGCGACGTCCTTGTTGAACTTCGCCCGGTTCTGGATAACCGACACCGCGTCGTACTGGCCGAACACCGTCTTGATCTCCTGCGGTGCTTTCCTGGCAATGACACGGTCGGCCAGTGCCTCGATCGATCCATAATTGGTGTAGACGTTGCTGACTTCGGCGGCCGGCACGTGGAAGTTGACGGTAACGCGCATGTCGGCCGGCTGCTGGTCGCGCGAATAGGCCTGCATGGCCGGCAGGCCGCTGCAATCGTTCTGGTTTTCGCAGCCCCATTTGAGCACCTGCTGGCGCAAGCTGATCTTCTCGACGCGCTGCAGCCACGGCAGCTTGAAATGCAGTCCGGGATCGACGACCGAACTCAGCGCCCCGTTGGTCAAGAGCACGCCGCGGTCGCCCTGGTCGATCGTGTACCAGGACCCCAGGAGCGCAAAGACGCCGAGCGCCACGATGACGAGTGCGATCAGGCCGGAACCGATCGATCCCGATGCCATCCCCGGCTTGCCCTGCGGACGGCTTGAATTGCCTTGCGTTTCGGTCATCACCCCACCCCAACCTGATTGCCCGTGCTGCTTTTGCCCACAATAGTGGCGGCATTGCAATCCTCTGGATATGGAAGGACCTTCGCGCCAGCCGGCCGGACCGGCGGGGTGGTTCAGGCCGGCTGGCGGATTTCCCCTGCAGCCGCCGCAGCGGGCTGGGACGCGTTGCCTGGCGTCTCCTTCTGCCGTTCGGCATCGCTTTTGCGCTTCGGGCAATCCTCGTAATTGTGGTCGCGCCCGCCGCAGTAGGAGCAGCATTGTGCCGGCGCGTCGGGGCGAAGCATTGTTGGCATGCACAAGAATGCACTAAAACCCGACAGATTGCGAAGCCTTCGGCGCCGGCAAGGTCGATTTCACCACGGAACCGCTGGCGGCGCCTGAAGGTTATCTGCTCATTGCAACCGGAGCACAGGACATGGCCGACGACCAGAACCGCTACGAGACCGGCGCGAGGAAATATCCGGCAAAGACGAGCCCCGACGCGGCCGACGAATTCTCGCAGGATGCGGCCGGCAACAAGCCGCCTCCCGGCGGCATGGGATTGACCAGGCCGGCTGACGATTTCGACGACAAGACCCGGCATTCGGAGGGCCAGAACCCGCCGCGCACAGCGATCCGGCCAGACGGCAAGGCTACCGCCAAGAAGCCCGGCAAGGACGCAAGACGATGAACGTCGCCAATCTCCAGCTCGAAGGATTGATGATGGCGATCGCGGCCGTCAACAACGCGCTGGTCCACAAGGGCCTGCTGTCGGTCGACGAGGTCGACATGGCGTTGCGCCGCGCCGAGGCGGCGATGACCAGCGACGAGCGTCTCTATGAAGACATGTCGCCATCCAACCGCGACGCCGTCTGCTTTCCGCTCAGGCTGCTGCAGGCGGCCAACAATGCCCAGGGTGAAACCGGCGTACCGTCCTTTGCCGAACTGGCCAGGATGGTCGGCCGGACCAAGGAGCCCTATAACGACCAGATGTGATGGAGGACGCCATGGCCGACGACAAATCCAAGACCAAGCAGGATCGCAAACTGGTCTCAGGCGAAGAGCCTTACGAGGTCGCTGCCTTTGCCCGCAAATACGGCATACCGCAAAGCGAGGCCGCGACCATCATCAAGCGTTACGGCCCCTCGAGGAGGAAGCTCGACGCGCATATGGCGAGCCGCAACGCCTGATCCAATTCTGGCGGCGGCCGCCTTCATGCCGGAAGCGTCCCTGCCCTGCCGCCTTGTCGAGAGTATCGGCACCGTCAGCCGTGGTTCGCCCCTGTGGGATTCAACGCCTGGTTTTGACAGCCGCGGAATACTCGCGCGGCGCAACAACTCATTTACCTCGACGCTGTACCAGTCCGGTGAGCAAAGCCGGGGGTCGGATGCAGGAACAATTATTGCGCTACGAATGTGTCATGGAGCCGAACGGCCGTTGGATGGTGTGGGACATCGTTCACGATCTGCCGGCGCAATTTTCGGAAATCGCGCTGATCGGCCTGAGCCGTCGTGAAGCCGTTTCGCTCTGCCGGCTGCTCAACGAGACGAGCCGTTCCGAGACGCGGCAGAGCCGGGCCTCCTGAGAAGCGCGTGCGTCTCAGACCTGCCCAGGCTAAGAGGATTTTACATGCGATCGACAATATTCGGTCTGGTCCTGCTGCCGGCCGCCGCACTGGCGGAGCCGATCGAGACGCAGAAGATCATCACGGCGGCGACCGGCGACTGGAACGGCGACGGCGCCGCCGATCTGGCGATGATCGTCGAGACCGAGCCCGGCTCTCCCATGGACCTGTATTTTTTCCTCAAAGATCGCAATGGGGATTTTCTAAAACCTGCCGGGATCGTGCATGATCAGATTGACGGGGAATGGAAGGATTACGACCGGCCGGGCCCCGCCACATCCGACACCGAGCCCGAACTCACTACGCTCCCCAACGGTTCGATCAAGCTCTATATTCCGGCGATGGAGATCGGCAGCGAGCGGACCAATAAGACGCTGACGCTCGCCTGGCGCAACGGCACGTTCGTCGTCGCCGGTTTTGCCTACGAGTATTGGGATTACATGGACGACAATGTTGCCGGCGACTGCGACTACAATGTGCTGACCGGCAAGGGCAAAAGCAGCAAGAAGCTGGCGGACGGCAGCACCAGGCAAGCGACCGTATCGGTCGAAGGCAAGGTCATCCCATTTGCGGAATGGACCCCGGGCACTGGCTTCAGCGCTTGCGGAGAGTGAGAGGTTTCGGTTGCCTCACTGCAGCGGCGGCTTCCACAGCAGGCTGTTGCGATCGGCGGACTTGACGCGCAGCCAGGTTTCGCGGCCATCGCGCAGCACCCGGAGCGGGATCTCGGCACCGGCCGGGCCGCTCTTCCAAAGCTTGCGATAAAAATCGGCAAGCCCATCGACCGCCGTGTCGCGGACATCCGAGATGACATCGCCTTGGCGAAGGCCCGCCTGGGCGGCCGGACCGCCCTCGGCGACGCTCATCACCACGACCTTGCCGTCGCTCTCGGCCGAGAAGGCGCCGAGCCACGGCCGCGGCGGCCTGGCGACCTGCCCGCGCGTCAGCAGATCGTCGAGGATGGGCGGCAGAAGATCGATCGGCACCACCATGTTGATGTCGGCGACCTCGCCGTTGCGGCTCATCTGCAGGCGCAGCGAACCGATGCCGAGCAGCCTGCCATCCGCGCCGATGAGGCCGGCGCCGCCCCATGAGGGGTGAGCCGGCGCCGTGAAGATCGCCTCGTCGAGCAGATATTCCCAATAGCCGGCGAATTCCTGCTTGGTGACGATCCGCGCCCGCACGGAGCGGCCGACGCCGTCGGCGAGCACGACGGGATCGCCGATCTTGGCCCTGGAGGCATCGCCGAGCGCAATGGCGGGCAGCCCGAGCGGCGCCAGCGCCTGCACCAGGCCGAAGCCCGACTCCTGGTCGTAGGCTAGCGCATGGGCGGGAACCACGCGCCCGTCCTGGTCGGCCAGCCAGACCTCCTCGGCCTCGGTGATGAGATAGCCGATGGTGAGTACCAGCCCGTCGCCGCGGATGACCACGCCACTGCCCTCGCGGCGGGTGCCAAGTGTATTTGCCGTGAAGGCGTCCTCTGGCACGGTGGCGCGGACGGCCACGATGGATCGCAAAAGGGGTTCGATATTCATGCTTTGGTTCCTGGCAATGTTCGCAGGCCGATATGGGGTTCGCAGGCCGATATGGGCTATAGGTATGGCGCAGGTGATCAGGCGCAAGAGGCGGCGCCGGCTTTGGCGTGGACCGGCGCCGCGCCGTTCGCGCCGGGGTTTTGCAACAGCGCCGGCAGCCCTATCTGTACCTACGGCTATCCCAAGCTGCCCTATGCAAAGTTCCTCCGCCATTACCCACGTTGATATCGGATATCCTCCCAACCAACCCTTCCAAAGGCCTCCCAAATGAACGACTACGCAACGGACCAATACACGCCGCCAAAAGTCTGGACCTGGAACAAGGCAAATGGCGGCGCTTTCGCCAGCATCAACCGGCCGATCGCCGGCCCGACGCATGACAAGAAACTGCCGGTCGGCAAGCATCCGCTGCAGCTTTATTCGTTGGCGACACCGAACGGCGTCAAGGTGACGATCATGCTGGAGGAACTTCTGGCGCTCGGCCACAGCGGCGCCGAATACGACGCCTGGCTTATTAGGATCAACGACGGCGACCAGTTCGGCAGCGGCTTCGTCGAGGTCAACCCCAACTCGAAGATCCCGGCCATGATGGATCGCAGTGGGAAAAAGCCGGTCCGCATCTTCGAATCCGGCTCGATCCTGCTCTACCTCGCCGAAAAATTCGGCGAATTCCTGCCGACGGAGCAGCCGGCTCGCGCCGAGACCCTGTCATGGCTGTTCTGGCAGATGGGCTCGGCGCCCTATCTCGGTGGCGGCTTCGGCCATTTCTACACCTATGCGCCGACGAAGATCGAATATGCCATCGACCGCTTCGCCATGGAAACCAAGCGGCAGATGGACGTGCTCGACCGACGCCTCGCCGAAAGCGAGTATTTAGGCGGCAGCGACTATACGATTGCCGACATTGCGGTGTGGCCCTGGTATGGCGGGCTGGCCAAGGGCCGTATGTATGACGATTCCGGCGAGTTCCTGCAGGTGGAGCAGTACAAGAACGTGCAGCGCTGGGCCGACGCCATCGACGCGCGGCCGGCGGTCAAGCGCGGCCGCATGGTCAACCGCACCTTCGGCGAGCCTTCGATGCAGCTGCACGAGCGCCATGACGCCAGCGACTTCGAGACCAAGATGCAAGACAAGCTCGAGGCGGCCAAAAGCTAAGCGGACGACGCGCCGATCTCCCGCCTTGTAGGGGAGATCGGCAGCTTCGGCCGACTGCTCAAGCTCGCCTCCACCGCCGCCATCCACAGCCGGTCGATGTTGGCCAGGAATTTCTCGTCGAGTTTGTCAAGGTGCTTCCAGTACATGCCGTCCTCGAAGAGATAGCCGAGTTCCTTCTCGATCCTGTCGGCCTCCTCCGCCTGATCGAGCCGCAGGCCGGCAAGCATCTCCGCCTTCATTTCCGAAAGCTGCGAGGAAGAAAGCGCGCCGAGTTCATCGAGCGTCAGCCGCGGGAAGATCAGTCGGCTGCGCGGCAGGTCGGATAGGTTGACGCACAGGCAGCCGCGCCGAAGCGCATGGATGAGCAGGCGGGCCGACTTCGCCTCGAGGTTGCGCAGGGTGACGTCGTTGCGCAGCGGATCGGCGCGGCCGACGCCGTAAAAATGCGTGTTGCCGGGCTGGTCGTAGATCATGTCGCAGCCAAGGAATGCCAGCACGTCCGGCTTCTGACTGTGGATCGTCCAGTAGGCCGCCGTCATCGACATGGTGCCGCCGGCATAGACGAAGCCGCCAAAGCTGTTTTGCGCCGGCACGTAATGCGAGGCGCTGAAGATCTGCGCCTGCTGCAGGGGACCGCCTTGCGGCATCCGCTCCGCCGGGAAATCGCCGGCATGGACGAGGAAATCCCAGTCGGGGCGCACGCGCCAGGCGTTGTTGATGGCGACGATCTTGCCGAAGGCCTGCTTGGGCCAGGCGGCGGAGCGCACCACATCGGGGGCGCTACCGATCAGCAAGATCACGTTTGGCGTTCCGTCGATCACCACAACCCTCTCGACCGGCCGAAATGCATCTCGATGCCGCCCGGTTGAACGGCTTTATAGCCTCAATGGCCCATCGAAAACACCAGCCGGATTTAAGCTGGCATCAACAAAAGGCAGCTTGCCAGCCGGTTGTAAAATGTGGCCTTAGGCACCGTCGTACAAGCAGCAGGCAGGTTTTCCCGCTAGCCCAAAAACGACGATATGAGTTGGGCGATATATATTAGTTGACTAAACTAGCGGAACGTCCAATGCACATTCCCAGAACCGAACATGTCCTGTCTAGACCATGATATCTATATGGGACATTACTACATAAGCTGAACGCGACCTCGACGGTTCGGCGGCACAGCCCTCAGACGCCGCGGCTTTGCCTCCGCGCTTTTCGCCCCGGATCCGTAGATCAACCGGACGACGAACAGGAAATATCCAACCTGCATGACGATCAAGGTCAAGATCGTCCAGGCCAGCGTCTTCCAGATTGAACCCGTCGCAAGGTAAGTCGAGATCGCCACGATGGACGATGTGGTGGTCAGCCCCACCAGGAACTGTGGAAAGTTCATGATTTTTCTGCGCCGCCCCGGAACTCGCTACAGCCGGGACGAACTCCCCTAACCCATTACCCCGCACCAACATTTCCACCATTTTAGCAATTGCGCAAGCACCAAATAGAACAGCAGTTAACGCATGCTTCCGTGATCAAGGGCTGCATGTCAGGTCACCAAGGTGGGCTGGCTTGGACGGCGGCTGCGCGTCCCCTCCTCCCCAACCAGCTCTCCATACCCCCTCACCGCCCCATCAAGCCCACGTATTCGCCACGTCTCCCCTTCCCGTGCCTCAAGATGGGACGGGCCGAGCGGCACTTTCCCTCCGCCGTCCGGCAGGTCCAGCACGTAGACGGGATTGCAGATGCCCGACAGGCGCGCACGCAAGGCGCTGACCAGCGCCTGGCCCTCGGCGATCGTGGTGCGCCGGTGCGCCATGCCGCGCACGAGATCGCCGTGGTGCAGGTAATAGGGTTTGACGCCAAGGCGATACATCAGCTCGCGGCACAGCTCTTCCAGCACCTCGACCGTATCGTTCACGCCTTTCAGCAGAACGCTCTGGTTCAGCAGCACGAAGCCGCCCTGCCGCAACGTGCGGCAGGCCCGCTCGGTCGCCTCCGTGATTTCGCGTGGATGGTTGAAATGGGTGACGACAGTGACCATCAGCCGGCCCTGCAAGGCTTGAATCAACCCGCCGGTGACGCGCGACGGCAGCGCGACGGGTACGCGAGTGTGGATGCGCAACAGCCGCACATGCTGGATCGCCTCGACACGGGCGCGGATTTCCGTCAGCGCCCTGTCCGGCAGCGATAGCGGGTCGCCGCCGGTCAGGATCACCTCGCGGATTTCCGGATGGGCCGCGATATAGGCGAAGGCTTCGTCGAGAGCTTCGCGCGTATAGCCGCGGCCGATCGACGTCAGCTGCTCCTTGCGAAAGCAGAACCGGCAATAGACCGCGCATTGATAGGTCGGGAACAACAGAACCCGGTCGGCATGTCGATGCGTCAATCTAGGCACGGGACTGAAGGCGTGGTCGGCGATCGGATCGTCGAGTTCGCCCTCCTGCTCTGCCAGTTCGTCGGGCGACGGGATGACCTGAAGCCGTATCGGATCGGCGGGGTCGTTCCAGTCGATCAGGTCGAGATAGGCCTTGGGAATGCGAACCTTGTGGCGCGTGGCCGCGGCTTCGGCCGCCGCCCGCTCGGCCGGCGACAGCGGCAGCGAATCCAGATCGCCTACATACCGCACGCCCTCGCGAACATCGTCCCGCCATGCGGCATCCGCCTCGCGAGCGCGCCGGTCATCGGCTGCCACGCCGGCCGCATCGACCGCCATGCTGGCGTCGGGGATGTCGGGATGTGAGGTCATCGCAGGCTCCTTGAATTTCGGGCCGGGGTACAGCATTGGAGCCAGGACTTGAAGGCAATAAGCGGTGTTTGGCCGGGTTGGAGGGCGCGGCAGGAAGCCACAACCGGCCACTGATCAGAACAATCGTCCAACATAGCTGACGCAAAACATTAGCTTGCTCTTATATTAGCTTGAGCGTATACACATAAACGGCCGGTGATCTACCCCCCAACCGGTTAGGCTCGGCGCCAGTTCCCTCCCTACCCCTCAGGTCAACGACGCCGGGCCGCTCGGGGTCCGCCCGGTCGCCCGCGGTCGAGACCGGATCGTCGACCTCTTCGATGTCGATCATCCCCCTCAAGCAGCACCCAACTGAACATACCAGCTGAACACATCGGCGATGCCCGCGTCTCTCGGCCTTCCCGTCGCCGGCCGCGGTCGCTAATCTCGGATTGCGAAAAAGCTGGAGAAGAGCGTATGGCGAACGACTTGTCGCCAAGGCTTTTGGAGATCGTCAATGCGCTGCCCTTGCGGCAGGGCATGCGAGTGCTGGAGATCGGCTGCGGACCGGGTGCTGCAGCGCGCGAGATCGCGCGCCGGATCGGCGGTGGGCACGTGCTGGCGATCGACCGCTCGGCCAAGGCCATCGCGCAGGCCGGGGCCGCCTCGCGCGCCGAGATTGCGGCAGGCCGGCTGAGCCTTCGCCAGATCGCCATCGAGGATTTCGAGTTGGAGGCCGATGAGAAGCACTTCGACATTGCCGTTGCGGTGCGCGTCGGCGCGCTGGACGGGCGTCATCCCGAAGCAGGAAAAATTGCCCTGCGACGGCTCAAGGCGGCGTTGACCGCGCAAGGCCGGCTGTTCATCGACGGCGGCGATCCGCTGCGCGAAATTGCGATACATGGCTGAGCACCTCGTGCTTGGCCTCCGGAACCGAGCGTCTACGTGACCGTGAGCGGCAGAGCCGGCCTCAGCTCCGCAACCCCGGCGCCTCCTGCCCGGTGCGCTCGACATATTCGGTATAGCCGCCGCCATAGGTGTGGATGCCCTCGGGCGTCAGTTCCAGCACCCGGTTCGACAGCGCCGCCAGGAAATGGCGGTCGTGCGAGACGAACAGCATGGTTCCCTCGTACTGCGACAGTGCCGTGATCAGCATCTCCTTGGTGGCGATGTCGAGGTGGTTGGTCGGCTCGTCCAGCACCAGCAAATTGGGCGGATCGAACAGCATCAGCGCCATCACCAGCCGCGCCTTCTCGCCGCCCGACAGCACGCGGCATTTCTTCTCGATCTCGTCGCCGGAAAAGCCGAAGCAGCCGGCCAGCGCCCTGAGCGGCGCCTGGCCGGCCTGCGGAAATGCATCTTCCAGCGTCTGGAACACGGTGCGCTCGCCCTCCAGCACTTCCATGGCGTGCTGGGCGAAATAGCCCATCTTGACGCTGGGCCCGCGCGCCACCGTGCCATTGTCCGGCTCGGAAGCGCCAGCGACCAGCTTCAGCAGCGTCGACTTGCCGGCGCCGTTGACGCCCATGATGCACCAGCGCTCGCGGCGGCGCACCTGAAAATCCAATCCCTCGTAGATCGAGCGGCTGCCATAGCCCTTGTGCACGTTCTTCAGCGTCACCACGTCCTCGCCGCAGCGCGGCGCCGGCTGGAAGTCGAACGATACCTTCTGGCGGCGCTTGGGCGGCTCGACCCGGTCGATCTTGTCCAGCTTCTTCACCCGGCTCTGTACCTGGGCGGCATGTGAAGCCCGCGCCTTGAAGCGCTCGATGAAGGCGATCTCCTTGGCCAGCATCGCCTGCTGGCGCTCGAACTGCGCCTGCTGCTGCCGGTCGGCAATCGCCCGCTGCTGCTGGTAGAATTCGTAGTTGCCGGAGTAGGCGGTCAGCGAACCGCCGTCGATCTCGACCACCTTGTTGACGATGCGGTTCATGAACTCGCGGTCGTGCGAGGTCATCAGCAGCGCGCCGTCATAGTTCTTCAGGAACTGCTCCAGCCAGATCAGGCTTTCGAGGTCGAGATGGTTGCTCGGCTCGTCGAGCAGCATGGCGTCGGGCCGCATCAAAAGGATCCTGGCAAGTGCTACGCGCATTTTCCAGCCGCCGGACAGTTTGCCGACGTCGCCGTCCATCATCTCCTGGCTGAAGCCAAGGCCGTCCAGCACCTCGCGAGCACGCCCATCCAGCGCGTAACCGTCGAGCTCCTCGAAACGGTGCTGCGCCTCGCCGTAACGGGCGATGATCTCGTCCATTTCACCGGCGCGATCGGGGTCGCCCATGGCGTGCTCGAGCTCGCGCATCTCGGCCGCCACCTCGCTCACCGGGCCGGCGCCGTCCATCACTTCGGCAACGGCGCTGCGGCCGGACATGTCGCCGACATCCTGGCTGAAATAGCCGATGGTGACGCCGCGATCGACCGAGACCTGGCCTTCGTCGGGCTGCTCCTCGCCGTTGATCATGCGAAACAGCGTCGTCTTGCCGGCGCCGTTGGGCCCGACCAGCCCGACCTTCTCGCCCTTCTGCAAGGCGGCGGAGGCTTCGATGAAGACGATCTGACGGCCGTTCTGCTTGCTGATGCTTTCGAGACGAATCATGGTTTTCCGGAAAGGCCAAAGGAGCGTTCCCGCGCCAATACGCGATAGGCCGCGCCGGCGGAAGCCCGCAGTGGTGAGGCGCCCCGCGCCAAATTGTCTGAACCCGCCAGTTGCTTCCCGGCTGGATCAGGCTTTGACGGCGTAGGGATGAGCCGGCGGATCAGCTATCGGTCAGGGCTTTTGTCGTCGCAAGTTTGACCCCGGCGGCGGCAAATGCCGCATTGTGCCGGGCGATGATCTCCGCGGCGGTCTCGCTGGCGGCGTCGAGCGTGCTGTGGGCGTCGGAAACCACGGTGACGCCCAGGCCCGCTGCAAAGGCGCCCTTCACCGTGGCCGCCACGCAGAAATCGGTCTGCGCGCCGATCAGAACGACCTCGCCGGCGCCCTGCCCGACTACCCATTCTGCAAGCGCGGCATTGCTGAACGCGTCGCCGACACGCTTGGCGAACGTCGGCTCGTCCCCGGCCTGGCCGAGCGCCGGCCACACCGGCCAGCCCGGCTCACCCGGCGCCAGTGGATCGCCCTGCAGCCCGTCATGCCTGATGAAGGCGACCTTGCGCCCGCTGCGCCGTGCCCACTCGATCAGCGCGCGGGTGCGGGCAACCATGCCGTCGGCATCATGGATCGGCGGCTCGGCGACACCGTCGAACATGCCGGTCTGAAGGTCGATCACGATGAGCGGCGCAGCGGCCGCGGGGCTGGTCCCTGACATGGTTTTTTATAGCACGAGGGCGGAGCTGATCAAGGATCAGGGCCGCGATGGCGCGCACGGGCAACCGCAAGTGGCTGGAGTTCGAGATATGTGACAATCCGCTTGCGGCAGCGCTAACATAGCGCGCCATTGGGATGTGGGTCAGTTCGAAATTCTGGCTATCGGCCGTGACCGGATTGCATTCGTGGCAAGCTCCTGCGAAGAAATTACCATGACACATGCAGCCGTAGCTTTCCTTGCGATCGTGACTTCGGTGTTGGTCGCGATCCTACCCGCACAATCGCAAGAGTGGACGCCCTCGGAGGACGCGGTTCGAGATGCAACGGAAACGGTTGGTCACTATTTCCTTTCGCTCGATAATCAAGAGTATGGGCGGGCATACGAAATGAAAACTGATACCGCCAAAGCTTCGATCCCATCGAATGCCTTCGTGGAGCAAAGTAAACATTTTCATTCTCAGGCCGGCGCTGTGCGCGAGCGCCGGCTACTCAAATTCACGTGGTTGAAGGACCCAGAGAACGCTGCCTTTCCTGGCGTCTATGCCGCAGTCGACATAGCGGCGAAGTTTGAAAACATCGATCGTTACTGCGGCTATATTGTCCTCTATCAGCGGCCATCAGGTGGAAATTTTCGAGTCATGCGGGTCGAAAGCAACTTCATCGACAACTCTACCGCGAAAAGCATTGAAAAGACCCAATCGAAACTCGAATTGGATCGAGCATGGGCCGAGTTGTCGGCTAACTGTCCGAATTTTCCATCGTGAAGGTGAGGCGGTCCGTTTTTGTACGTTCCGCGACCATCGCTTTTCGGCTTCCCTCGCTTCGATCAGCGCAACGATGTCGGAGATCTCTTACAGTTTGCCGGCCCTACGACGCGAACGCAGCGAGAGCGCAGCTTTTGTCCTCACCCAATCCGCCCGTCACGGCATAGGCGCCGGCGGTGCGCTTGTCACTAAAACCCAAGCGCGATGTTTATCTCGTCCGATCGCCCTTCGCAAAGTAGCCGGCGGCCCGGACGATCACACCCGGCCCGATGTCCCATCCTCGCCAAAAATCCCGGTCACCCAGTCGATGAACACGCGTACCCGTGGCGCGAGCTGGCGGTTCTGTGGGTAGAGCGCCGACAGCGGTGTCGGCGACGGCGGGTAACCCGGCAGCACTTCGACAAGCGTGCCGCGTGCGAAATCCCCGGCGGAGCGGTAATGCGGCGCCTGCACCAAGCCGAAGCCGAGACGCGCCAGCTCCGCCATCGTGTCGGAGCCGTTGACCGTCACCCGGTTGGGCAGGCTGACATAGCGCAACCCGCCGCCGACGGTGAATTCGAGCGGCATGACCTCGCCGGTCCGCGACGAGCGGAAGCCGACCATCAGATGGCCTTCGAGATCGTCGAGGGTTGCCGGCATGCCGAGGCGTTCGCCCGCGAAGCGGCGCGGCCAACCTGACTCGTTGCCGCCCGGAAAGGCGGCGCCAGCCTCCGTGCCTCACTTCAACTCCACCCAGACCGGCGCGTGATCGCTGGCGCCGGTCTCGCCGCGCACGTCGCGGTCGATGCCCGCCGCTACCAGCCGGCGCGACAGCTTCTTGCTGAGCAAGATATGATCGAGGCGCAGGCCGGCATCGCGCGGCCAGCGATTGCGGCGGTAATCCCAGAATGTGTAGAGCGTCTCCGTCGGGTGCTTCTTGCGCAGCGCGTCAAGCCAGCCCTGGTCGAGCAGCCGCTGGAACGATGCGCGGCTTTCCGGCTGGACCAGCGCGTTGTCGTCATAGGAGCGGGTCGGGTAGATGTCGCGCGGCTCGGGCACGATGTTGTAGTCGCCGGCCAGCACCACCGGCAGGCCGGTGTCGAGCAACTGTGCCGCATGCGCCTCCAGCCTTTCGTGCCAGGCCAGCTTGTACTGGAATTTCGGGCCGGGCTGCGGATTGCCGTTCGGCGCGTAGAGGCAGGCGACGACGATGCCGGTGACCGCTGCCTCGATGTAGCGCGCCTGCTGGTCACTGTCGTCGCCGGGCAGCGCCTCGCGGGTCAGAACGGGTTCTGCGCCACGCGAAAGGATGGCGACGCCGTTCCAGGTCGGCTGCCCGACCCAAACTGCGCCGTAGCCGGCGGCCGCCAGCGCAGTGCGCGGAAACTGCGTCTGTCTGGCCTTGAGCTCCTGCAGGCAGGCGATGTCGGGTTTGGCGGTGGCCAGCCATGCGAGCAGGTTCGGCAGCCGGCTGTTGATGTTGTTGACGTTGAAGGTGGCGATCTTCATCGGCCTGCTTCAGCGCACGATGCGTTCGGTCCACGCCTTCACCGCATCGGCGAGTGTCTTCAAATGGTCGGCGGCGGAGAAACCGGAAATGCTCTTGCGCGGCTTCAGATCGTGGTCGCCGTCCTCCAGCCAGAGGATTTCGATTGCGTCGGAAAGATCGTAGGTCGCGACCTCGTCCCTCGTGCCGAACTCGTCGCGCGTGCCCTGGACGATCAAAGTCGGCGTCTTGAGGCCGGCGAGGTGTTTTGTCCGAAGCTGCGTCGGTTTGCCCGGCGGATGGAAGGGATAGCCAAGGCAAAGCAGGCCCGAGATCTCGCCCTTCGAAAACATCTCGTCGGCGATCATCGAAGCGACGCGTCCGCCCATCGACTTGCCGCCGATGATCAGCGGACCCTCCACGCCCTTCGCCCGGAGGTCGGCGATCGCCTTGACGTATTCCGGGTTCACCGTCTCGGCGCGCGGCGGCGGCTTGCGGTGGCCGTAGCGGCGAGCCGCCATGTAGTGGAATTCAAAGCGCGCGACGCGGAAGCCGGCTGCGGCCAGCGCCTTGGCGGTGGCGGTCATCGAGGGCGAGTCCATAGGAGCGCCTGCGCCATGGGCGAGCAGGATGGTGATGGCGGCGGTGTCGGGGCCGTCGAAGAGGAAGGTTGTCATGGGGACTCCAACGCTGGTGACCCCTTCTCCCCTTGTGGGAGAAGGTGGCCGAGCGAAGCTCGGTCGGATGAGGGGTGTTCCAGGGAACGCCGACGCCTCATTTCTTCCAACACCCCTCAACCGTCTCGGCGCTGCGCGCCGATCCACCTTCTCCCACAACAAGGGGAGAAGGAGGCGCTACTACCTCACCCCGCCGACATCCGCGCCAGCTGCAAATCCACGAACTGTATCCCCTTGGCGGCCGTGCGCGCCCATTCGGAGTTGGGATCGAGTTCGAGGTAGCGCACCCAGCGACGCCGCGCCTCGGCGAGATTGCCGGCGTCGAACTCCAGCCTCGCAAGGTTGAATACCGCGTCGGCATAATTGGGATCGAGTGCGATCGCCTTGAGCAAATGCCGTCGCCCCGACGCCACCCGCCCCTCTTCGCTCATCAGCCCGGCGAGATTGAACCAGGCCTCGACGAAGCCGGGATCGAGCTTTATCGCGCGGGCATAGTCGTGCGCCGCCTCGGCCGCGTGGCCGGCGGCGCGCAGGCAGTTGGCGCGGTTGAAAGCGGCGATGGCATCGCTTGGGTCGATGGCCAGGCAGCGCCGGTAGAGCGCCGCCGCCTGCTCGTGGTCTTCAGCCCCTTCCGCCGCCTCGGCATCGGCGAACAGCTCTTCCAGCGTGTCGTCATCCTGCGTTCCCAGATCGAACAGCAGCTGGCCGTCGAGTTCGCTCTGGCCGCCCTCGAGATAGATCGCATCGGCCCGCCCATGCTGCGAGCCGACGGCGAGCGACTTGGCGGTGAGCGAGGCGACCGGGCCCGAGCGGTGCACCGAGCGCGCAATCGCCCCCCATGAGGCGCCGCCGGCAACCAGCCCGGCATATTTGCGGGCGAGGATCAGGTCGCGAAAGGAATACGGTTCGCAATCATGCTCGAAGGCATCGAACAGCGACAAAAGGTCGAGATCCTCGCCGGTCAGCCGCGACTGGTCGATCAGCGACTGCCGCGACAGCGCCGAAGCCTCCGGCGCTTTCATCAGGCCGAGCAGGCGCAGGAAGCCGTTCTCGCTGACCAGCTTGCGCCCGGCCGCGCGCTCGGTGACGACGCGGCGCTCAATCTCGGCATCATCGGCCCTGGCGAGCAACATGCGGCCCAACACGACATGTGTGGTGCGCCGAGTGACGCCGCGCCGCAACTCGCCGTGCTGGCGCTCGACCTCGCGCGCCGCCAACCTGAGCGGAAAGGCGGCCAGCGCGCCGACGATGCCGAAGACCGTGCCGGCGAGAGCCGTCACGCCTTGCTCTTGCCGACGGCTTTGAGAAGGTTCGCCTTGAGCGGGTTTTCCTTGGCCGCGGCGGCGCCGGCCTTGGCGGATTTCGCCGCGGGCTTGGCCGTTTCATCGGCCTTGCTCTTGGACTTGGCCGGCGGCTTGGCCGATTGCGACAGGCTCGCCTTCAGCGCATCCATGAGATTGATGACATTGCCGCGCTCAGGCGCCGCCGCGATGATCGGCTTATGGCCCTTCAGCTTCTCGCGGATCATCGCCATCAGCGCGATCTCGTAGCGGTCCTCGTAATTCTTCGGATCGAAGGTGGTTTCCTTCTGCTTGATCAGCGCCTCGGCCAATTGCAGCATTTCGGGATCGGGGGTTCCGGCCGGGATATTGCCGAAATACTCAGCCGTGCCACGCACTTCGTTCGGATTCCTCAAGGTGCAGACGAACATGCCGTTCTCGCGCGCGCCGATCGTCACCACGCGCTCGCGGCTGGACAGCACCAGGCGGGCGATCGCCAGCTTGCCGGATTTGCGCATCGCTTCGCGCAGCACGGCGAAGGTCTCCTCGGCCATTGCGCCGTCCGGCGCCAGGTAATAGGGCGCGTCCTGATAGATGACGTCGACCGAATGCTCGTCGACAAAGGCCTCTATGTTCATCGTATGATTGGATTCGATGCGTACCGCATCGAGATCGGAGTCCTCGATGATGATGTACTGCTTGTCCTCGTATTCGTAGCCCTTGACCAGGTCCGAACGCTCGACCAGCCCGAGTTCGGGGTCGACCGGCTTCATGTTGATGCGGTTGTGCGTCTTGTTGTGCAGCTGGTTGAAGCTGATGCGCTCGCTGGCGCTGGTCGCCGGATAGAGCCGGACCGGACAGCTGACCAGACTGAGCTTGAGGTAACCTTTCCAACTTGCCCTGGGCGCCATGAAATACTCCTACGCGGCCTTGTGCTGTCGAACTGTTCGCAGCGTTCATTCGTCCGGAGGACGAACGGGGCTGCCGAAATCCTACATTGCCCCTTACAATACCGGCAAATCCCTAGCGAAATCTTCCTCCGCTGAGAGCCGCCTGCAGGCAAGGGATCCGTGGCGAAGAATAATTCAAATTTTCCGGAGCGTCGATGGAGTCTGGGGCCGCGCCCGCGGGACTATCTCCCGGTGCCTATCACCGGCAAATCCCGGGCGAAATCTTCCATGTCGGCCCAGGGATCGCCTGACGTCGCCAGCAGGCCCGGCAGCGACGAATAATTCAGATCCTGCGGAGCGTCGATGGATTCCAGATCGCTCCAGCTCACCGGCGTCGAGGCCGGCAAATTGGTGCGGGCGCGCAGCGAATAGGGAGCCGCAGAAGTGTGGCCGCGCGCATTGCGGTGATAATCGATGAAGATGCGCCGCTTGCGGTTTTCCTTGCCCATGGTGGTGGTGAAGGTGTCGGGCGCGGTGGCGGCGAGATGGGTCGAGATGACGCTGGTTGCCTGGTGGAGTTTCTTCCAGTTCTGCTTTTGCGTCACCGGCACTGATATGTGGATGCCGTGGCCGCCGGACGTCTTGGCGAACGGCACCAGCCCTAGCGCTTCCAGCTCGCCCTTAATGTGCACCGCCGCCTCAACCACCTCGCGCCAGGCGATCCCCTCGCCCGGGTCGAGGTCGAAAACGATCAGGTCCGGCTTGTCGAGCCGCGTGCGATGGGTGCCCCAGGTGTGGAACTCGACGACACCGAACTGCGCCAGCGCCAGATAGCCCTTGGCGTCTTCCACCGAGAGATAGGATTTGGTCTCGCCCTCCGAATTGGTCGCTTCGAAAGTCGCCACAGAGGACGGCATGCCGGTGAAGGCGTGGCGCTGGAAGAAACAGTCCTGCGGCCTGCCGGTCGGGCAGCGCACCAGCGACACCGGCCGGCCGAGAATGTGCGGCAGCATGAAATCGCCGACCAGCGCGTAATAGACGGCAATGTCGAGCTTGGTCGGGCCGGTCTTGCCGAACAGCCGTCGCGTCGGGTTGGTCACCCAGATGGTGGCGAGGTCGGCCTCGGCGATCAGCCGCTTGCGCTTGGCCGAAACCGGCGTCGACAGGCCGACGTCGCGCAGGCCGCGGAACACGGCATGGCGCAGCGCATTGTCGGTGGTCCGGTTGGCGTAGTGGATATGCGCCGAAAGCAGCGGCCGCACCCAGTTCATCTCGCGCATGATTTCGCGGGGAACCCCTTCGGGCGCGGATGCACCCGCCCTTAGCGGCTCCAGCCTGGCCAGCAATTCGCCGGCGGTCCTCGCATCGAAGCCGGTGCCGACCTTGCCGCGATAGTGCAATTCGCCATCCTCGAATTCGCCGAGGCCGAGTGCGGCCAGCCCCTCGGCCGCGTCGGAGACAGTGTAGCCGGCGATAACGAAATCGCCGGTCTGAAGCGCCTTGGTCTTGGTCCAGGTCTTGGTGCGGCCGCTCTGGTAGACCGCCGTAGCACGTTTCGAGACGACGCCCTCCAGCCCCATTTCCGATGCCTGGTCATAAAGCGCCTGGCCGTCGCCCTCGGCGTGATCGCTGTACTGGATGGCGGAGTTGGCGCCGAGACCGGACAGCAGCTGCGAAAGCAGCGTCTTGCGCCGGCGGAGCGGCACTTGCCTCAGGTCCCAGCCGTCGAGATAGAGAAGGTCGAAGGCATAGAAGTGGAGCTTGTTGCCGGCGCCTTCGGCCAGCGCATCCTGCAAAAGGGCAAAGCGGCTGATGCCCTTGGCGTCGAGCGCGACGACCTCGCCGTCGATGATCGCCTCGCGGCACGGCAGCCTGGCGAAGGCAAGCGGAAGGTCGCCATAGCGCTTCGTCCAGTCGAGGCCGGCGCGGGTGATCAGCCTGACCTTCCCATCGGAAACATGCGCCATGGTGCGGTAGCCGTCGAACTTGATCTCGTGCAGCCAGGCTTCGCGCGTTCGGGCCGCTGGGTCATCGCCGCCCGGCGGCTTCGGAACCTGCGTGGTCAGCTGCGGCTCGATCCGGGAAGGCGGCGGCGCCTTGACGGCGCCCGGCAAAGCGCCGGGTTTCAGCACCACCGGCCTGGCAGGTTTGGCGGCAGGCTTCGGCGTTGCCACCAGCTCCTCGATGCGGCGTCCGGATTTGACGCTTTCCGGCCGGGCTTCCAGTATGTCGAGCTTGGCGTCGGCGGCGAGATCGCGCTCCTTGAACAGCAGCCAGTTCTTCTTGCCCTCATCGTCGCCGGGCTTCGGTTTCAGCCGCGTCAGCATCCAGCCGCCATTCAGCTTTTCGCCGGCGAGGCGGAACTTGAAGGAACCGGTGCGCAGGCTCTTCTCGACATCGTCCATCGGCGCCCAGACGCCGGTGTCCCAGACGATCATCGGCCCGCCGCCATATTCGCCTTCGGGAATGACACCTTCGAAGTCGATATACTCGAGCGGATGGTCCTCGGTCTCGACCGCCAGCCGTTTGTCGGCGGGGTTGAGCGACGGGCCGCGCGGCACCGCCCAGCTCTTCAGCACGTCGCCGACCTGCAGGCGCAGATCGTAGTGGTCGGCGGTGGCGTGATGCTTGTGGACAACGAAACGATTGCCCTCACCGGCAACCAGACCGCCGGCTGGTTCCGGCGTCCTCGTGAACTCGCGCTTGGCGCGATAAGCCTTGAGCTTCGAAGGAGCTGGCATGGACTAGGCGCGGGTGGTGGGCAAAAGCAACGAGCGCGGCATCAAAATCCCATCGCAGCGGCGCTCCAATGTCACGGCATGGATCCCAGGGTCTCCGCGACGTCGCTTAGCTCCTGCTCCGCCCTGGGATGACGAAGGATGGCAGGTCACGCCGCTCAATCGTCGGTGGCCGGCGTCAATTCGAGTTCGGCCGGCGACAGGCCCTGCTGCAGCTGGCTGAGCCGGAATTCGTCGACCCAATAGGCCTCGCCGTCCACCAGCACGCGCGCGCTGTAGCTGCCGGCCGAAAAACGCTGCGCAGTGATGTACACCTTGTGGCGGTCGAGCGCGTTCCGCACCGCGGCGCGCTTGGATTTCTGACTGGCGACGGAACTGGCCATGCTGGTTACTCACGCACAAGCCGCAAGGCGGCGTGCCTTAAGGATGGCCGAGAGCGGCTCGGCTGTCAATTTGGCGGCCGCACTGAGCCCTCGCGCGGTGGCGCCTCCCGCTCTGTGGAAATCGAGCCGGTGCGCTATATTGCCCTGGCGGCTTGGAACGCGATGCTGATCCGGAGAGCTTCACATGACAGTGACGATGCGCAAACTCGGCAGCCAGGGGCTGCAAGTCTCGGCAATCGGTCTCGGCTGCATGGGCATGAGCCAGTCCTACGGCCCGGCCGACGAGGCGGAATCGACCGCCACGCTGCACCGCGCCATCGAACTCGGCTGCACCTTCCTCGACACCGCGGAAGTGTACGGGCCGTTCACCAACGAGGAACTGCTCGGCCGCGCGCTGAAGGGCCGGCGCGATGAGGTGACGATCGCGACGAAATTCGGCTTCCGCATTGAAAACGGCAAGCAAGTCGGCACCGAGCGCGACAGCCGGCCCGAACATATCCGCGAGGCTTTGGAAGGTTCGCTGAGGAGGCTCGCCACCGACCACGTCGACCTCCTCTATCAGCACCGCGTCGATCCGGCGGTGCCGATCGAGGATGTGGCGGGCGCTGTCGGCGAGCTGATCGCTCAGGGCAAGGTCCGCTTCTTCGGCCTCTCTGAAGCCGGCGCCGCCAATATCCGCCGGGCGCATGCCGTGCATCCGGTGTCGGCCGTGCAGAGCGAATATTCGCTGTGGGAGCGCAATCTGGAGCCGGAAATCATTACGCTGCTGAAGGAGCTCGGCATCGGCCTGGTGCCGTTCTCGCCGCTCGGCCGCGGCTTTCTCACCGGCGATGTCAGGCGCGCCGAAGATTATCCGGAGGGCGATTACCGCCGCGGCGACCCGCGCTACCAGGGCGCCAACTATGATGCCAACATGCGGGCGGCGGCCATGGTACTCGACATCGCCGCCGCCAAGCGCGTCAAGCCAGGTCAGATCGCGCTGGCCTGGCTGCTCCACAAGGGGAGCGACTTCGGCATCGACATCGTGCCGATCCCCGGCACCAAGCGCAGAAAATACCTCGAGGAGAACGTCGCCGCGGCTTCGATCAGGCTGGACCCAGCCGAGATGCAAGTGCTCGACGACGCGCTGGCGCCGGGAAAGGTCGCCGGGCCGCGCTACGGCGAGCGCACCATGGTGATGATCGATCGGTAGGTCTTGCCTGCTCCCGTTCTTGCGCAAAGCTCCGGCCTTGGCTAGCATCCGCCGGCAGGCACCGAGCGGAGGAGAACGTCGCGGTGGACCGGCTGGAGCGCCGTGCGTCCCTTCAAAGCGAGTTGGGCGCTCAAAGGACACTCCATGTTTGAATCGACGCAAGGAACCTTCCGGAAAACCCATTCCGGTTTCGGGGTCATGCGCTCATCTGGGAGGAGACTAAATTGATCAACAGACGTGAATTCCTGCTGTCGTCGGCGGCGATGGGCGCCTTGGCGCTGGCCGCTCCGCGACTGGCTTTTGCGCAGGACAAGCTGACCATCCTTGGTTCGGTGCCGAGCCTCGGCTTTCCATTCTTCGTGCACATGCTGAACCAGATCAAAGCTGAGGCCCAGGCGCAAGGCGTCAACCTGGTCGAGAGCGACGGCCAGAATTCGGCGCCCAAGCAGACCGCCGATATCGAAGCGGCGCTGGTGCAGAAGGTCAACGCCATCGTCATCTCGCCGCTCGACGTCAACGCGCTGGCCCCAGCCATCGAGGAAGCGGTCAAGGCCGGCGTTCCCGTCGTCACCATCGACCGCCGCGTCGAAGGCGTCGAAGGCATCCTCGCCCATGTCGGCGCCGACAATGTCAAGGGCGGCGAGGCCGAAGCACAGGCCATGGTGGCGGCGTTCCCGAACGGCGCCAAGATCTTCCATCTGCAGGGCCAGCCCGGTGCCGGCCCGGCGATCGACCGCAACAAGGGTGTGCACAACGTCCTCGATCCGATGAAGGACAAGTACCAGATCATCTTCGAGCAGACCGCCAACTTCGCCCGCGCCGAGGCGCTGTCCGTCACCGAGGCCGGCCTTGCCGCCAACGGCAAGCCCGACGCGATCATCTGCGCCAATGACGACATGGCGCTTGGCGCGGTCGAAGCCTGCGCGGCGCGCAACTTCACCGACGTCAAGATCTACGGCTTCGACGCGCTTCCCGAAGCGCTGGTCGCCGTGCGCGACGGCAAGCTGGCCGGAACGGTCGAGCAATTCCCCGGCGAACAATCGCGCACCGCCGTGCAGATCGCGGTCGCCTACGCCAGGGACAAGACCGAGCCGAAGGAAAAGCTGGTGCTTTTGACGCCGATCGTCATCGGCAAGGACAATCTCGACAAGGCGGAGAGGCTGGGCGAGACGAAGTAAGGTTGCACAAAGGGCGCGCAGCGGCAAAAGTAGCATTCTGTCGCGCCCCCCTCTGCCCTGCCGGGCATCTCCCCCACTTGGGGGAAGATCGGGAGCTTCGCCGATGGCGCCTTTTCTGCAACGCAGGAAGATTGGCGAAAGCCGAGGTGACATCCAATCTCCCCCCTCGTGGGGGAGATGTCCGGTAGGACAGAGGGGGGGCGCTGTCCCGCCGGCAATCGCAATCCAGGAGCAAACTTTGCCCAAGGCAGCCGCCATCGCGCCCTCTCCCGCCCTGCTCACCGTCGAGGGCGTGACCAAGCGCTTTGCCGGCGTCACCGCGCTGAACGACGTTTCGCTCGAAGTCCGCCCCGGCGAGATCCTCGGCCTGCTCGGCGAGAACGGAGCCGGCAAATCGACGCTGCTCAAGATCCTGTCCGGCGTGATGCCGCCGTCCAGCGGCCGCATCGTCTTCGATGGGGTCGAATTCAGCCCGCACAATCCGCAGGATGCCAAGCGCCACGGCATCGTAACAATCTACCAGGAACTGAGCCTGATCCCGACGCTGACCGTGGCGGAGAATATCTTCATCGGCCGCGCACCGCTCGGCCGGTTCGGGCTGGTCAGTTGGCGGAAGATGGTGGAAGACTCACGCGCGATCATCGCTCGCGTCGGCCTCGACCTCGACCCGGCGACGCCGGTGTCGGCGCTGTCGGTGGCCGAGCAGCAGCTGGTCGAGATCGCCCGTGCGCTATCGCTGAAGAGCCGCTTGATCATCATGGACGAGCCGACCTCGGCGCTGACCGAAACCGAAGTGCACAGGCTGATGTCGATCATGGGCCGGCTGCGCAAGCATGGCGTCGCCATCATGTTCGTCACCCACCGGCTGGAGGAGGCCTCGGCGATCTGCGACCGCATGACGGTGCTGCGCGACGGCAGGCTGGCCGGCCATCTCGACCGCGAAGGCGGGCCGATCAAACTGCCGAAGATCATCGAGAAGATGGTCGGCCGCGCCGCTTCCGAGCTCTATGCCAGGCCGACGCAGCGCGACGTCGCCGGCGACGTCCGGCTCTCGGTGCGCGGCCTGCGCACGGTGCGCGATCCGCAGGCGCCGCACGCCATCGTGCTCGAAGGCGTCGATCTCGACCTCAAGGCGGGCGAAATCCTCGGCGTCGCCGGGCTCGTCGGCTCCGGCCGCACCGAGCTCGCCCGCGCCATCTTCGGCGCCGACCGCATTGCAGCCGGCACCATCATGCTCGACGGCAAGCCGATCGCGCCCGCCTCACCCGCCGACGCCATCGAGCTCGGCATCGGGCTGGTTCCGGAAGACCGCAAGCACCAGGCAATCTTCGCAGCACTCGCCATCCTCACCAATTTCTCGATCGCCGCGCTCGACCGCTACTCCAATGTCGGCTTCATGGCCGAGCGGCGAGAGCGCGAGGCGTTGGCGAACTATAGGAAGACGCTGTCGATCCGCATGGCCTCGCCCGAGCAGGCGATCGAGGGACTGTCCGGTGGCAACCAGCAGAAGGTCATCCTTGCCCGCTGGCTGGCACGCGATCCCAAGGTGCTGATCGTCGATGAACCGACGCGTGGTGTCGATGTCGGCGCCAAGGCGGAGGTGCACCAGATCCTGGTAGAGCTCGCGGCGCGCGGCATCGCCATCATGATGATCTCGTCCGAGCTGCCCGAAGTGCTTGCGGTGTCGGACAGGATCGTCACCATGCGGCGCGGGCGCATCACCGGCGAGATGCCTGGCATCGAGGCGACCGAGGAGAAACTGATGGAACTGATGGCGCTCGACCAGAAGCAGGAAGCAACGCAATGACCAGCACGACCGAACGGAGCCAGCGCCGCGGCGTCAATATTGCGCGCCTGCTGATGAGCTTCGGCCCGCTGATGTTCCTGGCGTTGCTGATCGTCGTCTTCACCGTGCTGAAGCCGAGCTTCATCGACCCGATCAACCTGTTCAACATCATGCGCCAGATCTCGATCACCGGCCTGATCGCGCTCGGCATGACCTTCGTCATCCTCACCGCCGGCATCGACCTGTCGGTTGGCTCGCTGCTCGCCTTCTGCGGTATGGTCGCGGCGGTGGTGGCCAAGGGCGGCACCGCCAACACGCTGTCGCTGTCGACAACGGGCACGCAAGGCTACGGCTGGTTCGCCGCCCTTCTCGCCGCCGTCGTCGTCGGCGCCGTGGCCGGCGGCGTCCAGGGCTTTGCCATCACCAGGCTGAAAGTGCCGCCCTTCGTCGTCACGCTTGGCGGCCTCACCGTGTTTCGCGGCCTGACCTTGACGATTTCCAATGGCGGCCCGATCTCCGGCTTCGACGCCTCGATGCGCTGGTTCGGTACCGGCCTGATCGGCCCGGTGCCGGTGCCGGCGATCATCTTCGCGATTGCCGCGTTCCTTTGCCATATCGTGCTGCGCTACACCCGTTACGGCCGCGCGGTCTATGCCGTCGGCGGCAATGCCGAGGCGGCACGGCTCTCCGGCCTGCGTGTCGACCGCATCCTGATCTCGGTCTACATCATCGTCGGCTTCTTCGCCGGCCTTGCCGCCTTCGTTTTGTCGGCGCGGCTCAACTCCTCCGAAGCCGTCGCCGGCATCGGCTACGAGCTGACGGTGATCTCGGCGGTAGTCATCGGCGGCACCTCGCTATTCGGCGGCATCGGCAGCGTCGGCGGCACGGTGGTCGGTGCAGGACTGATCGGCGTCTTGCAGAACGGGCTGCAGTTCAACAACGTCTCGTCCTACACGCAAAGCATCGTCATCGGCCTGATCCTCATCCTCGCGGTGGCCTTCGATCGCTGGCTGAAATCGCGGGTGAGGCGGTGATACAGGTGCCATACCTATCCAGGTCGGCGGGCCAGCACCCCCCTCTGTCCTGCCGGACATCTCCCCCTCAAGGGGGGAGATTGGACGTCGCTCCAGCTTTCGCCAATCTCTAAAGAAGGGAGAACTTTCGGCGAAGCTGCCAATCTCCCCCCTTGAGGGGGAGATGTCCGGCAGGACAGAGGGGGGGTGTTCAAGCGCAGCATAGAGAAGATGGGCAAGTTTCGCGCTGAGGAATAGAAGTAGTGAATCACTATCCCGTACCTCCCCGCAACCGCGGCAATGCGCGCAAGATGCGCAAGGCCATGACGGATGCCGAGCTGAAGCTCTGGAATGAGGTCAGGGCGCATCGACTCATGGGGCTGGCATTTCGGCGGCAGATGCCAATTGCAGGCCATATTGTCGATTTTGCCTGCCCGGACAAAAAGCTGATTGTCGAACTGGATGGCTCCCAGCATGCCCGGGCCGATGCCTCAATATCGGACGCTACCAGAAGCGCACGGCTTGAAGCGCTGGGCTGGACTATCCTGCGGTTCTGGAACGACGACGTCATTCGCGATATCGATAATGTCTGCCAGCACATAGTCATGGTGGTCGGCGCGGATGTGCGCTGAACTCAGCCGTGCAGGGTCGGCGGGACAGCACCTCTCTGTCTTGCCGGACATCTCCGCTCAAAAGGGGCAGGTTTCTGAGGCGAGGTGCCAATGACCCAAATAAGGACCATGACCGAACAGGACGTTCCGGCGGTGTCGCGGCTGCTTGGAGGGTCCTGGCGCTACACCTATTCGCCGATCCTGGGTGCCGAGACCACGGCACGGCTGTCGGATGAGAGGCACGCGCCGGAGCGGCTGGCGTCCGAGCTCGGGGACGACAACAAGATGTCCTTCGTCGCCGAGCGGGCTGACGGCTCGCTCGCCGGTTATGCGATGGCCGCGATGGACGACAAAGGCGAGGTCATGCTCGAGCGGCTCCATATAGACAAAAGCGAGTACGGCACCGGCCTTGCCGCCGACCTGCTGCATGCCGTTCTTGCCGCGCATGCGGGTATTCCCAGCATCGCCCTGGAAGTGATCGAGGGCAACGACCGCGCAATCGCCTTCTATCGCAAGCACGGCTTCGAGGTCGTCGAGCGCCGGCCGGCTGCACACGGCGTGGGCGGCCATGCCTCGCTGATCATGCGCCGGCTGCTACCACGGGCTTAGCAAGCGAAAGCGGCTGAGCGCGTAATCTCCCCCCTTGAGGGGGAGATGTCCGGCAGGACAGAGGGGGGCGCCTCGCGTGAAGCGCCAACCTTCTCTTTCGTCCCACAGGGCGTCGCGCCAGGACGTACCGACCCTCTCTGTCGCCTTCGGCGACATCTCCCCCTCAAGGGGGGAGATTGGCGACTTCTCCGACCGCTCAGACCGGGGCGTTGACGCGCTGTGCGCGCGTTGCCCAGTCGGCAACCGTCGCGCCAGCAACGCTCTCGCCGGCAACCATCCCGTTCGTCTGCGGCGCAAGCAGGTCGTTGCGGCGGGCGAAGGCGACGAAGGTGGACACGGTCCATCTGCCGTTTCGAAGTCGCGCTTTGGAAGCCTGGCCTTAGAAGTCCATGCCGCCACCGCCGGGCATCGGAGGCATGGGCGTTTCCTTCTTCGGCTTCTCTGCCACCATCGCCTCGGTCGTCACCAGCAGGCCGGCGACGGAAGCGGCGCCCTGGAGAGCAGTGCGCACGACCTTGGCCGGGTCGATGACGCCTTGACTGTAGAGGTCGCCGAACTCGTTGGTCTGGGCGTTCCAGCCATAGCCGAAGTCGGTCGTCTCGCGCAGCTTGCCGACGATGATCGAACCTTCCGCACCGGCATTCTCGGCGATCTGGCGCACCGGGGCCTCGATCGCGCGACGCACGATCTCGACGCCGGTCTTCTGGTCGGGATTGTCGACCTCGATATTGTCGAGCGCCTTCGCCGCCCTCAGCAGCGCCACGCCGCCGCCGGGCAGGATACCCTCCTCGACCGCCGCGCGTGTGGCGTGCATGGCATCGTCGACGCGATCCTTGCGCTCCTTGACCTCGACCTCGGTCAAGCCGCCGACGCGGATGACGGCGACACCGCCAGCGAGCTTGGCCAGCCGCTCCTGCAGCTTCTCGCGGTCGTAGTCGGAGGTGGTTTCCTCGATCTGGGCCTTGATCTGGCTGATGCGCGCCTGGATTTCATCCTTGCGGCCGGCACCGTCGACGATGGTGGTGTTCTCCTTCTCGATCAGCACCTTCTTGGCGCGGCCGAGCATCTCCAGCGTGACGTTCTCGAGCTTGATGCCGAGGTCTTCCGAGATCGCCGTGCCGCCGGTCAGGATGGCGATGTCTTCGAGCATGGCCTTGCGGCGGTCACCAAAGCCCGGCGCCTTGACGGCTGCAACCTTCAGGCCGCCCCGCAATTTGTTGACGACCAGCGTCGCCAGCGCCTCGCCTTCGACGTCCTCGGCAATGATCAGCAGCGGCTTGCCGGATTGCACGGCGGCTTCGAGCACGGGAAGCATGGCCTGGAGGTTGGAGAGCTTCTTCTCGTGGATCAGCACATAGGGTTCTTCGAGCTCGACGCGCATCTTATCCTGGTTGGTGATGAAATATGGCGAGAGATAGCCGCGGTCGAACTGCATGCCTTCGACCACTTCCAACTCGGTCTCGGCGGTCTTGGCTTCCTCGACAGTGATGACGCCCTCATTGCCGACCTTTTCCATCGCCTCTGCGAGGAAGCGGCCGATCTCGGCATCGCCATTGGCAGAGATGGCGCCGACCTGAGCGATTTCGTCGTTCCTGGTCACCTTGCGGGCATTGGCCTTCAGTTCGGCGATGATTGCTTCGACCGCCTTGTCGATGCCGCGCTTCAGGTCCATCGGGTTCATGCCGGCAGCAACCGCCTTGGCGCCTTCCTGGACGATCGACTGCGCCAGAATCGTCGCGGTCGTGGTGCCGTCGCCGGCGGTATCGCTGGTCTTCGAGGCGACCTCGCGCACCATCTGCGCGCCCATGTTCTCGAACTTGTCCTCAAGCTCGATCTCTTTCGCCACCGTCACGCCGTCCTTGGTGATGCGCGGCGCGCCGAACGATTTGTCCAAGACAACGTTGCGGCCCTTGGGACCGAGCGTCACCTTCACCGCATTGGCGAGGATGTCGACGCCGCGCAACATCTTCTCGCGCGCTTCGGTATGAAATTTCACATCTTTGGCAGCCATTGGAACACTCCTCGATAGGCAGCTTTTCGTTGACTGGAATGCTTGTTCAGGCCCCCCTCAGGCAGCCTTCTTCATCTCGCCCGTGGCTTCGATCACACCCAGCACGTCGCTCTCTTTCATGATGAGCAGATCCTCGCCATTGAGTTTGATCTCGGTGCCGGACCATTTGCCGAACAGAATGCGGTCGCCGACCTTGACGTCGAGCGGCTGCAACTGGCCGCTGTCGTCGCGCGCGCCGGGGCCGGCGGCGATGACCTCGCCCTCCTGCGGCTTCTCCTTGGCGGTGTCGGGGATGATGATGCCGCCCGCGGTCTTTTCGTCGACCTCGATGCGGCGGACCAGGATACGGTCATGCAATGGACGGAACGCCATGTCGTTCTCCTCTCTGGACAAACAGATTTTCGAACATCCTCCTGACCGGACCGGCAATATCGGCCCGGCACGGGGTGCGCGACCCCTTCATCAGGCATCGCGCGCATACGAACTAGTCGCGCTTTTTTCAGCTTTCAAGAGGATCATGCAAAAATTTTAGCACTCGACGCCTGAGAGTGCCAATACGCTGTAATTGTTAGCACATTCGCCGTTTCCGGCGCGATGACCCGGCCGGATTTCCAAATCTGTCCGTCTCCTGAGCCGCTTGCGGCGGCTGGAACCTATGTGGAAGGCGAGGCGTTTTGCAGACGGAGGTTCATTGGGAAAGGAAGGATTGCATGATCAGCAGGGACTTTCAGCTCCAGATGCAAGGGTTTGGCCTCACCACGGCGGAGATCCACTACCGCCTGCCCGATCATCGAAGCCTTCTGCAGCTCTACATCTGGCAGGAATACGATATTGCCCCCGATTTCCCGACGCTGAAGCATTTCCTCGATTTCTGGGAGCGCGAGATCGAAGGCCCGCTGCATTCGGTGCGCGTCGCCCATCATCACCTGATCCAGCCCTCCGAATGGCGGGCCGTAAACGGCATTATTACCGTCCACTGAGGAGCAAGCCGATCTGCCGCTAGACAGCGGACAAAGTCTCCGAAGCGGGGGAAAGGCAGCTGCCTCTCCCCACTTGTTTTGGATCTCACAATATCGGAGGGGGGTCCGGACTAGCCGGCGCGGTCGACAGGCTTGCGGGCCGATGCGAGCAATCGGGCCTTGCGCGCCGCCCGGACGAAGGCCTTGCGCGCATCACGCCGGTACGCCAACCGTCGAGCGCGTCGCGGCAGGTCCGATAGGCGGCGCGCCAACTCCGGCTGCGTGCACGGTCCGGCCACTGCTGGCGCATGCATTCGATGGCTTCCCAACTGCTGGCGACCTTGCGCTCGCTGGATTGGAATTTCAACGTGATCGGCTCGGCAAAGCGGACGTCGTCCATCACCTCCTCCTTGTTTTCTGATCGTCTTCTTGTTTGAGCAAGCAACGTTATGCTGGCGGCACCGGCGGCCGGCCGGCGCCGCTGAAGGACATGGTTCGTCTCTCTGCGCGGTTCAAGAGCATCGCGGCGACAGCCGGTTATTCCTCCTCGTCCGGCCCTTGCAGCAGTTCGATCAGCGTCGCTACTCTTGCCGTCGGCAGCGGTCGGCCCTCGTTCACCAACGCCTCGTCGGCGGCGATCCAGGCCAGGGCCTCGCGCAATTCCTGGACCGTCCCGTCCGTCGCCGCAATGTCGGCGATCACGGCTTCGTCGACCGGGCCCAGCACAGAAATGATCTCGTCGCGTGTCATGGTCAGCTCCATCTGCGGGTGCCGGGAACGGGCCCGGCAACACAAGAAATCTGGGTCTTGACCTGCTGCAGACAATAACCGGCCGGGGAAGTCAGCGTTGGCAATTGAAATCAAACAGGCAATCTCCTGCCGGACATCTCGCCGCAAAAAGGGGGATTGGCAGCCTCGCCGAGCCGACCGAAAACCGGCCCGAAAAACCGGCAAAGCGAAAGCCGCCGGGTCTTGACTTGCGGCGGACAATAACCAGATCGAAGGCACCGGTCGCCGAAATGGGGCCGGCGAAACCAGGGAGCGCCAGCTCTTTGGCGCTCCTCGTATCTATGTTGCTCGATGGAGGATGTAGCTATGAGAACCGCATTCGACTTTTCCCCGCTCTATCGGTCGAGCATCGGCTTCGACCGCGTCTTCAACCTGCTGGAAAATGCTCCGCAGGCTTTCGACGCCTGGCCGCCCTATGACATCGCGCGCAGCGGCGAGAACAGCTACCGCGTCACCATCGCCGTCGCTGGCTTTTCCGAGGACGACCTCGAAATCACCCATGAACCCAACCTCCTGATTGTCTCCGGCCAGCACAAGGAGCCGGATAACGCGGAGTATCTGCATCGTGGCCTCGCCACACGGCCCTTTACCCGCCGTTTCGAGCTTGCCGATCACGTCAAGGTTGCAGGCGCCTCGCTCGACAACGGCCTGCTCAGCATCGATCTGGTACGTGAGGTGCCCGAGGAGATGAAGCCTCGGCGCATCGCCATCGCGACCGATGCCGCCTCGCCGAAGACCGGGCCGAAGGTCGCGCAGGTCGAAGCAAACAAGCAGGCTGCCTGAATGCACCAGTCGAGAAAGGAGACTATGCAATGGCTATTCGTGATCTCATTCCCTGGGGCCGGGAGAACAATCAGACCCCCAGCCTGTTCCGTGACGCCGATCGCGATCCCTTCCTGACGCTGCATCGCGAAATGAACCGCCTGTTCGACGAGGCGTTCCGCGGCTTCGACACGCGGCTGCCGTCGCTCGGTGGCCTCTCCGCGGCCCGCGCCAGCTGGCCCAGTATCGACATCGCCGATGGCGAAAAGGAGATCCGCGTCACCGCCGAAATCCCCGGCATGGACGCGAAGGACGTCGAGCTGCTGCTCGATGACGGCGTGCTGACGCTGCGCGGCGAGAAGCGTGAAGAGACCGAGGACAAGGACAGGAAGTTCTCCGAACGCTTCTATGGCCGTTTCGAGCGGCGTATCCCGCTCGGCTACGAAGTCGACGAAGACAGAGTGAACGCCGCGTTCCGGAACGGCGTGCTCAGCGTGACGCTGCCCAAGACGGAGCGCGCCCAGGCCAAGGCCAAGCGCATCGCCATCGGCAAAACCTGACAGCTCGCAGGACGACGCCCCCTTCTGTCCGCCGGTTGCGGCTGACAGAAGGGGCAAATGTCGATGACCCGTTCTCCCGACGCTCCGGTTCCGCCAGATCAAGCGCAGCAGGCCCTGCAGTGCCTGACGACCGAGCATTTCGTGCTGCAAAATGCCCGCGCGGCGACCATTCAGGAAGTGAACCAGCGAGCCGATCTGTTCCTGACCTCGGTCTCGAGCGCAACGATTGCCTTGTCCTTCGTCGCGCAGGTCACGGAGATGGGCAGGCCGTTCGTGTTGTTCAGCCTGATCGTGCTGCCTTGCCTTTTCTTCATCGGATTGGTCACCTTCGTGCGCGCTGTGCAGGTTGCCATCGAGGACATGGTGCATGCCCGCGGCATGGCCAGGATCCGCCACTATTTCGTCGAACTGGCGCCCGTGCTGCAAAGATACCTCGTCAATTCCACGCATGACGACCCCTCGGCGGTGCTGGTCGACAAGGGCCTCAGGCCCTCGCCGCTGCAATATTTCATGACCACCGCGGGGATGGTGGGCACGATCAATGGCGCCATTGCCGGCGTCTTCACCGGCATCGTTGTAAAGTCTGCGTTTGGCGGGGGCATGACGCCCGGCGTGATTTGCGGGCTGCTGGTCTTCGCCGCATGCATTCTCATCCTGCGGCGTTACCATAGTCGGGCCTGGGCGGCGGCCGAACAAAGTTTGCCCGCCCTGTTCCCGGGCGACACGGTCAAAGCGAGGACATAGCCGTCCGGCAAGTTTGCGGAAAGTGATGGGCGCCGCCCTTGCGTCTTGCGCGCCAAGTGACCATCCTCGCCAACATCACTTTGCACCGCGGCCGGGGGGTTCGCACATGCCGACGCTTTATGCGCTGAAACCGGCCTTCCAGGCCAGGTTGCGGCCGCTTGCCGACGGACTGGCCAGAGCCGGCGTCACCGCCAACCAGATCACGTTGCTGGCCGCTGCCCTCTCGCTCGCCACCGGCCTTGTGGTGGCAGCCCTTGACGGCCACCGCGTGGTCTTTCTGCTGATGGCGCTCGTGCTGTTTACGCGAATGGCACTAAACGCCATCGACGGTATGCTCGCGAGGGAACATGGCCAGGCCTCGAAGCTCGGCATGTATCTCAACGAGCTCTGCGATGTTGTCTCCGATCTCGCTTTGATCCTGGCCTTTGCCGTCATTTTTCCTGTCTGGGGCGTCGTCGCATTTGCGATCGCGGCGGTGATTGCGGAATTCGCCGGCGTGCTCGGCATCGCGGCCGGAGCGGGGCGCAGCTATGCCGGCCCGTTCGGCAAAAGCGACCGGGCGCTGGCGCTTGGCATCCTCGCCGTGCTTATCGCGTCCGGCCTGTGGCTCCCGGCGCTCACGACGCTCGTGTTTCCGGCCATGGCTACACTCTCGCTGGCGACCGCCATCAACCGGATACACAGCGGCCTTAACGGGAGCGGCAGCTGAATTCCGGTCTCGCCAGGGAGAACAACATGCTTCACCAACAGACGGTTGCCGCAGTGGCTTCAGCCAATATCGAGCGGGTGGCGCAGGAGCGCAGCCTCAAGAGCCATGACGGCACCGAGGTCTTCTATCGCTATTGGCCGGCGCTGTCGGAAAACCGCAAGGGTGCCATCCTGCTGTTCCACCGCGGCCACGAGCATGGCGGCCGCATGGCGCATCTGGTCGACGAGCTCCAGATGCCCGACCACGCCTTCTATGCCTGGGATGCGCGCGGCAATGGCCGCTCCGCCGGCGAACGCGGCTATGCGCCGTCGTTTGCCGCGCTGGTGCGCGACATCGATTATTTTGTGCGCGAGATCGGCAGCGACGGCTTTGCCCGGCGCGACATCGCGCTGATCGCGCAATCCTTCGGCGCCGTGCTTGCCGCCGCCTGGGTGCACGATTACGCGCCCGACATTCGCGCCCTGGTGCTGGCCTCGCCGGCCTTCTCGGTCAAGCTCTACGTGCCCTTCGCCAAGCAAGGCATTGCGTTGTGGCAGAAGCTGAAGGGCCGCTTCTTCGTCAATTCCTACGTCAAGGCGAAATTCCTGACGCATGACCCCGAGCGCATCGCCTCCTTCGACGCCGACCCGCTGATCACCCGGCCGATCGCCTCCAACATCCTGGTCGAGCTCTACGACCATGCCGCGCGCATCGTCGCCGACGCCCGCGCCATCACCGTGCCGACACAGCTTCTGATCTCCGGCAGCGACTGGGTGGTGCGCCATGGACCGCAGCACGAGTTTTTCGTCAATCTGGCGAGCCCGGCCAAGGAGCGGCACGTGCTGCCCGGCTTCTTCCACGACACGCTGGGCGAGCGCGACCGCCACAAGGCACTCGACCTGATCAGGCCTTTCCTCGAAAGGCAGTTCACAGCGCCGGAAAAGCCGGTCGACCTGACCGGGGCCGACCGTGCCGGCTACACACGCGACGAGGCCGACCGACTGGCCTCGCCGCTGCCGCTGCTGTCGCCCAAAGGTCTCTACTGGGCAATGAGCCGCGCCTCGATCCGCATGGGCGCCTGGCTGTCGTCCGGCATGAAGACGGGGATCGCCACCGGCTTCGATTCCGGCTCGACGCTCGACTATGTCTACGAGAACGAGGCGCGCGGCATCAGCCCCATCGGCCGCATGATCGACCGCACCTTTCTCGATGCCATCGGCTGGCGCGGCATCCGCCAGCGCAAGCTGCATCTGCAAGAGCTGATCGGCAGCGCCGCCGCCTCGCTCAAGGCCGCCGGCCGGCCGGTCCATATCGTCGATATCGCCGCCGGCCATGGCCGCTATGTGCTCGATGCCGTGCAGAAAGGCGCCGCGCCGCCGGCAAGCGTGCGGCTGCAGGATTTCTCCGAGCTCAACGTCTCGCTCGGCCGCAAGCTGATCGCCGAGCGCAAGCTGCCGGCGACCGTCTCGTTCCATCGAGGTGACGCCTTCGACGCCACGATGCTGGCCGGGCTCGACCCGGCGCCGGATCTCGCCATCGTCTCGGGGCTCTACGAATTGTTTTCCGACAATGCCATGATCGCCCGCTCGCTCGGTGGACTGGCCAGCGCCATGCAGCCCGGAAGCCTGCTCGTCTACACCAACCAGCCTTGGCATCCGCAGCTCGAGATGATCGCGCGCAGCCTGACCTCGCATCGCGGCGGCCAGGCCTGGGTGATGCGCCGCCGCACGCAGACCGAGATGGACCAGTTGGTGGCGGCCGCCGGCTTCGAGAAGCTCGACCAGCGAATCGACCAGTGGGGCATCTTCACCGTTTCGGTCGCGCGGCGCGTCTGAGCATGGACTTGCCTGCCTCTGCCTTACCTCGCGATGCCCCTGCCCTTCCGGCCTTGCCGCGCGAGCCGTATCCCGGGATAGTCCTGCGCGCCGCATTGTGGCTGTCATTTCTGGCGCCGTTCTTCTACGCCACCTACGGCTTCGCCAACTGGCTGGCGTCGCGGCGCGACGACGTCGGCAGCATCGTCTTCGGCTGGGAGCATGGCATCCCGTTCCTTGCCTGGACGATCGTGCCCTACTGGTCGATCAACCTGTTCTATGGCTTGTCGTTGCTGTTGAACAATTCAAAGAGCGGCGTCGACCGCCTTGCCGGCCGCTATCTGACGGCGCAGATCGTCGCCGTCGCCTGCTTCATCCTGTTCCCGCTGACTGCGACGTTCGTGCGCCCGCAGACGAGCGGCCTGCCCGGCTTCATGTTCGCCGTGCTCGGCGGCTTCGACAAACCCTTCAACCAGGCGCCGTCGCTGCATATCGCGCTGCTGGTCATCATCTGGGACCATTGGCGTCACAGATTGACCGGCATCGCCGGCGTCGCCTGGCATGTCTGGTGTTTCCTGATCGGCGCCTCGGTGCTGACGACGTGGCAGCACCATTTCATCGACATTCCGACCGGCGCGCTGCTCGGCCTTTTCGCGCTGTGGCTGTTTCCGCGCGACGGCGCCTTGCCTTTCGCCGGCTTCCGCCTGACCGCGGACCCGAAAGCGCGGCTTCTGGCGCTGTTCTATGCGCTTGGCGCAGCCTTTGCGCTGGCCGGCGCTGCTGCCGGCGCATTGGTCTCGGCGCTGTGGCTCATCCTGTTGTGGCCGGCACTGGCGCTGGCCATAGTCGCTTTCGCCTATGCCGGCGCCGGCGCCAAGGTGTTCCAGAAAACAGCCGATGGCCGCGTGTCGCTGGCCAGCCGTCTTCTGCTGTGGCCCTACCGGGTTGCCGCCAAGGTCAATGTGTGGGCATGGACGCGAAAGCTTCCGGCGCAGATCGTCATTGCCGACGGTGTTTCCCTTGGCCGTTTTCCGACCGCCGCCGAGGCCGACGCCTTCGGCACGGTGATCGACCTTGCCGGCGAATTGGAAAGGCCGCGTGGCGCCTCGATCCACTGGTTGAGCCTGCCCATGATCGACCTTTTGCCGCCGTCTCGCGAGGCGCGTGCGCAAGCGGTGGCGGCGATCGAGACGGCGCGGGGCCAGGGCACGGTGCTGGTCTGCTGCGCGCTCGGCTTCCAGCGCAGCGCCGCCGTCGTAGCCGAATGGCTGGTCGCCAGCGGCCGGGCCGACACGCCGGATCAGGCGCGAGGCAAGCTCGCTGCCGCCGGCCGGCCTGTGCATCTTGGCGTGGACCACCCGGCATGACCGCCTATCGTGACAGGGCCGAAGCATTCGCTGCCGGGCTGATGGTGCAGGTGGCATGGCCGCTGCTGCTGGTTGCTGCTGCCTTGCTGGCGGCACCGGTCATCGGCCTGGCGGCAGTGCCGCAAACATCATCGCTGTCCGCGGTAGTCTGGCTGATCGCCGCCGCGAGTGCCATAGCCACAATCATTCTCTCGGCCCTGCTTTTGTTCGACGCGCTGCTGTTCCGGCTGATGGCCAGCCACGCCAGCGAAGCAGGCGGCGGTGCGGCGATCGACGACGTGCTGGCGCGCATGCGGCTGAAACCCACGGCGGCCGGTGGCCGCTCGCTCGACCAGCGGATGGCCGGCACGCGCCGTCTGCTCGCCAAGCAGCGTATCGCCTTCAGCCTGTTCGCGGCGGCCTCGGTCGTCGCGGCATTCTTTTGAGCCCGTCCATGACAAAGCTTCGCGTCAGCACCTATACCCTGCTGCAGACGGTGACCTCGGTCGGCCTGTCAGCACTGGCCTGGGTAGTCACCGGAGTGCGGCCGATCTGGAACGGCAGCCAGCCATCGGACCGGCAGCGCATCTACTTCGCCAACCATGCCAGCCACGGCGATTTCATCCTGCTGTCGGCCTGCCTCAGCGAGAAGGAGCGCGCCCGTACCCATGCGGTGGCGGCCGCCGATTATTGGAGCAAGACGCGGCTGCGCCGTTTCATTGCCGAGGACATGCTGTCTTCCGTGCTGATCCACCGGCAGTGGACGGATGAAACGCAGCACCCGATCTCGATCATGCTGTCGGTGCTCGACCAGGGCCATTCGCTGATCTTGTTTCCCGAAGGCACGCGCAACATGACCGACGAACCGCTCCTGCCGTTCCGTTCCGGCCTCTACAATCTGTCGATGGCGCGGCCCGATGTCGAACTCATCCCGTGCTGGATCGAGAACATGTCGCGGGTGCTGCCCAAGGGGCAATTCGTGCCGGTGCCGCTGCTTTGCCGTGTCGTCTTCGGCGCACCGATCGCCATTCAACCGGGTGAGGAACGCCGCGCCTTTCTCGACCGCGCCCGCGAAACGCTGCTGGCGCTGAACCCCCGGCCGCAGCGAGACGATTGAGGACCAAGGCAAAATGCTGCCGATGATGCACGAAACCCTCATTCTGATTGTCGGCCTGCTGGCGGTGCTGATCAGTGCCAGCGTCGTCGCCGGCGTCTTGTCATGGCGCGCGCCAAAGCCGTTGTCGCCGACGCTGGTCAACCTCACCCAGCGCATCAATGCCTGGTGGGTGATGGTGGTGGCGATCACCGTCGCCTTCTTCTTCGGCCGCCCCGGCATGACCATCCTGTTCGCGCTGATTTCCTTCGCCGCGTTGCGCGAATTCGTGACGCTGACGCACAGCCGCCGCAGCGACCACTGGGTGCTGCTCGGCATGTTCGGCATCGTCATCCCGTTCCAGTACTGGTTGGTGTGGACCGCCTGGTATGGCCTGTTCACCATCTTCATCCCGGTCTACTGCTTCCTGCTGATGCCGGCGATCACCGCGCTGCACGGCGACACCGAACGCTTTCTCGAGCGCGTCTCGGCGCAGCAATGGGCGGTGATGATTTCGGTCTACTGCGTCAGCCACGTGCCGGCGCTGCTGACGCTCGAGGTGCCAGGCTTCGAAGGCCGCAACCTGTTGCTGATTGCTTTCCTGATCATCACCGTGCAAGGCAGCGACGTGCTGCAATATATTTTCGGCAAGCTGTTCGGCCGGCATCTCCTGGCGCCGACGGTCTCGCCGTCGAAGACTTGGGAGGGGCTGGTCGGCGGGCTGGCGGCATCGAGCCTGCTCGGCGCGCTGCTGTCGTTCCTGACGCCGTTCTCGCCGCTGCAGGCAGCCGGCGTCGCCTTCATCGCCTGCCTGATGGGCTTCCTTGGCGGGCTGGTCGCCTCCGCCATCAAGCGCGATCAAGGCGTCAAGGACTGGGGCCATCTGATCGAAGGCCATGGCGGCATGATGGACCGTGCCGACAGCCTGGTCTTCGCCGCCCCGGTCTTCTTCCATACGGTGCGCTATTTCTGGACTGTATGAAGGTTGGCGCCGTTTGCCGCGGCGGACGGTTCAGCGCGACCTTGCGAAGATAACCTGATCCGTTTCGTTATTACCACTTTCGCGAAAGCGGTAATAACCCGACCTGCCGCAGTCTTCGCCGCGCTCATTTTGCCGCGGCGAGCGGCTCTTTCTTGCGCGCCGGCGTCAGGCGGCGCATGCGGCGTTTGGCGGTGGTCTTCAGCGCCACCGGCGGAGCGCTGGACAACGCACCGAGCACCGCGCCTACCATGCCATGTGCGACGAAATCGGCGTTGATCTCGTTGGCCAATCTGGCATCTGCCTCCTGGTTGTCGCTGTCGGCTTCCGACCACAACACGATGCCCACTCGCAACCTTGGTTTGGCGCGTTTCAGCCGACGGACCAGGAACCGCCCGTGCTTGACGGAATCCCGGTTCAAAAACCCGACGACGACAGTATAGACGGCGTCGAGCTCAAGGCGGCGAATGCTCCCCGGTTCGATCTCGGCGAAGCTCGCTCTCAACACCGTGGCGCCCTGGACTTCGAGCACCTGCGCCAGCATGGCGGCAGCCGCGTCGTCGAGTTCGCCGCGCCCTCCGGCGCACAGCACCGACATGCCCGTGCCATCCGGCAGTTCGGTGTACTCCTCGCCCTGAACCTGCCCCGGAACGTGCTTGTCCTCGCGTGAGCCGTTGTCCTCGGCCGCGGCCGTGTCGTCCGCTTCCGCCTCCTCCTGCGCGCTGTCGTCGAGGTTCGCCACCATCGTCAGCGCGCTGCCCGCGACCTGCTGTCTTTGCTCATCGCTCAACACACCACGCACCCGGTCCTGCTCGCCCAGCAGAAGTGCGGGAATCGCGACCTTGTCGTAGAACTCGACCAGATATTCTTCCTCCAGCATCTCCTCGGCATGGTCCGTCGCTTCCTCGGGATCGCCGGCCAACAGCCGCTGGTAAAGCCGGGCGTGCGGTTCGAGCACGGGTTCGTTGCCGAACAGAACGTCGAGGAATTCGAACTGCGGCACATGGCGGCCGAGCACGACGAGGCAGACCGTGAGCGGCGTCGACAGAACCAGGCCCAATGGCCCCCAAAGCCAGGTCCAGAAGATCGCCGCAACGATGATGGCCAATGGCGACAGCCCGGTGCGCGAGCCGTAGAGCCAAGGTTCGATCACGTTGCCGGTGATCAGTTCCACCACGACGAAAAGCCCTGCGGTCCATAGCACGAGCGACCAGCCGGGCGCCACGGCCAGCGCCAGGAACAGAGGCAACAACGTCGCGATGACCGGGCCGATATAGGGAACGAAGCGCAGCGCCAGCGCCAGCAAGCCCCACAGCAATGGATTGGGTATGCCCAGCAGCCAAAGTCCGATTGCAATTGGGACGGCATAGACGATGTTCACGACCAATTGCATGAGCAGATAGCGGCCGACGCGCTTGCCGGCATCCTGCAGCGCCTCGGTGGTTCGATGCAGATCGCCATAGCCGACGAGGCGTATGAAGCGATCGCGCAGGTCCTCCCGCTCGAGCAGCATGAATATGACGACCACGACGATCAGTCCGGCCGATGCCAGCGGGCTCAGCAGCGGGCCGATCAGATTCTGGAGAACCTCGAGCGGTCGTTCGCGCGCGACGATTTCGACCGGGATCGGTTCCCGCGGAGGCTGATCGGCGGCGGGTTGTGCGGGCTCGGGTCTGTCGAGCTCCTGGCCGACGCGTTCGATCACCCGGCTCAATCTGGAAACGATGCCGCCGCCGACGCCGGTTTCCTTGAGCGACCGGACCTTGGTCAGGATATTCGCCTGGTAAAGCGGAATGTTCTGCGCCAGTTCACTGACCTGCGTGGCGACGATGAAGGAGAACAGAGCCAGCACCGTGAATGCGCCGAGCACACTGGCGATCACGGCAGGAAGACGCGGAATGCCGGCTCGCTTGAGTGCCGACACCATGGGCACGAGCGCAAAGGTAAGCAGCAGCGCGATTGCGATCGGCAGAAAGACCTCGCGCCCGAAATAGAGCGCCGCGACGGCCGTCACGACCGACGCTACGCTGGGCAACGATGTGCGCGGAAGCGCCCTGGCCGCGGAAACAATACCCGCCCGCCGGGGCTCCGACAGGTGCGCGTCGTTTCGACGATTTGCCGCCACTTGATACCTCCGCCCCGCCGTCGCCATGATCGGGCATATTGAGCCGGCGTGCAACTTCGCAGCGTCTCACCCAGCTGGACGCCGATTGCCCTGGTCGGCAGCGCCGCAAATTCAGTCATGGGTAGAATTTTTTGCATTAATGACGTCACGGGCAATCCTGTTCCATGTCTGTGCCAGAACGTGGAACTTTTGGGTCAAAACACCGTTCCTTCGTAGATCGCTGATGGACAACCTCAAAGCAGCAGCTCAGGAGGAATGATCATGAACATCAAGACGCTTTGCATGGGCGCGATGGCGCTTTCGATGATGACCGGCGCAGCGCTTGCCGCCGGTGCCACTGGCACTTCGGCGCTCGACGATCCGCAGAAAATGAACCCCTTCTTCACCGACGCCGGCATGAAGACCATGAAGTCGGAAGCCGAATTCAAGGCGGCATGGATGGCCATGTCCACGAGCGACCGGGCCATGATGTTGAAGGAATGCAGCGACGCAGGCATTGCCACGATGCATGCCGACTTCTGCAAGATGGCCAACCAGCTCGGTGGCGCCAACAAGTGATCGTTGCCAATTGAAATAACGCACCAAGCGAAAGGGCGGGCAGGTCTGTCACTGTGCGACCTTCCTGTCCGCACGGGCGGGCGCTCATCTATTTGAACTCGTGCCGGAATATCCGCGTAAAAGGCCACGACTTCGATTGCCGTGGCGCCATTGGCATGGCTTGGCCTGAGCGCATGTCGCGAAGCGGCAATGCCACTACCGCCCAGGGGGTCCCAGTCTGCTCACAATCCGGGTTTTCCGGTCGGCCGTCCGCCTGGCATTAGCGGTCGGCACGCTTGGTTACCGGCACGCTGCCCCGGCACGCTTGACCTCGCCGCCAACCGTGGGATAGGCCGGGTAATGAGCCAACCACCTCCGCACCGGAGTCCCACGAAAGACCTGCCATGACCGACGCGATCATAAGAGACAGCAATGGCACGGCGCTGCACGAGGGCGACTCCGTGACCCTGATCAAGGATCTCAAGGTCAAAGGCACGTCGGAGACGATCAAGCGCGGCACGCTGGTGAAGAATATTCGCCTCACCGGCAATCCCGGCGAGATCGAATGCAGCACCAGGCAGGTGAAGGGCCTGGTGCTGAAGACCGAGTTTTTGAAAAAGGCGTGATCGCCTCGGCACCCTTCGCTTCGCTTCCATATCAGTCGCTCTCGAATCGCTCATGTGAGTGAATCGCCCACGCGAGGAACTGGAGGAGCCGCGCCCTCCCCCTATGTTGCACTGCGTTAGATTTGTTGCATTGCAATATCGTCGCATCGGGTCGAGCCTCTGCGAGGTGGGCATTCCTTGCATGAGGTGATTGTGTCGGCATCATTTCGGCCTGACATCGAAGGGCTGCGCGCGCTGGCGGTGGCGGGTGTCATCGCCTTCCATTTTGGTCTGTCCGGCCTGCCCGGCGGCTTTGCCGGCGTCGACATCTTCTTCGTCATCTCCGGCTATCTGATCACCCGTCACCTGGTTACCGAAATCACCGAGACCGGGCGGCTGAACCTCTGGCGCTTCTACGCCCGGCGCGCCCGGCGCCTGTTGCCGGCGGCACTGTTCGTCATCCTCGCCACGCTGTTCACGGGTTACTTCATCCTGTCGCCGGAGGAACAGGCGCTTTATTCGAAAGGCGCCATGTTCGCCTCCGCCTACATGATCAACCTTTGGCTGATCCGCTGGTCGTTCGACTATTTCGCCGCCGACGCCACCAACAACCCGTTCATCCACTTCTGGTCGCTCTCGGTCGAGGAACAGTTCTATTTGGCATGGCCGGCGCTGCTTCTTGCCGCCGCTTGGCTGCGTCCCGGCAAGCGCGCCGCTATAATCGTCATCGGCGTCGCCGGCGCGGCCTCCTTCGCCGCCTGCGCCTGGCTGACGGAAGTGTCGCAGCCCTGGGCCTTCTATTTCTCGCCGCTCAGGGCCTGGGAATTCGCCGCCGGCGGCCTCGCGACCATGGCGCCGGCAAAGATCTGGCGCGACCGGCCGCTGCTGGCCACGCTCCAGGCATGCCTCGGTCTGGCGCTGATCGCCTGGGCCTATCTGATGCTGGACGAAGACTCGCCGTTTCCCGGGGTGAATGCGCTGGCGCCTGTTGCCGGCACCGTGCTGCTGCTGCTCAGCGGCAGCGGCGGCCGCAATCTGCCGAGCGCCGTGCTGGCGCTGCCGCCCATGCAATGGTTGGGCCGGCTGTCCTATTCGCTCTATCTCTGGCACTGGCCGGTCATCGTCTATGCGGCGATGGTGGTTCCCAGCCTGTCCATCCTGGACCGCCTTGCCTGCGCGGCGCTGACGCTGCTTCTGTCGATGTTCACCTATCATTTCATCGAGAACCCGATCCGCCGCAACGGCTGGCTGATGGCCGGAGCAGCGCGGGCGCTGGTGCCCGCCGTCGCGCTGACCGGCGCCGGCGTGGTCGCGGCCTATGGCAATGCGCGCTTTGCCGAGCACAATCTCAGCCCCGAACAGCACGTCATCGCCGACAGCGCCGCGCAGCTCTCCACCGTGCGCGCGAGCAATGGCGGCTGCGTGCTCGATTTCGAGACCGTCAAGCCGAAGCCCTGCATGTTCGGCCGCAAGGATGCCCAGCGCTCGGTCGTGCTGTTCGGCGACTCGCATGCCGACCATTGGTCGACGCCGCTGATCAAGGCGGCCGAGAAGAACGACTTTCGCGTCGTCACCTTTCTCAAATCCTCCTGCCGGGCTTCGCGGGTGACGACCTGGAACTGGCGGCTGAAGCGCGACTACACCGAATGCGATCAATGGCGCGAGCAGTCGGTCAAGGACATCATCGCGCTCCACCCGCAACTGGTGGTGATCTCGGAGTTCTCGATCGGCAATGTGATGAAAGAATCGCCCGAGGAGTTGAAGCACGCCGATTGGCAAGCGCAGTGGCGGACGGGCCTCACCTGGACGCTTCAAGCCTTCAGCCAGGCCGGCATCAAGGTCGCGGTCATCAGGGACGTTCCCTACAATGCAAGCTACGCCGACAAATGCGTGGCGCGGGCGCTGTGGCGGGGCCAGACGCCCGCGACATGCGACACGCCGAGGATCATGGCGGCAAACGACGACATCGCCACCATCGAGCGCGATATCGTGCGCTCGACACCGAACGCTGCTTACATCGACATGACCGACCGCTTTTGCGACCAGACCACCTGCCATGTCTTCATCGACGGCAAACTAGCCTTCCGCGACCGCCACCACTTGGCGACGCCCTTCGCCGAAACGCTGGAACCGGCAGTGGAGCGGGCGCTGTTTTCGGATGTGATGGCGGCGGCCGTAAAGTAACGGTTCCGGATCTTGTCGGATCACGACCCAGCCCTCGGCAAGCAACCATGCGGGGGTCAGCTAAGGATAAGACCCGCCAGGAAAACCGTAAGGATAAGCGACAGCGGAACTGCAAGAAGGCAGCACAGCTCGAAAGCTCGCCAAGAAGTCATTGGGCGCTTTTCCATGTTGGCCTCCTCCCTCAACGGCCAGACCGAGACGGCAGTTCCGCTTAGATAGTGCTCACCCCCACCACTCATCATGCAATTGGCGCAACTCGTTCCGCTTCCTGGTCATCCATCGTGCACGCGCCAGATGTGTCGCCCACGCCCGGAAAGCCCTCTCCGGCTCCTGCTCCGGATCAATGTGCAGAACGATGCGGGCGACCTCACGCCAATCGGTCCCTTCAGCCGACGCGTCGAGCAGCCGGATATAAGTAAGCATGCGATCTTCGTCATAACCGGTCGGCACTGAAGACGTCGGCGCTGCGTTCGCGATATGAGAGTTTGGCGGCTTTGGCATTGCGACCTACCAGCAATGGCGCACCGTAGCAGCCTATAAAGAAGCCCGCGCCCTTTGATCGGAGGATGCGCCGATCGAGATTCGCCTCGACGGTCGGCAAATGGCGGCCTCAGGCGGAGTTCACCGCCCAGCTGGGCTCACGCCTCACCACGTCGTGATCGGGTCGAGGCAATCTATCTATTTTAGTGGAACCTAATTTAGTCGACGCAATTATGCGTGCGTGAGAAAGCGTGAAATCCAGACCGTCACTGAAAGCCGGCTATCGCGAGATCAGTTGGCCGATGATCCAGTGATTGCAGTCGATTTGACGGAACGGATATTACAGGCGGCCGACAACGACAGGATTGTCTGCCTCGTTGTGGCAACGGAGCAACTGGAAACCGACCGCATCGAGAAAGCGGAGCCTAAGGAGACCAGGATTGCCACAAGCTTCGTCCGGGACTTTGAGGTAATGCTGCTTGTTCTTTATGCGGCCTACGCCCTCGCTGTGCTGGGTGCGACCGCGTTCGTTTTGCTGGAATTGGGCCATGTTCTGTAGGCAGACGTCGGCAAAAGACGGGACTGACGCGCGATTGCCGCTGTTTGATGAGAGGAGCGGCCACGCTGCGTCGACGATCCGACCCCGGCGCAGCCAGCGGCGTTTTCGCGCCAGCAGGCGCTAAACTTCGGGCCCGTCCGTTCCTTACATCTTGCCAATCTATGGAACGAGGCTGCCCCTCGGGGGTTTTTCTATTAGAGGGACGTTAAAGAAGGAGGTAGCTATGAAGAAGCTCCTGCTTGCCTCGGTGATCGCCATCGCCTCGGCGGCTTCCGTGATCGGCCCGGCGAATGCCGGCGGCAGCGTCACGATCGGCATCGGCAACGGCTATGACGACGACTATTATTATCGCCACCATCGATATTCCGATTACGACGATGAGTACGTCCCCCGTTACCGCTATGATGTCTACGACGAGGACTACAGGCCGCGCTACCGGTACCACCACCGGCGCTGCCACACCGAAGTCATCAAGCACTGGCGTCATCACCACCGGATTATCGAAAGAATCCGTGTCTGCCGTCGTTGACGGATCGATCCGGCCGGTATTGCCGGCCGGATCGGCGGGGCTTCTCACCTCGGCTTGCGCATCAGCATCATGCGGTAATGCACGGCCAATATGTCGAGCCCGATCTTGAGTAGTTTCACCACCACGTCGCGCGGCTCGCCGGCCTGTTCGGCCAGGCTCTTGACCGTTGCGTCGGCACAGCAGACCTTTTGCACGATGCCGGCGATCTCCCAATGGACAAGCGCCCTGGTTGCCTCGGCATGGTCGCGGCCGGCGGACAGGATGTGTTCGGCGACGCCGCTGCCGGTACGGCCGCCGTCGACGCGCTCGGCCCAAGCCATCGGCTTGGCGGTTGCCTCGGACGAGTTGCGGAAATCCTGGCGGTAGCGCATGCCCGCCTCGCGCTGCTGGCGCGACAGCGAGGTGAGGCCGCTCAGCGGGTCGACGTTGCGCACCCGCACGATGCCGCCGGTCGCTGTGTGGCCGTCATTGGAGACCTCATAGAGGCGCGCTCCCTCCTGCGTCCCCTTCGCCAGCCGCTTGCGGCCGAACCGGTCGTCCTTCAGTGCGAAATCATGGCCGATCTCCTTGCGGATGCGCACCTGCTCGGCCTCGCCTTTCGGCAATCGCGGTGGCCTGGCTGTGGCCTTTTGGGCGGTTTTGGTGCTCATCGGCTCGGTCCTCCTAGGTTTTGGTCGTCGGGCTCTGGCGAACTTCCAGCCTCATTGCAGCGGGCTCAAATCGCTTCGGCCGGCAGCGTGCGCAGGAAGCGCGCAGCGTGATAGGCGCAGTAGCTTTTCGATGGGTTCGTGCGCATTCCGCAGCACAGCATGTCCAAACCTGGCCGGCTGCCGGGGGCGTCGTTTTCCGCATCCTCCTGCAGCGTCGTGTCGAGCGGCGCGCGGCAGCGCTCGAACAGGCAATCGATGAAGCGCATGGCGGCGAAATGCGGCTGGCGACCGCCGGCGGCGATCGGGCGCGGCGCCGGCATTTCGAGCGGCGCGCCATCGGTCCCGGTGATCCGAGCCGGACCCGGCTGCCATGCCGGCGGCGCCAGCCTGGCCGACAGCCTTGCCGGGCGGCAGCGTGGCTCGGCCTTCGGAGCCGACTCCGCTTGATCAGCAGTGCTTGATGGCTCAGGCGCCGAATTTCCGAGCCGGCCGCCAGAGCGTCGGCCACACCAGCCCTTGGATCTGGCAAGGCCGATGGTGCGCAAACGGGCGGTGCGGTGGACGATGCCGATGATAGCTGCACGCGAGGCCGGGCCGCCGCGCAGCGCGGTCAACCGGGTGGCGATCTTCGCGGCCGACAGTCCGCTCATCAGCCAGTTCTCGATTTGTTCCAGTTCCGAGGCGGAATAGCGGGCGGCCATGATGTTTCATTCCCTGCAAAAACGGTTGTGTGCGGCGCCGGCTTCGCCGGCCTCAGGCTCGAAAGCCGGTCAGCCTTCGCGTGGTCTGCTGCGATCGAGCTTCATCTCGGCCGCCTGCCTTGTTGCGCCGGACACTGCCTTGCCCGTCCGCTCGTCGAAGGCGATGACCGTGCCGTCTTCGGTGCGGGTGCAGGAAACCGCGGCATCCGCATTGCCGGCCGGCAGGTAATTCGTGGCCGGAGCCGTGAGGGGAACGGCTCCGGCCGTTCCGGCCGCTTGCGCTGCCGGATCCGAGGCGCGAGCCTCGGGCATCGTCCCGGCCGGGGAGGAGGACAGCCGCGACGAAGGGGACAGGGTTGGCACATGCATGGCCTTGGCGACCGGTTGTGGTACCGCCTCCAGGCGAGCGCTGCCGGCGCGCTGAAGGGCGGATTCGAGGACCGAAAGCTGGTGAAGCGACTTGTGCATGACCATATAAGAGCATAACTCAATCAATTATGCAAGCGATTCTTGCATAGACGAAACCGATTCTTATGCCTCAGATGGAGCCATGGCGAAAACTGCACTGTCGATCAAGGTCGGAGCGGCGATCCGCCGGGCGCGCAAGCAGCGCGGCCTGGTGATGCGCCACATTGCCGAGCACAACGACACCGACGTCGCTGCCGTCGGCAATTGGGAAACCGGGCGCAACCTGCCCAAGACCGAGAACCTTTTGAAGACCGCCGCGTTCCTGCGCGTCGACCCGGTGGCACTCGGCAAGGGCGAGGTCGTTTTCCTCGAAGATGCCGGACCGGTCGCCGATGCCGAGATCGTCACCGATCCCGGCCCCCTGCCCGCCGGGCCGATGGACATCCAGCTTCTCGGCACCGCCGTCGGCGGCGACGATGGCGACTTCACCTTCAACGGCCAGCCGGCCGGCTATGTCCAGCGGCCGCCGGGGATCCGGCATCTGCGCAACGTGTTTGCGCTGCACGTGCTGAGCGATTCGATGGTGCCGCGCTACGAGCCCGGCGAGATGATCTATTGCGGCGGCCGCGAAGCGTTGCCCGGCGACCATGTGGTGATCGAGACCCTGCCCGAGGAGAACGAGCAAAACGGCAAGGCCTTCATCAAGAAGCTGGTCAAGCGCACCGCCGCCGAGCTGATCGTCGAGCAGTACAACCCGCCCAAGACGCTGTCCTTCAACCGCTACGCCATCAAGAACGTCTTCCGCGTCATCCCGCTCAAGGAATTGCTGGGGTATTGAGGGCTTGTTGCCTTCTCCCCTTGTGGGAGAAGGTGGATCGGCGCACAGCGCCGAGCCGGATGAGGGGTGCTGGAAGGAACGCGGCGGAGGAAATGTAGAAGCGATTTTTAAGCACTTACGCCATCAAGGTAGCGATCCGTCCAACACCCCTCATCCGACCGAGCTTCGCTCGGCCACCTTCTCCCACAAGGGGAGAAGGAAGAACACCGTCCCGCCCCCTCAAGCCCGCCTCGGCTGCAGCTCTCGACCGTTGAGCAGGCGCGCCTCGGCGCGGGTCCGTTGCCGGTCGTCGATGAAGGCGGCCTGGATCGAGACGGCGGCGCCCGGCAGGCCGTCGGCCCGGCAGGCCTTGCAGATCAGGCGCCCCGAAAGTGCGGCCAGCGGCGTCTCCGGCATCACCCCATGCAGCTTGAGCTCGGCCGGCTTCCACCACCTGTTACGGCCGCAGTCGATGCATTCGACGGCAATCGAGACAACATCGGCGATCGTCGCTTCCTTGCCTGCCAATGCCATGATCATCCCCATCGTTGTTCCTGCTTTGTTCGCAACATTATCGGTTTTTGGAGCGGAGTCGAGTCGGTTCCGCTTACATCAATGTGAAAGTTTCACTTGTTCGATTATTTGAGTTATGCTTATACGTGGTGCGGACTGGAATCGGCGCGAGCAACGGAACCGCAGCCGGCCGGCAGCAAGGGAATGACGATGGACCCAGCCCAGTTCGCCCATGCTTGCGGCTATAGCGGCGACAGCCCGGCCATGCTTGCCGCTTTCGCGGCCATCCGCCAGGACGGCATCCGCAAGGCACGCCAGGGTCATCGCCAGCGCAAGGCGGCGATCGACCAGATGAAGCCGAGCCGCGCTCTGTCCTGGCGGCGATCCGCCCGGCGCAGTCAGCCGAGGAGGCACTCGAGGATGCCGCCCGCTTCCTGTCGATGTTCCGCAACATGCCGCGCTGGCGACAGGAAAGGCGCGCCGCCGACCTCACCCGCGCCAGGCAGCAACGCCTCTTCGCCCGCTTCTTCCGCCGCTACGGCCACCGCCTCTGGGCGCTCGAGGCGGCGTAAGCCCGAGCGGAGCGGCCAGCCAGCCGATCAAAGCTGCTGGCTGCGAGCGAAAATGCGGCCGTAGCTGGCATCGTCGATCTCTGCGAAGTGATGGGAGCGCAGGAAACGCTGCAGCCGGGGATTCGGTGTGGCGCAGGTGGCGGCATGGACATTCCAACGGATCAGCTTGAATTGCCGATCGATGGCATAGGCCCGGACAAGCCTCCACAAGACGAGCAGGACGCCTTCGCCACCGCCGTCGATATGGGCAAAATTGACCAGAAGCGTGCCGCCATTGCGATTGAATTCGGCCAGGACGGTGGCGCTGCCCATGGCGAAGGAGATCGGCCGGCCGAAGGCCAGCAACGCATCCTGGTCCGCGCGCGACAGCGCCCTCAACGTCTCCAGGGAGACACCCTCGATTTCGATCCGCATTGAAGGGTTGACCCTCGCTAAGTTGCTCGCCTCGCCCATTGCCCTAGTCTGCTTGCCAGAAAGACAGCTGATAATCCTCCAGGTCTCTGGAGTCTGAAGCGAAAAACTCGACGACAAACCTTCGGTTCGCAAACTGCCATTGCAGTTTTGCCTCATAAATCTCCTTGAGAACCGAGCCGAGAAACACGAGTTTGTCGCGAGAGATGTCGGCGGCGCCCAAGGCGTGAATGTCGGCAATGTGCAGGTGGTTCATAACCGCTTCCACGGACTGTCGTGTGGCGTTGGGGTCTCGTTCAAAGCTTCGCAGGCCTTCCTCGCTAAACCCTTCCATCAAAACGTAGCGTTCGAACGTCACGAATTTCGGCCAGAAAATGGTGCTGTATCCCACAGCAAGCGCAAATCGGCCCTCGCACCCGACCCAGCTTTGTAGATCGATGCCGGACCCATTGTTCCAGGCTGCCAATTCAGCCTTCATGCTGGCTGGAACATCCATATCGTAGCCTCCCGATCTCGCCTGTCATAGGTCTTTCAACGGCTGCTTTCCAGTAGACCGGCAAAGTTGCATCCCTTCACGCTTGTCGTCCCCAAATCCGCGCCGTATGTCTCCACGCGATGAGCGAGATCGAATTCCGTCGCGCGCAGGCGCCCGACCTGCCGGCGATCGTTGCAATGCTTGCCGACGATGTGCTCGGCGCAGACCGGGAAGACCCGTCCACGCCGCTTGCGCCGTCCTATCTCGATGCCTTCAGCGCAATCGATACCGATCCCAACCAGTTGCTGGCCGTCGCCGTCAACGCCGGGCAAGTGGTCGGAACGCTGCAGCTCAGCTTCCTTCCAGGCATTTCGAGAAAAGGCGCCTGGCGCGGCCAGATCGAAGGCGTTCGCGTCGCCCGGCAATGGCGCTCGCGCGGCCTCGGCAAGCTGATGATCGAATGGGCGATTGAAACATGCCGTTCGCGCAATTGCAGCTTCGTCCAGCTCACCACGGACAAAGGTCGACGGGAGGCGCACGCTTTTTACGAGCGCCTCGGCTTCACCGCCAGTCATCTCGGCTACAAGATGGCGCTGTAGCGCTCGGCTGATTGCCGAAGTCGGCGCTGCCCCTCATCCGCCTGCCGGCACCTTCTCCCCGTATAGCGACGGGGAGAAGGGGCTGTCCGCAAACTCGGCACTTTCCTGCAACGTTAGTGATTGGCGAAGCCATCGACGAAAGCGTCCTTCTCCCCGTCACTATACGGGGAGAAGTGCCCGGCAGGGCGATGAGGGGCGGCGCCAACCTGAAGCGATTGCCCCTTCACCTGTCGTCCGCGCTGCTTGACAATTCACCCACAATGTTCTCTTTATGTTCTCATCACAACTCGAGACAATGCGGCGTTCGAACCGCCGCGGGCGAACGGGCCGGATGGAAGCCAACATCCTCCACGCGGATCTGGATGCCTTCTATGCCTCGGTCGAACAATTGCTCGACCCGGCCTTGCGCGGCAAGCCGATTGCCGTCGGCGGCGGGGTAGTGCTTGCCGCATCCTATGAAGCCAAGGCGTTCGGCGTGCGCGGCGGTATGCCGGGACGGCGGGCGCGGGAACTCTGCCCGCAACTCATCTTCGTCGGCGGCCATTTCAAGGACTATCAGCGGCTGGGCGATGCGGCAATCAAGGTGCTCGGCGATTTCACGCCGGTGGTCGAGCGGATTTCGATCGACGAGGCCTTTGCCGACGTCGCCGGCTGCACCCATTTGTTCGGCTCGCCGGCCGAGATCGCCGGCAAGATCCGCCGCCGCGTGCGGGCCGAGCTCGGCCTGCCGATCTCGGTCGGCGTAGCCCGCACCAAGCATCTGGCCAAGATCGCCTCACAGGTCGCAAAACCGGACGGGCTGGTGGTGGTCGATCCGCGCCACGAGCTGGAGTTCCTGCACCACCTGCCGGTCGAGTTGATGTGGGGCGTCGGCCCGGTCACCAGGCAGCGGCTGGCCGGCATCGGCGTCAACACCATCGGCGAGCTGGCGAAGACCAATGGTGGGGCGCTTGAGCGCCTGCTCGGGCCGGCGGCGGGAGAGAAACTCAACGCGCTGGCGTGGAACCGCGATCCGCGCAAGCTCGAGACGCAGCGCCGGGCGCGCTCGGCCGGCGCGCAATCGGCGCTCGGCCGGAAACCCGCCGAGGAGCAGGTCTTCGTGCCCGCTTTGCTGCATCTGGCCGACAGGGTCGCCACAAGGCTGCGGGCGAAATCCCGGCCCGGCCGCACGGTGACGGTTCGCGTCCGCTTTGCCGATTTGCGCTCGGTGACCCGCTCGATCACGCTCGATCAGCCGATTTCGGCAACCGCCATGCTGGCCGAGATCGCCGAGGCGCTGGTGCGCAAGGTGCTCATCGACCATCCGCACGAAAAGACAATCTCGCTGCTGGCGATCGCCGTATCGCATCTGGAGCAGCATGCCGGCCTGCAACTGGAACTGCCGCTCGGGCTCGACGACTACCGCCGCCGCCCCGGCACCAGCAAGGGCGCGGCGCGCTGGACCGCGGATCGCGCCGTCGACAAGATCCGCGACCGCTTCGGCTGGGAGGCGGTCGGCTACGCCTCGGTCGCGCTCGGGCTACAGCGGTCGGTTCCCGACGCATTTCGGGAGCTGGCCGAGAAGGAATTGTGAGCCTCGATTACACTTTGGTTGCCAAGTCGCCGGAATGACGTTGAAGGCTGCGGACTTGTGAATTTATCTTCGGTCCAGTTGGTCGTGCACCGGTTTGGGCATCAGCCAGACAGGGTAGCACCCGCCCGCAAATCCTTCCGCACCTTCATTTCGAACGACAGGAGATCGGCATGGGACAGAACGCCGGATATTTCGCACTCATCGTTGCCGGACTGGTGACCAATGCAACGACGCTGGCCAAGCCGCTCAACCCGGACCGGGCGATTCCATCCCTGGGCGATATCAACTCGCCGCTGGCCAGCCCGCTATTCAAGCAGGTCAAAGCTGGGCCGCTGGAGATAAAGCTTGAGGAAACCACGCTTGCCGATGTCGAAAAAGCCTTCGGCGGAGCGATGCACGATGAAGGTGACGCCGGAGATTCACGCCACTGGCTTTGCTATGCCGGCCCCGACGCCGGCGGATCGCCGTCGATCTTCTGGTTCGTATCCGGCGAGATGGGCGGCTCCGACCACGGTGTCCTGTCCGTCGCCCTGCAGCCGAACCCGGAAGGCAAGGTGCCGGAAGGATGCGCCGGCGCGCCTGCCAGCCTGACAGCTATTGAACTCGATACGCCCGGCGTCGGAGCGCCGCTGAGCGACGTGGCCGCGAAATTTGGCGCCGCCAAGCCCGATCGTTACGGCCATTTCGGCTTCGCCGCCTCTTATCCTGCTTCGTCTCCCGACCAGAAGGACGCCACGGTCACGCAGACGCTCACCTACACAGCCGGGAACGGCAGGATAACCGGCGTGGCGGTGACGCAAGTCACCACCAATTAGGGTGTCCCCGCTCGGTTGGCGAGATAGTGTGCTGAAGGTTCTGCAAAAAGTTTTGGAGAGAGAACGGCGCCTGCTCTGAGGGGCGAGCGGCCATGGCACGGTGGTGACGTTGCGATCACCGATTCCCGTGGAAGGGGAAGTGCCATGACCAATCGAGACGTTAGACTGAGCAGAGGCGAGTTGAAAGCGTTGCT